>JAKSLJ010000009.1 GCA_024401275.1 Bacteroidaceae bacterium | reverse complement strand
TACAGGCTCGTACACTGCAGCCAATAGCGCATACAACTACAGCGCAACCAAGACAAATGTATATACTATCGCCGCCCTCGGTCACAGTTATGGTGCTGGCGCATGGTCATGGGAAGACGATGGTCACTCCGCTACCTGCACCCGTACCTGTTCACACGATGCTAACCATACATCTTCCAAGAGTGTGACTTTGGGCAACGGTATAACCTCAGAGTTGACAGAAGCAGCCACATGCTCAAAGAAAGGGTCTCACACCTATACCGCTACGACTACCGTGGAAAACGTAGAATACAGTGATAGCAAGGAAGTAGCGGATATTGATATCGATCCCCTCAACCACAACTACGGTGCTGGTGTTTGGTCATGGAACAATGATGGTCACTCAGCCACCTGCACACGTACCTGTTCATACGACGCTAATCATACATCTTCTGCGAGTGTGACTTTGGGCAACGGTATCGAATCTGCTCAGCAAGTAGCTCCTACCTGTACTACGCAGGGAACTACTCGCTACACCGCTATGACTACAGTGGAAGGTGCTCAGTATAGTGACACCAAGGACGTAGATGATATTGCAGCCACAGGTCTTCACACCTTCGATGATGAGACAGATCCACATCATACGCTCTGTACTGTTTGTGACCATAGCTTCTTCCGCTACACATCAAGTACAAACAAGGCTGTAGCACCATATGATGCCAGTGAATTAAAGGATGCAAAAAACCAAAAGCTCACCATTATCAGCAATACATATGCAGATGGAAAGGGTGTAATAGAATTTAACAAGCCTTTGGTGACCATTGGACAAAATGCATTCTGGAATTGTAAAGATTTTAAAGGAGATCTCACAATACCTAATACTGTTACAAACATAGGAATCGGAGCGTTTCAGGTTTGCAAATATTTTGATGGAACCCTGACTATTCCAAGTTCAGTTAAGAGTATAGCAAGGTATGCGTTTGCTGACCTTGGAAGACTGCAGGCTGTAAAAATGGCATCTATCCCACAAGTTGAGAATGAGACGGTGTTTGCTGCAGTCAATTGCACCAAGACTGTCACTCTCTCCGATGACTCGTATGTATATACAGGGGACAATCCTAGGTTTCCTGCGGTTCAGTCTGCTTCATACACTCGCCGAGGCATCAAGAACCAGTGGGGAACTCTCGTAGTGCCATTTGATGTTAACGGCAGCGGTGCAGACTATGACCTCTATACACTCTTTGCAATGGACGATTATAATCTCACTCTGATAAAGTTTGACGGTACTCTACCTGCCGGCACTCCTGTTATCTTCCGTCTGCATGATGATTTGGCTGGAAATTATAACCTCACCCTCACCGCAAGTAACACAACTGTTTCCGGTCAGTTCAATGAAGGCTCTGAGGCCAACGGTTTACAGCTTGTAGGCACATACGAGACAACAGAGCTTGACATAAATGATTACTTCATCTCAAACAACCAGTTCTGGCGTGTGTACGATGCGTGGGCAGCAGCTTGGGGCGTCAAGGTAGCTCCATTCCGTGCATACCTCAAGAGCACATGGGCAGGTGCCAAGGCAAGTTCCCTCAGCATCAGGATTGCTGACGAAGACGATGACGTTACAGCAGTAGAGACTCTCAATGCTATCACCGATGGCACTGCTGAGTACTACGACATGAACGGTCGCCGTATCAATAGCCTCCAGAAGGGTGTGAACATCGTGAAGTACGGCAACGGCAAGACAAAGAAGGTAACGATAAAGTAAAGCCCCACCCCAACCCTCCCAGTGAGGGAGGGGGTGTAGAACAAAAAAGAATAATTAGATAGCAATGAAAAAGAAAGAATATACAAAACCAGAGTTTGAGGTGATAGAGTCAAGCTCCTCTCCAATTCTCGCTGGATCGGGAGAAGGAAACGGTATGGAGAATTTGAGTCGTGATCCATTTGGTGGGGAAACGCTAGAACAAGATGATGACGGCTACGTCTGGGTAGATTAAACGAACGTCTAGGCAATCGCGTCATGGATGATAGCGAAGACTGGTAATACGTAGGGCGAACATTTGTGAGCCGCGATTCAGGTTTCTGCGACCGAAACGGCTCAGTAAACTTCGCCCTACAAGCAAAGAATAACGATAAAGGGCTGCAACGGTGAATGTTCCGTTGCAGCCCTTGGTGGTATTTTGCAGTTTCCACTACCTATTATGCTGCCTCCAACCCTTCGTTTTCTCCAATTTATGTTAAAAATTACGCGCAATCAACACTTTGTGGCATTAAAAGAATGAGATTTTCAGAAAAATCAGTAACTTTGCACTCGGCAAATGGGTCACAAAATCATTATGATAGACAATATGGACATAAAAGTGCAAAACTCTTCTGAGTATTCTTCAAACGAAGCTATTCTGAGCAGTGGAGATGGATATACCATTTTCCGCTTCGGGGGGTATAATGTACGCTTCAAGGCTCCATATTCCCTTGAGCGATACCTCACGGTGAAAGAATGGGATAACGGTTATATCGTGGTGATGGCAAAATATAAGCATAGAGATGACCCAGAGGAGGAATATATTGACCTTGACCCTATCCTTGAGGGGCTTTATATTGACAAAGCAGAGTTTCTACGTCCAATCAAAAAAGTAAGTGTTCACTATGCTTGATATTAAAACTATTGCCGACCGTGCTGATGTAATCGTTAATGGTTACGCTTTTGAACGCAAGGAAGATGGCATACATGTGCTCAATCTGAATCACCCTGACAAAGCTTCAGTATTCAACAGTCAGGATGAAGCCATTGAAACTACGATGGATGACATAGAAATTTCCATTGCACGCAAGTATCTTATTGCAAATCGCATTTATATGGAGGATTGACAATGCCAAAGTACTATGAGTTTAAAGTGGCTGGATATTATCTCTACTTCACGTCTTTCTGTGTTGTGGAATGCATGCATGTCCATGCCAGTGACCGCAAGCTAACAGAGGCGGGATCTGCCAAGTTTTTCGTAAAAGCAAATGGTGATGCTATCCTACAGAATCGAGGCGTCTTGACTGATCGCGAGATTAGTAAGATCACACAGTTCATCAAGGTGAATTACCAAGACATGTATCTAAAATGGTCAAGCAAGAGTAAGGAAGGATTCTACGAAGGATAAACTAACGAACTTCAAATACAAATCTAATATTAAGGGTAAGGGCTGCAACGGTGATAGTTCCGTTGCAGCCCTTTGGATGTCGTTGAGCGCGCATTCTCGCCAGAACGGGTAAGTAACTAAAAATAATTGAATTATGCAAGTTTTATAGGGACTATTTCCCCACGAAACACACTTTTTATCTTTTGGTGGGGAAATAGCAAGTTGTACCATGTGTTTCTTTCTTGTTTATCGCTTTTTGAAGTCTGGTGGGTTTCTGTTTGTGGACTTTTATTCTTCCAGAATGTCGAGGATGTCGCTGTAGTCGAAGCCACGGGAAATGGCGAAGCGCAGCAGTTTTTGCTTCTTTTTGTATGGATCGGTTTCGTTCTTCAGGGAGCGGGTTTTCTCCTCAAGCAGCTTGCGTAGAGTCTCGGTGGTGCTTTCCTCGTCGGCAAACTCGGCGATGGCGTCGCTGATGATGTCGTCGTCGATGCCCTTGCGGCGCAGCATCATCTCCACCTTACGAGCTCCCCAACGGTTGTATTTCATCTTGTCTTCTGCATAGGCGCGGGCATAGCGCTCATCGTCTATGAAGCCGTATTTCGTGAGCTGTGCCATGATCTTCGCCTGCTCCTCGTCGCTGATTTGCCATTGGCGCAACTTCTGCAGGGCATCATGTTCGCAGACTTCGCGGCGGGCGCAGGTGGAGGAGAGTCTTTTCAGTGCCTGTTCCGGTGTCAGTTGGTTCATATCTTTTTGTTTATATTAAGGTGGGTTCTATAAATTACCACCGAGATTTTCTTTAATGATTAATGGGTTACGTTTTGTCATCTTTCGGTTTCTTTTTGGCTCAAACTGTCAGTTAAATCAGTCGTGTAGCCCGCTACACTCCATCTTTAACTAACATTTTGAACTCAAAAATAAACTCGCAATCTAACAAAGCTAATTTATAGAACCCACCTTAATTCTCTTTGAAAACTATAATTCCGTTCATTACTTTTCTTAACTTCCTGCGGGACGAATAGTATCTCCCTACGAGGCGAATAGTATCTTCCCACGAGACGAATTATATCTCCCTGCGGGACGATACGTTTTCTTATAAGAAAAGATAATTTTTCTAGTAAGAAAATATTTTTTTTCTAGTAAGAAAATGAATAGTTTCTTATAAGAAAATTAGTTGTATCCCTTGGTGAAACAAATCGTGTCCCTTGGTGAAACAATTTGTAATCCTTGGAGAAGGTGATTTTAATTGTTCTCTTGGGGAATGTGTGGAATATGTGGAAGTTTTTACATTGTTTAGTTTCCTCATTACTTCCCCATTTTCCTCAAGAGTTTTTCTCAAAGATTTCTTTTGTTTTTTTGCTCGAAGATTTAGAGCCCCTTGATAAGGGGCGGCTATAATGCAGGGTTACTTCGCCAAGTAAGTTTCTTTAGTTTCTTATCCAGTTTCTTTGAGCCACATATCATCTTCCGCATGAGTTATCGCTATAATCTGATCCTTAGTTGGAAGTCGATGTCGGTGCGGATGCTTGATTTTATCTCCTCCCAGCTGGTACCGAGAGTGTCGCGGTCGAAGTATTTCGTGCTGCCAACCTTTATGGCTGCCTGAAGACGGCGGGTGATGTCGGAGCGGAGTAGGAGAGAGAGACGCATGCCCTCGCCGTAATACTGAGAGAAGCCCATGCCGTAGGACATGCCGCGCTCGTAGGCATAGATGGCGGAGTAGTAGTCGTCGGTATTGAAGTAGCCGGCTGAGATATCGATGTCCAGATTCTGAAAGATCTTCGCCTTCTTGTTACTTACCGGCTTGATGCCGCCTGAGAGGAGGGCCAGAAAACCATTGCTCTGTGCCTCCGCCTTGTCGTAATGAGCATATTGCAGGAGGAGTTTGGCATGGAGTCCGAGCTGTCGGTTCGTGTTTACGACGGTGTTGGCGTTGGCATCGTATTCCGTCTGCAACCTGAGCGACGCATTGCGTTTCCATACGAGAGCAGTTTTCTCGCTATTGTCATACTGCCTGTTCTTCAAACGGGCGCGGGCGGTGACGGTCCAGTATGCCTGGTGCCATGTGGCGAGAAGAGTGTTCTCTATCATGTCCGACGGTTGCGAAACAAGGTATTTCGGTCGGCTGAAGTGGGCATAGTCGGCATAATACTGTACTGCGAGACTGCCGCTGACCTTCCAGTTTATGCTGCCGAAGATGCCGTTCTCGTCCTGCAGATTGCTGCTCTCTGCCATTGTCCTGCCATTGAGCGCCGTATAGCAATAGGAGAGATAGCGATGGAGTAGGGTGGCGGAGAAGCCGTATGACGGTCGGAAGGTTAGGGTGTTTATAGTGGCAAAAGCAACGCCGACGAGCGAATCGTTGGACTGCGAGGCCGGAGCGAAGGCTGTCTCGCCCTGGAACGACAGGTGGTAGTTGCGGTACTGATAGCTCAGGCTGGCATTGAGGAAGTCTTGTCTTTCAGCATAATATCGACGGAAAGTCGCCCTCTTGTCCGGCTGCAATGGCAGGTTGAGATGGTTGTAAACCACGGTGGCGCCAACGGTGATATTGCGATAGCTGAGCTGCTCGTTTATGCCCAGCGTAGTCTCCGTGGCAGTGTTCTTTTTCTTCATCTCGTTCTCCGTGCGATGATAGCCCGAATAGTTTATTGTTGTGATGGCAGAATCGCCTGACAGTGTGGCGTTTATGCTGCGATATGAGGCGAAGATGCTCTGCCTGAAAGAGGGCTTGTTGTAGTCGCTGTTGAAACTGAATGTAGCCGCTGCGCCTTGCAGATAGTTGGCATCGGTGGTGCCGGTATGCGGACGAAAACCGGTGGAGATGCGACCGGAGGCAGACATGACGGTGGACTTGCCGAGCGCGAAGTTATTGTTCAGCACCAAGCCCATGCCGAAGGCAGCGCGGTATCTGCCGACGACGAGGTTGTCGAGTAGGGCGGTTTTGCCGAGTTTTCGGTTCTTGATTTGAGCATAAAAGGAGTAGAAGTCGTAGCCCAGCGTGTTGCGATGGGCGAGGAACGGCTCGCCGGAATCGTTTGCGCCGACCACGCCAAGCTTCAGATCGTTGCCGCAGGTGATGTTGTAGCGAAACTGGTGCTTATATGGAAAGCCTATGTAGCCGCCTTTTTCCGGGGTGACGACATCGCCCTTCCGCTCGTAAAGTGGGATTCTGCCGCTGTAGAACAGTTCGTGCTTGCTGCGTGAGGCAATGTCTTTCAAGGTGAGAGTCTCTTTCTTTTCCTTCTCTCCGCAATAGACAAAATGCCTTATCAGCTGCCTTTTCTCGTAACTGAGCTCGGGAATTGCCTGAAGTTCCTGCAATGTCGCCATGCCGCCGTATCGGAAAATGTAATAGCCGATTGCGTTGATTTCCTCTGACGAAAGGAACGGCAATTCCTCCAGCTGAGTCTGCGTTATGGTGTTGATGTTAAAGGGATTATGGGCTATCTCGTCGAGGCTCTGCATCATGTCCTCGTCAATCTCCGCTTCCACCTCGCTCTCTTCATTTGCATCCATGAAATATATCCTCTCGTAGTCCTGTCGCCAATCGGCTGTCTGTGCCGAAGCGGAAAGGGGGAGAAGGAAAAGTAGATGGATGAGGAGGTGCTTCATGGGTGTGTGTTAACCGTACGGCTAAAAGGGGGTGAGGTTTTATGGTTTATGGTTTAAGGGTAATGACCATTCCGTCGTAACAGAGCTGGAAGCCCTCGGGAAGCTTGGAGTTTACTTCGTCGTGGAGTCCGATGTCATGGCACATGTGGGTGAGATAGACTGTCTTGGCGCTGATTTTTCTCGCGAAGTCTATCGCCTCGTCAACCATCAGGTGAGTGTTATGCTGCGGCTTGAAACGCAAGGCATTGACCACAAGGGTGTCAATGCCCTGGAGGAAAGGCAGTTCGCTGTCGTCGATGGTCTTCATGTCGGTGATGTAGGCGAAGTTGCCGATGCGGAAAGCGCTGATGGGCAGTTTGCCGTGATTGACCGTAAAGACCTGGACATCAATATCTCCGACGGTTATGGTGTCGTGGTTCTGGTATGCGCTGGCAGTTATGGTTGGTATGCCCGGGTATTTGTTTTCCGCAAAGAGATAGGGCAGAGTGCCGTGCATGGCATTGATAACCAACTCGTTGCTGTAGATCGGAATGTCGCCGAATACACAGAACGGACGGAGGTCGTCTATGCCACCGCAGTGGTCGTAGTGGATGTGGGAAATGAAGACGGCATCAATTTTGCTGCTGATGGCTTTCGGTGTAACCTTGGAAAAGTCCTTGGTGTTGTAGAGATCGCCCTCGACGTTGAGCTGACTCCTGAAACTGACTCCGCGGAAATGGCGCAACATCTGCTCGCGGAAGTCGGGACCGCAGTCGATGAGTATGCGTGTGGTGGCGCTCTCTACCATGGCAGCTGCGCGGAGTCGGCGGTCTTTCGGAGCGCTGCTGGTGCATACGGGACAGTTACAACCGATAACAGGAACACCGCAAGATGTTCCTGTTCCGAGAAGAGTTATTTTGAGATTTACGTTCTGCATATTTGGTTCCTATTCCACTAACCTATATAATGTCCACTTGTTGCCTTGACGGCGGAAGTAGAGTCGGCATTCCTGTGAACTAGCCGGCTGTCGCATGATGAAGACCTTGCTGTTTGACGATTCGTTCTTCTGACCGTAAGACAGGGTGTAGAAGTCAGTAGCGAGTTCCGGTGCCCACATGCCGTATTCCTCGGCAGAGATGTCGCGGGTAGTGGTGATGTTCTCGTCCTCTTCGTCAGGACCGGTGAACTTGATGGTCTCGGCAAGACTCTGTTGGCAGAAGAGGGTGTCAGTGGCAAACTTCTGGTAGAACTTCAGGAAGTTGGCGTTGTGTGACTCTGAGAGCGATTCCCTCTCCAGGAGCGTCATCATCCAGCGACCTTCTATGCGGTTGAAAGAGAATGTCTCAAGTGAATTCTGTGGAATATTGACATGCTTCACGGCTACGCTAGTGAGCGATGTATCCTTGGCAAGCTTTGTCTGCTTGTCATCGTCGAGGAGCATTACATAGAAGCCGTCGTCAGCATAGAATCGCTCCATGCTCCACTGGTTTTCTGCCATAGTCTTCTTGGCGCCGTTCACTTCCATCTCGAGCGGCCACTGGATGCGCTCTTTCTGCACCTTGCGGCTGTTGGAGAAGTTGAAGAAGAAGTCGTCGAAAAGCTCATCGGCAGTCTTCGGCATAGGATGCGCATCAATAAGCTGCTCCGCCTGAGACACTGGAGTGCTGTCAACAACAGCGGTATCAGCGTCAAGCGAATCAGACTCTTCGTCGTCGAGAAGAGAGTCGGTGCTCTCAACATCATTATCCTTTTTGCTATCCTTGCAGCTTCCCAGCCCGAGAGACAGTATTCCGAATGCCATGAGTGGCACGAATAAAAAGAGTAATTTTTTCATCTTTACTTTAATACAATCGCATCAATAATATCAATTATCAAGTGCAAAGTTACGATTATTTCTTGCATCTTGATTAATTATTGACAATTTTTTTATAAATTTGCAGCGGTAAAATGTCATTTTATTATCTAATGACAACCATTTTCACTATAAAAATATCACAAAACCGAAATAAACCGTGTTACAGAAAATTCAAGAACTGCTCGTTGAGGTGGAAGGCCTCACAGCAAAGAATCTCGACGAAATAGAAGAGCTCCGCGTAAAGTATCTGTCAAAGAAGGGTGCTCTTAACGCTCTCATGGGTGAGTTCCGCAATGTGGCTGCCGACCAGAAGAAGGAGGTGGGCATGAAGATCAACGCCCTGAAGCAGGCTGCATTTGACAAGATAAACGGTCTGCGCGATGAACTGCAGACAGCAGAGGAAAGCAGCGACGACATCGACCTTACCCGTACTGCTTATCCGGTGAACCTTGGCACTCGCCATCCGCTCACCATCGTGAAGAACGAAATCATCGACATCTTCTCTCGCATGGGCTTCACATTGGCTGATGGTCCTGAGGTGGAGGATGATCTCCATGTGTTCACAAAGATGAACTTTGCGGCTGATCACCCAGCTCGCGATATGCAGGATACTTTCTTTGTAGAGAGCAACTATCCTAACGACGTTACGAAGAACATACTTCTCCGTTCGCACACTTCGTCTGTACAGGCTCGCGTGATGGAGAATACTCAGCCACCAATCCGCATTATCTGCCCTGGTCGCGTTTATCGTAACGAGGCTATCACAGCCCGCGCTCACTGCTTCTTCCACCAGATTGAAGGTCTTTATATTGATAAGAACGTTTCTTTCACTGACCTCAAGCAGGTGCTCCTGACATTCTCTCGCGAGATGTTCGGTCCAGATACTGACATCCGTCTCCGTCCGTCTTACTTCCCATTCACAGAACCTTCAGCAGAGATGGATATCTCTTGCCATATCTGTGGCGGTAAGGGCTGCGGATTCTGTAAGCATACTGGCTGGGTGGAGATTCTCGGTTGCGGTATGGTTGACCCTAATGTGCTTGAACTCTGCGGCATTGACAGCAGCGTATATAGCGGTTATGCATTCGGTCTCGGCGTGGAGCGTATCACTAACCTGAAGTATCAGGTTTCAGACCTCCGCATGTTCTCTGAGAACGATGTGCGCTTCCTCCGCGAGTTTGAGGCTGCGAGATAATTGCTTATGAAAATATACGAAAACTACTCACTTCTGCACAATAATACATTTGGCATTGACGCTAAATGTAGGCAGTTTGTTGAAATAGAAACATCGCAAGAGGCAGCCGAAAAGCTGCCTTTTGTCGCTAAAAGCACCTTGCCGCTGATTGTAATTGGCGGCGGAAGTAACTTGTTGCTCACGAAGGACTACGAGGGTATTGTCGTGCATTCTGCCATAAAGGGCGTTTCTGTAAGCTATGAAGAGCCCGAAACAAACGCTTCGGGAACGGGGGCTGCGTTGCCTGGAGTGACTTCGGAAGCGGGGACTGTTTTCTTGACCGCCGGTTCGGGCGAGTGCTTTGATGATGTTATTGCTATGGCGGTCTCGCTGGGCTATTACGGTCTGGAGAATCTCTCAATTATTCCGGGTGATGTCGGCGCTTCGGCTGTACAGAACATCGGAGCGTATGGCGTTGAAGCTAAGGACTTTATCCATAGCATTGATGCCGTAGAGATTGCTACGGGAAAGAAGGTTGTTATTAAGAACGAGGAATGCGAATATGGCTATCGCCAAAGCCGCTTCAAGAAGGAATGGAAGGGGAAGTATTTCGTCACTTCTGTTACTTATCGCCTTTCTACGGAGTTTGTGCCGCACGTGGAATACGGTGGTATTCGTAAGGCGCTTGAAGAGCGTGGTATTTCAGAACCTTCGGCTCAAGATATCCGCGATACTATCATCGCCATCCGCAATGCAAAACTTCCTGACCCTAAGGTTCTTGGCAATGGTGGCAGTTTCTTTATGAATCCTGTTGTCAGTCGCGAGAAGTTTGAGATGTTACTTGCGGAATATCCAGCCATGCCTCACTATCATGTGGATGAAGACCACGAGAAAATTCCTGCCGGCTGGATGATAGAGCAGTGTGGTTGGAAAGGAAAGTCGCTCGGTAAGGCTGCTGTGCATGATAAGCAAGCACTGGTGCTCGTGAATCTTGGCGGTGCGAAAGGAGAGGAAATTGTCGCGCTCTGCGAGAAGGTGAGGGAGGATGTACTAAAGAAGTTCGGAATCGATATTCATCCGGAAGTGAATATTATATAAGAAGGAAATCCTGCCCAATTTATAGGACCCAATTTATAGGACTCAATTTATAGGACTCAATTTATAGGACTCAATTTATAGGACTCAATTTATAGGACTCAAATTGTAGGACTCAAATTGTAGGGCGAGGATTTCCGAGCCGTTTGCGGAATATAAACCTGAATCGCGGCTCGGAAATCCTCGCCCTACATTTTTGATTTCCCATTTTTATGTCTTAGTAAAAAAAATTAGAAGCCCTATCCTCACGGACAGGGCTTCTTGCAAAATAGAGAATATAGATTTGTAATTAAAGATATTCTTTTATTACGTCAGCATTAAAGCTGTGGACCTGCTTCGCCTGTAGTGCAAGACGAAGTTGCTTTCGGTCCCCATCTTTAAAGCTGTGGACCTGCAGCTACGAGAGCCTTACCAGCTTCGTTAGTAGTGTACTTGCTGAAGTTCTTGATGAAGCGTGCAGCGAGATCCTTAGCCTTCTCTTCCCACTGAGCAGCGTCAGCGTAAGTGTCGCGTGGGTCGAGGATTGCTGGGTTTACGTTTGGAAGAGCTGTTGGAACCTCGAAGTCGAACATAGGGATCTTCTTAGTCTCAGCCTTGAGGATAGAACCGTCGAGGATAGCGTCGATGATACCACGAGTATCAGGGATAGAGATACGCTTGCCAGTTCCGTTCCAACCAGTGTTTACGAGGTAAGCCTTAGCACCAGAAACGTTCATCTTCTTAACGAGCTCCTGAGCGTACTTTGTTGGGTGAAGCTCGAGGAATGCCTGACCGAAGCAAGCAGAGAATGTTGGAGTTGGCTCTGTGATACCGCGCTCTGTACCAGCAAGCTTAGCTGTGAAACCAGAGAGGAAGTAGTACTGAGTCTGCTCTGGAGTAAGGATAGATACTGGAGGGAGTACACCGAATGCGTCAGCTGAGAGGAAGATAACGTTCTTAGCAGCTGGAGCAGATGAACCTGGCTGGATGTTGTTGATGTGGTTGATTGGGTAAGATACACGAGTATTCTCAGTAACTGACTTATCGTTGAAATCGATAGTACCATCAGCAGCAACAGTTACGTTCTCGAGGAGAGCGTTACGCTTGATAGCACCGTAGATGTCTGGCTCGTTCTCCTTAGAGAGGTTGATAACCTTAGCGTAGCAACCACCTTCGAAGTTGAAGACACCGTTGTCGTCCCATCCGTGCTCGTCGTCACCGATGAGCTTACGCTTAGGGTCTGTAGAGAGAGTAGTCTTACCTGTACCAGAGAGACCGAAGAAGATAGCTGTGTTCTCACCGTTCATATCGCAGTTAGCAGAGCAGTGCATAGAAGCGATACCCTGAAGTGGGAGGTAGTAGTTCATCATAGAGAACATACCCTTCTTCATTTCACCACCGTACCAAGTGTTGATGATAACCTGCTCGCGGCTTGTAGTGTTGAAAGCAACACAAGTCTCTGAGTTGAGGCCGAGTTCAGCGTAGTTCTCAACCTTAGCCTTAGAAGCGTTGTAGATAACGAAGTTTGGCTCGAAGTTAGCGAGTTCCTCAGCTGTTGGCTGGATGAACATGTTTGTTACGAAGTGAGCCTGCCAAGCAACCTCAACGATGAAACGAACAGCCATACGAGTGTCCTTGTTAGCACCACAGAAAGCATCAACTACATAGAGGTTCTTGTTGCAGAGCTCCTTAACAGCGAGATCCTTAACTGTTGCCCATACTTCCTCAGACATTGGGTGGTTATCGTTCTTGTAGTCCTCAGAAGTCCACCATACAGTGTCCTTTGAGTTCTCGTCCATTACGATGTACTTGTCCTTAGGAGAACGACCAGTGTAGATACCAGTCATTACGTTAACTGCGTTAAGTTCAGTGTTCTGACCTACCTCGTAACCTTCAAGGCCTGCCTTTGTCTCCTCTTCGAAGAGAACTTCGTAAGAAGGATTGTGTGCGATCACTGTAGAACCAGTGATGCCGTACTGTGTTAAATCTAATGCCATAGTTTTATTGAAGTTTTAGAATTTTTACCTTAAATGCCTATTGAGAAGAAACCTGAAAAGAGTATTCATTTCTTATCCTAAGGCGATGCAAATTTACGAATTATTTATTAATAAATGTGTAATAAGAGGAAGAAAAATGTTAAAAAACTTGATTTTCTTACCTACTATAGTGTGGATTGATACCCCGACTTTGCAAGGAGGGCATGTTTTGTGTGGGGGAGAATAAATAAAAATACCATCTCAAACATTGCATTTGGGATGGTATTTTGAGATTTTTTGTAAGTTGTTCCTTACTTCTTCTCAGCGTCAGCTGCTGGAGCTGCTGCCTCTTCTGTTGCAGGTGCTGCTGCGTCAGCTTTTGGAGCTTCTGCTTCAGCTGGCTTTGCTGCGTCTTCCTTCTGCTCAGAAGCGCCGAAGCCTGGGAGGTTGTTTGGAGAAGTCTGCTGCTGTGTTGGAGTAGCCATCTTCTCGATTACGCTGCTGTCAGATGCAGCCTTAGGAGCAGTGTAAGCGCATGCTACGCTGACGATAACCATGAAAGCAGCAAGTGCCCATGTAGCTTTCTCAATGAAGTCAGTAGTCTTGCGAACACCCATGATCTGGTTGCCGCTGCTGAAACCTGATGAGAGACCGCCGCCCTTAGACTCCTGAATGAGCACGATGCCGATCATGAGGAGTGCAGCGATAATGATGAGGATTACAAATAGTGTGTACATATTTTATTGTTTTTATTTTGTCAACTTGTGAGCCTTATAAGCTTGTCCAAGAAGCGAATTTGGTCTGCAAAGTAAATGTTTTTTTCGGAATTCTGCAAATTTAATTGCATAATTATCTCTTTTGCTTGTAAATAATTGCCCTGCTTAATGTATTTTTGTGCCAAATCCTCTGTAATTTGCGGATTTTCGTACATCTTTTTCTTTAGAGAAACACTCTTTGGTTCTTCAATAAATTCGTCTTCCTGGCTATTGAGATGGATGGCATCAACGATGGCTTTTTCCTCTTCGGCGGTGATTTCCGGAAGTGTTACTTTTCCTCCGCTTTTCAGGAATCCTTCGATTATCGAGTCGTGTCGGCTTTGAGGTTCAGAAGCTTGGGCTGATTTCTTGTTTAACGGCACGAGTGGCTCTTCGTCTTCAAGGAGCTGCATGTAGTCGTTTGAAACATACCATGGCAGCGGTTTTTGCTTTTGCTCGCCCTTGCTCTCCTCTGGTATGGTGTCTAAGAACTTGTCTATCAGCGATGTCGTTCTTGAAGCGTTGCCCTTTCCCTGCTCCTCTTCGTTTTCAGTTTTCAGTTCATAATGCTTTGCTTCTACGAGTTCAAACAGCTTCTTGCGATCTGGTAGATATAGAGCCGCGCGCCTCAGTTCATCATCGAACGAGGTGTCATGCAGTATGTACAGATTCTTCAGAAGGAGCAGTCGTGCCGGCTGGTAGTATGGATATTGTGCTACCAGTTCGCGAAGCTCGTAAAGGGTCTGTCTGTCAAGCAGATGCGGATTATTTATGAGTTCGGTAAGCAAGGAGGTTTTGGTTTTTGGTTTTTAGTTTTTGGTTTTTGGTTGATAGCTTTGGGGTGCAATTTCCATTTTTTTGAAACCTTCACCGCTCAAAGTCTATTAAACATCCCTCCCTTCGGGAGGGCTTGGGTGGGCTTTTACCAATTCGCAACCGTCGCGTTGAATATCTGTTCAGTCAATTCCTTTACCATCTGCTGTACGAGTTCTTCCTGTACTGCGGAAAGCTGCTGAGTAGTTTCGTATGATGCGGTTGCGCTGAACTGCTTCTCAAAGTCCTCTGGGTGGTTCTTTGTATTGGTAAAACGCACATTTACGGTCATGGAAAGCTCAGCCATAGATGATTGGCCCTCAGAGTTTACGCCTTTGTTTCTTTGGGAATATTGTGTGATTTCGCCTTCTATCTTCAAGTCGCCATTACGACGCACTTGCTGCAGTTTCGTGTTGGAAGCGAAAATGTCCTTCAACTCGTTATTGAACATCGGAGCCATCGGACCCCATACATAGCTGGCACGGTTTGGGAAGTCTGCAATGGTAATGGTCTTTGTCTTGCTGTAGTCAATGCTTGCGCCATTGAATTTGTAGCTAATGGAGCATGATATGACTGCCAGAAGGCAAGTGGCAATTGAAAGATAGTATGCGATCTGTTTTCTCATTGTTCAATCAGTTTGACATCTTCAAGGTTGATATCTTGTATGTTAAGTTCTCGTTTTATCTTTTCTATCTCGTTTGAAAGATGGAAAATTTGGTTTCTGAACTCGAACATCATAGCAAAGAGTGCTTCGCGTTCATTACGGTAACTGTGGTCGCTGCTGTCCGGACGTGTTTTCGTCAATGCGGTTGTATCTTCGTTTCTTGGCACGAAGTCAATGATGTCTTCAATAGAAAGCTCTTTCTTCTTGGCGAGTACGGCTATTTGCTCAGTAATGTTCTTGAGCTGGCGTATGTTGCCTGGCCACTTGTAGTTGAGCATGTGCTGCTGAGCTGCTGCATCAAGGGAAATGAGAGGGAGCTTGTATTTGGCGGCTGTCTGCACGGCAAACAGGCGGAAGAGTAGTAGTATGTCGTTGCCTCGTTCGCGAAGTGGTGGCAGCTTCATCTGGATGGCATTCAATCGGTAGTACAGATCCTCGCGGAACTTTCCCTCGCTGATAGCCTTTTGCAAGTTTACATTTGTTGCCGCTACGATGCGCACATCGGTCTTTAGTACCTTTTGACCTCCCACGCGGATATATTCGCCGGTTTCGAGTACACGCAGCAGTCGTGCTTGAGTAGGCATAGGCAGTTCACCAACCTCGTCAAGGAATAGCGTGCCGCCGTTGGCTGCGCCGAAGTAGCCTTCGCTTTCTCCTACGGCACCGGTAAATGAACCTTTCTCATGACCGAAGAGTTCGCCGTCGATTGTGCCTTCCGGAATGGCACCGCAGTTTATGGCGAGAAGCTTCTTTCGCTTGCGTGGGGAGTTGTCGTGGATAATTTTTGGAAGAACCTCCTTGCCGGTTCCACTCTCTCCGATGATAAGCACGGAAAGGTCTGTCGGCGCCACTTGCAAAGCAATGTCGAGAGCTCGGTTAAGTCCGTCGCATTGTCCTATCACGCCGTACTTCTGCTTTATGTCTTGGAGTTGGTTCAGGTTCATTTGGGTGCAAAGTTACGATTAAAAGAATGAATAGCCAACAAAAAAGGGATTTTTTTGAATTATATTTGATTTTGTGCTCATTATTGTGGTAACTTTTATTGCGTAGAATCAATGAACTGAGTATCTTTGCCACATAAATTGTAACATATAACGGTATGGAAAAAACAAGCAACATACGCAAGGTCCTTACTCTTGCGCTACTTTTTGTGTCAGGCAGCCTTTTTGCCCAAGTGCCTTCTGGTTATTATGCCAAGGCTGACGGAAAGAAAGGTGCGACCCTGAAAACTGCACTAAGCGAGATTATTTCAGCTAGTGCCAAAACGATTTCCTATGACGGACTTTGGGAAGCATACAAGACAACCGATCTTCGTCCTGACGGAAAGATTTGGGATATGTATTCAAATGCCACAAACTACGATCCTGACAGAGGGCATTCCGGCAACTATTCCAAGGAGGGCGACATGTACAATCGAGAGCATTCTTTCCCGAAGAGTTGGTTCAATGAAGGTTCGCCGATGTCTTCCGACCTTGTCCATGTAGTGCCTACTGATGGTTATGTTAATAATCGCCGCTCAAATTATCCTTTCGGTGAGGTGGCTTCCGCAACCTATCAGAGTAAAGGCGGTTTCTCCAAATTGGGAAGTTGCGACAGCAAGATAGGCTATTCTGGCACAGTCTTTGAGCCAAATGATGAGTACAAAGGGGATTTTGCTCGTATCTATTTTTATATGGTTACGCGCTATGAGAGTCAGGTTTCGTCTTGGTCAAGCCCTATGCTTGCAGGCAATAAATATCCAGCCTATAAGGATTGGGCTATAAAGATGCTTCTTCGCTGGGCAGCTGAAGACCCTGTCAGCCAGAAGGAAATAGATCGCAACAATGGCGTTTACAAGTGCCAGAAGAACCGCAATCCGTTTGTGGATTTTCCTGGCCTTGAGCAGTATGTGTGGGGAACTCATAAAGATGTTCCTTTAGATGTTGATGACTATAAGCAGCCGGATGGTACAACTCCAGGCAATCCAGGTGGTGGCGACGATAACCCTGGTGGCGATAATCCTGGTGGCGATAATCCAGGTGGTAGCGATAATCCTTCCGCAACATATACCAAGTTTGAAAAGATCACCAGCACTTCTGACCTTTCTGTAGGCGGAAAGTACCTCATTGTATGTGAAGATAAAAACACTGCTATGGCAGAGAATAGCAACAATGTCCGTACGCTTGTGGATGTAAAGATTGCCAACTATATCATAGAAACTACTACTGGCGAGGGTAAAGCTCATGCATTCATCCTTGGTGGCAAGCAAGGGGCTTACACTCTTCAGGACGAGACGGACAAGACTTATCTTGCCCTCACTGCAAATGACAACAAACTCCACAGCGTTGAGGAACTTGCTGACAAGAATAGCGAGTGGGATATTACCTTCAACCAGGGCAATGCTGTCATCAAGAACCAGAACTATACCGACCGCACTATCCAGTACAATGCAAGCTCTCCTCGCTTTGCATGCTACAAGAGTGCGCAGCAGCCAGTGCAGCTTTTCAAGGGCGTTTCGACAGATTCCGGTCCAACGTCCATCGGCAATGCCACTGTTGTTGACCGCACAAATATCATCTGCACCCTCAGCGGACAGCGTGTAAGCAAGATTTCCAAAGCCGGAGTATATGTTATTAACGGCAAGAAAGTATTGGTGAAGTAATGAAATACTATATTACGAATATCGCGCTTGCTTGCGATGAGGCTTCGCTCATAGATCCTGCATCAGACATTCTCAAGACTTTCCTTGCCGAAATCGGCTACGAGGCTTTTGAAGACAACTCGGAGGTTTCCATGACAGAAAGCGGCAACTTGCTTAAGGAATATCGCAAGGAACATCCTTTTGCTCCGTTTGCCTGTTTCTCTGCTTTCATCCAGCAGTCGCTTTTCGATGAGAATGTCCTGAAAGCAACCCTTGACTCCATGCCTTTTGACGGCCTACACATATATTATAATAATAAGGAAGCTGAAGACAGGAACTGGAATGAGCAATGGGAGCAGTCGCTAGAGCAGTCGGATATTTGCCAAGAACTCGGCATTACAATAGATGTCAAGCAGGCATTTGGTACGGGCGGACATAACACTACCCGCATGATAGTCAATATATTGAAGACTGAGGACTTGTGCGGAAAGACCGTACTTGACTGTGGCTGTGGTAGCGGAATACTCTCTATCGCAGCACTGAAACTCGGTGCAGAGCGTGCTGTGGGGTATGATATTGACGAATGGAGTGTGAACAATAGTCTTCATAACGCAGAACTTAACGCTATTCCATCCGATTGTATCAGTGTGTTACTCGGTGATGCATCGGTGTTGGATGGAGTAGGGGAGCAGTTCGATTTTGTCCTTGCAAATATCAACCGCAACATTCTTCTTGCCGATATGCCTCAGTTTGTGAAACGAATGAAGCCAAAAGGCAAACTGATACTCTCCGGTTTTTATACCGAAGACATTCCTTTGCTCATAGAGAAAGCAGAATCGTTAGGTCTAAGCAGGCTTGCCAAGAAGGAAGACGAACATTGGGCGAGTCTTGTCTTTGGTACGATAGAATAGCTTTAATTACATTATATGAATATAAAAAAGGTAGGGTTAGAATTCAGTTTCTAACCCTACCTTTTTGCATGTTTTTGCTTATTATTTGATTGATAAGCCGTTTATTTATCCGTTTGCAAAGGCGGCTGCCTCTGCTTCTGCAATGATTTCTTCGCGTGTTTTCTTTTTCAGTGAGATGTCAGAGAGATCGAAATCCTCAGCTGATACATGCTTCTTATCGGCAGTTACTTCAGTTTCATGATTATTTTGAATCTTCTCTGGTGTCTGTGCTGTGTTTTTTTGCGTTTCTTCCGTATTGATGAAAGGACTGTCGTCTTGCTTGACGTCAGGAATTACCTCCATGATAGGCATCTCTTCCATCTTTGTGCGGTCGGACTTTGCAGCAAATATCTTGTCCACATGCTTTGGCTGTTTGCGGAGGAGCTGTAGAGTTTCTTTGCTTGCCTTCTGCTGGCTTTCCTTCTTTGAATAGCCTTTGCCTACCCCGCAGTCAACGCCTTCTATCTGCACCTTGTACTCGAACATCGGGCTGTCGTTCTCTTTGTCAACAGATTGCTCAACGAGTTTGTACTCCAGTTTTACGCGATTCTTCTGTGTCCATTCAAGCAATTTGCTTTTGAAGTTCACCTCCTTCTTTGCTGTTTTATCCAGATCAATATACTTTCCGAGTATCCTGTTCTGCATAAAATCCATTATTGCGTCGTAGCCTCTATCTAGATAGGCTGCACCGACGAGAGCTTCAAAAGCATTTCCACCCATGTAGCTGTTGTGAGAATGCGTATTGCCTGCTGAGAGTATAAGTTGGTTCACTCCGAGCTGTTCTGCAAGTTTACCTAAAGTGGCGCGCTGTACGAGCTTGCTTCGTGTGTTGGTGAGAAATCCTTCACGCTTTCCTTTGAAGTGCTTATATACAATGTCTCCGACTACCGCGTCTAGAATGGCATCGCCCAAGAATTCGAGTCGCTCGTTGTTTTCCTGTCTGCCGTTCTTGCCCTTATGCCGCACGCTGCTGTGCATGAGGGCGTTCTTGTAAAGGTCTATTTTGTGTGGGTAGAATCCGAGAATGTTGTATAAAGCTAAATAAAACTCCTTTTCCTTGCGGAAAGGGAGCTTTATTCTGTCTATTATGTTCGTAAAGTTCATGCTTAGTCTTCGTACTTCTTGAATACAACACAAGCATTGTGACCACCGAAACCGAATGTGTTGCTGATACCAGCGCGCACTGTACGCTTCTGTGCCTTGTTGAATGTGAAGTTCAAGTTGTAGTCAATTTCAGGATCTTCGTCGCCTTCCTCGTGGTTGATTGTTGGAGGAACGATGTCGTTCTTTACGGCGAGGATTGTTGCCATAGCCTCTACAGCACCAGCAGCACCGAGAAGGTGACCTGTCATAGACTTAGTAGATGAGATGTTGAGCTTGTATGCTGCGTCGCCAAATACCTCCTTAATAGCCTTTGACTCAGAAATGTCACCAACATGAGTTGAAGTTCCGTGTACATTGATATAGTCAATATCCTCTGGTTTGAGACCTGCGTCTTCAAGTGCTGCTTCCATAACGAGCTTAGCACCGAGGCCTTCTGGATGAGAAGCTGTGATGTGGTGAGCATCAGCACTCTCACCTTCACCGACCATCTCTGCATAAATCTTAGCGCCACGAGCTTTAGCGTGCTCAAGTTCCTCAAGGATAAGCATACCAGCACCTTCACCCATAATGAAGCCGTCGCGGCTCGCAGAGAATGGACGAGAAGCTGTCTCAGGGGAATCATTGCGAGTTGAGAGAGCATGCATAGCATTGAAACCACCTACACCGCAAGGGAGGATGGCTGCCTCTGAACCACCGGAAACGATAACATCTGCCTTACCGAGACGAATGATGTTGAATGCCTGTGCAAGAGCGTTGCTTGAAGATGCACAAGCTGAAGATGTGATGAAGTTTGGTCCGTGGAAACCGTACTTGATAGAAACCTGACCTGCAGCGATGTCTGCAATCATCTTAGGTATGAAGAATGGGTTGAACTTAGGTCCTAAACCTGCATCCTTGCACTTTCCCCAGTTGAGGATTTCAGACTCGAAAGTGTTCATACCACCGATACCTACACCAAGAACAACGCCAATGCGGTTCTTGTTTACAGTCTCAAGGTCCATGCCGCTATCCTGTACTGCTTCGTCAGCAGCAATCATAGCGAGCTGTGTATAGCGGTCAAGCTTACGAGCTTCCTTACGGTCGAAATACTTGTTCATATCAAGGTCTTTCACCTCACAAGCAAACTGAGTCTTGAACTGGCTGCAGTCAAACTGTGTGATAGGAGCAGCACCGCTCACACCTTTCACAAGGTTCTCCCAAGTTGTATCCTTATCGTTGCCAAGTGGAGTTACGGCACCAAGACCTGTTACTACTACTCTTTTAAGTTCCATATTGTCATTAGACGATTTAGCGATTAGACGATTTGGCGATTTAGAATCATAAAATCAACAAATCATCAAATCAGCAAATGTTTTTAATAATGATTAAAGGAGTTAAAGAAAGATTTGCCCTCTTTAACTCCTATTTTCTAATCCGTTAAAATAAAGGATTAAGCCTTAGCATTCTGGATGTACTCGATAGCAGCACCAACAGTAGAGATCTTCTCAGCCTGATCGTCTGGAATGCTTACTTCAAACTCCTGCTCGAGAGCCATGATGAGCTCAACTGTGTCAAGAGAGTCAGCACCAAGGTCGTTAGTGAAAGATGCTGCTGGAGTTACTTCTGCCTCATCAACGCCGAGCTTGTCAACGATGATTTCCTTTACTTTAGCTTCGATTTCGTTCATAGTTGTAAAATGTTTATTGGTTTAAAATTTATTCTAATTTAGTTTGTTGGAATTGGGAGAAAAGTTTCTTTTCCCCTTTTTCCGGCTGCAAAGTAACAACTATTTTTTGGAATATGCAAACAATTGTTAAACTTTTATTCCTTACTTTGCACAAGGTGTGGGTATGTGTGCACCTATTTTTGCTGCTTTTTGATTAAGGTCAGCCCGTCACGCAACGGTAGAATGACAACTTCGACTCTTTTATCGTTGTTTACATAGTTGTTGAACTCCATTATTCCTTGCGTTTGTTTATCGGTTGGAACTGGTTCTTCGAGCACATGTCCGTCCCAAAGTGTGTTGTCGGCAAGGATATATCCACCTGGGCGTGTAATCTTCATCGCCATTTCGTAGTCTTCAATGTAGGTGCGCTTGTTGCCATCAAGGAAAACCAGGTCGAACTCAATGCCGAGCTTCGGAGCTTCCTTTTTAGCGTCGCCGATGCGGAAGTCTATGAGATGGCCCACTTCCGATTCTTCTATCCATTTGCGCGTGAAAGGCTCAAGCTCGTCGTTGATCTCGAAGGTAACGACACCAAATGTGGTTTCTGAAGCCGATGCTTCAGAAACAGTGGCTACTTGTGGGGAATTTTGCGCTTGGCTTAAGGGATTTCTGGTTAAGTGCTTCGTGTTTTCATAAACACCTTCTGCCAGACAGATGGCGGAATAGCCGGAGAATGTGCCGACTTCTAGAATGTTTCTTGCACCAGTCATCTCGACTATCATTTTCAGTAGTCGTCCTTGAAGATGGCCGCTTGCCATGCGTCCGTAAAGGAGATGAATGTTCGTGGCGCGGTAAAGGCGATGAAGATATTCGCCTTCTGGAGAAATATGTGATAGTATGTAGTCGTCGATTGTCATAAATAAACTGTTATTACCATTCAAAAGGCAACTGCAGTTCGGCGGCCTGTGAATCTGGCGTGTTGTCCTCTGGTTCCTCGTCGGTGAACAGCAGGGCAAGTTGTTTCGCCTGTGCAGCGTTTTTGTTTATTCTGTATTTCTTGTCCTCTCCCTTTATGAACAGCGAGTGTTCATTGCGGCTGTTTTTTATAATATATGTACGCACGGACTGATAGACGTTTCCCTCGCTGATAGGTTCGAAAAGCGAGTTGTGAGCATTGTGCACATGTTTCACAATACTCATCAGCGGCAGACCGGCATCGCCTATCTGCATAAGAAGGTTTATTATGTCCTGTTCGTACTTCATGAAATGTCTTGGAGGGAAAAATAAAGGTCGATATTCATTGCAGAACATCGACCTTCATATTCCTTTTCGATTGATTGGTCAAATTATGCGAGAGTGTACTTCTCTTCAGCAGCAACGATCTTGCCTTCCTTGAAAAGCCATCCCATACCTACGAGAGTCTCCTCCTCTGAAATCTTTGCAGCTTTAGCAATCTCCTTTACAGTGAGAGCCTTTTGAGCAGCAGCGAGTGCCTCGTAAACATCACCTGCCTTGAAACCAGCAGCTGTAGCGTCAATAACAGCTACCTTAGTTGCAACCTTCTTGGTTGTTGTAGTGGCCTTCTTAGTAGCGCAGGCCTTCTTTGCAGGAGCTGCCTTCTTCTCTGCAGCTGCCTTTGTTGTAGTCTTCTTTTCTGCCATAGTGTTTAATACCTATTGAAAATTTATATAAATATGTTGGTTTTTCGGCTGCAAAGTTAAGCATTCTTGTCTTTATAAATGACTGATTATAAATATAATTTGCCGATTTTTGCCGTTTTTTTGATATATATTGCTATTTGTTAGCCGCGGAGTCTTTGCAGAATTAGTCTGGCTGCCTCTTCGGGAGCATCCTTTTCGCTTAGGAGGTTTGCAATGTCTTCATATCCCTCAATCTGGCGTTTTCTTTCTATAGAATTGCTGTCAAGAAGTGATGCGAATATTGCAGAAATCTGTTCTGTTGTGCATGTGTCGGCAACCTGTTCTGGAACTATCTCTTTGTTGGCAATTAGATTGACCAAAGAAACCCATTTTACTTTGAGTAAAAAGTGTCGCAATGTTTTGAAAAGCCAGTGAAAACCTGTCTCATACACAACGACTTGCGGTACTCGAAAGAGTGCTGTCTCAAGAGTTGCTGTGCCACTTACAACGAGTGCTGCATGGGCGTGGGTAAGTAGCTTGTAGGTCTCGCCGAAGATGATTTTATTGCTGTCTGCGTTTATGGTCTGTTTATAGAAATCCCTCTCCATGCCAGGAGCACCCGCAATGACTGTGGTGGCATTCTGTTCCTTCATATATGGTATGGATTGAAGAGCTGCTATCATCTTCGTGCCGTTAGACTTTATTTCCTGCTTACGACTGCCAGGCAGTATGGCGATGATAGGTTTGTCGGTCGGCAGACCGTGACGAAGGCAGAACTGTTCTTTAGTCTCTGTATATCCTGCCTTGAATTCACGCACCTCCTGCGCAGTTGGATTGCCCACATAATCAATCTTATAGCCGTGTTTCTGCTCAAAGAACGGAATCTCAAACGGGAGGATGGAGTAGAGATAATCAATGTCGCGTTTGATGTTCTTGATGCGATACTCTTTCCAAGCCCATATTTTCGGAGAAATGTAGTAGGAAATCTGCGGGCAATTTCCCTCCCGCTTTTTGTGTAAATATTCTGCTATACTGAGGTTGAAGCCCGGATAATCTATTAGTATAACGCTGTCTGGCTTCCATGTGTCAATGTCCTTCTTGCACATCGCCATATTGCTGAAAATGGTGCGAAGATGCAAGAGAACGGGGATGAACCCCATGTAAGCCAGTTCTCTGTAATGCTTAACGAGAGTGCCTCCGACGGCTTTCATCTTGT
Source organism: Bacteroidaceae bacterium (assembly GCA_024401275.1). Taxonomy (GTDB): domain Bacteria; phylum Bacteroidota; class Bacteroidia; order Bacteroidales; family Bacteroidaceae; genus Prevotella. The sequence goes on along the minus strand of JAKSLJ010000009.1, from coordinate 80,329 downwards.
CGCCACCGAAGAATCGGAACTCTGCCTCAGCATCCAGTTTCTTGAGCTGCTGCATAAGGTGCGAGGCATGGAGGTCGCCGGAAGCTTCACCGGCTATGAGATAATAGCGCATAATTATAACTCGGAATGCCGGAATTAAAGATGCAGGATTTCTTTTACACTTTCCATAGCCTCGTATGCCGTAACATCAACATGGATAGGAGTAACGGAAACATAGCCGTTGTTTATTGCCCAGTTGTCTGTATCTGTGGCTTGAGGCTCATCGTTACGGTAAGTGCCTACCATCCAGTAATACGGGAAACCTCTCGGATGGTCGCGCTTGTCTATTTCGTTTATCCACGAACTATGAGTCATGCGGCAAATCTTAATGCCTTTATACTCAGAAAACGCCTTGAAATCAGGGTCTGGCGAAATGGTGTTCGGATTAGTCGCAGGGCAGTTTACATTGAGACATACATATTCTGGAAGTCCGTTTTCAAGGACAGCCTTCACAATATGCTGAACATAAGGAGTCATTAGCGAGAAATCTGCGTTTGGATCGTGGTCGCAAAGCGAGAATGCAATGCTAGGAATACGCTTCATGCAGCCTTCCAAACAAGCTCCCATCGTTCCGGAATAATGGGTGTTTACGGAACCATTGTCGCCATGGTTTATACCGGAAATAACGAGATCTGGCATCTCGTCAAAAAGCTGGTTAAGTGCGATTTTTACGCAGTCAACAGGAGTGCCTGAGCACGAAAAAACTTTTGCTCCATTCCAGTCCTCTTGAGGTCTGAGTGTGAGGTAGTCTGTTACAGTGAAGGCGCAGCTCTGTCCAGAGCGTCCACCATCAGGAGCACACACAATTATTTCACAGCCGAGAGGTCTGAGCATCTCAACAAGATTGCGAATGCCCTTTGCCTGATAGCCGTCATCGTTTGATATAAGTATTCGTTTCACGACGCCAAAATTACGTTTTTTTACCAAAAGATACATATATTCATGTGGCAAAAAACATCAAGAAAGCATGTTTTTGTGTAAAAAAACTTAAATACGGGCAGAGAAACTGTTTTTTTTTCATAACTTTGCGCCCGAATATTACGCTCTTTAATGAGTACTCCAAAGTTGTTACCAGATATGGGAAAAATCATTGCACTTGCAAATCAAAAGGGTGGAGTAGGAAAGACTACCACTACAATAAATCTCGCAGCCTCGCTCGCTTCGCTGAAGAAGAATGTGCTCGTGATAGACGCTGACCCGCAAGCGAACGCTTCAAGTGGATTGGGAGTTGACATCTCAACAGTCGACTGTTCGCTCTACGAATGCCTTATCAGCGACAAGGATGTCCGTGAAGCAGTCTTTACAACAGATATGGAGGGACTTGACATTGTCTGTAGCCACATTGACCTCGTTGGTGCCGAGATAGAGATGATAAACTTCGAACATCGAGAGTTTATCATGCGAGACATGCTGAAAACTATTATTGACGATTACGACTATATTCTCATTGACTGCTCACCGTCACTCGGACTGATAACCGTAAATGCCCTCGTTGCTGCCGACCGCGTGATAATTCCTGTACAGTGTGAGTACTTCGCACTTGAAGGAATCAGCAAACTGCTTAATACTATCCGTATCATTAAGTCTAAACTCAACCCGGGACTTGAGATTGAAGGCTTCCTGCTGACGATGTATGATCAGCGTCTGCGCCTTGCTAACCAGATTTACGAAGAAGTGAAGCGCCATTTCCAGGAACTCGTTTTCAAAACCATCATCCAGCGAAATGTGAAACTTTCTGAAGCTCCTTCACATGGTCTGCCTGCCATTCTTTACGATCCTAACTGTGTTGGAGCAAAGAACTATATGGCACTTGCCCGAGAGATTGTAGCGAGAGAATAAACTGAGAAAGACAAACAAAAACAACACAGAAAAATGGCAATAAAAAAGAAATATACAAACTTTTCGTCTGACGGTTCGCCGCGCACTCTAGGCCGTGGTCTAGACGCTCTTATATCTACAGAGGCACCACAGCCTCAAGGTTCTTCCACGATAAACGAAGTCCCATTATCGCAGATTCAGCCTAATCCTGACCAACCACGCCGTGTCTTTGACGACGATGCCCTTGACGATCTTGCAGCTTCAATTCGTGAGATTGGTATTATCCAGCCGATAACCCTTCGCGAGAAGGAGCCAGGTAGCTACATGATCATCGCCGGAGAACGTCGCTGGAGAGCATCTCAGCGTGCCGGACTGAAGACCGTTCCTGCATATATCCGCACCGTTTCTGACGAGACGATGATGGAGATGGCGCTTGTTGAAAACATCCAGCGTCAGGATCTCAATGCAATAGAGATTGCACTAGCTTATCAGCATCTCATCAATTCTACTGGCATGACTCAGGAGCGTGTTGCAGAACGCGTTGGAAAGAGTCGTGCGCAAGTAGCAAATTTCATGCGTCTGCTTCGTCTTCCTGCAGAGGTGCAGATGGCACTTCAGAGCAAGGAAATAGAGATGGGTGCAGCTCGTGCATTGCTCGGCCTTGAAAGTCCATCTGAGCAAGTGCGTCTCTTCCGTGAGATTCAGAAAAACCAATATACTACTCGTCAGGTTGAAGACTATGTCAATGCAATAAAGAAAGGCATTACCACAGCCAAGAAAACTGCTGCCGACAAGAAAATCCTGACTGCCCGTGAGAAAGAGCTGAACGGTATGCTTACCGGTGTGTTCAGCGGAATAAAGACAAAAGTTTCATGCACCACTTCCGATAGCGGAAGGATTATGCTCTCATTCAAGAATGCAGAGGAACTTGAAGCAATACTCAATGTGCTGAAAAAGTAAACGCCTGGCACAAACATATTACGAAAAGAATCTTGAAACAATTTATACTTATATTCTCCTTCCTGCTTTCTGTCTGCAGTGCACTGTGGGCAACGGAGACGATTGTCCATGCAGAGGAAACATCGGAAACGCTCTCGCTTCCGGCAGACACCCTTGTCAATGTCAACCTTGAGGGGGCTGACACGCTGACTATAAGTGAGGGGTTGACTGCAGAAGATACTATTACGATAGGAGACCTTGTTGACGGTGGCAAACTGACAGTGAACGAAGAGAGCCTCTCTAAGGCACTAAAACCTTGGGCGCCTTCGCCAAAGAAGGCTATGTGGCTTGGAATCGTGTTGCCGGGAGCCGGACAGATTTACAATAACAAGTATTGGAAACTGCCGATTTTCTACGGCGGTATGGTGGGTTGTGTATATGCTTGGCGATGGAACAACATGATGTACTCCGACTATTCGCGTGCTTATCTCGACCTTATGGACGACGATCCGAATACGCAGAGCTACAACTCATTCATGCATCTCGGTGCACAAATAAACGACTCCAATAAATCGCGCTACGAGACTATCTTCAAGCGCCGCAAGGACTTTTATCGCCGTTATCGCGACCTTTCCATCTTCTGCCTCATAGGTGTTTATGCACTTTCGGTAATTGATGCTTATGTCGATGCTTCGCTCTCGCAGTTCGATATATCAAAAGACCTCTCGCTCCGTGTTGAGCCAGCGGTAATAAACAGCGGAAAGTCTCGTAATCCAATAGAAAGTTCTTCAGTGGGCATTCAGTGTCAACTGAATTTCTGATAGAAAATAACCAATAGAGAAAATAGACGATAATTATTGAACATTATGAAAAAACTTATACTTTCGCTTGCGATGCTCGCCACGGTAGCAGGTGTAAGCGCACAGACACAGAGAAGAAACATTGCCGACCTTACCGAGCAAGACTATATCTCGTTCTTTGAAGATGACGGTACGGAACAGGTGATTGGAATCCCAGAAGGTATGAAGCAGAGCGAGATTGACGACTTGCTCGGACAGTATTACTCGGAAACTTACCTTCAGGAGCAGGAATGTAACAGTCGTAATATCTCAGGCTCGTTTACTGAAGAAGACTACATTGAGCGTCTTTCACGTCTTCCATACATCATGGAAATGCCTTACAACGACCTCGTTCGTCGACTCATTGACCGCTATATGCGTAATCCACGCTCTGTAGCAGGTCTTATCGGAGCAGCTAACTTCTATACTCCGATCTTTGAGGAGGCCCTTGAAGCTTACGGTGTACCACTCGAACTGAAGTATCTGCCGGTCATTGAGTCTGCCTTGAATCCAAAGGCTACATCTCCAGTAGGTGCTGCTGGACTTTGGCAGTTTATGCCAGCTACGGGCAAGCAGTATGGCTTGGAGATAAACTCTCTCGTTGACGAGCGACGCGACCCTATCAAGTCTTCTTATGCTGCAGCGAGAATGCTTCGCGACCTCTACAACATTTTTGGCGATTGGAGCACAGTAATTGCATCGTACAACTGCGGTCCTGGCAATGTGAAGAAAGCCATGAAGCGTGCAGGCGGCACTTCTGACTATTGGAAGATTTACCCTTATCTGCCAAAGGAAACCAGAGGATATGTTCCAGCCTTTATTGCGGCAAACTATACGATGAACTATTATTGTGATCATGGCGTATGTCCAATGAGAACAAAGTTGCCGGCACACTCTGATACGGTAATGGTTAACAAGCAGATTCATTTCTCTCAGATAGCTGCCAAGACTGGAATTTCCATTGATGAACTTCGTACGCTGAATCCTTCGTATCGAAAGGATATTGTTTGCGGTTCAAAAGCAAACCCTGCCATTCTCCGCTTGCCAGACTCTGCTATCGGAGCTTTCATCGACAATTTTGATGATATTGCAGCGTACAATCGCTCTGCAATCTTTACACGACGCTCTCGTGTAGAAATAGGACAATAAAAACACACACGAACTACTTAGACTCTTACTCTCATGGATAACATGGTTGACAAAGCTTTTCAGGAGCTTCTTGATTGCTATCTTGCCTCAAACCATCGCAAGAAAGTTGATATTATTACCAAGGCGTTCAACTTCGCTCGTCAGGCTCATGCCGGTGTGAAGCGTCTTTCGGGAGAACCGTATATCATGCACCCGATCTCAGTGGCAATGATTGCCTGCAAGGAGATGGGGCTCGGTTCTACGAGCATCTGCGCGGCATTGCTGCATGATGTGGTGGAAGATACGGACTATACGGTGGAAGACCTAGAGAACCTTTTCGGAAAGAAGATTGCGCAGATTGTTGACGGTCTGACAAAGATCTCTGGCGGAATCTTCGGTGATAAGGCTTCGGCTCAGGCAGAGAACTTCAAGAAACTTCTGCTCACCATGAGCGACGACATCCGCGTTATCTTGTTGAAGATTTGCGACCGTCTGCATAATATGCGTACACTTGCTTCGCAGCCTGCCAACAAGCAGTATAAGATTGCGGGTGAAACACTTTATATTTATGCGCCGCTTGCCAATCGTCTCGGTCTGAACAAGATAAAGACAGAGCTGGAGAATCTTTCGTTCAAGTACGAACATCCTGAAGAGTATGAGCGCATTAAGTCGCAGCTGGCTGAGACAGAAGCAAGTCGTCAGACTCTCTTTGAGGAATTCACTTCACCTATCGTTGCCGTACTTAAGGAGATGGGCGTAAAGTATCAGCTTAAGGCACGCATCAAGAGCCCTTATTCCATCTGGCATAAGATGCAGACAAAGCACGTTACCTTCGATCAGATATACGACATCCTTGCTGTAAGAATCATCTTCCATCCGAAAAATCATGAAGAGGAAGTAAACGAGTGCTTTAATATATATGTGGCAATAAGCAAGCTGTATAAGAGCCATCCTGACCGTCTTCGCGACTGGTTGTCACATCCGAAGGCAAATGGCTACCAGGCACTCCATGTTACGCTCATGTCGCATCTCGGACAGTGGGTTGAGGTGCAGATCCGTTCTGACAGAATGGACGACCTTGCCGAGCAGGGATTTGCTGCACACTGGCGCTATAAGGACGAGAGTGGAGAACTTCTCAACGAGCAGCAGGCTAAGCCTGTAGAGACTATTGAGGAGGATACGGAACTCAACAAATGGCTTCTTACTATTAAGGAAATCCTCGATGATCCGCAGCCGGATGCCATGGATTTCCTTGATGCCATCAAGCTCAACCTCTTTGCCTCTGAAATATTTGTATTTACTCCGAAAGGCGAGATCAAGACCATGCCGGCAAACTGTACGGCACTTGACTTCGCATTCTCCATTCATACTTTCCTTGGCAGCCACTGTATTGGAGCCAAGGTCAACCATAAGCTTGTGCCCCTGAGTCATAAATTGCAGAGTGGCGACCAGGTGGAAATCTTGACTTCTAACTCGCAGCATGTCAAGGAATCGTGGATTTCATTCGTTTCTACAGCGAAAGCACGTAATAAGATTCAGGGCATTCTTCGCCGTGAAAAGCGCGAACTCCAGAAGCGCGGTGAGCATATGCTTTCTGAATTCCTTCACAATCAGGGTTTTGAAATCTCTACCGTTGTAGTGGAGAAACTCTGCACCCTTCATCAAAAGGAAAATCACGAGGAACTTCTCGTTGACATCGGTCGTGGCGACATCGTTCTTGGCGAGCAAGAAGCAAAGGCTGTTGTGCAGGACAATGTGCGTCCACAGAGCAGCGGAAAGTCTTGGAAGAGTTACATTCCGTTCCTTGGAAAGAAAAAAACTACGATTTCAAGAAAGGCTGATTATCTAATTGTTGACAAGGATTTCAACCGCAAGAAGCCGGTTTATGTAACCGACCAGAACATTTCGCAGTTCATCTTCCCTAAGTGTTGTCATGCCATTCCTGGCGATGATGCTCTTGGATTCATTGACCGTAACAATCACATCGTTATCCATAAGCGCAATTGCTCTATTGCAAACAAGTTGAAGGCAAGTTACGGCAATCGCATTCTAGACATAAAGTGGGATATGCATCAGCAGCACACATTCACGGCTACTATCACGCTCCGTGGAATAGACCGTGTCGGTATGGTGCATGATGTGGTGGATATTGTGTCTGACAAGATGAATATCAACATCACCAAAGTTCTCTTTACCGTTAGCGATGACAACCTTTTCGAAGGAACAATCGACCTTCGAGTGCATGATCGCAACGACCTCAAGGCTATCATCAAGGAACTGAACGGCATCGAGGGACTCCAGGAGGTTAGACAGAAAGTGTAAATTTTTCGTGTAAAAGATAACAGAAATGGAAAAGTATAGTTTCAATGCTGAGCAGGTCACTAAAGACCTAATACAGTGGACAAAGGATTGGTTTGCCCAGAATGGCGCAAACGCAAATGTCGTAGTCGGAATGTCTGGTGGAAAAGACTCTACAGTAGCTGCCGCCATTCTTTGTAAGGCACTTGGAGCCGACCGTGTCATAGGTGTCGGTATGCCGGATGTGGATAGCGGACAAGGACTTAACGATGCAGATAAGATTAGTGAATATCTTGGCATCCGATTCCTGAATGTCAGTGTCAGTGCTGCGTGCCAGGGTATTTCCGAAAGCATTAAGGCGGCAGGTATAGAACTGTCTCAGCAGTCAGAGCAGAATGTTCCACCTCGTATCCGAATGACTACGCTCTACGCTATCGGTCAGGCTTTGAACGGACGAGTAGTAAATACTTGCAACCTTTCAGAAGATTACATAGGTTATGCTACGAAGTTCGGCGACGGTGCTGGAGATTTCTCGCTGTTTGCTAATCTAACAGTAACAGAGGTTCTTGCTATAGGCGATTATCTCGGACTTCCATACGAGTGGGTTCACAAGACTCCGGACGATGGTCTTCCACACAGTTCATCCGACGAGAAGAAGATTGGTTTCATGTATGCGGAGCTTGATAAGTTCATCCGCGAGGGAATTGTTCCTGAAGGTCATTGCCATGATAATCCTGAAGAACCAACAAAGCTCGAGAAGATTGAGAACATGCACCGTTGGAATCTGCACAAGATTCTTCCTATGCCATCGTTCAAGATTGGAGAATGAAAAAATATAAAATTAAAGTTTACTGCTAAGGGAGTATTCCTTTAATCTTTCATTTTTCATTTTTAACATTAATTTTCCCCCGCAGCAATGCTCTCTGAAACAAGTTTGTAGATTTCTCGCGTCAGCGGATCTTCAATCAGAGATATATGTTCATTTACCACAGACAGGTCTTTTCTGATGGCAGGACCTGTCTGTGCTTTTTGTGGAGGCAGGTGGAGTAGTTTGTCCGTAACCTCTTTCAGCAGCGGTAACATCACTTTGTAGTTTAGCCCGATGGTTTGCAGTTGCTCGTCAGCAAGCGTCAGCATGTGGTTGGTAAAATTGCTTGTGAAGACCGCCGCAATGTGCAGCACCTTGCGCTCGGCAGATGTCAGCACACTGATGTTCTCAAAGGCTCCTTCCGCCAACTCCTTCAGCACTGCCATGCCTTTCTCGTTGTTTGCTTCAAGGAAGATTGGAATCTCTCTGTATTCAAGCTCCTTCTCTTTGCTGAAGGTTTGCATCGGATACAGAACGCCATAGTTCTGGAATTTGCCATCCAATAGACTCATAGGCTTTGTGCCGGCAGTGTGAACCACCAACGCCTTTTCTGCAATATCATTGTTGCCGCAGCTCATTTTGCATAGCTTGACGGAAAGCTTCTCTGCCACTTCGCCTATGACATCATCCTTTACACATATAATATATATAGCACTTTCGCGCAGATCCTTCATCTCTCGACTGTCGCAAAGAACGGTGTCCATGCCCGCCTCCGTGAAGGCTTTGTGGAGATGAGAACCTACATTGCCGCGCCCGATGATGCTTATTTTCATTTGATGATTTGTTTTTTTTGTTTCTTTTGCAAAATTAGGCTTTTTCTGGACATATTGATGAATCATCAATTGCCAATTATCAATAATACGTGAGCAATTATTAATTATCAATTTTCAATTATCAATTTTCAATTATATTTCGTACCTTTGCACCCGCTTTTGAAACACAAAAGCTAAGGTTTACGCCTTAAGGAAATATCAATAATCATTCGGCGGCGCAACTCCGCCATAAGTCAATTAACACGAAAGGGGGCAATTAATTACCCAGAAATGCAACTATTTACATAGAAAATTTGCAAGGTTCAAAATTATTCCGTAATTTTGCACCCGTTTTCAGCGAGCCTTCACTTTGGCTCACCCCTAAATGTGCTAATTAACAAAATTAAATAAACAACGGGAACTTCATAAGAAGAACCCAACAAAAAACAACTAACAAAAATGATTATCGTACCAGTAAAGGAAGGCGAAAACATCGAACGCGCCCTCAAGAAGTTTAAGAAGAAGTTTGAAAGAACAGGTGTTATCAAGGAGCTCCGCGCTCGTCAGCAGTTTGACAAGCCATCTGTAAAGAAGCGTCTCAAGATGGAGCACGCTATCTATGTTCAGAAGCTCCGCGCAGCAGAGGATTAATTTCCGGCTTTAACATCGCGAAATACAGCCCGCACTACTCAGTAGAGCGGGCTTTTTCGTGCTCTATAACTCTCCGTTCGTGACTTAAACAAGTTGATTCTTTGGTCGGACAAACACTCTCCTTTGGTCGGACAAACACTCTCCTTTGGTCGGACAAACACTCTCCCTTGGTCGGACAAACACTATCCCTTGGTCGGACTACTCATTTTCTTACTAGAAAGAATATTTTTTCTTATAAGAAAAATTTTGTTTTCTTATAAGAAATTGGATCGTTTTCTTATAAGAAGTCGGATCGTTTCTCCCGGTGATACGAATTATAGGACTTGGTGATACGAATTATAAGCTTTGGTGAGACGGATTGTATCCCTATGAAATCCAAAAATCCCCATAGTCCACACGAATGTGGAATATGGGGAATTTTCGTTTCCCTATTGTGGGCGTGGTTCTTGAAACTAGTGTATGCTTAGAACTTGTGTACAAGACCTACGCCGAGAAGGAGCTGTGTGCAGTGCTTGTTGAAGAACTGGTACTTTGCCTCAAGGGTAACGCTTGCCTTGTCTGTGATTTCGAATTCAACACCGCAACCAGCGTTGATGCCAGCGATGCCTGTATTGGTCTTCTCTTCGATCAATATGCCTTCCTTTGAGTAGTGGCACTCGTGGCTGTTACCGATAGCAAGACCGAGCATTGGGTAGATAGTCATCTTTGAGTCCTCGATAGGGAGAAGATACTGAATATTCACGTTTCCGCTGAGCATGTTCTCGTGGTCCTTCTTGAAGATGTAGTCAAGAGCAGCTTCTGCACGGAACTCTTCAGTGAGACTGTAACGATACTTTGCACCTACACCGATGTTGCCAACTTCTGTACCATAGAGGATGTTGATACCGCCTGCCATTTCGCCGGCTTCATTCTGCGCAAATGCAGAAGAAACGCTTGCCATGATGATGGCTGCAATAAAGAGAATCTTTTTCATAGTCATTGTTTTTTGTTTGTGATTGAAAATGTGTTGTGGTCAGCAGAATAGCTTGTAAGATGTGACCTTTATAAAATGAACAAGCGCCGGTCAGATTGTCTCTGCCGGCGCTCGCCTTTATATTATATTAATGTGTAAAGCTCGCAGAAAAGAGCTTTTCTCCTAAACGGAAGAGACTTTTACTTCTCCTCTTCAACGGCCTCATTGAGACCTGCCTCCTTGATGCTCTTACCAAGTGTGAGGTAAGCAACAGGAGCAGCGATGAAGATAGAAGAGCAAGTACCGAATACAACACCGAGGATCATTGCGAATGAGAAACTGCGGATGCTGTCACCACCGAGGATGAAGATACAGAGCAATACGAGCAATGTTGATACAGAAGTGTTGATAGTACGAGCGAGAGTCTCGTTGAGTGAGTTGTTGAAGTTCTGCTGGAGATCACGCTTTGGATGGAGCTTGAGGTTCTCACGGATACGGTCGAAGACAACCACCTTGTCGTTGATAGAGTAACCAACAACGGTAAGGATAGCACCGATGAATACCTGGTCGATCTCAAGAGAGAATGGTACGATGCCCCAGAGAGCAGAGTACATACCGATAACGACGAGAGTATCGAGTGCAAGGGCTACGATAGCACCGAGAGAGAAGCGCCAGCTGTTGAATCGAACCATGATGTAAACGAAGATGAAGATCAGGGCTACGAGTACAGAGATGATTGCCTTGTGAGTGATGTCCTTAGCGATTGATGGACCAACCTTTGTAGAGCTGATGATAGAACCGCCTTCGCGAACGTCTGGGTTCTTGAACTCGTCAATGCTACCCTGAGTAACGAAACCACCCTTCTTGAGTGCATCGTAGAGAATCTGCTCGCACTTGTCGTCGATAGTTGGGTCGTTAGACTCAATCATGTAGTTTGTAGAGATACGGACAGTCTTGCCGTCAGTACCGATAGCGAGAGCTGATGTAGAAGCCTCTGGGTAAGCTTCAGCGAGGATAGGGCGAATCTGCTCTGGCTCTACAGCCTTCTCGAATGCTACAACATAGTTGCGACCACCAGTGAAGTCGATACTTGTAGAAAGTCCCTTAACGAAGAAGCAAACGATGAATGCGAGAGCGGCAACAGCAGCAACAGTGAATGACTTCTTGTAGATGCCCATGAAGCGGAACTTAGCATTCTGCATGAAGTTCTTAGAGAAGCCTGTTACGAATGTGAGGTCGAGCCACTTATCCTTTGCAAGACGGCTTTCATAGATCATACGAGTGAGGAATACTGCTGTGAAGAATGAGCAGACGATACCGATGATGTATGTCCAAGCGAAGCCCTTTACTGGACCTGTACCGATGAAGAACAGGATGAAACCAGTGATGAGTGATGTTACGTTAGAGTCAAAGATAGCTGAGAACGCGTTGTTGTAACCGAGCTGAACAGCTTCCTTAACATTCTTTCCGTTGCGGAGCTCTTCCTTGATACGCTCGTAGATGAGCACGTTAGCATCCACAGCCATACCGAGTGTCAATACGATACCGGCGATACCTGGCATTGTGAGGGCTGCCTGGAACGAGCAGAGAATACCGAGTGTGAAGAAGAGGTTGACGAGAAGTGCTGAGTTAGCAAGCATACCTGGCTTGAAGCCGTACATCAATACCATGTAGAACATGAGGACTACGAAGGCAACGATGAATGAGATGATACCCTGCTGGATAGACTGAGCACCGAGTGTTGGACCTACAACTTCTTCCTGAACGATACGAGCAGGAGCTGGCATACGACCAGACTTGAGTGTGTTAGAGAGGTCCTTAGTATCCTGGATTGTGAAGTTACCAGAGATTTCTGACTGACCGCCAGGGATCTCGCCGTTTACACGAGGAGCAGAGTAAACTGCGTCGTCGAGAACGATAGCGATAGCCTTGCCGATGTTAGCCTTAGTAAGAGCAGCCCAACGACGTGCACCCTCAGAGTTCATTGTCATTGAAACTGTTGGCTTGTTTGTAACCTGGTCGAACTTGTCTTCTGCGTTTGTTACTACATCACCCTCAAGTGGAGCGCGGCCGTTAGCCTGAGTGATACGGAGAGCGTGGAGCTCATATACGCTTGTGCCAGTTACATAGTCTGCTGGCTTAGCACTCCAGAGGAGCTTCATGTCTGAAGGGAGAATCTGCTTAGCGAGGTCAGAATAGATAACCTTATTTATAATAGCTGTATCGCGTGCGCTCGCGAGACCTACTACAGAAAGACCGCCTGGGCTCATGCTGAGAGCAACCAATGGGTTCTTCTTCTTAGCCTCTTCGAAAGCTGCGTTCTGGTCAGCGTCCTTCTTGTCAGCCTTGCCAAGGTCGAGCTTAGCGTCTGCCTTAGAAGAGTCTGCCTTTGCAGAGTCGCCTTCAGCAGCCTGAGCAACTTCCTTGTTAGCCTCTGTTGCAGTAGTATCTTCTGCAGCCTCGCCACCACTTGCCCAGCGAGAAGAAAGCTGGTTGAGGTAGTTGATAGCCTCGTCAGAAGTATAAGTCTCCCAGAACTCAAGGTTTGCAGAACCCTGGAGAAGCTTACGGACACGCTCTGGCTCCTTGACACCTGGCATTTCAACCATGATGCGGCCGTCCTCGCCTTCGAGCTTCTGGATGTTTGGCTGAACAACACCGAACTTGTCGATACGCTGGCGTACAACGTTGTAAGAGTTGTCGATAGCCTCCTGAACTGACTCGCGGATAACAGCGATTACCTGGTCGTCAGTGCTCTGAGTAGAAACCTTACCCTTGAGCTGCTGAGTAGCGAAGATAGCAGAAAGCTTCTTGCCCTTAGCGTTCTTCTTCCAAGCGTCGTAGAAGAGTGTAACGAAGTCGTCCTGACTTGTTTCCTCATTCTTCTTAGCTTCCTTCATGGATGTTACGAACTCTGCGTCAGTCTTGTGGTCAGCGAGAGTCTCAACAACATCAGGTACAGAAATCTCAAGGATTACGTTCATACCGCCCTTGAGGTCAAGACCAAGACCAATCTGTGTTTCAAGACAGTCGTGGTAAGAATAGACTCCGAGATACTTTACAGAGTCCTTGTAGTTCTGCTGTGCGATTGGATCCTTTATTTCAGCAGCTTTGCCGTCATAATAGCTTGTTGCGGCAGAGAATGAGAGATAAAAGATACAAACAAGTGTGAGCAGCACAGCTACTACCGTTACTAGTCCTTTGTTTTGCATTTTTATTTAAATTTTAGTTATTATTTTTCAAACATAAAGCGTGCAAAAATACAAATAATTGTTAAAATACGAAAAAAATCAAGGATATTTTGCAACCTTGATTAATGTAACTCTATAATATTTGCACTTTTTTGCCGCAAAAGGCGCGAAAAACGTATTTTTTGTGCCTTCTTTTTGCCATTATTTGTTGCTGCGTTTCAAAAATAATTTCAGCGGATAATGGTCGGAGAAAGTTGCCTTGTCGTCAATGTAGCAATCCACCACTTCGAAGTCTTTTGAGCAGAAAGCATGGTCTATTCTCACATGCATGCCATTCTGCTCGTAAGAAAAGCCTGTGAATCGTCCGCGTTCAGCATAGCAGTCGGTGAGTTTCTGGTCTATCAGGTAGTGGGTGTATGACAGCGGAGTGTCGTTGAAGTCGCCTAAGGCAAGAGTGTTTCTTGCGTTGTCGCCTATGAATTTTGCCACACTTTCTGCCTCCGATTGCCTTTTTACCATGGATTTGGAGATGGATTTTGCTATACGCTTTACGCCTTCCTGCTTGTATTCGTCGTTTTCTATGGCTCCCTCGACGATAGACTTGAATTCCTCCTTGTCTTCATGCTCCAAACCTACGGTCTCAAAGTGGTTGTTTATTATACGGAGCAATTGCCCCTTGAATCTGATGTAGAAGCAAGCGCTGCGGTTGCCATGCGACTCGTATTCTATCTTTTCCACCCGTTCAATCGGTGTTTTGCTGAGGCAGGCGATAGGCGATGAACCATTCTCCGTAAAAGTCTCAATGTATTTGTAGTGCTTCTGTAGTTTTTTCAAAGTTTCTCCTTTCGGATGAGCTTCCTGAAGACAGACTATATCTGCCTTGCTATCAGCGAGATAGTCAATGATGAGATCAACCGTTGAAGAATCGCTGAACTCACCTGGGGAATGGAAACTATGTACATTGTAGGTTATCAGTGAGAGTGTGCTTTCGGCTTTGTCTTCCTTTTGTGAAAACGGTGCATATTTATGCATCGGGATATAGCCCAAGATAAGGGTGATGAATGACAGGAAAGAGTATTTCCATTTGACGAAAAGCCAGAAAAACAGAAAAAAGAATACACCGACAGCAAATGCAGGGAACATGAAGTTTGCAAGCGATAGGATAGGGTATTCCGCTGGCGGCAGCTTGTAGCTGAAACCACTCAACAGAAAACCTACGCTTACAATCAGGTTCACCAAGAGTATCGGGTAGAATATTATCTTTTTTAGCACGGACAATTCTATGTTTATGTTCCTATTTCAGCACAAAGAAACTTCTCTAAGATTTTTCTTTTTGTTTTTTTTGCTCGAAGATTTAGAGCCCCTTGATAAGGGGCGGCTATGATGCAGGGTTCGTCGCCAAGTAGGTTTCTTTTATTTCTTATCCAGTTTCTTTGAGCCCCATATTATCTTGGAGTTTTAAGTGAGATTTATAGGACTAAATTATTTCTCAAAGAGAATGCGCTTTTCCTCTGCTGTCAGGCTTTCGTAGCCGTTGCGACGCACTTTGTCCAGAATCTTGTCAATCTTCTCTTCGCGAGTCATCTGCTCGCTGTTGTAGGTCCAGTCCTTGTTGCGCTCGTCGTGAGCCTGGTTGCGGTCCTTTGGCTTACTGAAGTTAGGCATCTTGAAGTTCCAGTTCATGCCGAACTGTCCGCCGCCTTGCCAGTGGCGAATCAGAAGGTAACCGAATATCATGCCGCCGAGGTGAGCCACATGAGCCACGCCATCGCCCGTTGTGGCAAGTGCCGAGAAGAGTTCAATGGCAGCGTAGATGCAGACAAACCATTTTGCCTTTATAGGGATAGGAATTGGGAAGATGAATATCTTGTTTTCCGGCCACGTCATTCCGAAACCGAGCAAAATGCCGTAAATTGCTCCCGAAGCACCAACGGTAAGACCCAATGCCGGGCTCATTCCGTAAACGAAGAATTGGGCAAGCTCCTGAATGAGTCCTGCACCGATGCCACATACTATATAATAAATAAGGAAGCGCTTTTCTCCCCATGCCTTTTCCACTGCGGTACCGAACATCCACAGCGCAAACATGTTGAAGAAAAGATGATCCCAACCGCCATGCATGAACATGTAGGTCAGTATCTGGTAGATATGGAAATCCGGGCTGGTGAAGTAGTGGAGTCCCAGGTCATAATTGAGCCTCAATAAGGGACTTCCCAAGAGATAGATTTCCCCGAAAATGAATTTGGCGATGAGGAAAGCTGCCACGTTAATAATGAGCAGACAGCGGGTTATTGTAGGGATTGAGCGCATATTTTGTCACACTTTGTTATTGTTTGAACTTTTAGACTTTTTTCTCGTAAATATGCTGCAAAGGTAGCTAAAATAGGCAGTTTTTGCCCTAAAATAGGGGGCTAAACGCTTTTTTTTGCCCTTTTCCTTGATTTTTTCGTGATTTATTTTGCGTAAATCGTTGTAAATGTGTACATTTGCAAACGAAAAAGTGTTGCTTTTATGCACTTTTGCTCTTTTGGAATAATTAATTACTAACAAATACTTTACAACTATGACAAAGCAAGAACTTATTGACAAGGTAGCTGCTACTGGCATTACAAAGGCTCAGGCTAAGGCTGCTCTCGAGGCTGCTCTCGACGGTATCAAGGAATCTATCGTTAAGGAAGGTAAGATGCAGCTCATCGGTTTCGGTACATTCTCTGTAAACGAGCGTCCTGCACGTGAAGGTATCAACCCTGCAACTAAGGAGAAGATCCAGATTGCAGCTAAGAAGGTTGTTAAGTTCAAGGTTGCTTCTGCTATCGAGGCAGAACTCAACTAAGAATACGCCCTCAGGCCGTTTCGGTCGATGGAAATATAAGGACTCGCGGATGGTTTTCTTTCCGTGAGTCTTTATTTTTTTTGCCCATATTGACAAAAAAAGTCAGTTTTTTTATGTAAATAGCGAAAATATCCGTAACTTTGCCGACGAATTGACCATAACGGCGGCATGATTAGCCTAGCCTTTACTGTAACCTATTCATTCATGAAACGAGAAGATAACGTTTTTTTTTGCGATATACATGTTCATGCAACATCGCGTTTCCTGGAGTGTGAAACAGCAGAACTACACTCCATGCTCTACGCAGAACCATGCGGAGAAGACCTTGCTGCGCAGATAGTCAGACTGCGCAAGGGCGTTGATTACGTGGCTGAACAATGGGATGTGAAGCCAGTCTTCATGCGCTATTTTATGACCGATGCCACAAACCAAGCGGAATATATACCGGAAGAAACAGATTGCGCTGTTTCCATCATACAGCAACCGCCTCTTGACGGCAACAAAGTCGTATTGTGGGTATATTTCGTAAGATGCTCTAATATATATAATGTAAAGGAAAAGAACGCTGTCGTAGGCAGTACGACGGTCGTGGAGCATAATGGCTACAAGCATCTGTGGAACATGGGAATGTGTGTGCCACAGGGAGGTTCTGACTATCAGACTTCTGAACTGCTCAATGCTTACGAGGCAGTTTTGGCTGAACGCAATCTGAACATTGCAGACCATTGCCAGCGAACATGGTTCTTCGTTCGTGATGTCGATACGAACTATGCCGGACTTGTCGTTGCGCGTCGCGACAATTTCACCGAGCAGGGACTTACTTCCGATACCCATTATATTGCAAGTACCGGTATTGGCGGCTCACCTGCCGAAACCAAGGCCCTCGTTCAGTTGGGCTGCTATGCCCTTGATGGTTACCAGAAGGAGCAGATAAAGTATCTCTATGCCCCAACTCATCTCAATCCTACTTACGAGTACGGAGTGACTTTCGAGCGCGGAACGAGCATTGAGTTTGGCGACCGCAAGCATGTCTATATAAGCGGAACTGCAAGTATAAACAATAAGGGCGAAGTGGTCCATGTGGGCAATATCAAGAAGCAGGCAGAGCGCATGTGCGAGAATGTGGATACGCTTCTTGCCGAGGCTGGTTCTGGTCCTGCCGATGTGATGCAGGTGATAGTCTATCTTCGCGACATTGCCGACTACAAGGTGGCAAAGGAAATCGTAGGCTATCATTATCAGGGAGCACCAATAGTCTATACCCTTGCGCCAGTTTGCCGTCCGCAGTGGCTTATTGAGATGGAGTGCATTGCCATAAACGAAAAGGGTAATCCTGATTTCAAGCCATTTTAGGAAATTGGCATGATGAAAGCCACCGATAGATAGCAGAATGTTAATATCTTTTATAATAACATATTACAACGAGTCGCCGGAGATGCTCCTTGCGGCTGTTGACAGTGTAATGCAACTCTCCCTCCCGGAAAAGGAGAGGGAGATTATTGTTGTTGATGACGGCTCCGCAGAGGACATCCTCACCGAACTTCCGGGTGTCAAGGACGACATCATCTACTTGCGTCAGCGCAATACCGGACTCTCTTCAGCACGAAATATGGGACTGTTGCTCGCTTCCGGGCAGTACGTCCAGTTTATCGATGCCAACGACTATCTCATACCTTCCGTCTATGAGCATTGTCTCGACATTGCGCGTTTCGACGATCCTGACATCGTGCTGTTTGAATACACAGACAAGGAAGGTTATGTCATGGAGGTTACTAAGTCAAAGACTGAAGGACCTATTGATGGTAGTCTCTGGCTGAAGAACAATAATGTAAATGCCAAGGCGTGGGCATATCTTTTCAAGAAGAAGATCCTGCTCAATCTGCGCTTTGAGAAGTCGTTGCATAAGGACGACGAAGCTTTTACACCGCAGTTGATCTTGCGTGCTGAGCGCCTTTTCTATACCGACTCCAAGGCTTACTTCTCTCGTAAGAGCGAAGCCGTGGAACCACAGATGCAGAGCGAGGAGAGCATCTTGAAGAAGCTCAACGATATGGAGAAAACCATCTTCCAACTTCATAATGTCGCTTCTTCTCAGAGCCATACCAACCGTCAGGCACTTCAGCGCCGTGTTTCGCAACTCACCCTGAATTATCTTTATAATGTAATAAAGGAAACCCACGACCGCACAGAACTTGAAAGTCGCATAGCCCGTTTGCGCGAGGATAACCTCTTCCCTGTCGCAGAGACAAACTGCTCTCTCATGTACAGATGCTTCGGAAAGCTTGTCAATAATAAGCTTGGTAGGGTTATGCTCTGCAAGATACTGTAAGTGCTCAGCTTACAATTCAAACCCCATACGGAAAAATGACCTTCACCATTGTCACCATAACATTCAATGCCGCAGCTTGCCTTCAGCGCACGCTCGACAGCGTTTTGGCGCAGACCTACCCCGATATTGAGCACCTCATCGTCGATGGTGCTTCAAGGGACAATACGGTTGCCATGGCACAGGCATACGCCGACAAGGCAAAGGCGGAGAAAGGTGCTGACTATCGCGTCGTCATTTCCTCAGAGCCTGACCGCGGACTCTATGACGCGATGAACAAGGGACTTCAGCGAGCTTCTGGCGATTATCTCCTGTATATGAATGCGGGTGATAGTTTCCCCGATTCCGAAACGCTCCGTCATGTGGCGGAAAGCATCAAGCATGCAGCTCCCGCTTCCGCCTCAGATTCCCTCCCCGCCGTAGCCTATGGCGACACCCTCTGGACCGACAATCAGGGTAACATCATCGGCAAGCGCAACCACTCAGCGCCAGAGCGTCTTTCTTGGCGCTCCTTTAAGCAAGGCATGCTCGTCTGCCATCAGGCTTTCTATGCTCGTACGGACATTGCCAAGCTCTTTCCTTATGACCTGCAGTACCGCCATTCAGCCGATGTCGATTGGTGCATTCGCATAATGAAGGAAGCCGAGAAGCGCAATCTCACTCTCGTAAACACCCATCGCATTGTCGCACATTATCAGCGTGAAGGACAGACCACAGCCAACCATCGCGCCTCGCTCATGGAGCGCTTCCATGTGATGCGTCGCCATTACGGTCTGCTAACCACTCTCGCCATGCATGCCTGGTACGTAGTTCGTGCAATAATTAATAAACTCTCAATATGAAAAAACTCTCTGTCTTCATTCTTGCCGTCTTCGTCTTGGCAGGATGCAACGACGTTTCTGCCGTAAAGAATATCATCGCTCCTCTGACCGAAGTCGTTGAGGAAACTCCCGAAATCACTTCCGACACAGTCACTTCCACCGTTCTCTTCGTGGGCGACCTCATGCAGCATGGTCCGCAGATAAAGAGGGCTTTGGCTTGTGGCGACGGCAAGACATACAACTACGATGCCTGCTTTGAGTTTGTGAAGCCAAAGATCAGTGCAGCCACTCTCGCCATCGGAAACCTTGAGGTTACGCTTGGCGGTGAGCCTTATTCCGGCTATCCGCAGTTCTCTGCTCCTGACGAATATCTCTTGGCAATCCAGAATGCAGGCTTCGATGCTCTCACTACAGCCAACAACCACTGCTGCGACCGCGGAAAGAAAGGCATTGAGCGCACATTGGAAGTGCTCGGCAAGGCGAAGATACCGTCATGCGGAACTTACGCCGACTCCCTCTCTCGCAGCAAGCGCTATCCGCTCATCCTCGATGCCGACGGCATAAAGATCTGTCTGCTCACCTACACTTACGGCACAAACGGCATCCCTGTTCCAAAGGGAAACATCGTGAATGTCATTGACAAGGAAATGATGGCGAAGGACATCAAGAAGGCTAAGACCATGAACGCCGATGTCATCATCGCGTCGCTCCATTGGGGTGAGGAGAATGTGCTGAAGGAGAATGCTGGGCAGCGTGAACTCGCGCAATGGCTTGTTGACCAAGGCGTTGACCACGTCATTGGCGGACATCCTCATGTCATCCAGCCGTCAGTCTATCTCCAGGGCAAGGACGGCAAGAAGCATTACGTAGTGTATTCGCTCGGCAACTACATATCAAATATGCAGACAGCTGACAATAAGATTGGACTTACCGTTACCCTCAAGTTCCAGAAGATTACTACAGAAGGCAAGAGCACGACAACGCTTCTCGCCGTTGATGAGGAAAAGACCTATTGCTCTTTCCCTGTTCTCAATCCTACTGGCAACTATCGCGTTATTCCAGCATCGCTTTCTGACAGCCTTCTCTCCGATGCCGAGCAGAAAGCCCGCGTAGGTTCACTTCAGAAGAAGCCAGCCCCAGCAGTTCAGAAAATCCCTGCCGCAAAGCAGAAAGCAGATTCTGTAAAGCAGAAAGTCGATTCTCTTGGCAAACCTTCCAAGACCGTTCGTCTCAAGAGCCGCCGCAAGAGAGCCGCTTAGTATGTAGCTCAAAGAAACTGGCTAAGAAATAAAAGAAACTTATTTGGCGACGAACCCTGCATTATAGCCGCCCCTTTTCAAGGGGCTCTAAATCTTTGAGCAAAAAACAAAAGGAAATGTAGGGCGAGGATTTCCGAGCCGTTCAGCGCATTAAAACCTGAACCGCGGCTCGGAAATCCTCGCCCTACATTGTTTTCTCCCCCCTGTGGGGTCTTCTCCCCTCCCTGTGGAGGGGCTGGGGGAGGTCTCGGAGGGGTTCTTTACTCAGCCTCAGAAGAACCAATCACCTTCCATACGCCGGCAGCAGCTGCTGCACCGATGAATGGACCTACGATGAATGCCCAGAGCTGAGCGAGAGCCTCACCGCCCTCGAAGATAGCAGGAGCTATAGAGCGAGCAGGGTTTACTGAAGTGCCAGTATAGTGGATGCCTACGAAGTGAACGAGAATAAGAGAGAGGCCGATAGCCAAACCAGCAAGGTTGCCAGCGCCCTTCTTCTCGTCTGTTGTGCCGAGAACAACGAGAACGAAAACGAAAGTCAGTACAATCTCGCAGATCAATGCTGCTATAGGACCGTTGGCGCAAGCGTTTGCACCTGTTGTAGTGCCCTCAGCGCCTACCTGCTGAACCAAGAGAAAGAGAATTGCAGAACCGATGAAAGCACCGATAGTCTGGAAAATCATGTACATGCCAGCATCCTTTGCGTTGATGCGACCAGAGAGGAGACAGCCGAGAGTGATAGCTGGGTTGATGTGGCAACCAGAGATGCCGCCGATGGTGTAAGCCATTGAGACAACTGCAAGACCGAAAGCCATTGCTGTACCAACTACTGAAGCTACGTCAGAACCACAATTCAATGAGACCGCTGTACCGCAGCCCATAAGCACGAGCACCATAGTGCCCACCATTTCTGCTAAATACTTTTTCATAAATATAATAGGTTTGTTTAGGTTGTAATTTGCTGCAAAGTTAAAACTTTTTACAAAAACTAAGAAATAATTCTGGAAAAAACTTGAAAAATGCTTATCTTTATGGCAGGAAAAGACACCTTTCCTTCCTATGCAAGGAAAGCTCTGACAGTAGGGCGAACATTTGTGAGCCGCAATTCAGGTTATCTGCGATGTGTAGTTTAACGTTTTTTGTTGACTACTTTATTTATAGGAAACAATATTCTTTTTGGCACAAAGTGTATAAAAACAAAACGGCTGTTCTTTAATTTTATTGCTTACGCAAAAAGGTTCTCTGCACTGAAGGCAGAGCATCGCAAGCGCTGAGCGTAGCTCGACGGCCGAACTCACTTGTTAGTCGCGAGCGACAGCGAGTCCCGAAGGGATGCGAGAGCACAAGGGAAAGTCAAATATTTCCTCAAAAGATTTCCTCAATCAGATTTGTGCTTCGCATCCCTTCGGGACTCCCTGACGGTCGCGACTACGCTAACGCTAGTTCTAGCCGATAGGCTATAAAAAAATAACGATAAACCGTTTGACTAAAATTCCCAATTACTTTCATTACCTATATATAAAATCGGGGTGACTAGTTTTTTAATCCTCTTGAACAATAGGATATAGCTCTATGAATTCGCCCTGATGCGACTTCTCGTCGGTTATCAGTTCTGCCGTTTTCTCGCCAACTGTTTCAATATCGTGGAATCCTGGCAGAGCCATATTGCCGTTAAGATCTGTTGTTGTAGGACCTGGATGAACGGAGAATATCTCAACTGGAACATTGTTCTGCTCGAACTCCATAGCCATTACACCCATCATGGCATTCTGTGCTGCCTTGCTTGCAACGTATGCCAGCGGATGCCAGTAAGGACTTACTTCTGAAGGTACGGTAATGTTCACGATGCGACCTTTGTTCTTCGCCATCAGCGGAACAAGAGCTTTAGTCAGAGCGAAAGTGCCTATGAAGTTCACGTCGATAGTCTCCTTGATACTCTTCATATCCGTATCATAGCTGAGGAGTGCCATGTTTCCTGGTATTCCCGCGTTGTTGATTAGGAGAGAGAGCTGCGGATATTCAGCATTGATAGTTGCGGCAGCCTTCTCGATGCTGTCAAGATCAGACAGCTCGATGTTCACCCATCCGGCAACATTCACGCCTTCCTTTTTGAGTTCGTCAATAGCCTTTTCCGCACGTTCCGCGTCGCGAGCACCAATAACGATGCAATAACCTTTCTTTCCCAAGTGCTTTGCGATACCAAAGCCGATGCCCTTATTGGCACCCGTAATAAATGCAGTCTGTTTCATAGTTGTTTTTAGGGGTATATGATTAAAAATTATTTTGCTGTATGATATTTTATTTCTGATTTATTATTTTGTATGGAGTCGAAGTAGTTTGAAATTTCTTTTTCATATACTTCGTTGCATATAACGCAACCCTGAACTATTCGTTCAGATTCCTTTTGTTCTCCATCTACGATATATTGCTCTTTTATTGTAATTTCACCTATTCGACCTCCACATTTTGGACAATAGAACAATTTCTTGTCATTATGTCCTTTTCCCAGATTGTTACGAAGACGGTCAGTAATAAGTCCAGCTCTTATTCCTTGGTCGTAGAGTTTTTGATATAGCACATCATTACAACAAGCTAAACAACTAGGACATATAACCCAATTGTTAGGACATCTCTGACTATCTCGACTATCAATTAGGCCACCACATGTATTGCAATTACTCAGATAAATCTCTTTGTAATATTGTACACAATTAGTATTCTCACACCTAAAGTATCTGCTTCCATTCAAGAAAGTTCCTTTTGTTGAGAATATCATATGACCACAACTTCTACAAATCAATCTTGGATAAAACTTTTCAGCTTGCCTTAATTCTGCTGCAAAGTTTGAGACAACATTATTTGCCATATATCCATTTTTATGCTCTATAATTAATTTGTAACCTATTATCTCTGCAGCATGGTATAAGGTATAGTCTTTCCAATTGGAATTTTTCTCTAAAGTCTGGTCCTCTAAACAGCTATAGAAACACGATTTTGTATTGCACAAATAGAAAGGTAAGTCTGACACTTTTTCCTTTTCTTCTGATATTTTTGGTGTGCAATATTTAGTGTAGTAGATTCTTTGAGGTACCAAGAACTTTAGCTCCCAATAATTAATCTTATCATTATTAGTAATTAGCCTTGTATTATTCTCGACCTTCGGTGTATATTTATGAGCTCTGTAATAAAATAATGTTTTTATTTTATATAAACGATCTTTGTCATATTCAATTGATATGTGATCATCATAGATTATTCCATCTAGGAACATTTCTTTAAGAACATTCCAAATTCTACGATAAACGTGATAACTCTCATGAGATTGCACAAATTTATCCACTTCAGAAGAATTCATATTTACAAGTTCTTTTGGCTCCCAAACCTTTAATACACTCTTTGTTGAAGATAAGAAAACATTACCGTAAGGATAGATGTCTATTTTAGTGCCTTTGTAAAATTTTTGAAAAATATATTTTGCGAAGTCATTATCTTTAAACTCATCTTGTATGATATCATTATGATATACTACATCAGTGTGTTTCTTTGCTAATTTTCTGATAATTGTTTCTAAATGTTCAAGTGATACGTCTTCAAGTGTAAACGTGCCTTGAATTTTGCTAGTATCATCAAAGCATATTTTTAGAATATTGTCGTGCATATTGTCACGACGTGACCATCTATCAGGATTGTAGTACATCTGCTTTAGATATGAACAACTCCTATCTTGGTCTTTATCATGTTCTTTTTTGAGAATTGTATATAATGCCTTACATTTTCTTACTTCACTTTCAGACAATTCTTTATTATCAGATGTACACCCCCAATACATCTGTCTTATTGCATATTTCTCCAAGATATAATTGACTGTAGATTTGAGATTCTCCTCAGTAAGTAATGATTCGTCTAGCGAATAATGAACATCATAGTGTATGAATCCTTTAAATGCACCGTTAGGTATCAAACCACCGTCACAAGATGGTAAGAATTTATAAACATCAAATTCAATTTTAGGATAGGCTCTATTGCTATGTGTTATAACAAGATCCAAGATTCCATTGAAAGTTTGTAGATGTTGCCCATTAGTTTTTTTCAATGTAAGCACTGCATCTGCAAACATAGGAGCAGCCATGGACATGTTAGAGCCAGGGGCTGAAATGTAGTACCTTCCATTTACAAGATCAGGATATTTATAGTTCCTAAAACCTACTAATATCTCGTCATTTAGATTGGTAACATTTATTCTTATATCATGTAGATAGCGCTTTATGATTTGTATTTGTTCTTCTATTGAGACAAATGAGTATATTTCAAGAACATCTGAATAATCATTCCATCTAAAACCATCGTTTTGTATCCAGTATTTGTAATGAATGAAGATATTTGTGGATCTTGTATACAATTTGTTAAGTATATTATTTTCTTCTTCATTTTTCCCGAAAGAAATAATATAATCAATTTTATCATAAAATCCATAGTCATAAAAAGTAGTTGAAGGTGAGAGTTCCTTCAACGCAGTTTCTACTAGTGGGATTTCTAATGCTTGAACATTAGGATTAATTTGCTTAAGTATTTTGACAAGTTTAATTTGTTTGTTGTATGAAAACAAGTACAACTTATCCTTAATACCGTTAACAACAATCTCCTGTATTACCTTCTCACATTGTAAAAGAGCTTTATTTAATGTATCTTCTTTCCAGTTCTTATTGTATATAGCCCAGAACAGTGACATGGGGTAATGACTTGTATTACCGGCCTTGAAATTGTAATAACAATCCTTGAATATTTTAATCCAGTTCTCTGCATTATACGCATTAAAAACTTCAATTTCAAATGACACTCTATCATCATCCTCTTTTTTTACGTCAATCTCCCCATTCTCAAATATTTGTTTACCAGCAAAAAACAATTCTCTCTGGTTAAGTTTGGGCATATGTTCCTCAACAGACAGAAAGAAATCAACCGTAGAATCACACGATTCCCATCCGTATTCTGTTTGTGGGCGACGATCGAAAAAAAATGTTTTTTCAGAAAACACACAGAACACTAGAGGATTCTTTCTTAATTCCTCATACCTTTTTTTTGTGGTGAATGCTTTAAATGCCATGTTTATTCTAATTTTGAGGATTGTTTAGAGCATCTTCTAACAATATGTAAAGTGTAGTAATGCAGCTAGATCTTTAGCTTTCCCTTCAATATATTCTTAGTGGAATATTGATTTGTCCCAAACTTCCCAATTGTTAGAATTGAGTTCCTTGTCTGGATTATTTTGAATGAACTTGTTCAACCACAAGATAATGTCGCAGATTTGTAGAGCATAACTCTTTATCAGATATGAGCTATTACCTACACTTTCAAGGTATTCCCTTAGGTGTTTTGTATTTTCATCCTCTTCATCCTCTGTATGAAGAGCAGAACCTGCTGTATGAATCATGTGAATAACATTGTCTTGTAGGATTTTAGGAAAAATTGGAATCAATCCCTCAGCTACCTTGATCTTTCCTTTAAGACATTCTTTTCCACTTAATATGCAGTTTGACCACTTAAGGTTTATTTTTTCTTGAGGAGGTAGCATTCCAAATTCAATCATTCTTCGATAGATGTATTCAATACAGAGACGCACCTTGTTGTAATTGTCGTTAAGATTCTTTTCGTCAAGTTCAGAGAAATGCATCTCAATAAGAATATCTGACAAATAATTGTCAACATCATCATGAAGTTTCAACGTATCAATAGCCGAGAAAACCTCTCTGTACATTTCGTGAACCTTCATACTTGCAGTTTTGTGTTCACGAGCATAGTTAAGTATTCGGTGATAGAGCATTTCTCTGTCAACGTTCTTATCATAGAAAGACTTTGGCCAATCCCCATCCCATGATTTACGTGATTCTGGAATGAGGTCTTTAATGTTGTCTTCTGCTTGACCTGAGAGAACAAACCATGGGATAAAGTTCTTGCCGTTACACAAATGTGTGATGGAATTTGTTACATTAATGAGGAAAATTGCCGCATTGTCTGCACTATCAGAATGCAAACAGCATTTTGCATCCAAAATAATAGCAGAATATTCATTTAAGCCTTTTTTCAGTTCTATTTCAGCTTCATCCCAATTGGTAAAAGGAATCAGTTCAAGACCGTATTCATAGGCTTCATCAGGATAAGCTTCTATTACTTCTGGGTCATTTTCAACCCATAGTACTTTTACAAGATTTTCTTTCATATTTTATGATTTTATGTGGTGAGGATTAACCTCACCACGTTATTACGATTTACAGAAAATGCACAAAAGTGTATTTCGTGTTCGTGAATATCAACTTGTATTTTACAGGATATTCTTCATCTGGTTGAGAGATTACTTCAACCTTTCCCTTATAGTCTCGCATAATGGATTCTATTTCAGATCCTCCTAATCCATTATGACCATCAACATTTAATTTTGTTGAAAAACCATAAGAAAGAATATCTTTCGGTTGGATACCTTCAGGCAAAGGACTTCCGTTATTTTCTACTGTTACAATCAAGTCCATACCTTGTGTTTCCCAAGAAAAGCGAATCTTATAGTCGTTCCTCTTTTCGTCAGTGAATCCGTGGGCAAGTGCATTTGAAACAATGTTATTGAAAATGTGTTCCAAAGCTTTTTTAGGGAAAGAGAACGTGCAAATAGGTTCTCCTTTTGCTAAGACAAGGCTACTGTCAGAAGGGAGTCTATAATCCTCTTTGCTCTTGTTGAATGTTTTCGTCTTATCCCAGCCTGTTTCGCCATGGAAGTTCAACCAACCATTCTCTTTTGAGTTAATATAGTTCAGAATGAACTCCTCTGGATCAATGTTGACAGAATCTCCAAAATCAAATTCTATATCAGCAATCTTTGACAGTTTCTCCTGTATAGAAGACATGCGAGCTGCAAGTGTATCGAATATTTGAGCTACAGTTTTCTTACTGATAGGAGAAACGATGTCTTCATCGTGTAGAATACCCCCATTTCTTTGTCTGCACTTGTTAAGAGTGTTAAACAATGCCCCGAAAGAAGATACTGACTGTGTAAGGGCATGTTTACGCAATCGTATAGATCTTTCATACGACTCACGTTCAGCAATCAACTCCTTTTCTTTCAACGTCATAGATTCTCTGAGTTTTTCTTCTAGAAAATCCGACATCTGTTCCTTATTGTGATCAGGAACGACAACAGTTGAAAGTAAAGAAGGGTTTAATCCGCCAAAGGATATTATACCTGAGACTAGAACTTTTATCTGTTCTTTTACTTCATCTGTGAGAAGTAAAGCTGCAACATAGTCTACAGGAATACCTTCTTTGACTCCAAGACAAAGAATATCCGTGAACATAGTGATGCAAAATAATGCATCGTCATCCTTCTCATCAGAATATGCAACACGTACATCTTCTGTAGTTGCACTAAGGAATATACATGGTGCAACTTTGTATGTGTGATCAAAACGAGTTCTTTGAGAATCTGATTTCTCTAAAGAATACATTCTTGCTTCGCTGAAATTGGATTTTAATGAATCCATCTGAACACAGTATTGTGTTTTTTTATTTTCACATTCTGTGCTTCTTAGCTCCTCAAAATAGACCAGGTCAGTCAGCTTCTTTCTGGAAAGAAAGCCTCGCTTCAAAAGATAGTATCCTGGAGTCAATATGTATTCGTTGATTTCTTCATAAGAAATATGGCGAATAATATCGTTCATTTCTTTAGCATCGGACTTCTTGAAATCTGAATTAAATACATCAATGTCTAGACGCATTTTATTGCTCTTTGAATCTGTCCTACGTGTTGCAGAAGATGCATTGTACATCAAGATACCGTTCTCATGCACATTTGATTTATTAATGTACATGATGGCAGAATATGATGATAAATCGAACAAGAGATTCTCTGGCAACTGAATAACAGCTTCTATCGACTGGTCTTCAACAAGCATTTTTCGAATGTCATATGTTTCCTTATGCGTTGTGTTAAGAAAACTACTGTCAATTAAAGCTAATATTTTGGGAGCTATACCATTTCTATATAATGATTGAACGGCCAGACTACTATATATCTTTTCCGCGTGTTCGAAGCCAGCATCATTATAGACATCCAATATATCTTCATCTTCCTGTGAGCAGATTATGGCATCAAAATGAAGCGAATCAACATTGAGCAGTTTATCTTCGTGTCCCTTGAAGAAGATTTCTGCTTTGATGCCAGCAGCAGCAAGTCGGATCTTTGTGAATATAGCTATCTGAGCATCTTCAACATATCCGACTATATTGCACTGTGGGAATTTTACCGCAACGTCTCCATAACCGCAGAATGGGAGATAGAGTGATTCTCCTTCCTTCATATATAGAAGGTTTGCATAAACTTCAATTAGATCTGCAGGAAGATTGTTTAAAGAAAAAGGAGTCCATGACCAATTCTTTCGTTCTGTGAAGATGAATTCGATCACTTCACTGTAATTGCTTCTCAAGAAGGCAAATTCTTCTTCTGACAGAATGCCTTCCTTGTAGAACTTCAGAAAAAGTCCTATCTCCTTCAAGTAAGGATGATCTTCTGGACATCCGGAATTAACAAACCACAATTTGGCAATGAGTTGCTGATGAGGAGAATAAAATTCCATTTCATTAGCAGCCATCTCATTAGGCCTTTTCGCTCCATTTTTGCGAAAGAGGTCTTCTACTGTGTTAATATACTTGGCAACTACTGCCTGAACTGTGAGGTTGTTTGTCTTTAGCATACGATTGTATTTTTTGTTTCGGCTGCAAAATTATACACTCGTTGTGCAGTCTTGCTTCACAACCAAATATTTTTTGCACATAGACTCAATTTTTTTTGAAATTTCCTCTCTAACAGAGGTTGGAGAGAGTATTTCAAGGTCATCTCCGAACCATAGAAATTGAGAATATAGTTCTTTGTTCGGTATAACTTCAATGGTAATTATTCCATTTTCTCCATCTATGATTTTTTGTGAATGATGTAGAGGTTTAGAGCGAACATATGGAAATCGATTCTTAGAGAATTTTAATTCAATAAGTACTGGAGTTGTATCATCCTCGATAGAAACTCCTATTATATTACTGAAATATAAGTCGAAGTCAATATCTGTGTTTTTCCTAAACTTAATTTCAGATTGTTCTACGAGTTGTATTCTGTCAAGTGCAATAATAGAAAGATCCTCATATTTTTCGTTCCATCCAAGTAGAAACCACCTGTTGTTATATTGCTTAAGATAATATGGGTGAATAGTCCAAACGACTTCATCTTTATTATATGGCTTATAAACAACAGTGATAGTCATGTGTTTGAGCGTGTAGTTGATGAGGTCAGAGAGGAATCGCAGTCCTATCATATCTTTATTTTGCTCAAACCCTATGACATTTTCATCATCGTTGCGAACACCAAGTTTGAATTGAAGACCTGTTAATAGTTCTTCTATCCAGTTGTAGAAAGGTAAACCTTTGTATTTCTTCAATGATGATATTGCTACTTGAAGCTGAGTAATTTCCTTTTCCGATATAGGGGTAGCCGTAATAGAAAAGTCGTGTGAGTATCTTAAATACTTACGCACACCATATTGATAAGATTTGATTGGAGCTTTAAATCCATCAGAGCTTTTCATGTATTCTATATCAGCATAAATCTGACGTTTGGAAACAGGCAATAGACCTAACGATTCAAGTTTGTCATTGCACGCTTCTAGCAACTGGTCAATATTGTAGCGTCTAAACCTATCGTTTAGATACTTGTCCAGTATTTTATATCGTGTTAATTGATGCTTAGATTGTGGCATCTTTTATGGTAATTTAAATGATTAAGAGATGATCCCAATGTAGTATAGTCCAAGCTTCGTAAATTCTGTATATCGTTACTCATAATGCTTATCTATTACGATTGGGGATATAGATTAATTTGCATATGAATGCAATCAAATACGTGTGCAAAGGTATGAATTCCTAAGAACTATTCCAATAATTCTGGTAAAAATGTGCCCAGATCATAGTAAATTCGCTAGTTTAAGGTTCAAAGTCAACTGTTTCTGTTCAAAAAGAGAATAGAGAGAATAAGAATGCGAGTCTCATAAGTTATTCTCGCTTTGTTGTTTCAGCCGTTTTTCAAGGTGGCTCTTGGGCGGGTTATGCGGCACTTCCAAAGACTTTTATTTCTGTTCTTTATCAAAATATACGTAATTGTAAAGATATGGATGTTTTTTAGGAATTCATTTATAAATCTTTATAAACATTAAGTATATAGGTTAAGATGATTTGGTATAATTTAATAATTGAACATCACTATGAATATTGTAATGAGTTAAGTGACGTCTCTCAGACTCAAAACGGAAACTGACGCATTCGGCAACAGTTCAGCGACGAAAGAACCTCTCCTAATGTATAGTGAACAGATTTGAAAGAATTTTGATTGTTGTCTAGAATAATATTTCCGCATAACTTTGCAGCATAAATCTGTAAAGATATGCGGAATATGTGAGAGGGGAAAAGACAAAATATTAGTAAAGTCGCACATTTTTCCCCAAAGGAATACATTAAATAACATAATAATCAACTATAATAGATATTTGTAATATAAAAATTTGTGTGATTTATATAAATTTAATATTTTTGCATAAATTTAATCTTTGTTTAGAACTTACAAAAACATATTAAGAATATGAAAGCCATATTATCAAGAATAAAAGTTAATAAGAATGAAGCAATTGATGAAATTCATTCAATAATTATGTTTTTTGTGCCAGAAGGTGATGCTTATCCTGAGTATTTATACAAAACAAATATTGAAACTCAATTCGGCCTTTCTTTTGCATCTATTAAAGATGATGCTACTTTGAAAAAATATATTGATACTATTGAGAAAAATATAGGAAAAGCACATGACATAAACCTTTATGACATTACCTTTGACGAAATGACAAAAGGAAAATTTAAAGGTTACAAGTATGATTCTTACTATAGCGATGATCCTAATAAAGTTTATTCTGAATTTCACGTAGCCACATATAAGACTCGTTCAGATGCAATATTTGACAGAATAAGTTTAATATGTACTATCTGTTTTCAAGGCGAAATAGTTGGTGTGAAGGCAAATGGCGAGGAAGAAGTCATAAATGATCCGAAACGAGTGTTTTTTGAAGATGTGTTTGTTGATGATTCTGCCAAATATAATATAACAATTGACATGTTAAGTTCAGTCTCAACTGAATTTATAAAACATAAAGTGGATCTCAATGTTATAAGGGCAGGTGTGCTAATAGTGAATAAGGAAGAATTTTCTGATTGTAGATGTGTACATATACTGACAGGAGAAATAGATAGTTATAGAAAAAGATGTAATGAAGTGAGAAGGATAAACTCTTCACTTAGAAAGAAGATTTTCTTTTGGGAGGACCCAGAACCTCTTCCAAAACTTAATATTTCGGAAAAAGAAATAAATTACCTAAAAGTGTTATACTTGAATGAAACGAAATTCTCGGAAAAATCTCATGAAGTTCGCCTGAAATCATTCAATGAGGCTTTTGGGATAGCAAGTTCTTCCTCTTATGATTCAAAAGAACTTAGAGACTATTTGATAAAAGAATCAAGTAAAAGATTGCAAAAATATAAAGTTACTAAAGCAGCTAGAATAAAGGTGATAGAATGATTAAAATAATGTCGTGGCATAGGCATAGGCGCGATGCCTTTAGTGCCTTTTCAAGTTCCGACTCCTTATAACGCTTCTGTTGAGGTAGTCCTGTGAACTCCAGCACGTATGGATTGCGGATGATGTCAGCTGGATCATTACCTGATGCCCCTCGTTAGCAAAAGTAAGCACGTCTGCTTTGTCTGTACTTAAAGCAAGACGCTGGAAGAGAGACGAGTTGATCTGACGTTTCAATTCCCTGACAGACCATCGTTTATTGATGCATTCCTTCATGTAGAACTGCATCTCCATGCCGTCATCACATTTCAACAGTTCGAAATAATGACTCCATGTCAATTGGTGGAACAGCGTCTCACTTTTTGGGAATGACAAATAGAGCTTACGCATATAGACAAGGTTTGACTTGCTGAATCCCTTGCCTTGCAGTCGTGTCAGGTCTTTTGAGAGGTTTACTAGCAGTTTATCTCCGTACTTTGCTTTGGATCTGGTTGGTTGGATGATGCGATTTGCTCTTTTGAATAGCTTGGACGGTTCTGCTATCCTTTTTGAAAAGTACGAAAATGAAACCTTTAGTGAAATTAATAGTAGCAGTATTGTTGCTGCTCTGCCTGGCAGACATGCCGTATGGATTCTATGAGCTGGTGAGATTTGCGGCGGCGGGTGCGTTTGTGTGTCTGTCGTATGACTTGTAGTCTGATTTATGTTCCGCATGTTTCTGATGTCTAAAGGTTTTGTTTATGCACATTTTCCAATAAAGAATGTTAAATTATTGGAATTTTCCAATGGAAAGTTTGGAATTCCAATGGAAAGTGTGTAACTTTGCAGAAATTTTGGAAAGTAACAAAGTTATGATTACAGCAGAGGACATAAAGAGCATGGCAGAACGTGGTGAATCCTACAATGTGGATTTCAAGGTTGTTGTGCCTCAGAAAGTACGTGATATAACGGAAGAAGTGTGTAGTTTTGCAAATGCAGCAGGAGGTTGTGTGCTTATTGGCATAGATGACCATGGAACTATCAAGGGTGCTGTCATAGATAATTCCAAGCGATCAGCAATCCAAGGGTCTATAGGTGAGATATCGCCAGCCCTTCACTGCGATATGTACTCTGTAGATGTGGATGGAAAGGATGTATGGGTGGTGGAAGTTCCTGCTGGCAGACATGTTCCTTATTTCTTTGGTGGCAGTGTATTTGTTAGAGAAGGTGCCAACAGTCAGAAACTGACGAATGTGGAAGAAATCCGCGAGTTGTTCCAGCAAGCTGAGAAGATATACTATGACTCTATACCCAACAGAAAGTATAACATATATGATAATTTGGATACGGACGTGCTGAAAGTATTCAGACGTGAGGCTCATATATCCAACAATGTAGATGATGAGCAGCTGCTAGAGAACATACAGGCATTTACCGAAAATGGCGATGTAAAGCGTGGAGCTATATTGTTTTTTGACAAGCATCCCGAGAATCTGTTCTTTCATGCTGTGGTTAGATGTACTCAGTTCAAAGGAACGGACAAGCTGCATATCATTGATGACAAGACTTTTGGCGGACCACTCGTTGCCCAATACGAACAGGCTCTTAGCTGGCTTCAGGACAAATTGATGCTCGAATATGAAATCAAAGGTACATGGGCGCGTACTGAGAAATGGGAAATGCCTCTTGATGTATTCCGTGAGGCATTGATAAATGCTCTTGCCCATAGAGATTACTATGAGCAGGGAGCCTTCACAAATGTGGAGGTGTATGATGACAGGATCGAGATAACAAACCCAGGAGGACTTCTTCCATTGGTTGCAAAGCATTTTGGCAGGAAGAGCCTTTCCCGCAACCCATACATTTTCAGTCTTTTTATGCGAATGAACCTTGTTGAACATGTTGGTTCAGGTATAGGTAGAATGCAAGAACTTATGCTTGACGCGGGATTACCTGAGCCTAAGTACGAAACCGAAGGAATGTTCAATATTACGCTTATAAGGAAAGGACATTCTTCAAGCAATCTTGAACTTTCTGATCTAGAAAGACAGGTCATAGAGCTTATGTCTGGAGAGGACAGACCGGCTATTGATGTGTTGTGTGAGAAGATTGGAAGGAAGAAATCCACGATTTACAATCTATTGAAATCCCTACGGAGCAAAGGCCTTCTGGATTGATTCAGATGATACTAAATTGACGTTTTCTTTAGTTTGATGTATTATTTATGAAACCTATACTGAAATTAATAGTTGCTGTGTTGTTGCTTTTTTGTTGTTAAACCTTGCGGATATGCCGTATGGATTCTATGAGTTGGTGAGATTTGCGGCGGCGGGCGCGTTTGCTTATCTTTCTTACGACTATTATAAACCCAAAGAATCCATTAGACGACATTGGCATCATTTTGTTTCTCTTTGGCATCCTTTGCAGCTCATTTCATTCACATAGGACCCCCTATGCTCATTCAATGAGTTGCAAATGCTGACACAAAGATAATTCAAAATCCTATCCATGGCCTAATGAATCATTTGGGTTTTATTCTCCGAAAGATGGGTTAGGGATTGTGTTTGCTGGCCTTGCTCTGCTGTTTCAGCCGTTCTTCAAGGTGGCTCTTGGCAGGGGTGTTTGGAACTGTGTTGACATTCTCGTTGCTATAGGCCTCATTTACCTGATAATCCGGGCGTTTGGAAAGAAGAAATAGAGCCAAATATGGGCATAAGTATTTGGCGCTACTTCATGTGATGTGTGTTTTCTTGGAAATTTCCGATAATTATCATTTGTAGAGTATTGTAAGTAGAGTGACGGTTTTTCATACTCAAAACGAAAGTAAGCAGTTTGTTCAAACTATTCAAGGATTACCTCCCAGAAGCCTCCTTTGTCAGGACCTACTCGGTTGAGGTATTTGCCTCGAAGAGTTTCGATATTTCTGGCTATTGTTCGTGAAGTAACATTCAGTGCTTTTGCTAAATCTGCCTGACTGACATACGGATTCTTCAGCATCAATTGTAGGAGCTTGATGTGGGTATCTGTCATAGAAAAACCGTCATTTTTCGCTTTTTCTATGACATTTTCTATGACATTAGGGCCGTTTTCTATGACATCAGCTCCCCTTTCAGACACCCTATCAATGTTTTCAGCCACCTTTTCTGTCACCTTTTCTTCGTTTTCTATGACATCTGGCGTATTTTCTATCAACTTGCCAATGCCTTTGTTGACAGTAATCTTCAGTATGAAGGCATCAAGATGAACCTTTGGCTCGGAAGTATGGTTGACATTGAGTTCGCGATAGATACGATCCATACCCTCACCAAACTCCTTGACATACTTGTATGCCTTGAGGTATTGGGCTATCTTTGGATTACGAGAGAAATGAGTATGGCGGATGTTGTCAGGACGAACAAGGCCTGGTAGGTCGCCTGGAGTTTCAAAGACAAGGCGATCGTCAAACATCTTGATCTGTATCTCGGTTCCCTTGATGTTGTAAGCTCTATGGCAAACGCTATTGACCACCAACTCTTGTATGACAAACTGGGGATAGTCACGATCAGTACGGAACAAACCATCATTTCCAAGATAAGAATGTTCGCGTACTTGTGTTTCAAGGAAACTGACGGTTTGGCGAATCTGACTGAGTATGGCTCCCTCGAAAGTCACATCTTTTATGACATTCATCTCTGTACCGACTTTCTCATCAGTTCCTTCATAGCGTATGAAACGTGTTCGAGCGCGTGGAAAGAAGCGTTGTGGATTTTTCCCAAAAAGAAGAATACAAGCGGTGCTTATCTTTTGTTTGCCTTCAACTTCTGTTACAAAATCGTTGTTTTCGCAGAGGTATTCCATGGCATTCTTGGTGTAACCAATAATCTGCAAATAGTCATTTACAAGTGACATGTCAACATCGTTGATGGTAGCGCCATAAACCTCTTTGTCTTCGTAGTAACGCTCGCCCTTGTCATACATTAGCTGCAGGCGTTCTTCAAAAGTCAGTTTTTTGCTTTTGTCACCAATGCGCATGAAACACTCATCAGCTTGGTTGGTATGCAACTGTCCGCTGGCAGGAATATGCATTAGTAGGATGCGATTGTCCTTTCCCTCGTAATCCTTGCATGGAATGTACTCGCATCGTATTCGCACAGAAGGATTACAGAAGTCGAAAGGAACACGGAGCAGGTCGTTGAGTCGTTTTTCGTTTCCATCAACACCTTCTATTCGTCGGGTTTTGTCGGACACACCTATTGCAAGCGTACCACCATCTGCATTCGCCATTGCCACAATAGGAACAGCCAATCCCTTTGGTTCTATCTGCACACTCTTGCAGTCAAAAGTTTGTCCTTCTTTCCGTGTTATTATGTCTTCTACTGTTACCACCATATTGTTATTTCGTATATCATATAAATGTCACTTCTCAATTTCTATCCACGCCTCCACGCTTCGACATAGCTTGCCTTGAAGAAAGCCGTGGCGATGTTTTTCTGCGAGGTTTTGAGGATTGTTTCTTATAGCTGACTACAGATTGTTCTTTCTGCGTTTAGCTGGCTACAGATTGTTTGCCATGCGGAGGATTTCGGCTACATCCTCGGTAGAGAGCGACTTGAAATAGCCGGGACGGAAGGTGCCGTTCTTGGTGCACTTGTTTGCCATGAGAAGGATGTTCTCCTCTGTGTCCTTGTGGCCGAGAAGTTCTGTCAAGCCGACTGGCATCTTCCAGCGGCGGTAACATGCTTCCATTGCCTCGATTCCCTTGAGGGCTGTCTGCTCTGGGTTTGCAGGATCATTCTTTACGCCCATGACATTGACGGCGAAGGAAACGAAACGGCTGATGTCCTCGTTCATGACATAGCGTGCCCAAGACGACCAGATGGCTGCAAGACCTGCTCCGTGAGCAACATCGTAGAGTGCGCTGAGTTCGTGCTCTATCTTATGGCTTGCGAAGTCGGCAATGCCGCGTCCCATGAGGTCGTTGTGGGAGAGTGAAGATGCCCACATGATGGCTGCGCGTGCTTGGTATGTCTCCTTCTCTGAAAGATTTTCGCCGCAGAGGAGTTTGTCGGCTGATTCCTTGACTGTACGGAGCAATGCCTCTGCCAAAGCGGATGTGAGGAGCATGTCGGAATCTTTTGTGAAATAGCGCTCCATGGTGTGCATCATGATGTCAACAGCACCGCAAGCTGTCTGATACTCAGGGAGTGAGTAGGAGAGGAGTGGGTTCATGATGGCAAACTTGCAGCGGCACACATTGCTGTTGCAACCGAGCTTCTGCTGTGTCTCTTCGTTGGAGAGCACAGAACTGTCGCTCATCTCGCTACCGGCAGCTGGGATTGTGAGCACTACGCCTACTGGGAGAGATGCCTTAGGAGCCGCCTTGCCGCAGTAGATGTCCCATACATCGCCTTCGTAGCATACGCCGTAGCCGGTTGCCTTTGCTGTGTCAACAACGCTACCGCCACCAACGGCGAGGATAAGTCCTACATTTTCCTTTCGGCAGATTTCTACGCACTCTCTTGCAAGGGAGATGCGTGGGTTTGGCTGTACGCCGCCCTTCATAAGATATTGAATGCCAGCTTCATTGTACTGCTTCTCAATGCGGTCGAGAAGTCCTGAGCGACGAGCGCTACCACCTCCGTAGATGATGAGTACAGGGCCTTCTTGCTTGTACTTCTTTGTGAAGTCAACGAGCTGTGATTCCGCGTTTACTCCGAACGCAACCTCTGTCGGAGCGTAAAAAACAAAGTCTTTCATGTTTTTTGGGTTATTTTGGGGTTCTTATTTTTGGGATATGAATTATCCATTGTCAATTATCAATTATCAATTCTTTTGCCAAAAGATTGGCAAACTCATGGTTCTTAAGTCCCCATGACGGAGCGATGACCTTGCCCGGTGGCGACTGCGAGACGAAACGGTCGTAAACGATGGAGTGGGGAAGCGCCTTGATGTAGCGGATGATGGTTTCAATGTATTGCTCGGCAGTGTAGAGCGGGAACGGTTTTTCCGCATATTCGGCTGCCATCTGCGTGCCTCGGATAATCTGCAACTGATGGAGCTTCAGCAGTGTCATGCCTTTCTCGTGAAGCAGACGAATGCCGCGGATGTTCTCATCATCGTCTTCGCCGGGAAGCCCCAAGATGATATGTACGCCCACGAATATGCCGCGCTTGGCGGTTTGCTCCACCGCACGGACGGCGCACTGGAAGTCGTGGCCGCGATTGACGCGCTTCAGTACCTCGTTGTTCACCGACTCTACGCCATATTCCACCAAGACGAAGGTGCGCTTGGCGAGGGTTTCAAGATAGTCGAGAAGTTCCTCGGAAATGCAGTCGGGGCGAGTGCCTATGACCAATCCCAAGATGCCATCGCTGGCGAGGGCTTCCTCGTAGAGGCTTTTCAGCTTTTGGAGGTCACCGTAGGTGTTGGAGAAGCTCTGGAAATAAGCCAGATACTTCATCTGCGGGTATTTGTGGCGGAAGAACTCCTTGCCTTCTTCCAACTGCTCCGCAACTGACTTGCTGCCGCAGCAATAGGCGGGAGAGAAGGTGGTGTTGTCGCAGAAGGTGCAGCCGCCAATGCCGACTTTCCCGTCGCGGTTTGGACAGGAGAAACCTGCATCGATGGAGATCTTCTGGACTTTCTCGCCAAGTGTCTCCTTGATCCATGAGCCGAAGTCTTTGTAGGGCATATTGGGGGGAGAACCCGAGGTTGAAACCTCGGGAACGTGGCTTTATTTAAGGAAGTCTTCGAAGTATTGCGTGATGCGCTTGTGGAGGGTAACCTGCTTGTGGCCGCTCATGTTATGGCCTTCGTCGGCGTAGTTGTAGAAATCAACCTGCTTGCCGGCTTGCTCTGCTGCATTGAGGAAGTTAAGGCAGTTCTGTGGAACTACGGTTGGATCGCTGCCGCCAGTGATGACGAGAAGGCGTCCTTGAAGCTTGCCTGCCTTATTGAGAAGCGATGAGTTCTTGTAGCCTTCCGGATTGTTCTGCGGAGTGCCCATATAGCGCTCGCCATACATTATCTCGTACCATTTCCAGTCGATGACAGGACCTCCGGCAACGCCTACCTTGAAGATTTCCGGATAGTCGCACATGAGGGAGCATGTCATGAAGCCGCCGAAGCTCCAACCGTGAACGCCAAGGCGGTCGCCGTCAACATATGGAAGCGACTTGAGGAACTCAGCGCCCTTGACCTGATCTTCCATCTCGACCTTTCCGAGCTGATGCCAAGTTGCCTGCTCAAACTCCAATCCGCGACCTTCGCTGCCACGGTTGTCAAGGATGAAGCAGATATAGCCTTTCTGCGACATGATGGTTTCCCAAGGGCGCGCCATATAGTGCCATGAGTCATCCACATTGCGTGCATGAGGACCTCCATAGACATAAACGACAGCAGGATATTTCTTTGTTTCGTCGAAGTTGTATGGCTTAACAAGGCGATAGCAGAGGTCGGTTACTCCGTCGGCTGCCTTGATGGTTCCTGTCTCGAATGTTGGCTCAAACTTTTCTGCCCATGAGTCGTCGGCATTGAGGATTGTTACGCCATAGCTTACGTCAGAGAGTTTCTTCTTCTGGGCAACCTTGTCAATAGTGATTACATCGATGAGGCGAGGAACAGCGTGGGATGACCATGAGTCGAAGAGATATTTGCCGGAAGCGGAAAGAATCTTGTTGTAACCGCCGCCGTGCTTTCCGTAGCCGTTGTCGAGCTTTGTTACCTTGCCTTTGTCCACACTGATGGAATAAAGGTTCTCGAAGATAGGACCTGCCTCGCGGCTCTTATAGACGATGGAATGAGTGCTTGGAGTGAAACCTACCATTTCCGTAACCTCGAATTTGCCCTTCGTGATTTGCTTAACGAGCTTGCCTTCAACATCGTAGAGATAAAGATGGTTGTAGCCGTCGGCACGAGTTTGCAGAACGAACTGCTTGTCGTTCCAAGGGAGGAACTGGATAGGAGCCATTGGCTCAACATATTTCGCGCTTTCCTCTTTGTATAATGTAGCAACAAACTTGCCGTCTTCTGCCGAATACGAATCGAGCTTCGTCTTGTTCTGCTCGCGGTTTACCTCAAAGAGATAGACGGTTTTAGAGTCAGGGCTCCAGGAAATGTTTGTGAAGAAACGGTCGGTAGGATTGCCACAATCAAGATACTTAAGTGTCTCTGCCTCAGTGTTATAGATGCCGATTGTGACTTTATGGCTCACATCGCCAGCCATAGGATAGCGTGTGTGAAGATCCTGAACGCGATCGCCCTGAATATAAGAAGGTAGCGGGAAGTTCTGCACCATTGACTGATCCATGCGATAGAAGGCGAGCTTCTTGCCGTCAGGGCTCCAGAAAAGTCCTTCCTCGATGCCCCATTCGTTGCGGTGAACTGCCTGGCCATAGACAATCTCGTCGTCGTTGCCGTCTTCCGTAATCTTCTTCGCCTTGTTTCCGTCGGTTTTCACCATGAGGTTACCATTCTGGATATAAGCGAAGTTAAGGCTTTTCTCTGACAGCTTTGATGCCACGAAGTCACTTTCCAAAAGCTTCCATGTGAGTTCCTTCTTCTTGAAATCGACGAGCGCCATGCCCTGTTCGCTTCCCACGAGAACAAGGCTCTTGTCGGCGTATGGGAATTCAATGCTACGAAGGCTTCGCTGCTTGAATGTTTCGTCATTTCCGAGCCATGAGTTGAAGTCATCACGAGAGAAGAGCAGCTTCTCCTTGCCCGTTTTTTTGTCAACGATAAAGCATTCTGTGCGGTCAAGACGGATGAGTTCGTCGCCCCACCAAGTGAGAACCTTGTTGGCTACGGTATAGTTTTGCGCTTCTTTGCCCGACCAGAAGATTTGTTCCTCGGTAAAGAGTTTCTCGTCTAGAGCATCCTTCGGCTCTTTGTTCGGTGAAGTTTGTGCCATGGTAGTCAGTGACATAGCTAGCGATAATATGGTTAATATTCGTTTCATTTCGTATATTGTTTATAGGGGAATCTCAATTATCAATTATCAATTTTGAATTAGCGCCTCCATCTCCTCCAGCGTGTTCGCCACCATTATGCAGTCAGCCACCTTGCCGCGAATCATGTTCTTGCTGGCGAGGTCGTCGAGCAGCGCTATCATGCTGTCCCAGAAGCCGTTGATGTTATAGAGTATGACCTTCTTCTGATGGTAGCCGATGGTATGCGATGCCGCCACCATGAAGATTTCGTCGAGCGTGCCTATGCCACCAGGCAGAGCCACGAGCACATCGCTGTGCAGAAGCAGCATATCCTTGCGGTCGGAGAGGTTGTCCGTATGGATTGTTACGTCCAGGATGTCGCTCATCTTGCCGCCCTGTTCCACCTTTGAAGGCACTACGCCGATTATCGTTGCGCCAGCTTTCCTTGCCGCCTGTGCCACGCAATCCATAAGTCCTATATTGCAGCCGCCGAAGACGAGCGAATGGCCGCCATCGCCAATCCATTTGCCCAGTTCCGCGGTTTTCTCAAAATACAAATCCGCTATATTGTTGTTAGCAGAGCAGAAAACTCCTATTTTCATTAGTTATTAGCTGTTAGTGTCAACTTGAACTTTGTCGAAGTTGAATTGTTAGATTATACTCTGCAAATTTATCAAAAAAACATGATAATAACCTAAAGCTGATAATGGGCAGTATGACTTTTGTCAAAAAAAATCAGCCACACACGCAATTTCATCTTTGAAGTCCCACCAATTCAGCAAATAATTGTAACTTTGCACCGCTTTTCACGCATTTTTGCCAAGTAAAGCATTTTAGGGAGATCCGTTAGCTCAGCTGGTAGAGCACAACACTTTTAATGTTGGGGTCTTGGGTTCGAGCCCCAAACGGATCACAAAAAAGGAGCTGTAAGGCTCCTTTTTTCGTTTCTGTACCGTAACTCTTCCGCTTGATTACCTAAGCAGCGTATTTCTTGAGCAGTATGAGTGCTTGCTGATTGCTGCGAAGAGCCTTTAGAGCTCGCTCTTTGAGCTGTCTTGTTCTCTCTTGCGAGATGCCCATACGAGTGGCAATTTCGCCCAGAGAGTAGGCATAGCGATTCTCCTCAAGGCCGAAACACATAGATATTATCCTTGACTCGCGCTCAGGCAGAGTGGCGAGCACGGAGCGTATGTCCATTCGCAGCGACTCCTTGACAGATGTCTCGTCTGTAGGATGCTCATCGTTGTGGAGAGTGTCGATGAGGTAGAAATCGTCGCACCCAGGCATTGGGGTGTCAAGAGATGTTGTGCGCTTGCCGAGGTTCTCGAGCAGTGAGAGCTTCTCGACGGTGATGTTGGCAAGGTCGGCAA
Source organism: Bacteroidaceae bacterium (assembly GCA_024401275.1). Taxonomy (GTDB): domain Bacteria; phylum Bacteroidota; class Bacteroidia; order Bacteroidales; family Bacteroidaceae; genus Prevotella. The sequence continues at coordinate 37,710 of JAKSLJ010000009.1, read as the reverse complement.
GTTCCTCATCGTCAGGGCGATGGCCGTTCTCCTTCTCGTAGTCGCAGAGTATGCGGTTCAGCTGATTCAGCTTATGGCGGCAATTGCTTGGCAGACGAACCGTGTCGGAATGGCTCGTGATGGCATCGAGTATGGCTTGGCGAATGTAATGCACGGCGAATGACGAGAACTTATAGCCAAGCTCAGGGTCGAATCTCTCCACTGCACGCACGAGGCCTATGTTGCCTTCTGCTATCAAGTCGGCAAAAGGGATGCCGAGATGGAGATACTTCTTCGCAATGGAAACGACAAAGCGAAGGTTTCGGTTTACGAACTCGCGGTATGCTCTCTTGTCGCCCGCCTTCATCTTGATGGCGAGCTTCACCTCTTCCTCGGCGTCCATTGGCTGATACTTGCGTATCTCGTTGAAATAATGTACTACTGACTCTTCGTCTCTCTCGGTGATAGTTTCTGTAATGCGGATGTTGTTTCTCTTGTTAATGTTCATAATGGAAAACTTTAAGAATTAATAATTGTTTTTTTGTCGCTTTGACCTATTATACAATTACTATACCAAGTTTTCCAAATAAATTCAATTTTTTTTGAAAAAAAGTTTGTAGGGGCAAATATCTTTATCCTGGGTTTATGGGGTTCTCCCTCCCCCCCGGGGGGGAGTCGGAGGGGGCTTAAATCTTATAGTTTACGGTGAGTGAAACCATTCTGACATCCTGCTCGCGCACACCTTCCGAAAGGCCATTGTATGCCTGAGTGTAGCGTGTTACGTCAAAGTAAGAGTCGCGTAGGATGTTCGTTGCACTGAGCGTAAGGGTAAGTCGCTGGCGAGGAAACTCCTTCTGGACGGAAGAGTTAAGGCTTAGGTTTGGCGTGTAGTAATACACATTGCGCTCACCACCCTTGCTGTGCCAGTTGGCTGTCAGGAGAATAAGCCAGTTGCCAGGCAGCGTAACCGTGTTGTTCATGCTCACCTTGAAGAGCATCTCGTGGAGCTTGTCCTTGCCGTTGGCGAGTGGCATGTCAAACCATTGCTTGTGCATGTTCACGTTGAGCACAGGGCTCCAAACGCCGAATTTAGGCGACAGCGTGGCGTTCACGTCAAGAGCGTCATAGTCAGGCGCATTGTATTTCACCGAGCCGTCGAGCGTGCTGCATATAGGGTCGCTGTATCTTGTGTATGTGGCAGTAAGATCCGTCCACAGATAGTTCCAGTTGAGCGATGTTGTGGCAATCTTTTCCGTCACGAGCAGGCGATCTTCAACAAAGGCATTCTCAAGGTCCTTTATCGTCAGTCGCGTCAAGCCGAGATAAGGTCGCACGCTACTCTGCGTATGCAAGAGCGCAAAACTTGACTTGCCGAGCTTCGTCGCAATCTTCAGGGTAGGGTAGAGGAAGTCGCGATTCGTCTTCAGATGTCCATCCAGGAACAATCTTGCTATCGGATTCGTACTCTCAGGATCCACTCTCAGCATATCCATGTGGTTCACCCAATAGTCAAGATAGTTCATAAGGCCATCGTCCTCGCATGGCTCGTAAATGGATGTTCGGTGCTCGTATCGCAAACCGCCCTCCACTGTCCAGTTGCCGAAATTCTGCGTTGTAGAGACGAAGGCAGCGAGTGTCTGGTCGGTGTTCACGGCGTGGATGCCGCCAAACTTCTTCATGAAATCAGATGACATTTGTGTGTCGTCGTGCTTGTCCACATCCATGTAGTCGTAGTCATGCTCCGCACCCACTTGTAGGCTTCCCTTCCACAGTGGCGTGCTTGCCTTGGCGTATGTGCGTATTTCAAACTCGTCCTGCAGATAGTTGCCGATGGAAGCCGGCTTGAACGTATGGTTGTCAATGTCGGTTGCAAACGAGTTGTTGCCGATGTTCAAGTTCCAGTTGCCAATCTTTCCCGTATATTCCATGTCTATATCGTGGCGCTTCTCCGGTGTGCGGTTTGTTGTCATGGATTCCGGAGTGAAGGTGCGGTTTATTCGCAGATAGTTGTACGAATAGTTCAGTGCCACGTTGTGGTCGTCGTTTATCTTGTAGGAGCTGGTCAGTCGTCCTGTCCATCTCTGCTTGTAGATGTCGGGATGCTGCAAGCCCTTGATGTCCTCGCCCATTTGATTCTGCTGAGCGTCGTATTTTCGGGTGAACGTATTCTTCTCGAAGTTTCTGTTCTCCTCATTGAAGGCGAAGAAGGTGCCCAGGATAAGGTTGTTATGCTTCCATCCGAGCCTTATCTGGTTGTTTACAGCCAGCTTGTCGGTCAGGTCAAGGCGCATGGTTTCGCTGAGTCGGAAACCGTCCTTGTTTTCCTTTATCGTGTTGATGACGATTACTGACTGCACGTCCTTGCCGTATTCAGCTCCCGGCTGCGTGATCACCTTTATGCTGCTCACCTTGTTGGCAGCTATCTGCGACAGTTCCGTCAGTTCCGTAACCTTTCTGTTCTCGATGTAAATGGCAGGCACGCCGCGTCCCACCACGCTGATGTCGTTGTCCGAAACGATCACCTTAGGCAACTGCTTCAACACGTCTATCACGAACGGCAGTCGCGCCATTTCCGTACCTTCGACCTTCGTTTCCGCAGGCGATTCATCCACAAGTGTCTTCTGCTGTCCAAACACATTGGCGGTCAGCAGAGTAGCGAGAATTATGGCTGTAGTTCTTTTCATGGTTATATGTGGAAGTGCGGCGCCTTTCACCGCACTTTCTTTTGGGAGGTTTCTCAAAGATTTTCTTTTGTTTTTTTGCTCGAAGAAAAATCTAAGAAAGTAAAGAAATTTTCGTCGCTAAGTTTCTTTTGTTTCTTATCCAGTTTCTTTGAGCCTACATATAATCTTGGAGCGGTGCTGTAGTAGGGCAGAATGTTTATCTCTGTGTTTTTGGTAACAGTTACTATGTTACCTTTGCTTTACTTGATGCGGCTGCCCGCTGCGTCGTAAACCTTGTCTTTCTTGACGATTACTACGCGACCGTTCTGGAGACGCTTGCCGTCGGCTGGCTTGGCTGTCTGCTGAGCGTTGCTGATGGCACTTGCACCTTCGCCTGGGAGGAGGTAAGTAGCGTTTACTGTGCTGCCCTTGGCTGTCTTGCCCTTGAGCTCGAACTTGGTACCACCTTCAACCTTGCTTACGGTCAGAGTACCGCTGACAACATAGTATGACTGAGTGTAATACCATTCTTCATATTCAGTGTCAAATTCAAAACCGGTAGCGATGTAGGTCGGGTAGTCGTACATGTCGTCGCCGCCAGGAGAAGCCTGTACGGTGCCATCTTCGTAGCTGTCGTTTATCTCGTAAGTGCCAGGAGCGAGAACTGTCTCCTCGTCGAACGGAGCGAAGGCAGCCACTTCCATCTCGTAGTCGTCACTCATGAAGTAGATGTCGGTATAGTCGAAGCCGTAGAAGTCGCTGTAGTCATCGGCTTGAATGCCAGTGAATTTGATGTTGAGCGTTGTTGCCTCGTCTGGCTCATAGTCGAAGTTGTACTCCTCGTCGCCACCACCCATCTCGTCAAGGTCTGGGTTCTCCTCGAAGTAGATATCTACCGAGTAGCAGCGCAACTGCTTCACGCAGGCAATGGTAACCGACTTGCTGTCAACATCAAGGACAGCCAATACAGGGTCGCTTTCCACTGCATCTTCCGAAGCGTCAGCATACAATATCTCGCCGCTGCTTGCCTCTGCCTCAAAGTCCTTCTTGATATAGCCGTTCACCACGATAGCCTTGATAGGTTTCGTAGCTGTGAATGTGATGGAACTACCTGCGTTGCAGCCGAAATAATTGTCGTACTGTCCACCCGCTGTCGCGCTGACGAGGATGTTGTTCTGCACGAAAGAATAAGCGGCATTGCTGCCTACGGTGCCTGTAGGAGTGATGGTTGTAGGTTCGCCGTATGTGTAGTTAGGGTCGAGCTCATCGTCGCCCTCGTCGCCGCCAGTGCCAGGAGTGTCGCCGCCAGTGGAAGTGCCAATCTCGTCGGCAGTAACCACAATCTTTGAGATGTAAACCGACTTGTCCACACGAGTGATGTCGATGGTGATGTCGCCGGAAGCAGAGCCGCTGAAGATTTTCTCCTCATTTGTTTCCTTGCCCATGGTAACGGTTTCGCCGAAAGCCTTGCCGCCCACGCTGAGCGCGATAGTGTTCTTTCCTGCCACATTTGAAGAGCATGTAAGCACCACCTTCGAAACGTTCTTTGCACCCTTGAGCGTCAGCGTAGTGGAGCTTGTGAACTGGCAACCTCTGTTGAGGTTTGTTGTTTCATAACCAGCAGGAGCCGTGCTGGCTGACCAACCCTTTGGCAGGGTAGTCAGGAAGTCATAAGTGAAATCATTTGCCATGGCAGTTGTGCCCATTGCCATCAGAGCGACTATCGCCATGAGGCGGAGAGAGAGTAATAGTTTTTTCATAAGCTATATTATGTTTATTTGTTTTGTCCGCTGCAAATTTACCCTTTTTTTCTTTATAAATCAAGAAATATGCCAAAAAAATAACAAAAATGCCGCATTCCGCGCCTTATATGCCCTGTAGCGGCTGAAAAAGTAAGGAAAGAATAGTGAAATCTTTTGCCAAGGCTAACGATTCGTAAGGTTTGGCTTGCGGAGGCGTTCGCAAGCAGCGAGAAGGAAAGCACCTACGCCGAAGTTGGCGGTTGACTTTGCATCAACAACTTGGCCGGGGATGGCTTTCTCACCGATAGGTTGCACATAACCTATGCTGCCATCCTTCTGCAAAGCTGTTTTTGAAAGATATTGCCATGCTTTGTCGGCGGCTTTTTGGTACTCTTTTTCAACGAGAAGACCATTGTTTACGCCCCATTGAATGCCGTAGCAGAAGAAGGCTGTGCCGGAAGTTTCGCAGCCAGGAGCGTGTTCAGGGTCGAGGAGTGAGCGTGTCCAATAGCCGCCTTCCTGCTGACAAGCGACGATGCTCTTTGCCATCTTGCAGAACATCTGAGTATAGTGAAGGTAGTGGGCATCGTCTTTCGGAAGGTCTTGGATGACCTTTGCCAATCCGGCAAGTACCCAACCGTCTCCGCGTGCCCAGAAATCCTTCTTGCCGTTGAGCGATTTGTGCTTAGGATAGACATACTTTGCGTCGCGGAAAAGCAAGCCGGTTTCGTCGTCGAGCATGATGCTTTCTGCGTATGTGAGATACTCGTAGAGCTTCTGAAGGTAGATCTTGTTGCCGGTAATCTTATGCAGCTTTGTCATTACAGGCATTACCATATAAAGCCCATCTGCCCACCACCAATAGTCATTGCGGTTCGTGCACATCTCATGCTCCATAACTTCCTGTGCACGAGCTATTTTCACTGGTGCGGGCGTAATGGTGTAGAGGTCGCAGTAGGTTTGGAAACAGATCTGCCAATCGCCGAAAAGCACATGTTCGTCGTTCTCGCCATAATGCCATTTCCACTCCTGTCGGTTGTCGCTCTTGGCACCTTTCCACTGGTTGTGCTCTGCCCATGCGAGCGAGTAGTTGAGCCACTCTTCGTTAGGCATGATCTTATAGGCTTCCATGTTGCCGGTATGGTATGCGGCGACATCCCAGAAAGCACGCTCTTGAGGGGAGTGTGTCTGCTGCCAGTGGTTGTTTACGAGGGTGATGAGTGCCTTTATATCGTCGCTCTCTGAGGCGAAAGCGTAGAGGGGAAGGAAGGCAAGGAGGGCGAGGAGGTGTTTCATTTTTTTGGGGGGGTGTGCCCTGCCGAGAACGGCAGGGAATAATCTTGGGCGAGGGTTGTTTTTCAAAGCCCTGCCGAGAACGGCAGGGAAGAGTCTTGGGCGAGGGTTAATTATCAATTTTCAATTTTAATTGAATCTATTCCCAATGGAGCTTGCGTGGGAGGTCGTGTATGCGGTGATCCTTAGGGAAATCCTGACCTTCCCATGCTTTCTTTGATGTCCAATCTTCTGCTGGCGATGTCCAGAAGGAGTCGTTGGCAGGAAGTCCGAGTGGCATGAACACTTCGGAGGTGATGTAAAGGCTTCCGTTGTTCGTGTACCAGTCAGCAACATTCGGATGAGCACCTACGAAACCGATGGTGAGATAACCGTCGTCGGTGAAATTCTTGCCTGCCTTGGAGCCTTTGTCAGGATCTTCGCCAAACATGCGCTTCATGACTGCTGTAAGTGCTGCACGCACCTGACCTTCAGTGAGTTCGTTAGGCAATTGCTTGCGCCAAGCGAGCTGTGCAAGTGGCTGGAAAACAGCCATGCGATAAGGGATGGAGCGGCCATAGACAGGGTATGTTCCTTCAGGAGAAATGAGGCGTTCGAGAATCATGCCATAGCGCTGCATACGCTTTACTGCGTCTTCCAGGCGAGCTCCAACGCCGTTGCGGTTGCCGGCATTGCGGCACATATATGTATCGTTAGGACGGCGTGCCTTGATCATTTCGAGGCATTCCACATACATCGGCTGAATGACATAGGCGTTGTAGTAGTCGAAAGTGAATGCTTGACCGTCGCTGTACCAACCATCGCCAACATACCATTCCTCTGCCTTGTTCATAGCCATGTGGATGCGGTACTGGTCGAAGTTTTTGTCGCCGGCATAGAGTCGGAAGCACTCTTCCATGGAAACGAACAGAACCCAGTTTGTATATGGCGGGTCATAGCGATGAAGACCTTCCAATTCCTTGAAGTAACGCTGCTTCGTAACATCGTCAAGTGGCTCCCATAGGGCATCGTAAGCGCGGTAGAGGCCTTGCACGAGATAAGCAGCGTCAACGAGTGTCTGTCCACCGTTTGTCCATCCGAGATAGTCAGGGCTTTGCGGGTCAACGGCGTTTGCGTATGCCTTTATTGCCCATTCGCGGAGTTGCTTACGCATCTGTCCTTCCTTAGTGTCGTCATCAGGAAGAGCGAGCCAAGGTGCTATGCCGGCAATCAGACGACCGAAGCATTCCATGTAGGCAACTTTCTTGTCGCGACCGTCCCAAGTAGGGGAGAGCTCAAGTTGCATGTTTTCCTGTAGTTTTCCTTCTGCCATGTTCTTGAGGACAGGAGCAGCCATTTTGTAGGCAAGGTTTGCCCAGTATTCGCGGTCGGGAATTTGCTGTTTTGCCTGCTTCTTGGGAGCTGCGAAAATGCCGAGAGAGCAGAGGCAAAGGACGAAGACGAGAAGCTTTTTCATTTGGGGATTTGGGGTTTGGGGAATTGGTGGATTTGGGGATTTGTGCCCTGCCGAGAACGGCAGGGGATAATCTTTTATTGAAAAAAGCGGCAGGAAATGCTGCCGCTAATATGGTGGGGACGTTTGAGCGTCATTCTTTTGTTACTTCAGCTTATTCAGTAATGACTTCAGGGCCATTTTCTGTGATGACGATGGTTTTCTCCCATTGTGCAGATGGCATGCCGTCTTCAGTATAAACCTCCCATCCGTATGGGTCGTCTGCATCGATGAAGACTTTGTATGAACCCATGTTGATCATCGGCTCGATGGTGAACACCATGCCCGGCACGATGAGCATGCCTTCCTTCTTCTGGCGGTAGTGGCAAACCTCGGGTTCTTCGTGGAACTTAAGTCCTACGCCGTGGCCACAGAGATCCTGAACGATGCCGTAATGATGCTTGTCGCAGATGGTTTGGATGACGTCGCCGATGTCGTTGATGAAGTGCCATGGCTGAGCGGCTTCGATGCCGGCTTCAAGACATTCCTTTGCCACGCGAACGAGTTTCTCCCATTCCGGTTCTGTCTCGCCGCCAACGATGAATGTGCGGTTAGCATCGGCATAGTAGCCGTTGAGGATAGTTGTAACATCGACATTGATGATGTCGCCGTTCTCAAGGACATCCTCTTCCTTCGGAATGCCGTGGCAGACGCAGTCGTTGATGGATGTGCAGCAGTGCTTTGGGAAGCCCTCGTAGTTGAAAGGAGCGCATGAGCCGCCGTGCTTTGCAGTGAACTCGGCTACGAAATCGTCAATTTGGAGAGTGTTGACACCTTCCTTTATCATGTCGCCTACGCGGTCAAGGAGTTCTGTGTTTACCTTTCCAGCTTCGCGTATGCCGTCAATCTGCTCAGGTGTGAGTATGAGGTTGCGGTTAGGTACGAGTTTACCTTTCTTCTGGAATGACAGCACTTTCTCGTCGAGAGCTGTCATTTGTTGCCCCGCCGGTACTATCCAACGGTGTTTCTTGTATGCCATTGTTATTATTTGTTTTATTGAGTGAATCCATACGCAAACTGTCTGTCCTTGCCTCTTCGGCTGCCTTAGCGGCAGGATCTTCGGTGTGCATGCGGATAAGCTTTATGTTTCGTGCAAGAGCAATCTTGGTCGTTGTCTGCGTGCCGTTAGCATCAGAACTGAAGGTGAGGAAGCCGCTGATGGCTTTAACTCCGAGTCGCTCGCTGTCGTCAATGGTCATTGTGGCGTGCGTTGACGAAGAGTAATGCTGCGTAGTATAGGCAATGCTGTCGTTCTTGAACTTAACGGCGAGCATGGCAATAAGGTCGCGATTACCATCCTGGACGATGAACTCGGTGTCGAACGAGAGAAGGAACTTGTCGCCCGCCTTGTATGCGGAATCAACCTTTATCTCGAACGACTTCACATTATACGGCGCATACTGCACGAACAGTATTGATGCTCCTTCGTTCCACACATTTGTGGTGTCTGCCGAAGAGAAACCTTCGCCCATGGAGTTGAGATCCTGCACATTGCCGCCCATGGCAACTGTCTGTTCAGCCATCCTAAGCTCTATGTTCTTGTATATCTCGTCGAGCAGGCGATAATGGCGTGTGTAATAAACCATTGAAGTGTCGAACTCAGCTTGCGTGTAGTCGTACTTGCGGAGGATGTCGTCGTACATGCGCTGCTTGTTCAACTTGCTGTCTTGGTTGGCAAGAGCTCTGGCGATATGGTAGTCGTAAAGAATGTCCTCCATGTCGCCCTCGGAGATGATGCCAGACGGTATGCTCGGCTTGCAAGACATGATAATGCTCACAAGCAACAGGGCGAAGAGAGGGAGGAGGTGCTTCTTTTTCATAGAGGATATTAACCCGAAGCTGACGCTTCGGGCACGGGGGCTTTTAGTTTTCAGATGTTTCGGTTTTGGTTTCTTCGGTTTGAGGGTTTTCCTCTTCAGCTTCTTCGGTTTGAGGGGTTTCCGTTTTGCTTTCTTCGGTTTGAGGTTCTTCTGTTTTGCTTTCTTCGTTTTCGTCCTTGTCGTCGCTGTTCATGTCCGCAATTTCCTTGTGGCAGAGAATGGCGAGAAGGAATACACCGACGCTGATAGACGCGTCAGCGAAGTTGAATACTGGCGAGAAGAAGGTAAAGTCCTGTCCACCCCAGATAGGGAGCCAGTCAGGGAAAGTGCTGACAATGAGCGGGAAGTAGAACATATCTACCACCTTGCCCTCAAGGAAAGGCGCATAACCAGTGCCGAACTCAACGAACTGTGATACATAGAACGGTGACGAGTCGGTGAAGATGAGGCCATAGAACATGCAGTCGATAAGGTTTCCTGCTGCTCCGGCAAGTATCATTGAGAGAATAGTGACATAAACCGTGCGTGCACCTTTGCGGATAACTCTCGCTATGTACCACGAAAGAAGGCAGATGGCTATAAAGCGGAAAGTGCTGAGCAGAACCTTCGGCATGACAGACATGCCGAACGCCATACCTTTGTTTTCGATGAAAGCAATCTGGAACCAATCGGTTATGTGGTAGCTTTCGTGAAGGGTAAAGTTCGTCTTGACCTCAATCTTTATGATTTGGTCGATGATGAGTATTGCCAGTGTGATGACAATGGCAAGGATGGATTGCTTTTTCTTTTTTGTCATTAGTGATTCTTGTTGCCAAGTTTTGATGCTACGCTGAGTGTAGCGTGAGGCACAGCACGGAGACGCTCTTTCGGAATGAGTTCGCCTGTCATGCGGTCGATGCCGTATGTCTTGTTCTTGATACGCATAAGAGCTGCCTCAAGTCCTTGGATGAACTTCTGGCTGCGTGCTGCCATACGCATCATTTCTTCCTTTGACTGTGTTGCACTGCCTTCCTCAAGAACCTTGTATGTAGGCATAGTGTCGTCAACATCGTTGCTGTCTTCGCCGCGGATGCTGCGCATGAGATCATTAAACTCCTTGCGAGCAACGGCAAGCTTTTCTTCAATCAAGACCTTGAACTCATCGAGTTCTTCGTCTGTGTATCTTTTCTTAACTTCTTCCATAGGTTAATTTTGTAATAAGGTCAATGTTTAAGGGCTAATCTTTTTGGAAACCAGAAGCTGACGCTTCAGGCACAGGGGCATTTTGAGATATGAGGGAGGAAGATGTGTAGGGCGAACATTTTAGCAAAATCCTCGCCCTACAAATGAATTATTTATTTCTTGACTGTGATATTTGCCTTAAAGTCATCGAAATCGATTTCCTGTCCCTCGTTGGCAGCAATGTTAATGCTGTCAGCGAGAACCTGCTGGCAGATATAATCGCCATACTCTGCAATGGCAGCATCTGTGCTTGGATTTGGAGAAACCGTGATGTTGATACGGTCAGTAATCTCGAAGCCACTTTCCTTACGGATGTTCTGGATGCGGTTGATGAGCTCGCGAGCCATACCTTCGTTGATGAGTTCTGGTGTGAGTTCTGTCTCCATAGCCACTGTGAGAGCGCCTTCGTTGGCAACTTCCCATCCAGGGATGTCCTGAGAGATGATCTCAACATCAGCGAGTTCGATTGTTGCAGGAGCACCGTCAACAGTGATTTCGATAGAAGCGTTCTTCTCGAGAGCGGCAATCTGCTGCTGGTCGAGAGCGTCAACCTGTGCTGCAACAGCCTTCATCTGCTTGCCGAACTTCTTACCCATGACGCGGAAGTTACACTTCACCTTCTTTACGAGGAGGTTTTCGCCGCCTTCACATTCCATCTCCTTGACGTTCACTTCGTTAAGAACAAGGTCGCGGATAGCGAGAATCTGTGCCTTCTGCTCGTCGTTCATGGCAGGAACGAGAATCTTCTGGAGTGGCTGGCGCACCTTGATGTTCACCTTACGACGGAGAGCGAGAACCATAGAGGTAATCTGCTGTGCCATCTGCATACGCTGCTCGAGATCCTTGTCGATGGCTGTTTCGTCAGCTTCAGGGAACTTGGCGAGGTGAACTGAATTAAATGCAGAATTCTGAATGCAGAATTCAGAATTAGGCTGCGCTTCGTTTTCGGCTTTTGAATCATTCTGCATTCTGCATTCTGCATTCTGCATTGCTGAATGGAGATCGTTGTAGAGCTCGTCAGCGTAGAATGGAGAGAACGGTGCGAGAAGGAGAGAGATTGTCTTCAAGCACTGGTAGAGTGTCTGGTAAGCAGCGAGCTTGTCCTGACTCATATCCTTACCCCAGAAACGCTTGCGGTTGAGACGAACATACCAGTTAGAGAGGTAGTCGTTTACGAAACCGTCGATGAAACGACCTGCGCGTGTTGGCTCGTAGTCAGCGAGAGCTTCGTCAACATTCTTCACAAGAGTGTTGAGCTCTGAGATTATCCAGCGGTCAATCTCTGGACGCTCTGCGAGTGGAACGAGTGGTTCTGCGCCTGTGAAGCCGTCAACATTAGCGTAGAGAGCGAAGAATGAGTATGTGTTGTAGAGAGTTCCGAAGAACTTGCGACGAATCTCGTCAACTCCCTTTGGATCGAACTTGAGGTTGTCCCAAGGTTGTGAGTTAGTGAGCATGTAGAAGCGAGTAGCATCTGTGCTCTGGTTCTTGAGAGTGTCGAATGGATTGACAGCATTTCCGAGACGCTTTGACATCTTGTTGCCCTTTGCATCAAGAACGAGACCTGAAGAGATAACGTTCTTGAATGCGACAGAATCGAACACCATTGTAGCAATGGCATGGAGAGTGAAGAACCAACCGCGTGTCTGGTCAACACCTTCGTTGATGAAGTCGGCAGGGAATGCCTTGCGGTCGTCGATGAGTTCCTTGTTCTCGAATGGGTAGTGAATCTGAGCGTAAGGCATAGCACCAGAATCAAACCAAACGTCGATGAGGTCTGTCTCGCGCTTCATTGGCTTGCCGCTTTCGCTTACGAGAACGATGTCGTCAACGTAAGGACGGTGGAGGTCAATCTTATTGTAGTTTTCCTTTGAGTTGTCGCCAGGAACGAAGCCGTTGTCCTTCAATGGGTTAGACTTCATAAGACCAGCTGCAACAGCCTTCTCGATTTCGTTGTAGAGTTCCTCTACGCTACCGATGCAAAGCTCTTCCTTTGTGTCGCGGTTGCGCCAGATAGGAAGTGGAGTACCCCAATAGCGAGAACGAGAGAGGTTCCAGTCGTTGAGGTTCTCGAGCCAGTTGCCGAAGCGACCAGAACCAGTTGACTCAGGCTTCCAGTTGATTGTCTTGTTGAGTTCCACCATGCGCTCCTTCTTTGCAGTAGAGCGGATGAACCAAGAGTCGAGTGGATAGTAGAGGATAGGGAGGTCGGTACGCCAGCAGTGTGGGTAGTTGTGGACATGCTTCTCAATCTTGAATGCGCTGCCTTCCTGCTTCATTTCCATGCAGATGGCAAGGTTGAGGTCGTCTTCTGGCTTGAGAGCCTTCATTGCCTCGTCGAGAGAAGTGTTGTCGTCCTTTGTGAACCAAGCCTTGAAACCTGGCTTTACATATTCGCCAGCGTGCTTCCAGTATGACTCGTTTACGCAGAGTTCGCGGAACTTCTCGTCCATGTCCTCTGACACGAAGTACTTACCCTGGAAGTCAACCATTGGGCGAGTGTCGCCACCCTTGTCAAGAATGAAGAGAGAAGGGATGCCAGCGTCCTTTGCTACCTTGGCGTCGTCAGCACCGAAAGTAGGAGCGATGTGAACGATACCAGTACCGTCTTCTGTTGTAACATAGTCGCCAGGGATTACGCGGAAAGCTTCCTCTTCCTTTACAACAACCTCGTTGTTCTCGAGAGCGCAAGGCTTAACCCAAGGCATGAGTTGCTGATAGTGAAGGCCAATGAGATCAGTTCCCTTACCGCGCCATACGATGTTCAATGGGATTTCGTTGCCTTCCTCGTCCTTCTTTGCTGAGAAATAAGCAGAGAGACGTGGCTCAGCGATGATGTAGATAGCTTCTTCGCCAGAGTATGGGTTGTTGCCTACGACAGCAACATAGTCAATCTTAGGGCCAACGCAGAGAGCTGTGTTTGAAGGAAGTGTCCAAGGAGTTGTTGTCCAAGCGAGAACGTATGTCTTGAGACCTTCTGGCATTTCGCCAACGAGTTCGCCCTTGCCCTTGAGACCTTCGCAAACATCCTTTACGAGGAACTGCGCAGTACATGTAGTGTCCTTGACATCACGGTAGCAACCTGGCTGGTTGAGTTCGTGAGACGAAAGACCTGTACCAGCGGCAGGAGAGTATGGCTGGATAGTGTAACCCTTGTAAAGCAGATCCTTGTTGTAGAGCTGCTTAAGGAGCCACCAGAGAGTTTCGATGTATTTGTTGTCGTAAGTGATGTATGGATTCTCGAGGTCAACCCAGTAACCCATCTGCTCAGTGAGTTCTGTCCATTCGTCGGTGAACATCATCACATTTGAGCGGCACTTTGCGTTGTAGTCAGCAGTAGAGATGTACTTCTCGCTGTCCTTGTTGTCGATGTCGTTCTTTGTGATACCGAGTTCCTTTTCAACGCCAAGCTCAACAGGAAGGCCGTGAGTGTCCCAACCAGCCTTACGCTTCACCTGGAAGCCCTTCATGGTCTTGTAGCGGTTGAATGTATCTTTTATTGTACGCGCGAGGACATGGTGAATACCTGGATGTCCGTTTGCAGAAGGAGGTCCTTCGAAGAATACGAACTCAGGGCAACCTTCGCGCTCTTCTACTGAGCGCCAGAAGAGATTGTGCTCTTTCCACTTGGCCAGGATTTCCTGGTTAGTGTTGTAAAGATCTATGTTTTTGTGAGTGTTGAACATCTTATTTTGATTTACAATTTACGGATTTACGATTTACTTATTGATACCGAAGCGAACGCTTCGGGAACGGTGGCTTTGGAACCGATGACGAAATCGTCGGGAACGGTGGCTTAGCCTTCAAGGTCAACGAGGCGTGGCGCCTTTTCCTCTTCTTTCTCAGGGAGATGATCAGCGAGATATTGAGAGAAGAGAGCGAGAGCTTGATGAGTGGCTTTAGCGATATTCTTGTCGCGACCTTCGTCGCCTTCAATCTTGAGTGTGACGATGTCTTCCTTTGAGCCACAAGCAACATAGATTGTGCCTACAGGATCTTCTTTTGTGCCGCCGCCAGGACCTGCCCAACCAGTAGAGGCAATAGCGTATTCTGTTCCGAGAGCTTCGCACGCTCCCTTTACCATCTGGATGGCAACTTCTTCGCAAACGGCAGTTTTCTCTTCGATAACAGCAGCGTCAACCTTAAGCATGTTGCGCTTGATGTCGTCATGATAACAAATGATGCCGCCACGGAAATACTGTGACGCACCAGCAGTAAGCACGAGAGCTTCTGCTATCTTTCCGGCAGTGCAACTCTCTGCAGTGCCAATTGTGTGGCCTTCCCAAAGGCGGGCAGCCAACTCCTTAGATAAGATTTTATTCTGGAATTCCATGTTGGTTTTGTTTTTTCTTTATTGGAGCCGCACCGGACGGTGCGGGAACTGTGGCTTTAGGAGCCGATGACGAAATCGTCGGGAACTGTGGCTTTTAGGCATTGTTATGGATGATGTGGACATCCTGCTGTGGGAATGGGATTTCGATGTGGTTTTCGTTGAGCGTATCGTAGATGAGCGTGCGAAGGTTGCTCTCTACAAATGGCTGCTTAGTAACATCAACCCATGTGCGAAGAATGAAGTTTACACTGCTATCACCAAGGTCGGTAAGTATAGTGTTAATTCCTTTCTTTGTGCTAAGTCCCTGTATTTTAGAATGCTTTATAGTGTTTACGATAAGCTCTGCAACCTTTGTCGCATTGCTGCCGTATGCAACTCCGAACGGAATCTGAGATAGAACATAACCATGGTTGCGAGTCAGGTTCTTGTAGTTCTTTGTGAAGAGCTGTGAATTCTGGAATGCGATGACCGAGCCATCAAGCGCTTCAATAAGTGTGCTTGTGTATGAGATTGACTTGACCTTACCGCGAGTGCCATCACACTCGATAAAGTCGCCTATCTTAATGCGACCTGTCATAAGCGAGATGCCGTAGTAGATGTTCTCGATGATGTCCTTTGACGCGAAACCGATACCAGTAGAAAGACCTCCACCGATAACAGCAAGCCATGTGGTGTTCACTCGCATTATCAGCAAACTTATCATGAACCAAGCGCCCCAAACGATAACTTGAACGACATTCTTGATCATCACAGTACGACTCTCGGCTGAGCGCGGATCCTCGGTAGAGAAATTGTGCTTTGCAATCTCGATAATCAGTCGGCTGATGTAAGAGAACATGAACCAAAGGCTGATGATTATGACAAAGGTGAACATTGACAAGCGGAAATTCTTCTGGTTGATGAAATCATAATCGAAGAATCTCATCACTGTATCGCTCAAGTTGAATACATCGGCTGCCCAATAGATAGAGATGAGTATTGAGAATATGCCGAGCACAGGTACGACTACATCCTGAACGAGATAGAAGAACCAAACCTTGTTCATTGGCATGTCAGTGAACTTCTTTGTCCTTTCCATTGATTTGAGCCAATCGCGTATGCAACTGATGGTGAGTATGCAGGTAAGCTGCATTGTCCACCAAATGAGTGCTTGAACGGCAAGGAGAGTGAAGCCGATGAAAGAGCAAACAACACTAAAGACGAATATCGTTTGCGAAATCTGTGCGTAGAAAAGATCGCTCTTTGGTACGCCGTTTTTGTTCTTCTTTATGACGATCCACTGCCATACGGCAAAGAGTAAGATCAGAGGAGGGAAAATGAGATTCACCATTGCATTCGGTATGAGTACGATACGGAAAACAATGACGATGAAACTGATTGCTATGAGAGGGCTGTAGAGCGTGTATGCATTCCTCAGTTGCGCAGGCTTTACACGAGCTAAGACGGAAATGATGATAACTCCGAGAAGCCATGCATATTGCACAAGAAGTCCACCAGCCATGGCGATGAAGTTCTGTGTATTAATCGCCTTTACGATGCCGAAAGCAATAGCGAAAGTGATGACTGTGGAAGCCATGATGATGCTACGGCGACGATCAAGGAAGCCTTGTGTGCGGAATCTTTTCGGAAGTAGGAAGCGTAGTACGGCTATGTTCAGAATAACAGCGATTATTCCGTAAATCAGTATGACGATGAAGAGGAATATCATCACTCTAACATCCCATTCAGAATGTGAGTTAGGATATGATTTGTACTTGTCGTTGACAGCTTCCTCAACCTCGAATATTTGTGTTTTCAGTGAGCTGAGAAGGGTGAAGTAATCGCTGCCGCCATTCTTGAAAATGTTCTGCTGTATTTCGGTATAGCGCTTGTTTGCGTAGTCGTTCACCTGCTTGAGGTGAGCGTCAATCATGCGATACTGAGCAAGATTCTCCTTAAGCAGTTCGTTTCTTTCCTTAAGCTGTCTCTGCAAATTTACGGCAAGTGCAAGGCAAACAGCTTTGTTCTCACGGCTTTCTGCGTCAAGCACCCTGTCAGGCATATTCTGTAGCGTAGTAATAAGGCTGTCATAGCGTGCTTCGTCGAAAGCTGTGTTTTCCGCAAATTTCTGGAAAGGTCTTGTGCGAGCTTTGAAGTTCTTGTATTGCTCTGTGGCTTCGTGGCATGCATAGGCGAGGTCGAACACATACTCTTTTTTCTGAGAATAGAGCATGAGAGCGTTCTGGTCGCTCTTCTTCATGACATTGTTGATGTTTTCCTGAGCAGAAAGATTTCGACGCTGATAATTGGCATTTCTTTTAGCGTTGTCTTTGTAAACAGCGGTCAGTTCATTACGCAGGATAACAAGTGTGCCAGCAAGGTCCTTTTCCTTCAACACGGCATGAGTGTCGAGGGAAATTGTCATAAGGAGTAATATGAAGAGTAGGACCTTTTTCATAACATTGCTATATAAAACGGCGCAAAATTATAAAAAAAGTGATAATTTTCAAGCAAATATAGATTAAATTTGTACCTTTGCCACGAATTATTAACATAGTTAAACACTAAATTTAACGAATATGACACTTATTGCAGATGCAGGAGGTACGAATACCACCTGGTGTATCAACAAAAATAAATACGAAACTTCGGGAATAAATCCCTTTCAACAAGACGAAAAATCCATTCGGGAAATCGTTGAAAACCTGAAAGAAAACTTGCTGAAAAAGGAAGAATTGGACAATATTGACAAGATTCGTTTCTATGGTGCCGGCTGCACACCGGAGAAATCCGTCGTGGTGAAAAAAGCAATATCAGAAGCGTTCGAGAATAAGATTTCCGATATTGATGTTCAATCTGACCTTCTTGGTGCGGCAATTGGGCTTTGCGGAAATGAGAAAGGAGTAGCATGTATTCTCGGAACAGGTTCAAATTCATGCCTTTACGATGGTGAGAAAATCGTACAGCAAACCCCAGCGCTTGGCTATGTTTTAGGCGATGAAGGCAGCGGTGCCGTACTTGGAAGAATGTTTCTGAATGCTATGCTAAAAGGTCGTTTGGACAAGTGTATCTCTGATGCGTTCTTTGAAGAATATAAAATGACTCAAGCGGATATTATAGAGCGAGTTTACAGACAACCGCTTGCGAATAGATTTCTGGCATCTCTGACTGTCTTTGTCGGTAGTAAAAGAGACAACGCAGGTGTACTTGCACTCATAAAGGAAAACTTCGCTAACTTCTTGGATAACAACGTGAAACCTTATGACTGCAAGTTGCTGAACTTTACCGGAAGCATTGCTTACCACTTTGCCGAAATTTTGAGGATTGTTGCGGCAGAAAAAGGTTATGAAATAGGCAAGATTACGCAGTCGCCGGTAGAAGGGTTGATAGAGTATTATAGCAAATAAAAATATTGAAGCAAGTTAGGTTAGAGTGTTATTAAATAAGGTTAGATTTTATTATAAAAGTTAGAGCGTTATTAAAGATAAAGTGCATAAAATAAGCCCGATGTAAGTGAACATCGGGCTTATTTGTTTCGCTAAATTTTAAGCTTTTCCTTTAGGTACTTGCCAGTGATGGATTCCTTGCACTTTACGAGTTTTTCTGGTGTGCCTTGGAATACGATGTTGCCGCCATGATTACCTCCTTCAGGTCCTAAGTCGATTATGTAGTCGGCAGATTTTATTACTTCAAGATTGTGCTCAACGACAATGACTGTATGACCGCGAGATATGAGTCGGTTGAAGGCGTCAAGAAGTTTGTTTATGTCGTGGAGATGAAGACCTGTTGTCGGTTCGTCAAAGATGAAAACTGTTGGCGAAACCTTCTCTTTACCAAGGTAATATGCAAGCTTAACACGCTGGTTCTCACCGCCGGAGAGTGTGTTTGAAGATTGTCCCATCTTGATGTAGCCAAGTCCTACTTCTTCAAGTGGCATGAGTTGGTCGGCAATGTTCTGCTGTCCGTTATTTGCAAAGAAGGAAATGGCTTCGGAGATTGTCATGTCAAGAATGTCGTTGATGTTCTTTCCTTCAAAACGAACTTCAAGAATGTCCTTCTTGAAACGCTGTCCGTGACACTCTTCGCAAGTGAGTTGGAGGTCAGCCATAAACTGCATTTCCACAACAGTAGTTCCGGCACCTTTGCAGGTTTCACATCGTCCACCGTCGGTGTTGAAAGAGAAATAAGCTGGTGTAAAGCCCATCTGCTGAGAGAGTTGCTGATCGGCATAAAGCTGGCGGATTGAGTCGTAAGCCTTTACATAGGTCGCAGCATTGGAACGAGCCGACTTTCCGATAGGGTTCTGGTCAATCATTTCAACGGCTGTAATGGCTTTCAGATCGCCTTCAAGTCCTTGATGCTCACCTGGTAAGTCGGCTACGAGATCAAGTTTGCGCCGTAGGGCAGGGTAGAGTATGCCTTTTACGAGAGACGATTTTCCCGAACCGCTGACACCGGTAACAGCCATAAATGCGTTGAGAGGGAAAACTGCGTCGCAACCTTTTAGGTTGTTCATCCTGGCACCTTTCAGCGTGATGGATTGATTCCATGCTCGGCGTGATTTAGGTACTGGGATAGTTAACTCTCCAGAAAGGTATTTTAGAGTGTACGAGCGTGAAGGAGTTTTGGTGGCATCTTCATTGAAAGTGCCTTGCCAAACCACTTCTCCTCCGAGGCTTCCTGCATCAGGACCAATGTCTATGATGTAGTCGGCGGCACGCATTATCTCCTCATCGTGTTCAACAACAATCACTGTGTTGCCGAGATCCTTGAGGTTACGCAGTACGGAAATGAGTTGCTCTGTGTCGCGAGAATGAAGGCCAATGGAAGGCTCATCAAGGATATACAGCGAACCAACGAGTGCGCTACCGAGCTGTGTCGTAAGGTTTATACGCTGCGATTCACCTCCAGAGAGCGTGTTTGAAGCACGATTTAGAGTGAGATAGCCAAGCCCTACATTACAGAGGAACTGCAAACGCGAAGTTATTTCTGTGAGCAGACGCTCTGAAATTTCTTTCTCTTGCTTTGTCAGGGTAGTGTCCCCCTTGCTTGCTGCGTCGGAATCCGTGAGCTGCTTGAACCACTTAAGAAGCTCGTTTACAGGCGTTTCAACGAGGTCGGTAATAGAACGGCCAGCAATCTTTACATACGAAGCTTCTTTCTTCAACCTTGTGCCGCGACATTTCGGACAAACCGTTTTGCCACGATAGCGGCTGAGCATGACGCGATACTGTATCTTGTACTGGTTGCGCTTGACCATTTCAAAGAAATTGTCCAAGCAAATCTTGTCGTCTGGATTCTCCCAACCAGGGTCGGAAGGAAGGCCATGCCACAGCCAATCCTTATGCTTTTGTGAGAGTTCGTAGTATGGCGTGAAGATAGGGAAATTGTCGTGGGCAGCTTGACGGATGAAGTATTTCAGCCATTCGCCCATCTTGTCTCCCTTCCAACATTGCACGCATCCGTCATAGACAGATTTTGAACTATCAGGAATTACAAGCTTCTCGTCGATGCCTATTATTCGTCCAAAGCCTTCGCAGCAGTCGCAAGCTCCGGCTGGAGAATTGAATGAAAACAGATTCTCCGAAGGTTCTTCGAAAGTCATTCCGTCTGCCTCGAAACGAGTGGAGAAACTGTATTGCATCATGGATGGCATGACAAAAAGCACGCATTCTCCCTGTCCTTCATATAGTGCCGTCTCAACGGAAGACAGGAAACGAGATTCCGACTCGGCTCCATTCAGGGAGATACGGTCGATGAGAAGGAATATTTCTCGTGATTCAGATGTCTTAAAGTCTTGCGTTTCAGAGAGATAATCCTCTATTCTTGTAACTTCCCCACCAAGGATTATGCGCTGATATCCTTGAAGAATCTCTATCTCAAGTTGCTTGCTTAGCGTGCGTCCTTCACCGATTTTCAGAGGTGCGGCAATAAGAAGTCGTGTGCCTTCAGAGAATTCTTTCGCCTTTGCGAGAACATCTTCGGCATTATGCTTTCTCACTTCTTGACCGGAAATCGGCGAATATGTCTTGCCAATGCGGGCAAAGAGCAGTTTCATGTATTCGTAAATCTCGGTAGTAGTACCCACGGTGGAACGTGGATTTCTTGAGATTACTTTCTGCTCAATGGCAATTGCTGGCGGAAGGTTCTTTATGTAGTCGCATTCCGGCTTATGCATACGACCGAGGAACTGTCGGATGTATGCAGAAAGGCTTTCAACATATCTGCGTTGTCCTTCAGCGTAGAGCGTGTCGAAAGCAAGAGACGACTTGCCAGAGCCACTGACTCCGGTAACGACGATAAGTTTGTTATGAGGTATGCTCAGCGAAATGTTCTTCAGGTTGTTTACGCGAGCATTCTTTATCTCAATATTCATGTTAAGGAATTACTTTTTCTTCTTTGCTCCTGTTGAGGCTACCTTTACCTCAAGCGGATTGTCAATGTCTTTCTTCCATTCTTGGAGATAAGCAAACCACTGTTCAGCAGAGTGATAGCCGAAAGATTCGTTGTCTGAGCCGAACACGATGTAGTAGTTCAGCGAACGCTGAGTTGGCTTCACGCAGAACGAGTAGTTGTCCTTGTCGGCAGGAAGTTCTTTGATGATATTCTTTCTTGGAATACAAATTCCAAGGCCAACAGTTTCACGCTTATGACCTACGCTGTCTTTTGCAGATACTGGCCAATCGGTGCCCCAACAGCCGCGAAGTCCTTTGTGGTCAGAGTATTCCGTAGAGTTCTTCACATTGATGATGCCAGTGCAGTATTTGTTGTCGTTCTGCTTGCTGAAAACACAGCTTATCTCGCAGTCACGATGTCCGGCATAGAGAGTGTAGTAAGTTCGCATGGTTACTGCCTTTTGTCCAGGAGCAGGAATCCAATTGTCGTCTAGAACCTCTACGATAGTGCGTAGCGGACCTTCTGAAACGATGCGTTGTCCTCGGTGGTCAAGGTCTTCAAGCATAACTGGCTTTTCGCCGTCAAAACCGCGTAGAGCACCTACGCCGAGAGTGTTGCCAACCCAAAGAACATCATCGCCGAAACCAGCTGCTTTCTGTGCATTGTCTGGGTAGAACTGTGTCTGCTTGAGTTCGAGTTGCTTGCTGTATTTGCCGTAGATGTCCACCGTTTGGCGATGGTCAAAGTAAATGCGGTAGGCAGCAAGTTCGCTTTCGAAGGCAGCTCCGTGGTGATGTAGCATCCAGTAAGGATTTACGCCACGCTTTACTTTCAGTTGGTCGATGTATAGATCTTGCTTGTTTTCCTCTTTTATCTTCTTGTTTGTCAGCATCATATCCACATAAACCCTGGCAGGATAATCTGCCTGCTTGCCTTGGTCGGAATATGTGATGTCCGCTTTTAGTGTCTGCTGTTTGTCTATGTCAACAAGGAAGCAGAGGGCATCAGGTGTGCCGTCGCCAGTGAGATCGTCAAGCTGCGATGGTATTTCCTTGCCACCTATTGTTACGACTGCCTTGCGGACAGTGAACGGAATGTGAGTGAGCGACACATTGACCGGAGCGTCCTTGCGCATGACAGGCAGAGTGTTCTTTATCTCGAGAGATTGCTTTTGGCTTTTGGCTGCAACGCCTGTGGCGAAGAAGAGAGCCATTAAAAGTAGTATATTCTTCATAATCGAGGGTTATTTGTTCTGTGTATCTTACTTGGTATAATCAATTACTTATCGGTGCAAAATTATCAAAAAAACTTAAAAAAACAACAAAGATACATGATATTTTTTTGAAAAGTTGTAATTTTGCCAACGGATTATTCATTTATGGTAATGAAAGTAAAAAGTAAAATCGCTATAATCATACTCTGTTTGGCTGCTGTTGCTTCGGTTGTTTCCTGCAATTTTGAGTCGAGCATTATGTCGAATCAAGGTAAGCAGGATATTAAGGTGCGCCGTCTTGACCGTATTGAATATCAGTATCTTACAACAGGAGAGTTCTCTGCTCTTCAGCAGATGAGTACTGAATTTCCTACCGAAACGCGTACTCTTATTGAGGACATCCTTAGGATTGGCAAGATGGACGACGAGGCAACGAGCAAGAAGTTTCTGCTATTCTACCAGGATTCTACTTTGCAGTCGATATTGAGAGATACAGAGGAGAAGTTTGCCAATATGGACAAGCTCAATGAAGACTTGACAGAAGCATTCAAGAATCTCAATGAGATGTTTCCGAAGATAGCTGTTCCTACGGTATATTCGCAGATTACCTCGTTTGATCAGAGCATTGTTATAAAGGATGGTTCCATAGGCATTTCGCTAGACAAATATCTCGGTTTTGATTATCCGGCATACAAGGAATTCTTCGACGAGAACCAACGAAAGAAGATGACGCCGAAGATGATAGTGCCTGACTGTGTGCTATTCTATATGGTAAATGCCTTTCCACTGAAGGATTTTGAAAAGGCGACACAGGAACAGAGAGACGATCATATCGGTCAACTTCTTTGGATAACCAACAAAGTTGTCGGCTTCAGAGCATTTGACGAAGCTCCTCTGAAAAGGGTGGAACAGTATGTCCATAAAAATCCTAATATCACTCCGCAGGAGCTGTTAGGTGAAGAAGAATAGGTCTAAAGTTCGGTTTTTGTGTTAAATTGTAATCTTTTTTGTTAATTCTTCTTTCATTCTAAAATATTTTTCTTAACTTTGCCGCGCTTAATGTAACGAAAACCACTTCGCTACAGAATAGAAACGATAGGATTTTGGATTTCAACTTTCATAGAAAACGCAACCGAAAGATGCCGATGCTCAACACGACATCTACAGCCGACATCTCGTTTATCCTGCTTGTCTTCTTCCTGATGGTTACCTCAATGGATCCGGACAAAGGCCTTCCGCGCCAGCTGCCGAAACTCGACGAGGAGAAAGTGGAGAAGATAACCGAGATAGACAAGAGCAATGTGCTGAATATTGAGCTCAAGGCAGACGGAAAAGCCTATTTTGCAGACGAAGAAACTGCAGAGTCGAATCCGCAGAAGCGCATTGTCCATTTCCTTGAAAGTTGTCCTCAGCCAAAGAAGCATGTGCTTACGCTCGTTATTGCCGACGAAGCCAATTACGATGATTATTTCTCGCTCCAAAACAAGATGATTCTTGCTTACAGGGAAGTGCGTGAACACTATGCACAGAAAAAGTACAAGGCGGATTATCTGAATCTGAATTCCGACCAACAAGCTATCGTTAAGCAGCAATATCCGCAGCGAATAGCAGAGAAATATTGATGGCGGTATTCTTAATTGAAAATTGGATGGCGCGCAGCCCAAATCATAAATCATACATAAAAAATCATAAATATAAATTAAACTCCCCTCGATGTTCAAGCGTAAGAAAAGAGGCATGCCGGAACTGAATACGGCGGCTCTACCTGACCTCATATTCACAATTCTTTTCTTCTTCATACTCGTTACCCATTTGAGGAGCGTGGATGTGAAGTTGAAATATCAGCTGCCTGAAGGTCAGAAGCTTACGAAGATGCAGGACAGAAGCAGCATCATACATGTTTATGTGGATGCTCAAGGACAGGTTCAGATTGAAAATTCGCTTGTGGAGATGGAGAAGATTCCGATGGTGGTGAATGGATATAAGGAACGCATGCCGCAAGAATCCGGTAGCGAACTTCAGATTTCGTTCAAGGCCGATCGTTCTGCAAAGATGGCAGTCATCACTCAGGTTAAGACAGAACTACGCAAGTGTGGTTCGCTGAAGATAAACTACAGCGCTACAGAAAAGAAGGAAAACTAAGGAAACGATGCCCCCATGGCATCGTTAAACCGCCGCAAAACAAATTCGTTCATTAACGACGCCATGGGGCGTCGTTTCCAAAGAAAAAGACCAAAAAACAGATTATATGAAGCAACATCTTGACGCATTAGACAAAAAGATTCTGCAACTTATCTCAGCAGATGCTCGTGTACCTTTCCTTGAGGTGGCAAGAGCATGTAATGTTAGTGGCGCTGCCATTCACCAGCGTGTGCAAAAGCTGCAGCAGATGGGCGTGATTAAGGGCTCTCAGTTCATTCTCGATCCAGAGAATATGGGCTTCCAGACAACAGCCTTCATAGGGCTGAACCTGAAGAATCCTGAGTATTTCGACGATGCTGTCCTTGCTCTTAAGAACATCCCTGAGGTTGTGGAATGCCACTACATAACAGGTAATTACGACCTTTTCATAAAGATTCATGCAACGAACAACAATGCGCTCCTGAAGATTATCCATGATAAACTCCAGCCGCTGAAACTCTCTCGCTCAGAAACAATCATCTCGTTCAATACCGAGTTCTCTCGTCAGCTCTCTCCAGATTGTATTGAGACAGAGGAAGATGAAGATTAGAATTAAATTTAGAATGCAAAATGCAGAATTCAGAATTTGGCTACGTTTCAATTGATTCTGCATTCTGCATTCTGCATTCAGCATTCCTACAAGTATTCCGTAGGATCCTTTATTCCTGCCAATTCAAAGGCCTCTTTGCGTTCTACGCAAGTGCCGCACTTTCCGCAATGCTTTTCTCCGCCCTTGTAGCAGGAGTAGGTCTTTGCATAATCTAAGCCGAGGGTATTTCCGCGCTTGGCTATTTCCACCTTGTTTATGTTTGTGTAAGGCGCAATAAGCTCCATGTTGCAGTATGTTCCTGCAGCCATTGCCTTGCCCATGTTCTCTACGAATTCGCTGCGACAGTCAGGGTAGATGGCATGGTCGCCAGAGTGGTTTGCTATGAGCACGCCAGTCAGTTCGCGGCTTTCTGCCAATCCGCAAGCTATAGCGAGCATGATGCCGTTGCGGAAAGGTACCACCGTAGATTTCATGTTCTCGTCGGCATAGTTGCCTTCTGGAATGTCGTCTGCGCCAGAAAGCAGAGACGACTTGAAATATTGCGACATGAATTGCAGCGGTATTACGATATGCTCAATGCCGAGTTCCTCGCAGTTCAGTCGTGCCATTTCTATTTCGCGGGCATTATGGTTGCTGCCATAGTCAAAGGTCAGCGCCAGCGCAATCTTCTCCTTGTATTCGTGGAGTAGGGTAACGCTGTCCATGCCGCCGGAAAGTACTATCAGGTAATTCTTCATAATTATCAGCTTTCTGTTATTCAAATCTTAGCATTCTTTCCTCTGCCATGCGTTCGTATTTTGTGCCAGGCATAGCATAGTTCGCAAACGGATGGATAGAGATGCCACCGCGTGGAGTGAAGAGGCCGATGACCTCAAGATACTTCGGCTCCATCAGTTTTACGAGATCCTTCATTATGATGTTCACGCAATCTTCGTGGAAATCTCCATGGTTGCGGAAGCTGAACAGGTAGAGCTTCAGCGATTTGCTCTCTACCATCTTCTCTGCCGGAATATAGCGGATAACGATTTCCGCAAAGTCAGGTTGCCCCGTTATAGGGCAAAGCGATGTGAATTCCGGACAATTGAACTTTACCCAGTAGTCGTTCTCTGGGTGCTTGTTCTGGAATGTTTCCAATACTTCCGGAGCATAATCCATGCGATATTCGGTCTTCTTGCCGAGGCTTTTCAGACCTTCTGTTTCTCTTGCCATAGTTCTTTATTGGTTTTGTTGTTGTTCTTCTTTTGGTTTTCTGTCAAAGAACGGATTCTTGCTGCTTATGCTAAGTAGCAGAGCCATTACCTGCTTGCAGTCGCCAAGAATGTTGAGGTTTTGTGCCGCAAGTCCTGCTGACATCATTATGCGAGTGTCTATGCGCAAGTCTGCCGCCTTGCTGCATGCAGAACCGAGAGCAATGCCCACATCGATGGAGTTTATTGCACAAGGAACACCTGCCGTACGCTGGCTGCATTCGTCAAAACCGCACTGTCCGCAGTTCAATCCCATTGGATGATCTGTCGTGCCGATGAATATCACGGCGTCGGCAATCTCTATGTTGCCAGCATCGCGGAGGAAGAACTTGAATCCCGTCTTCTCGTGGATGTTGCGCATCTCTTCGGCAATAGGCTTCAGGTCGTCGCCCGTTACCATTGCTATCTCTATCACGTCTATGCCTTTGCCCTTAGGCGCTGTTCGTGCAGCAGCCATTATAGCTGTTGCTGCCTGAAGGATTGCTTCTTTGCGGTTATCTCGTTCGTTGACTATCATGTGATTAATGAGTAATTGGGTTTTTACTTGTTGGACGGTGCAAAGTTACTCATTTTATTTCATTCATTCAACAATATTGCCGATAATTTGACAAAATCGATGAAAAATAAAGTTCATCAGAGCTTAAACTATCTTTTTTCGGAATACTCCGTAACATTTATGTATGCTTAGTGGATTTTCTGGAGTAGGGGGAGGCTGAAAAAGAAAATGCCGCAGGATGTCTTGGACAATCTGCGGCATTATGGTTTGCTCGGAAGAAATCTTCTTAGTGACGAAGACCGAGAGCCTTAACGATAGCACGGTAACGGTTGATGTCACGCTCCTTGAGGTAAGTAAGGAGTGAACGACGCTTACCAACGAGCTTAGTAAGAGAACGTGCAGTAGTGAAGTCCTTGCGGTTCTGCTTGAGGTGCTCTGTGAGGTGAGCGATACGGAATGTGAAGAGAGCGATCTGGCTTTCTGCTGAACCTGTGTCAGTGTTGCCCTTACCGAACTTCTCGAAGATTTCTGTCTTCTTTGCTGAATCTAAGTACATGATTGTAATAGTTTTATAATGTGATTAATAATTTGTTTTACGCTTTAACGTCGCACATATACACGCAAAAGCGGCTGCAAAGGTACGCAAAAGTTTTTGGTTTTTGTTTTTTGGTTTATGGTTATTTGCAGCAAAGTTATTGTTTGTCAAGGTTACTCCACTACTACAGTGAGCGGATTCTTGATTGCAGCGAGTGTTTCCTCTGTGCGGAGCTTCCATTCAGCAAGTGAGCGCACATCATTCTTGCTCCATGCAGAGCCGAAGTAGTAAGTGTATTTCTCGTTATTGCTGATGTGGCGTATGCCGAGGATATGACCTGCTGCGCCCGGAGCATCCTTGAGAGGACGCATCTCTGTCTTGTCAACGCCGTTAGGGAAGATAAGACCTGTGTAGATCTGGAAGTTCTGTGCTGCTGGGTTGTCTGTCGGATCGGCATAGATAGCGTAGTCCTTGTTGAGGAGATAGCTTTCTGTGTCTTCTGAATGAACGACAACACCCGGAGCAACCTCTGCGCCAGTCTTGAGACCTTCATACCAGACGATCATCTTGTTGTAGTTTGTGCCCTTGTCGAGCGAGAGAATGCGATGCTCTACAACGCCCTTGTTCTTGCCCATGTCTGTAGGACAGTAAGCTAGTTCTACGCAGAAGCGTAGAGGGCCGTTGTCGAGAATCTTGTAAGTCTGGTAGCTGTAAGGGAGGAGGAGTTCGTTGTTGATGATAACGCCCGGAGCACCGCAACCGAGTGTAGGACCTACCTTGTAGCAGTCGAGGCCGTAGCCGTGGTCGAAGTGGTAAGTAGTAGCTTCTTCCATGGCGTGAGCTTCTTCCGTCTTGCCTTCCTTCTTGAGTTTTTCGATGGCAGGGTGGTTGTCAAGCTCTACCTTGTATCGCTTCTCTACTTCGAGGTCTGGAGTGTTCTTTACCCAGACGTCGATACCGAAGGCACGTTCCTTGTTTGCCTGAAGAGCAGGACCGTAAAGGCGATATGCCGTGCGGTCGTTCTCCCATGCGATGTCGTCAACACGCTCTGGGTACTGACGACCTGTTACGAACACCTTCGCTTCGCGTGGCATGCCTTTTTCTACAGAGAAAGTGGCTGTGCCGCAAGGACGAACTGCAACGTCAAGGAGCACCTTGCCGTCGTGGGTCTTCTGGTAAGATACCTCCTGATTGAGTGCGTTCTTGATGATGAAGCCGCCACCGTTGGCAAGTCCGAGCTTCTTTTCGATGTCAGAGAGTGAAACCTCTACAACTTCCTGGCGCTGAGTCTTCTCGTCGTTAGTGACCTTTATGGTCGCCTTCTGTGCAAAACCAGTTGCGCAGATGAGTGAGAATATGGAAAAGAGAACCTTTTTCATTTACAAATTTACGGATTTACAGATTTACAGATTTACAATTTACATTATCAATTATATATAATAATGTACGTGTGTGAGAGGTTAAAGTTCCTTCTTGATAGCGTCGATGAGCTGCTGATATTCCTCGTCAGAGAGGTAAGTCTGCTGTGGGTTCATCTGGAAAGTGCCGCCGAAGTCAAGTCCGCCTTCGTATTTTGGTGCGAGGTGGAAGTGGAGGTGAGAGAGCTTGTCGCTGTAAGCACCGTAGTTGATCTTTACTGGATTGAATGCCTTCTGCATAGCGCGTGTCACCTGGGCAACATCTGCCATGAATGCGTTACGGTCTTCGTCTGAAAGCTCGTTGAGGTCGTTGACATGGTCCTTGTAAGCCACGAGGCAACGGCCACGGTAGCTCTGCTCCTTGAAAAGGAAAACGCGTGAAACACGGAGTTGTGCAAACTCAATCATGAGTGAGTGCAAGGTCTCATTGTTCTGGCAATAGAGACAGTCTTTTGGATCGCTGTACATAATAAAAGCCCCCTCTTACTTCCCCACATGGGGGAGGACTCATCTTCAAATGGGGGTGGATGAGTCTAGGTTAGTATTGATAGTTTATTGCAGCGGTCTCCAAACTTGGCGACCGAAAGATATTATTTGAAGTAAAAGGTAATTCCTCCCCCTCCCCATAGTCGGGGAGGGGGTAAGGGGGGAGAGGCTTATTTAACTGTAAAGCTGTTCCTTCTGCTCCTTGATGGCAGCATCATAGATGTAGTCATCGTAAGTCATGAGCTTGTCGATAGTTCCCTTAGGAGTAAGCTCGATGATGCGGTCGGCTACGGTGTGGATGAACTCATGGTCGTGAGAAGCGAAGAGGATGTTGCCCTTGAAACCGATGAGGTTATTGTTGAACGCCTGGATAGACTCGAGGTCGAGGTGGTTTGTAGGAGTGTCGAGGATAAGGCAGTTTGCGTTCTGGAGCTGCATACGAGCAATCATACAACGCATCTTCTCACCTCCGGAAAGAACATTGACCTTCTTCTCAACTTCTTCCTGCTTGAAGAGCATACGACCGAGGAAGCCCTTCATTGCCACTTCATTGCCCGGACCATACTGCATGAGCCAGTCAACAAGATTAAGTTCGCTCTTGAAGAACTCTGTGTTGTCGAGTGGGAGATAGGCTGTAGTTATTGTAACGCCCCACTTGAAAGTACCTGCGTCAGCCTCACGGTTGCCGTTGATGATCTCGAAGAGAGCGGTCATTGCCTTAGGGTTGTGAGAGAGGAATACAGTCTTCTGACCGCGTTCGATAGTGAAACTTACATTGTCGAAGAGTACTGTTCCGTCTGTATCAACAGCCTTCAAGCCTTCAACCTCAAGAATCTGGTTGCCTGGTTCGCGCTCCATCTGGAAGATGATGCCTGGGTACTTACGAGTAGAAGGAGTAATCTCCTCAACATTAAGTTTCTCGAGCATCTTCTTGCGTGAAGTTGTTTGCTTAGACTTAGCCACGTTTGCAGAGAAACGACGGATGAACTCCTCAAGTTCCTTGCGCTTTTCCTCAGCCTTCTGACGCTGGTTCTGTGCCTGACGGAGAGCGAGCTGCGAAGATTCGTACCAGAAAGAGTAGTTACCTGCAAAGACGCTTACCTTACCGAAGTCGATATCCACTGTCTGAGTGGAAACGGCGTCGAGGAAGTGACGGTCGTGAGATACGACGAGGACTGTCTGCTCTACCTGTGAAAGGTATTCCTCAAGCCACTGAACTGTGTCGAGGTCAAGGTCGTTGGTAGGCTCATCGAGGAGAAGGTTGTCTGGGTTTCCGAAGAGAGCCTTTGCAAGCATTACGCGCACCTTCTCGTTGTTTGAAAGTTCCGACATCTGCTTGTAGTGGAGAGCATCCTTGATACCTACATGCTGGAGCATCTGAGCTGCATCGCTCTCTGCGTTCCAACCGTCCATCTCGGCAAACTTCTCTTCAAGTTCTGCAGCGCGGTTGCCATCCTCTTCTGTCATCTCTGGCTTTGAGTAGATGGCATCACGCTCCTGCATATTGTCCCACAGTGGCTTGTGGCCCATGAGGACAGTGTTGAGGACAGTGAACTCATCATACTTGAAGTGATCCTGTTCGAGGACAGAGAGACGTTCGCCAGGACCGAGTTCTACGGTTCCCTTGTTAGGCTCAAGTTCGCCGCTGATGGCACGAAGGAGAGTTGACTTTCCTGCGCCGTTGGCTCCGATGACGCCATAGATGTTTCCGTTAGTGAACTTGATGTTCACGTCTTTGTACAGTACGCGCTTTCCGAACTGTATCGCAATGTTTGTAAGTGTGATCATATAAAGCCCCTCAAGCTCCCCCAAGGGGAGGTGTTAATACCAGTTGAGGGGATTACTGGTTTTTTAGTGATTAAACGTTTTTGGATTCTCCTTTATGAGATTTTGTGGCTGCTTTTTTCTTTCGCTTCTGTTCCGGCTTTCCCTGCTGCTTGCCCTTTGGCTTGCGCTTAGGTTTGCGTTTTTGTCCTGGCTTTGGCGGTTTGCCGTGGAGTTTCTTGTAGGCAGGACCTTCCATGCCGTCTGGGAGCGGAAGTTTCTCGATGGATTTTTCAAGGAACTTCTCAATCTCCATAAAATAGCCGATATCCCAGCCACGGACGAGGGTTATGGCTTCGCCGTCGCGATCGGCACGGGCAGTGCGACCGATGCGGTGGACATAGTCTTCTACATCGCGAGGAACATCGTAGTTGATGACCATGGCAATGTCGTCGATGTCAATGCCACGAGACACGATGTCCGTAGCCACGAGCACATCCGTCTGTCCGCTCTTGAAGCGGAACATCACTTCGTCGCGCTCTGCCTGTGAGAGATCGGAGTGCATTTCGTCGCAGTTTACCTTCATGCGCAGAAGTTCTATGCGCAGTTCCTTGCACTTAATCTTTGAAGACGCGAAGATAATGACGCGCTGCAGCTTCTGCTCCTTGAACATGTTCTTCAGAATGCGCACTTTCTGGTCTTCGTGGCAGACATAAGCCTGTTGGCGGATTTTCTCCGCAGGTTTGCTTACCGCAAGCTTCACCATCACAGGGTTGCGAAGGAGAGTCTTCGCAAGTTCCTCAATCTTGTCAGGCATAGTAGCCGAGAACATAATAGTCTGGCAAGTAGGGGGGAGTAGGGCAGCAATCTTCTTGATGTCGTCGGCAAAGCCCATGTCGAGCATTCGGTCGGCTTCGTCAAGGACAAAGAAACTGACACGAGAGAAATCGACATTGCCAATCTGTATGTGTGAGATGAGTCTGCCAGGAGTGGCGATAATCATGTGCGCACCCATGGAGAGGGCTTTCTGCTCAGTAAAGAAGCGATTGCCGTCGTTGCCGCCATAGATGGCTACGGAGTTTATCTCAGGCATGTAGTAGGAGAAGCCCTGCATGGCTTGGTCTATCTGCTGAGCAAGTTCTCGCGTAGGGCTCATGATGACGCAGTTGATGGCATCCTCTGGATAGAGACGCTCGTCTTCAGGATAGGTCGTGTCGTCGTCGAGCATGGTGAGTATTGGCAGCAGATAGGCGGCAGTCTTGCCCGTTCCTGTCTGTGCAATACCGATAATATCGCGACCGCTCAGAATGTGCGGAATGCACTGCTCCTGAACGGGAGTACACTCTGAGAAATTCATGTCCCAGAGGGCGTCGAGGGTGTTGTCGTTTAGGTTTAGTTCTTCGAATTTCATATTTTAGAC
Organism: Bacteroidaceae bacterium; assembly: GCA_024401275.1. Lineage (GTDB taxonomy): Bacteria > Bacteroidota > Bacteroidia > Bacteroidales > Bacteroidaceae > Prevotella. The sequence goes on along the minus strand of JAKSLJ010000009.1, from coordinate 5,482 downwards.
CGGCAGCAAAACTGCCGGGAACTGTGGCTTTTAGTTTGGAGCTTTGCGGTAGCAGAAGTAGGCTATGAACGCAAAGAGAATGTTAGGCATCCAGGCGGCAAGCATCGGATCCCAACCGGAGTTTACGGCGAGGGTAGAAGAAACTGTCTGGAGCATGATGTAGGCACAACTGAGTGCAAGGCCGATACCAAGGTACAAGCCCATTCCGCCTTTTCTCTTCTTTGCTGACAGTGATGCTCCGATGATGGTCAGGATAAACGCTGCAAATGATGAGGCGATACGCTTGTGATATTCCACTTCATACTGTGCCACACTGCCTGAACCACGCTCATACTGACGCTGGATATATTCCTTCAGCTCCGGATTTGTGTAAGTTTCCTGCATACCTTTTGAATATACAAGGTCGTTAGGCTCAATAGTGATGATCGTGTCCTTCTGCGGACCGCTAGTTATCTTTTCCCTCAAGCCTTTCATCTCACGGTTGCGCCAGTTGTACAGCTTCCACTTGAACTTCGTGTCGCTGATGGTGTCATACTGCGCTTCTGTTGCTGTAAGGTGGTTGACGAGCTTCTTTCCTTCAAACTTGTCAAGGCAGAAGCCGTATGCCTTCTTGTAGTTGCGGTCGTAGTGCTGCATATAGGCAATGACACCCGGCTGCACCTGAATCTGTACGTTTTCCGATGATGTTATGATGTTGTAACTGTTCTTGTAGAGTCGCTCGAAGTTCTGTCTGACCACGGTTCCTCGCGGTATAATATAGCCTCCAAGGCAGAACGACAGGATTGAAATCAGTGCTGCCGAAATCATGTAAGGGCGGAGCAGTCGCTTGAAACTAATACCAGCCGCAAGCATAGCTATGAACTCCGAGTGTCCGGCGAGGTTCGAGGTGAAGAAAATCACCGCGATGAACACGAACAGCGGACTGAACAGGTTGGCATAGTAAGGCACGAAGTTCATGTAGTAGTCGAACACGATAGCCTTCATCGGCGCATTATACTGCGCAAACTTTGAGAGGTTTTCGTTTACGTCGAAGACCACAGCCACCGAGATAATCAGCAGGATGGAGAATACATATGTGCCTATAAACTTGAAGATCAGGTAGCGGTCAAGTCGCGGGACAATCTTGTTGAAGCCTTTCTTTAAGAACCCAAAGAAGAGTTTGAATAATTCCTTGAATTCAGTTGCTAGATGCCCGAAGATTATCCTTATATTCTGCGTCCCAAGTTGTCTATTATGCTTTTTTTCCATATTTCAAAGTCGCCATTGATGATGTGCTGGCGAGCATCAGTTACTAATCTGAGGTAGAATGAGAGGTTGTGCAGGCTGGCTATCTGCAGCGCAAGCAGTTCGTTAGCCTTGAACAAGTGGTGCAGGTAAGCCTTGGTATGGACACGATCCACTTCGCAGCCGTCAGGGTCGATTGGTGTGAAATCGTTCTCCCATTTCTTGTTCTTCATATTCATGGTGCCTTCGTAAGTGAAGAGCATGGCGTTGCGACCGTTTCTTGTAGGCATTACGCAGTCGAACATGTCCACGCCTCGCTCGATGGCTTCAAGGATGTTCTGCGGAGTTCCCACGCCCATGAGGTAGCGAGGCTTTTCTGTTGGCAGAATCTCATTCACCACCTCAATCATTTCGTACATCTTCTCCGTAGGTTCGCCAACGGCAAGTCCACCGATAGCGTTTCCGTCGCAGTCCTTGTCGGCAATGAACTTGGCTGATTCGCGTCTGAGTTCCGGATAAACGCAGCCCTGAACGATAGGAAAGAGTGCCTGCGAATAGCCATAGAGCGGTTCTGTCTCGTTGAATCGTTTCACGCAGCGGTCAAGCCAGCGATGAGTCATCTGCATGGACTTTTTTGCATACTGATAGTCGCTGTCGCCTGGAGCACACTCGTCGAAAGCCATCATTATATCTGCGCCGATTATACGCTCCGTATCCATCACGTTCTCCGGAGTGAAGAAATGCTTTGAGCCGTCTATGTGAGAACGGAACTCGCAACCTTCCTCCTTGAGCTTACGGATGCCGGTGAGCGAGAAAACCTGAAAGCCGCCCGAGTCAGTCAGAATCGGATGGTTCCAGTTGTTGAACTTATGCAAGCCACCTGCCTTCTGGAGAGTGTCAAGTCCTGGACGAAGGTAGAGGTGGTAAGTGTTGCCAAGGATAATCTTCGCCTTCACCTGCTCCTCCAGTTCGCGGAAGTGTACACCCTTTACCGTGCCGCAAGTGCCTACGGGCATGAATATTGGAGTCGGTATCTCGCCGTGGTCAGTGATGAGAGTTCCTACTCGTGCATCGCTAGCCGATGAAGTTTTTTCTAATATGAACTTTGCCAAGTTGATTTACAATTTACTGATTTACAATTTACTATTTTGTTTGTAGGGCGAGGATTTCCGAGCCGCTCTTCTGCTATCCTTCTGACAAACGGCTCGGAAATCCTCGCCCTACATCTTGGGAATAACAATGATACAGTCAACTTTACCCTTTTGCCTTGCTTTCAGATGGAACTTCATACGAAACTGGGTTCTTCACCTTCTCGTCAGTCAAGGCAAATGCCCACACATCCTGAACGTCCTCCACATAGTGGAATGTAAGGCCTTTGAGGTATATCTGCTGGATGTCCTCCACGTCCTTTCTGTTCTCCTTGCACATCACGATGTCGGTTATTCCGGCGCGCTTTGCAGCAAGAATCTTCTCCTTTATACCACCTACAGGCAGCACCTTTCCGCGAAGCGTAATCTCTCCGGTCATGGCTGTGTTCTTGCGAACCTTGCGCTGGGTTATGGCAGAGGCGATGGAAGTTGCTATGGTGATACCTGCTGACGGACCGTCTTTTGGTGTGGCACCTTCCGGCACGTGGATGTGGATGTTCCAGTTGTCGAATATCTTACTGTCGATATTCAGCGTGTCAGCATGAGCCTTCACGTATTCAAGGGCAAGCACTGCCGATTCCTTCATCACGTCTCCGAGGTTACCGGTCAGCGTAAGCTTATGCTCCTTGCCTTTGCTGAGGCTCGTCTCAACAAAGAGAATCTCACCGCCTACACTCGTCCAAGCAAGTCCTGTTACCACGCCAGCGTATTCGTTGCCCTGATAAACATCGCGATAGAAAGGCGGTTTGCCTAGAAGTCCTTCAAGGTCAGCAGGCTTTAATAATTCAGAATGCTGAATGCAGAATGCAGAATTAGGCTGCGCTTCTGATAATGCAGAATTTAGAATGCAGAATTCAGAATCATGCTGCGCATTATTTTTGGTTGAGGAATCATTCTGCATTCTGCATTCTGCATTCTGCATTTTATGAAGTTCTGCATTCTGCATTTTTTTATAAGCCAATTTTCTGAACGCCTTGTTTATCTGCTTCTCCAATTGTCGCACACCACTTTCGCGAGTGTAGCTCTCAATGATTTTCTCTATGGCAGCCTTGTTGAACGAAAGTTTCTTCTCGTCCTTCAAGCCATTGTTCTCTTTCTCGCGAGGCACGAGATGGCGCTTGGCAATCTCTATTTTCTCCTCTGTGATGTAGCCGCTGACCTCGATTATCTCCATGCGGTCGCGAAGTGGGCCTGGGATAGTGGATAGATCGTTGGCTGTTGCTATGAAGAGAACCTTCGAGAGGTCGTAGTCAACATCAAGGTAATTGTCGTGGAATGCACTATTCTGCTCAGGGTCAAGCACTTCGAGAAGCGCTGACGATGGGTCGCCGTGGTAGTTGCTTCCGCCAACCTTGTCTATCTCGTCAAGTACAAACACAGGATTGCTGCTGCCAGCTTTCAATATTCCGTTGATGATTCTGCCTGGCATAGCACCGACGTAAGTGCGGCGATGACCACGAATCTCACTCTCATCATGCAGACCGCCGAACGACATGCGCACATACTTTCTTCCCAAAGAAGCTGCTATGCTCTTGCCGAGCGAGGTCTTGCCGACTCCCGGAGGGCCGTAGAGACAGATGATAGGCGACTTCATATCCTGCTTCAGCGAAAGAACAGCCATGTACTCAAGTATGCGCTCCTTCACCTTTTCCATTCCGTAATGGTCGCGGTTTAGGATCTTTTCTGCGCGTTGCAGAGAGAGATTGTCCTCGGTATATTCGTTCCAAGGCAGATCGACGAGTGTCTGCAGATATTGAATCTGGTTGCTGTAGTCAGGCGAATGCGGATTGAGGATGTCCGTCTTGTCGTACTCCTGCTTGAAGTATTCCGCTATTTCCTTGCTCCACTTTTTCTTCTCTGCCTTCTCTAAGAGCTTTTTCTGCTCAGGCGAAGCGTCTCCATCGCCAAGTTCCTCGCGGATGGTCTGCATCTGCTGGTGGAGGAAGTATTCGCGCTGCTCGTCAGAGAGATCCATGGAAGTCTTCACCTTGATGTCGTGCTTTATCTCCATTACGCGGATGTCGCTCTTCATCAGTTGGATGAATTTCATTGCACGCTCCAGGATGGACTCCTCGTACATCAGCTCGGCTCTCTCCTCAGTGGTACCTGCAGAGATGCTGCCGCAGTAGTAGTTTACGGTCATTGCGTCAGAACGAACGCCAGGCATCATCTTGAGGGCAATGTCGGGAATCTCGTCGTTCTTCTGGATATACTCTGTGATGGTCTGCTGCATGTAGTCGATAGTCACCTGAAACTCCTTGGAGTCAACCATTGACTCGTCGTCTGGAGCTGGCGACACTTGTGCTATAGGCCATTTCTTGTCCATACGCACATCTTCTATCTTGCAGCGTCCGAAAGATTGGATGAAGGCAGTAACCTCGTTTATGGCTCCAGGAATTTCCATGAGTTTCATCACCTTGCCATAGACGCCGTACTCAGCCATCTGCTGCTTGTCGGCTGGAACTTCCTCTGAGTTGCTCAACTGTGTGGCGAGACAGATAGGGAATCCTTTCTTCTCCGCTTGCTTTACGAGAGCAAGACTCTCCTTTCTTCCTATGTTGAGAGGGGTAAGTGTGCCAGGAAATACTACCACCTCTCGAGTAACGAGAAGTGGCATTTCGTCGCTTATCTCAATAGTGTCATTGTCTTTTTGCGCTTCCCCCTGTATCTCGGCTATCATGGTGAAACCGCTTCTTCCGTCGTTAAAATTATATTGCATCAGTTATTATTACTTGTATTTTCGTTTTACAATCAAATTTTTCGGTGGTAATTGATTTATTGAACCCACCTTTAATGTTGTTTTTTTTCTCCTTTCGTGTCATGTATGCGTATGTGTATGCGTACACGCGACAAATAATGTGTGCAAAATTAATAAAAACATTTTTAACGCTTTGTCCTATTCTTGATTTATTAGAATAAAATCACTTTTTTTGAAAAAAGTTGCCGAAAAATTTGCGAGTTCAAAAAAATAGTCATACCTTTGCACCCGCTAAAACGAAATAACGACCAAGTTTGAGCATCTTCGGAGAGATGGTAGAGTGGTCGATTACACCGGTCTTGAAAACCGGCGTGCTGAGAGGCACCGGGGGTTCGAATCCCTCTCTCTCCGC
>JAKSLJ010000008.1 GCA_024401275.1 Bacteroidaceae bacterium | reverse complement strand
TCGCATGGTTGAGGATATCTCTTACAACAACGCAAAGAACTACTTCAAGTTCTAATCTACCGTTGATTCTCTCCCTATACCAATAAAGTAGGGCGAGGATTTCCGAGTCGCAGAAATCTTTTGGGATTTCAAATGAAACGGCTCAGAAATCTTCGCCCTACTTTTTTGTTAGCTGCAATTTCCTTGTTCTTTCTGTATAACTGCCTTTATTTTGGTTCACTAACAGTTACCGAATCAGGATCAATTATCGGCATTTCGCTGTTCTTTATCGTATCTTTCTTGTTCTTGTGTAGGAAATCAAAGAGATCCTTGAAGTTGAGCACGGAACGACGCCAGATGAAACCGCCGCCAAATTCCTGCGTATTTCCATCGAGCCAGTCGTATGAGTTGTTGTCATAGTAGAGGTTGAGGAACTTTTGTCCACCATCATCAAGTCGGTATTCAAGCTCAACATTGTCAAATACAGACGAATTCTGGTTCTTATCCATACTTTCGCCCGTAGAAACTTTACCTCCGATAGACACTTTAAGTCGGTTGTTCAAGAATCGCTTTGCAAACTTGAACGAGTAGTCAGTATGGAAGTTACCTGATTTATCTACCTGATTGTCAAGGCCTATTGAAAGGTCAAGCGTACGTAAAGCATTGCCCGTAATGTTGTTTATTTCGCTCTGAAGGAATTGGCTGAGAGCCGTATTCATCGTGAATGTGCTTGTGTTGCCTTCTGCCAGATACATTCCTGTAGTGAGCATTGTTACCGCAAGTTTTCCGCGCATTTCTGGGCTCATTGTAGCAAGATCTGTCTTCATGGCAAGGTCTCTTGGAGCATCAAGAGTAAATTCCAATCCCATGTTCTGAAGCGTCTTTGTGATAATGATGCCACATTCAAACTCTACGGTTCTTGCGCCGCCAGCAGAACCATTGTCAACCTGCGCCTTGTTTAGCTCTGTAGCGGTAATGTTGAGGCGTGGATTCATCATGTCGCCCATGAATTCCACATAGCTTCCGTCCTTTATGTTGAATGTCTTGAGCGGAATGATAGGCAGAGAATACTTCATCTCTCCGCCAGCAAGGTTGTAGCGTCCAGTCAGCTTGATCTTGTCGGCAGGAGAGTAAGTCATGCGAAGCTGACCGTTACCGCTTATATCGACATAGTTTGAATGGTCGGTATTCAGGTAAGTCATGCATTGCATACCGGAGATGAAGTTTATGTTCATGTCCATATTAAAACCGTAAAGATCCGGCTTTTTGACACGAATATTATCCGTTGTATCGGCTTTGTTGACAAACTTCACGAGATCGTCAAGATGATTGTCTGTCGTAAGAGGAGAATCTCTTAATATGTAGGCCATATTTGTGCTTGGCAGAATGTCGAGTTTTCCCTTCATCGTCAGGTTGTTCATATATCCCTTCATAGTTCCGACGAAGTCAACATAAGCCTTTCCGTAAGCTTCTGAACGTGGATTTTCCTTCGCATCTATAATGCCGTAGTTCTCCGCCTTCATGCGTACATCCATATACATCTTAGAGATGTTTGCAAAGTCAATGTAACCTGCGATATTCAGCGGATTGTCATTGTTCGCGTAAATCTCAAAGTTTTCCAAAAGAAGGCGACTGTCCTTTATGAGAACTGGGTCGTTGGAGAAACGCAGATCTACGCCGTATGGAGTAGAGTAGAGGTGGCATGAATCAAGGAATATTTCTCCGTTTACATGCGGCTTGGCGAGAGTTCCGGTAATCTCAAGTTCGCCATCGCCTTTGCCCTTGAAACCGAAAAGCTGGTTCGGAATGAAACCGTTAGCCACATGCATTGGCATTTCTGTGAGTTCTATTGATGCGTCAATAGCTCCTTCTCCTGCAGGATTATAAGAACCAACAACTGCGGCAATCTCTTTGTCATCCATATATAGAACTCCGTCTATGTGGTGCCCGCCATTGTCTTCTGGCATATATACAAAGTCAGACGAAAGGTTTCCTATATTAAGTCCGGCATAGTTGAGATGATTAATGCCTGATGATGATGAAACAGAGAACTTGTCTTCTTCCTGAACATAGTGGAAGTCGCCGTCAAGTATGCCTCGAATGTCTGGAGCGTATGGTATGGCAGAGAGGATTTCCTTAAGGTCAAGTTTTGCAACGGTAAGAGTGATGTCCTGTTCTACGGAAGTGTTTTCATCGTTTGTGTATATGCCGATACCTCTTCCGTCAGAAGAGCGAAGTTTCATGTCGGCAGATAGGCGGTTGTTATTGCCCAGGAGTAAATAGTTATTGCTGTTCACCCTGAAATTCTGATAACCGAGAATGATATCTTCGTCATTCATGAGTTCCATGCGCACACCTTCTTCAACCAACTTTGCGTTCGCACCAACTTGAATTCCAAGCTTGTCCTTGCTGTCAAAGATTGAGACATTTGCCTGAGCGCCGTGCTCGGTAAGTTTGCCGTGGAATAAGGAATTGAAAATGAACTGCGGATTATCCTTGCTGTTTCGTATCTGTCCTGAATATTCACAGGTTGATTCATCGCTTTTAAGCTTCAGGCGCAGCGTATCAAGTAGAACGGAATCCACATTCAGTTCGCATAGCTGCAGATTTCCGTTTATGCCATAGAGTGGGGTAGATGCAAGATGAATCTCTGCATCTTGGAAATTCAAACCATTGTAATTTATGAAGCGGCTTAGCGGGTTTTCGCGTCCAGCTTTCAAGTCAAGTTTCGCAAGTGGCAGTTCTGCCCAAATGTGTTCAATGTCAATCCTTTGTTTTTTAAGGTCTTCCCCAATGATCTTTTGGAGTTTCTCCACTTTACCAAGTAAGGTGTTGTATCCGCCACGAGCTTCCAAATGACCATAAAGGTCGCCACAATCAATGATGGCGCGAGTTGTGTCGCGAGTTGAAAGTATGTTTAGGGTGATGTCATCAGGACGGAATCTTCTGTCCTTCTCAAGGATGGAAATATCGCTAACGAGACCTTTTACCTGAAGGTTGTTATGGAAGTCGTAGTCAACATCAATGTGTGAACAAAGAGTCATGCTAAGAGGCATTTCCGTAATGCCAAGTTTCTGGAAGTTTATTCGGGCAATATCACCGCCGATTGTGGCATTTAGAACCTTTGTTGACATCAGAGCGCTAACATCAAGATTTCCTCTCAGATAGTCATTGTTACTGTCTATGTAGGCGTTAGCATTTCCGTTTGCAATTTTAGCGTCAAGTTTCACATTCGTAAGGTTATATCGGTCATATGCAAGCGACTGGATATTAGCCTTTGTGTTCAATCTTGTTGCTTTGCTAAAGAAATCAAATCCATGTCCGTTTACTATCGCAGATGCGGTAACCTTGCCAATTCCGAGCGAAGGCATAAAGTGGTTTACTGCAAGCTGATGTGCTTGAGCATCAACATCATACTCCTTACGCTCGGGATTGAAGGTTCCCTTCAGTTTAAGCCATCCGCCGCCTTCGTTTGCGATAAGGTCGAAAATATAGCCATTGCCTTTAATGCCTGCGGTACCTTTCACGCCTATGCCATGTGGAATCTTGATACCTGTGCCGGCAAGCAGTTTTGGGTCGATGCAGTTAAGAAGGAAATCTATGTTTGGAACATCGAAGTTTAGGGATATATTCTGTAGGTTGCTAAGATTGTTGATGTTGTTGAGACGGAGGACTTCACCTTTTGCGACAAGGTTAATCTTGCCCGGAATCTTCAGGTTCAAGTTCTCCAAAGCAAGGTTCTGCATATTGCCATGAAGCTTAACAGACGCATTTAGCGGAAGTCCATGAGGCATTTTGAAACCTGTGCCAGCAAGAATCTTTGGATCAACGAATTGTGTAAGGAAATCTATGTTCGGGCAATCTAGATTGGCGTTGATATCCAGGTTTGTGCGGTTAAGGTCAAACGGATTGTCCAGCGTTGCATGAGGATTGTTGATGTTTCCATCAGCAGTAAAGGAGAACTTGCCCGGAATCTTTATTCCCAGCTGTTCCACCTTCATGTTCTTTAGGTTTCCGTTTATGGCTCCGTTGATTGCTATCTGCTGATTAGGTAGCTTTTCCACGATGCCTTTTGGCATAAATTGTCGGAAGAGCGAAATGTCTCCTTTGCCGATGTTACCGCTTAAGGCGAGTTGTAGGTTACCTGGATTATTGCTGTCAAAGGCATTCATCTGCATGTTCAATCCTAGCTTTACATCGGAATATGGAGTTTCCATGCGGAAGTCGTTGACATGGATGGATGTGGAGTCAATGGACACCTTTGCTTGAAGGTCTTTAACCGTTGCGCCATAGCCGTTTTCCTTCAGCTTCATGTGTGCTATCTGCGCAGAGATATCAGGAGGACAGAAATAGATGGAATCAACGATTGCCGTAATATCTGATAATGACACCTGCGGAGCATAGCTTAGATCGCTCTTTAGCAGCTCTGCATGCGTAACTTTGTACTCACTCTTTCCTAAATCAAAAAAGCCTTCTTCGGCTTTGAGTTCCTTAATGTCGGTTGCAATATCCATGCCCTTGCCCTTGACACGGATTTTTGAATTGCTGACTTTCGCCAGGTCGGCTTGAATCTTCCAGAAAAGTTTTGTTTCAGTCGTGTCTTCTGGCACAGAATCAGCAAGAAGAATATTCACATCAGCACCATCAAGAAAAGCCTTGTCCAAGCGTACAAACTCTTTCTTCAAATCTATGCCATGTGAAGCTATATTAAGTGATTTTAGCTGTCCTTTTACATGAGCAGCCTTTATGAAGTCGGTTGTGTTGAGCTTCATGTAGTTGAAGTTAAGCTCATCAACCATTACCTTACCTTCAAACAACGGACGAAGTTGCACATCAACATTTAGCGAATGAATATCGGCAATGGTGTCTGGAACCGCATTTGGCGTTGCTGCAGGCTTTATTACTTTTACGCCATTTACCTGAAGGTCAAGTGCAAAACTCAGTCTTACATTGTCTATTGAAATCTGCATGCCCGTCTGTTCCGAAGCATATGCCGTAGCTTTCTGTACCGCCCAGTTTTGTATAGGTGGATAATACAGCGCTGCTGCAAGCAGTACAATAAGTACCACTGGCAGCAACACTATGGTTAGCAATATGTTACGGAGTTTTTTCAATACAGTTTTTGTGCAGATTTATAAGTGAATCAGATGATTACTTCTTCTTTGTTGTTGACTTCTTTGTAGTCGAAGTCTTTGTAGTTGAAGCCTTAGGAGCAACATAATACTGCTGAGCCTCTGGCAACCACTTTTGGATGTCTGCAATACGCTTTGCATCGCTTGGGTGGTCGCTCATGATAGAGTATGTGTTGCCGCTACTTGCTGCTGCCATACGCTCCCAGAAAGTAAGTGCCTTTGAAGGATCATAACCTGCCATTGCCGCAAAGATAAGGCCAAGATGGTCAGCTTCGCTTTCCTGCTTGCGTGAATATGCAGCACCACCAATCTGCGAACCAAGGCCGAAAACTGTGCTACTTATGTTCTGAAGGTTAGTGCTTGCGCCAACGCCTTGAAGAACACCTCCTAGAATCTGTGCGCCATACTGCTTCTTGTATTCGTTGCTGAGACGCTCTGCGCTATGCTTTGCAACAGCATGTGCCACCTCATGACCAAGCACTATGGCAAGAGATGTTTCGTCCTGAGTAACAGGGAGAAGACCTTCGTAAACGACAATCTTGCCACCAGGCATACAGAAAGCATTAACCTGCTTGTCCTGAACGAGATTGAACACCCAATTGTATGTCTGTGCATCGTTAGCATAACCGTTGTTTGTGAGGTAAGTCATCACAGCGTTTGCTATGTTCTGGCCTACACGCTTTACCATCTGTGTGTTAGCTGTGTTAGTAGAAGCCTTTGCAGTCTTCATGTAATCATTATACTGCTGATTGCTGAGGCTTAATACTTGTTCGTCATTAACGAGAAGTGTCTGCTTACGACCTGTGATTGGCACAGTAGATGTAGTACCACAAGATACGAGTGTCATTGCTGCAAAAATCGCAACGAATGATTTGAGAATGAGTGATTTTTTCATATTAATTATGGTGTTTAGTATTGTTGATATTAATTCCAGATAGCGTTGCATTCAAAACTCTTTATTGCGTTTATGCGTTCTATGAGCTTGTAGTCAACGAGGATTTTAGTGTTTGCGCCGCCTTGTACATTGATAGGACGTGGTGAGTCGCTTGATTTTATCTCAAAGACCAGTTCGTGTGGCTTTTCTTTCGGGATGTCCTTTCCTTCAGCAGAAGCCTGATCCTTTTCTTTTTTAGGGCTGAGGATTTCCATTAGTTCCTTTGCGTCCAATGGGTCAACATCATTGGCATTCATTGATATCTTCACTCCCGTAAGTCGCTCATTTTGAACTTGTCCGAGCTGTCTTATCTCAGAAGGTCGGAAAACGATATCGTCGGGATTGAAGCGATTGCGTGCTTCCATCTTTCCACGAACGAAAATCGTAGAACCGACCGTCAGTATTCCGACATTGTTTGTCCATGTGTCGGCTATGAGGAACAATTCTCCCGTACCTTCAAAATCTTCTATCTGGACGATGCCGTAAGGTGTGTTGCCGCGCTTTGTGAAACCTGTTCGCTTTATGGCTGTAACGATTCCGCCAAAGCGTATTTCCTCGCGTTTTTTCAGCTCTGCTATATCTTCCAACTCAGTTACGCTTGTGTTGCAATAGCCCTTTAGGATTGGTTTGAACTCATCAAGCGGATGAGCTGAGAGATAAAGACCGATGAGTGAGCGTTCGATGTTGAGCTTCTCGATATGGCTCATTTCCTCGAAAGGCGGCAATTTTGGTAGCGATATTTCCACTGCACTTTCTTCTCCGCCGAACAAACCTCCGAAAAGGTCGTTCTCGCTTTCTTTCTTTGCCTGTTGATATTGCTGTCCGAAAGCGATAAGCGTCTTGAAGAAAGGTTCACCTCTTCTGGTAGGATCAGGGGCAAAATACTGCTCGCGAGGAAGACCGAGACAGTCGAAACCACCGCTATTAGCGAGGTTCTCCACGCATTTACTGTTGACATTCGAGAAGTTTATACGCTTTACGAAATCGTAAATGTCCTTGTAAGGGCCGTTATCTTCTCGTTCTCGTACAATCTCGTCTGCTGCATTATCGCCAATGCCGCTGATTGCTGCAAAGCCAAAACGTATAGAGCCATCCTTGGTAACATTGAAAGTCTGTCGAGAGTCGTTCACGGAAGGACCTTTTACCATGATGCCCAGCGCCTTACACTCGTCAAGAAGTTTCGTTACTTCCTTTATGTCAGAACGTCTACGGGTAAGCAAGGCTGCCATGAATTCCTCTGGATAGTTTGCTTTAAGATAAGCTGTCTGATAAGCCACCCAAGAATAGCATGCAGCGTGTGATTTGTTGAATGCATATGATGCAAACTTCTCCCAGTCGGCCCAAATCTTTTCAAGAATCTTTGGATCGTGACCGTTCTTCTTTCCACCCTCAATGAACATCGGCTTCATCTGGTCAACGATGTCCTTCTTCTTCTTACCCATAGCCTTACGCAAGGCATCGCTCTGACCACGGGTGAAGTCTGCAAGTTGGCGTGACAAGAGCATCACCTGCTCTTGGTAAACCGTAATGCCGTAAGTGTCCTTGAGGTACTTCTCCATGCAGTCGATATCGTAAGTGATTGGCTCACGACCGTTCTTTCTGGCAATGAACGAAGGAATATAATCCATAGGACCTGGACGATAAAGCGCATTCATCGCGATAAGGTCTTCAAAAACCGTAGGATGAAGTTCGCGGAGATATTTCTGCATACCAGCCGATTCAAACTGGAATGTACCTACCGTTTGACCTTTTTGATAAAGTTCGTATGTCTTCGGGTCGTCTATCGGAATATGGTCAAGGTCAATGTCTATGCCGCGAGTGAGCTTCACATTCTTGCAACATTCCTTCTGTTCGGAAAGAGTTTTCAAGCCGAGGAAGTCCATCTTGATAAGACCTGTTGATTCAATAACATGTCCGTCATACTGCGTTACGGCTGTTTTGATATCTGGAAAATCAGGGTCGTCGGCAGTTGATACCGGCACATGCGAACTGATAGGGTCACGGCAGATGATGAATCCGCAAGCGTGAATACCGGTGTTACGCACAGTACCTTCAAGTTTTCTAGCGTATTTTATTGTATTTGCCTCTTTCGCATCAGCCGAAGCAGCTGCCATCTGGAGCTCAGGAGTACATTTTATGTAGTTCTCCAACTTAGGTTTCATGCCATCTGGCAGACGGTCAGGCATTGCCTTACAGAGCGCGTTTGTCTTATCAAGAGCGAAATTTTCCGTGCGTGCAACATCCTTTATTGAGTTTTTCGCAGCCATGGAACCATAAGTAATGATGTGCGCACAGTTCTCATGTCCGTACTTGTCCATTACCCATTGCAGCACTTTTCCGCGTCCGTCATCGTCAAAGTCAGTATCGATATCAGGAAGTGAGATACGGTCTGGGTTGAGGAAACGCTCAAAAAGGAGGTCGTATTTCAGAGGGTCAATCTTGGTGATACCCAGGCAGTAAGCTACAACAGAACCAGCCGCCGAACCACGACCAGGACCTACCCAAACATCAAGTTCCTTGCGAGCGCTGTTTATGAAGTCGGAAACTATGAGGAAGTAGCCCGGGAAACCCATCGTCTTCATGATGTGAAGCTCAAAGCGGATACGGTCTTCCACTTCTTCCGGTATGTTGTAACTACCCTTGATTAGCTTATCGGCAGTTAAATCGTCTGGTGTACCTGAGCCATAGATGCGTTGCGCACCTTCGTAGGCAAGCTTTGCAAGATAGTCTGCTTCAAACTTTATACGGTAAATCTTGTCATATCCGCCAAGTTTCTTTATCTTCTTCAGGCCTTCTTCTTCCGGCATCTGGTTTTCACCGTTCTCGTCGGTAGTGAATTCCTTGAAGAGATCTTCCTCGGTGTATTTCTTTCGCCATTCTTCTTCCGTACCGAAATCTTCCGGAATAGGGAAGAATGGCATGATAGGGTCGGATTCAAGGTCGTAGAATTCACACTTGTCCAGAATTTCGCAAGTGTTGGCGAGTGCTTCCGGAACATCGGAAAAAAGATCATTCATTTCTTCCTTCGTCTTGAACCACTCTTGTTTAGAGTAGAGCATACGCGTAGGATCGTCCACAACCTTGCTTGTTGCTATGCAGAGCAAATGGTCGTGTGCTTCTGCGTCGTCTTCATCAACGAAGTGCGCATCGTTTGAGCAGATAAGCTTTATGCCATATTCCTTTGCCAGTTCTATAAGAACCGCGTTTGCTTGTTGCTGTAGAGGGAAGGTTTCGCGATTTGCACGCTGGGTTGGATTCTTTACCTCATGTCGCTGTAGTTCAAGGTAATAGTCATCACCCCAAACCTTCTTATGCCACTCTATTGCTTTTCTGGCACCTTCGATGTCGCCGGCAAGAATCTTTTTTGGCACTTCGCCACCGATACATGCCGAACAAACGATTAGGTCTTCGTGATATTTTTCCAGATGCTCATGGTCGGTACGAGGCTTTCCGTAAAAGCCGTCTACCCATGAGTCGGACACAAGTTTTATGAGATTTTTATATCCGTTCAGGTTCTTTGCAAGAACAATAAGGTGCCATCCGCCACGGTCTTCAGGGTGATTCTTGTCCTGATTCTGCATCTCCATGGAGCGGCGTGCCACATACATTTCGCAGCCGAAGATTGGCTTGAACGGTTCAAGACCTTCTTTCTTTCTTCCTTTGTTTACCTTGTTGCATTCGTCAAAAAGTTCCTTTATGCCAAACATGTTGCCGTGGTCGGTAATTGCCATTCCGCGCATGCCGTTGTCAACAGCCTTGCTGACAAGCTTCTTGATAGGCGACATACCGTCAAGGATTGAGAAGTAGGTATGTGTGTGTAGGTGAATGAAGTCTTCCATAGTAATACTCTCTGTTGATTTTGTTTTAAGTTTTTATGTTTTTTAGTTTATGGTTTTGTTGGATGTGAAGGTTCTCTTTGCTTGTTATCCGAACGAATAGATGTTGAATATCGTGCCGAAGAGAACGAGGATAGAGATGAAAATAACGACTCCGCCTATGATTTTGTTTATCATTATGATGGCGTTGTTGTTGAAGTTCGTACGCACCTTGTCGATTATCCATGTCAGGCACCACCACCAGAGCAGCGCGCCGAGAGCTATGCTAAGGAAAGAGACGACAATTGACAGCGGATATTCCATTCGTGGCACGAAGGCAAGCTGCGCAAAACACGCCATGAAGAGGAAGATGATGAGCGGGTTGCAGAAGGTTATCAGGAATGCTGTCAAGCCGTTGTGGAAGAGAGTTCCTTTCTGCTTTCCGCTGATGTGCATGTTTTTTGTCGGGTCGCTCTTGTAGGCGTGAATACCGAAAATCATGAGTATTATACTGCCTGCCAACTGAAGCCAGAAGCGCATGCCGTTCTCCTCAATGAAGTCTACGACGAACGACACGCCGGCACCGGTAATAACTGCGTAGATAAGGTCGGAAATGCAAGCTCCGATGCCTGTAACGAAACCATACCATCTGCCTTTGTTTAGCGTACGCTGCACACACAATACTCCTACAGGACCCATTGGTGCTGATACGAGAATGCCTATGAGCACACCCTTGAATATGACATCAATATAACTAATATCTAATGGGAAATTCATGTTGTCTTTTATTGCTTATTCTTTTGCCAAGTTATTAAACTTGCGTATTTCTTTGCAAAGGTAATAAAAAATAATAAAATAACACAGATGATTTGAAGAATAATTGTCGTATTTAGGCTTTTTTAGTAATATTAGGCAAAAAAACGAAACAAAGTGTTGCAGATTAAAAAAAGAATTGTAACTTTGCACCCGCTAAACGAAAGAATAGCATAAAAATAGACGGGTAAGTCTTGTACGGTCAGCTCCCTTCGAATCCTCCAGGATGGGAACATAGCAAAGGTAGTTGGTTGTAGCGACGCGATATAAGTAGCTTGCCCACCCGCCTCTTTAGCTCAGTTGGCCAGAGCACGTGATTTGTAATCTCGGGGTCGTTGGTTCGAATCCGACAAGAGGCTCAAAAAGAAAATGACTACAGCACTTTGGTTGTAGTCATTTTTTTAGTATCAAATCATGTTGATGAAGTACTCGTGAATCTTAGTGTCTGTGTTCAGTTCTGGATGGAATGCACAAACAAGCTGTTTTTCTTGGCGTGCTGCGACGATTTTACCATCAACAACCGCAAGAACATCTACATTTTCGCCAACTTTTTCTATATACGGAGCACGGATAAAGGTCATCGGGATAGTGCCGATGCCCTCAAAGCCACTTTCTGTATAGAAACTTCCCAACTGCCTGCCGTATGCGTTGCGCTTTGCTGTGATATTCATTGTGTTAAGGTGGTCTGAATCGAGCATGATAAGTCCTGCGCAAGTGCCGAAAACGGGAAGTCCTTCGCGAATGGCGTTTCTGATAGGTTCAGTAAGTCCTTCGTCGTTCATGATTTTCATCATAGCCGTGCTTTCGCCGCCAGGGATGATGAGAGCGTCTTTCGGTTTGTTCCAATCGTTAATGTTCCTTACGAGAAACGATTCAACACCAAGACGTTGAAGCATCTGCTGATGTTCAGCAAATGCTCCTTGTAATGCTAAAATTGCAATTATCATAAAATAAAAAAAGCCTTATTTGCCGCGCTCAGCCATGAGAAGCTGTATCTCGCTTTCGTTGATTCCAACCATAGCTTCGCCGAGATCTTCGCTCAGTTCTGCAAGAATCTTTGGGTTGTTGTAGTTAGTCACAGCCTTGACAATAGCTTGTGCGCGCTTTTCTGGATCGCCACTCTTGAAGATACCGCTACCTACGAATACGCCTTCCGCTCCGAGTTGCATCATGAGTGCTGCGTCGGCAGGAGTAGCAACACCACCGGCTGCGAAGTTCACAACAGGCATCTTGCCGTTCTCGTGTACATACTGTACGAGGTCGTAAGGCACCTGAAGCTGCTTTGCTGCTTCGTAGAGTTCGTCTTCGCTCATGGAAACAAGACGGCGAATCTCGCTTTGCATCATGCGCATATGGCGAACAGCCTGAATGATATCACCTGTGCCAGGTTCTCCCTTAGTACGAATCATGGTAGCGCCCTCGTTTATTCTGCGCAGAGCTTCGCCGAGATTCTTTGCTCCGCAGACGAAAGGAACCTTGAACTTACGCTTGTCAATGTGATAGACATCATCTGCTGGAGAGAGTACCTCGCTCTCGTCAATATAGTCAATCTCGATAGCTTCAAGAATCTGTGCCTCAGCGAAATGACCGATACGGCACTTTGCCATTACAGGAATTGTAACTGCCTCCTGGATGCCGCGAATCATCTTTGGATCGCTCATTCGGCTTACGCCACCTGCTGCACGAATGTCTGCAGGTATTCTTTCCAATGCCATTACAGCACAAGCGCCAGCTGCTTCAGCTATGCGTGCCTGTTCTGGTGTTGTAACATCCATGATAACACCGCCCTTGAGCATCTGCGCCAAGTTGCGGTTCAGTTGGGTTCTGTCTTCCATTTTAGTTTCTGTTTTGGGTTATTTTATTGTTGAATTCTTGTGCAAAAGTACGAAAAAGGAACTGTTCTGTAAAATTTTTATTCTCGTATAGTTTGTTTTTCGCTACTTTTCATTAACTTTGCAGCCAAAATGTAATTTGTAAAATGTACATTGTAAATAGAAAATTTGATGGCTCCAATATTAAGCATAAACGGTTCTGACAGTACAGGAAGGTCGGGCATACAGGCAGATATCAAGGTTGTGAAAGACCTTGGTTGCTATGCCATGACGGCGATAACATCCGTGACGGTTCAGAACAGCCAGGGGATTACGATGGTTAGTGAGATGCCAACAGAGGTTGTGGCAGGTCAGGTTCGAGCTGTGTATGACGACTGTCTTCCGAAAGCTATAAAGGTTGGAATGGTGAATGGAGCGGAAACGATAAGTCGCATTCGAGACGAAATAAGGGGTTGCCGCAATGTTGTCTGTTCGCCGGTAATATTTTCTTCTGACGGAACGCGACTGATGGACGACGCTTCTGTTCGTGCCTATCGTTGTCTTATGCCTTTGACCAAGCTGCTTGTCCTGAAGAGCCAAGAGGCTGAGATTGTCCTTGACATGAAGATTATAACTGATAATGACATGGTTGAAGCAGCGAAGCGATTTCATGAAGACGGTGCGGAATATGTGTTGCTCCGTGGCAGTTGTCACTCTGAAGGTCGCGTAACGGCACTTCTTTATGCCGACGGACAGCACCGCTTCTTCTCTTCATACAACATTGAAGGATGGCAGCGACATGGAGTTGCCGGCAGTTCGTCTATGGCTCTTGCCGTTCGTTTGGCTATGGGCGACAGCATTGAACTTGCTTTGCAGAATGCTCACGAGTATCTTCATAACAGGCTTGTTTATTCCGTGGAATCAGAAGATTATGGTGTTCGACCGCAAGAGTTGTACAATAAGTTTCTTTCTCTCGTCGTTCAGCATCATCGCACGAATCATGATGTGGCTTTTTATGCTGATCGGCTTGCCATCACGCCGCGTTATCTTGCGCAGATAACAAGAATGGTAGCGTTGAAAACACCGAAGCAGATCATAGATGGTCATCTGCTGCAACAAAGCAAAAGTCTCTTGCAGAACACCTCTCTTTCCATTCAGGAGATTTCAGACAATCTGGGTTTCTCGTCTCCAATTCTCTTTACTCGCTTTGTCAAACAGCACGAAGGAGTGTCGCCAAGAGAATTGCGAAAAGCATGATTTTCTTAATTTTTTCGTGAAAAAATAGCTGAAAAGAAAAATTAGTAGTATCTTTGCAGCGCCAATGATATGTGGAAACATTTTCTTCCATAGGCAGAAATGTTTTATTCAATGCAGAAATATATAATTCCATATTCTCTCCTTCTTGTAGCTTTGCTGGCAATAGTGAGGCTGTTCTTCCCTTCTTTTGAGTACATTGGGGAAAGAAATGCTGCTGGCAATCCGCATGGAGAAGGTGTCGCTTTCTGGCATACGGGAGTGAAAACGCCTGACATGATGCTTTATGATGGCATCTACAAAGGTTCGTGGAATGACGGAAAACGCGAAGGCGAAGGCGAGTTTCTTTGTCATGGAAACTGGTACAAGGGAGAATGGCGCAACGATGACTTGCGAAAAGGAAACTGCGTAATCCGAAATGTTGAAGCTTTTGTTGGTGGAAATGCCACCTTGTGGAAATCTCTGAATGAACAGTTTCTAACGGCGAAAACCGCTGATTATGAGGGCTTTTTCTTTACTTTGCTACCGGACGGAATCGGAAAAATTGTTTGTGGCAGTTATGCTTACGACGGCCAATGGTCATTCGGAAAAAGAAGCGGATTCGGCAAGGAGAATAACGCGGAACTTGCCCTTTTCGAAAACGGCGAAAAGAAAGATGTGAACATCATTACCGACAAGCGCATTTATGGTACGGATTTGTCTCATTATCAGCCTATTGTACATTGGGATAGAATGTATGTTGCTGTTGATTCTTCCTATACTTACAATGACACTATAAGCAAGCAGATTGGCGTAATACCAATTTCGTTTGTTTTTCTGAAAGCGACCGAAGGAAAGGAATATGTTGATGCCGAATATGCCAAGCATTGCGATTGGGCGGAGCGATTCGGAATACCGCATGGCGCTTATCATTTCTTCAACCAGAGATATGCCACGCTTCAGGAGCAGATTAGCAATTTCACGACAAATGTTCAAGTGAAAAAAGGCGATTTGCCGCCAGTGTTGGATATAGAGCAGTTTGGAGTTTCAACGGATTCTTTGCTGATGTGGTGCGATGCTGTGGAGAAGCACTTTGGCGTAAAGCCTATTGTTTACGCCAACGAGAAGATTGCCGCGATACATGTTGACCGTAGTGAACTGAAAGACAACATCTTATGGCATGCGCGATATGGCAGAACTCCTACTCGCAGTTTCCATATTCATCAGTATTCTGAAAACGGAAAATCGCCCGCAGTTGACCTGCATGAGATTGACCTTGACACATTAGGTTCAGGAATGACTGTGGAGAAACTGTTGGTTAGATGATATATTTTTGTAACGATATAGGAGTTGCCCCTGAGTGATCTTTGTGTGGAAACGACGCCTCATGGCGTCTTTAAGAAGCGAATATGGAAACGCTGCTTATTCTACTGCTTCGCAAAGTTGCGCGAAGCATCCATACGAAGGAATATAAACAGCAGGATGGTGAAGCCCCAAAGCGAAGAACCTCCGTAGCTGAAGAAAGGCAGAGGGATACCGATAACAGGCGTGACGCCAAGCACCATTCCGATATTTATGAACAGATGGAATAAGAAAATGGACAAGACGCAATAGCCGTATATTCGGGCAAACTTTATGTTCTGTCTTTCTGCCAAATGGATTAGGCGAATGATGAGGGCAAGGAAGAGACAAAGCACGAGAGCACATCCAACAAAGCCCTGCTCTTCGCCTACGGTACAGAAAATGAAGTCTGTGTCTTGCTCCGGCACGAAGCGCAATTTTGTCTGCGTTCCATTGAGGAAACCTTTGCCAAGAAGACCGCCGGAACCGATGGCAATCTCACTCTGATGGACATTATAACCAGCTCCGTTCACATCAGTTTCAAGTCCGAGAAGCACATTGATACGAGTGCGCTGGTGATCCTGCATCACATTGTTGAGCACGAAGCTTGCTGAGTGATAGAACAGGAAAGAGCAAATCGTGAAAGCTCCGAGAAGCAGATACGAGCGCGACTGCATATAAAGGAACTTGTAGATGAGGAAAGCTGCCATTCCGATGATTACCGGAATCTGAAGCCAAGCAAGGTTGAAGTGCCAGAAATTGCAAGAGACGATTGTGCCGAGAATTGTTGTTACGGCAACGATTCCCGTCATCCACATTCTTTCCGTGTCCTGCTTTCTGAAGTAGGAACGGTGGAGTAGGATAGTGAATATCTGAATCATCAGATACACCGTGAAAGGTCCTATGTATGTAGGTGTGCCGAACATCAGTTCGTTCTCATACCTTATTCCGACGACGAAGTAAGCCACGAAGGCAACGAAGGTGAAGAGTATGGCACCAGGCATTCCCTCACGGTAGAACATTATGAAGAAGGAGAGGTAAACGAGTGCGGAACCCGTTTCTCGCTGACAGATGATGAGGAACATCGGCAGCAGCACAATGCCGCAAGCTTGCCAGAAGCTCCTGCTGTCGTTTATGTCAAAGTGCCATCCGCCCATGAACTTGGAGATTGCCATGGCGGTGGCAAACTTGGCAAACTCCGCGGGTTGGATGTGGATAGGACCAAGCACAATCCACGATCGTGAACCCTTGATACTGTGGGGGTTGAATATGGTTAGGAAGAGCAGTATCATGAAGCCGATGTATAAGACATAGGCTAGAGTGTCGTAGTAGCGGTCGTCCAGCAGAAGGATGACCGAGCCGATGAGCAACGCCGTGCCAATCCATATCACCTGCATGCCGCTACGAGCAGTAAGGCTGAAAATCTCAGTATCACCATAGTTGTAGCTTGCTCCGCAGACACTTATCCAGCCGAAGAGCAACATCGCCAAGTAAATGGTGATGGTAACCCAGTCAACTGAGCGGAAAATGTTGGTATGGCGTCTTGGCATTGACATATTCTATCGAATTGATAATTGAAAATTGGCTGCGCGCGAATTTGTTAATTTTTAATTCTTAATTCTTGAAAGCCTATCGGTTCTTGCTGTCGTAAGCGATGCGCTTGTGCTGAAGGGTTGATGCGAGAGCTTCATAACCTTCCGAAAGCTGTCCTTTCAGATATTGCTCCATCATTACAGAAGCCATCGGAACGGCGAATGTGGCACCGAAACCACCGTTTTCCACATATACGGCAATTGCAATCTTCGGGTTGTTCATTGGGGCAAAACCCATGAAGATGGAGTGGTCATGACCGCGGTTCTGAGCCGTACCCGTCTTTCCGCATACGGCGTAGGCTGCCGTGTTGGCTGAAGAGCAAGTTCCGCTTACCACTGCCGACCTCATTCCTTGCACAACCCAGTCGTAAGCCGAGCGGTTAGCCTTTGTGTAATGGCGTTCCGTGTACATCGGGTCAATCTCCTTGTCCTTTATTTCTTTTACCACATGAGGCACAATGTAGTAACCTCTGTTGGCAATTGTAGCTCCGAGATTGGCAATCTGCAGCGGCGTAAGGTTTACTTCGCCCTGTCCGATACCGATGGAAACAATGGTAAGTCCGTTCCAGTGTCCCTTGAAAGCGTCGTCGTAGAACTCTGCGTTAGGTATCAGACCGCGCTTCTCTCCGGGAAGGTCGATGCCAAGCTTGTAGCCGAATCCCATGCTCACCATGTAGTCGCGCCAGATGTTCACGGCTTCCTGCTTTGTGGCATATTTGTTGCGGTTGCTTATCATGTTGTAAAGTCCCCAGCAGAAATATCCGTTGCAGGAAGTGGCTGTTGCCGGAACCAGTGAGAGATGCGAAGGGTGAGCGTGACATCCCACCTTCATGCCCTTGTACTTGAAACCGCCTACGCAAGGGAAGGTTGTGTTTGGCGTAACGATTCCTTCTGAGAGGAAAGTCAGCGCCTGCGATGTCTTGAAGGTAGAGCCCGGAGGATACTGACCTTGAATTGTTCGGTTCAGGAGCGGATGCCAGATGTTCTTCGACAGTCGCGCCATGTTCTTTCCGCGCTGCTTGCCGGTAATGGTTTTCGGATTGTAGCTTGGGGCGGAAACCATGGCAAGGACTTCGCCTGTAGCAGGTTCTATGGCAACGATGGCTCCGATTTTTCCTTCCAGGAGTCTTTCGCCCAAAGCCTGAAGCTGCTCGTCTATCGTGAGCTTTATGTCCCTGCCAGGAGTCGGTTTCACATCATATTTTCCGTCCTTGTAGTTGCCTTTTATTCTTCCGCGAGCGTCTCGAAGCATTATCTGCACGCCCTTTTCGCCTCGGAGTTCGGTTTCGTAAGAGCGTTCTACGCCGGTCTTTCCGATGTAGTCACCGCCTTGGTAGTAGTCGTCTTCCATAAGGTCTTCAGCCGAAACTTCTCCAAGGTCTCCCAGTATGTGAGCTCCCCAGTCGGTGTTGTACTGTCTGATGGCGCGTTTGCGTATGTAGAATCCAGGAAACTTGAACAGTTTCTCGCGAAGTATGCTGTAGTCTCTCTCTGAAAGCTGCGTCATGAATGTCTGCTGCGTGTAGCGCGAATAGTTCGGATTCTTGGAGTAGTCCTTTATGTCTTCCATTCTTTTGGCGTAAGCTTCCTTTGTTATGCCCACGGTCTTGCAGAAGTCGAGCGTGTCAATGTGGTCTTTCTGCTCGTTCATGATGACCATGATGTCGTAAGAACTCTGGTTATAGACGAGAATCTTTCCGTTGCGGTCGGAGATCACTCCACGAGCCGGGAATTCCACGCGCTTGAGGAAGGCATTGTTGTCGGCATTCTTTTGGTATTCGTCGCTGAGGAGCTGAAGAGAGAGCAGGCGGAAACAATAGACGATAACGATAGCAACAGCTATCGCGCCTATCACATATTTCCTATTTTCAAAGTCAAACTTTCTGTTCATTTCCTGCTATTCTTTTTTAGGACAAGACAAGAAAACCGGCAATTATCTCTTCTGGAAAGCAAGTGCCACTGCTCCGATGGTCAGCAGTGTAAGGAAAAAGCTTGCAAAGATGCTGAGCAGCCAAAGTCCGAAATGCCAGAGCGTAAAATAGTCCACCGTAAAGAATATTATGCAGTAGAGAGCAGTGTAAGTGCCTGAGAAATACATGTATTTGTCGAATCCCATCTGTCGGATGCTCGGCTCAAACTCCGCTGAGGCGTCAACGGTGAGGAACGGCTCCAGGATGTAAGGTCTCAAGGCTGCTGCCGTAGTGCATGAGATAGTGGCTACGCCCGGCGTGTTAAGGAAGGTGTCGATGGCAAGACCTAGGAAGAATCCCCACAAATAGAGCTTCCATTTTGCAATGCCGCGAGGCAGTTCAATGAGGAAGTATATATATAATAAAGGTGTAGCGCAACCGAAAAGCTGCACATAGTTCAGCACCAGCGCCTGCACGAGTACGAGGATGATGAACAGTCTTATTTTGCGGAGAGTGTAGGTGCTCATTTGCTCACATTAATGGAATCTTTTGCTGAACGCATGAGGTTTATCTTCTCAAGCTGTCGTTTGTTGTCTATGACAAGCACATCGCGAAGTCGGGCAAAGTCGGTTGTGAGTTCTATGTTCAGGCGATAGGCAAGACCGTCGGAAGAGAAATAGACATGCTTCACCTTGCCCACGATGATGCCTTCAGGGAAGATTGACGAATAGCCGCTCGTCTCAATCCACGCCGTCTCTGGGTCGAACTTGGCGAAGCGCGGAATGTCTTCCACCTCAGCTTCGTTTATCTGTTGGCCTTCCCACTTCAGGTTGCCGAAGTATTTCTCGCCGCGTATTCTTACGCTGAGCGAAGAGTGAGTGTTTATCAGAGGCACAACGATGGAGTAGTGGGCAGAAGACATGTAAACCACACCCACAGGTCCAAGTCCGGAAGTTACAGCCATGTCTGGTCGCACGCCGTCGTCCGTACCTTTGTTTATGGTGATGTAGTTCTCCGATTTGTTTATCTCGTTAGTGATAACCTTGGCTGGAATGGTCTTTATGTGGTTCGTAGCACTGTCGTTCATGGCAATGACGGTAGAGTCCTTGCTTGTGCCGTCCTTGTCCAGGAGAGTCTGCAGTCGCACCAGTTCCTGCTCCAGCATGTAGTTTCGCTGCGTGAGAGCCTCGTTGTTTTCCGCCTGATGAATGAAAGCCAGCAATGAAGAGTGAATCTCATAGATTTTCCCACTAATGGCGTTTGCCGTAGTGTAATAAACGCTTCCCTGGTAACTGTTGAATCTAAACAACAATACTGCTCCCAGAATTTCGAGGAGCAGTAATAGGAACCAGTGAGCGTTCTTTGTAAGAAAATCTATGAGGTTCTTCATCTGATTTTTATCTCATGTGTCTGATTATCTCATGAGGAATGTGAATCGGTCAACATTCTTGAGGGCGATGCCGGCGCCGCGCGCAACACTGCGCAACGGATCTTCCGCGATATGGAAAGGCATCTGGAACTTAGCCTCAAGACGGCGGTCAAGACCACGGAGCAGCGCACCACCACCGGTAATCCAGATACCGTTTGTCATCAGGTCGGCATAAAGCTCCTGTGGAGTATGCTCGAGAGCGTTGTGTACGGCATTCTCGATGAGAGTGATTGTACGGTCAAGACAGTGAGCGATTTCCTGGTAGCATACAGGCACCTTCATTGGGAGGGCGGTAATCTTGTTCGGACCGTTTACGATGTAGTCGTCCGGAGCGTCGTCGCCAAGGTCTGTCAGGGCAGAGCCAACGGCAATCTTGATACGCTCGGCCATACGCTCAGACACCTTCACATTGTGCTGTGAACTCATGTAGTCCTGGATAGCGAATGTAAGTTCGTCGCCCGCAGTACGGATAGAGCTGTTTGTTACGATACCGCCAAGCGAGATTACGGCAATCTCCGTAGAACCACCACCGATATCAACAATCATGTTGCCTTCTGGGGCTTCCACATCAAGACCGATACCTACGGCTGCTGCCATTGGCTCGAAGATGAGGTAAACATCGCGTCCGTCAGCGCGCTCGGCAGAGTCGCGAACGGCACGAAGCTCAACTTCCGTAGAACCCGAAGGAACGCCGATGACCATTCTCAGTGAAGGAGAGAAGAAGTGGCGACCGGAGTGAACCATGCCGATAAGACCGCGCATCATCTGCTCGCAGGCAGAGAAGTCAGCAATCACACCGTCGCGGAGAGGACGGATAACGCGGATGTCCGGATTCTCCTTCTCGTACATGAGCTTGGCCTTTGAACCTACGGCACGCATCTTCTCGGTGCGCTTGTCGAGGGCAACTACCGAAGGCTCATCGACAACAATCTTTCCGTCGCTGTTTATGATGATAGTGTTGGCTGTACCAAGGTCCATTGCTATCTCCTGCACGAAAGAGAAGAAGCCTGAGCGACTCTTCTTGCTGCGTGGGTCAAGCAATGATTTGAAACCATTGGAAAGGCCTTCCATAAAACTTCCCATATTCTCTTTTTTGTTGGGTGAAAAGTGAAAAGTGAAGAGTGCTGCGCCTCGATTTTTCACTTTTCATTTTCCGTTTTTTTTATTTGTTGAACCAATTGTGAATGGCTGTGTCGTAGTTGCTGCTTACGCCGAAAGCGCGTGTAGCGAACATCTTGCGCTGTGCCATAGTTGTCTCTGCGCCCTGCTCGTTGAGGATGTCAAGGAGAACGCTGTATTCAGCCTTGCTTGGAACGATTACAACATCGTTGAAGTTCTTTGCTCCGGCGCGGATGAGAGAGATGCCGCCGATGTCAATCTTCTCGATGATGTCTGCCTCAGAAGCACCGCTGGCAACTGTCTGCTCGAATGGGTAGAGGTCAACGATTACGAGGTCGATTTCAGGAATCTCGTACTGTGCCATCTGAGCCTTGTCGCCCTCATTCTCGCGACGACCGAGGATGCCGCCAAACACCTTTGGGTGGAGAGTCTTCACGCGACCGCCGAGGATGGATGGGTAAGTTGTTACGTCTTCTACCTTCTGGCACTCGTAGCCGAGGCTTTCGATGAATGACTGTGTACCACCTGTAGAGAGGAATTTCACGCCCTCTTCATTGAGTTTCTTAAGGAGCTCGTCGAGACCATCTTTGTGGAATACTGAAACGAGCGCTGTCTTTATCTTTTTGTTATCTGCCATAATCTTTGGTAATGTTTGTTGCAAATTTGGGTACAAAATTAACAAAATTATGTTGAAAAGTCGGTTTTGCCGCCCCTTTTTCATTAATAAATGCTTTTTTCTTGATGTTTATGTTATGCCAATGCAATAAATCAATGCGTTTCTGCGTTTTGTTTATGTAAAAAACGAATTATGAAAACGAATATTCTGAAATATATCGCAGCTGCCACTCCGGCAATTCTTCTGGCTTCATGCGCAGAAACCATGGAGGAAAAAGCAAAGCGCGAGGCCGATGAGTTCACTGAGAAAAACTGCCCCGTTCCCATCTCGCGAGAACTCACCATTGACAGCCTGACCTTCAATGTCGACTCCAAGACCTTCACTTACTATCAGTCAATCTCGCCAAAATACAACATAGAAGACCTCAACGCAGACCTTACCCGACAGGCACTTCTCAGCAATCTCAAGAACGATCCGGCAAAGATGAAATACAAGGAAGCAGGCTATGCTTTCCGCTATGTCTATTATCCGCTCACAGATCCGTCAAATACGGTCATTGATGTGATGTTTACACGCGACGATTATCGCTAAATCGTTGATTTACATTCATTTTGCACTTGATTTGTGGATTTTTGCGAGCCTTATTTCCGGAAAATATCTTAAATTTGCAACCCTTTTGTACGTAATTGAACAAAAATTTTTGTACACAATTGAACAAAAATAAAATATGAGACAACTTAAAATCCAGAAGACTATCACAAACCGTGACAGCGGTATAGACAAGTTCTTGTTTGAAATAAGCCATATCCCAATGCTCTCCATTGAGGAGGAAATCGAGCTTGCAGCAGAGATTCGCAAGGGAGGCAGAAAGGCAGAGAAGGCACGCAACAAACTCGTTTGCGCAAACCTCAGATTCGTTGTCTCTGTAGCAAAGCAGTATCAGCATCAGGGACTCTCGCTCACCGACCTTATCGATGAGGGCAACTTCGGACTTATCAAGGCTGCCGAGCTCTTTGATGAAACACGAGGTTTCAAGTTCATCTCTTACGCCGTTTGGTGGATTCGCCAGAGCATCATGCAGGCTATCGCAGAGCAGAGCCGCATCGTGCGTCTTCCTTTGAACCAGGTAGGTTCGCTCAACAAGATCAGCAAGGCGAAGTCAAAGTTCGAGCAGGAGAACATGCGCGAGCCATCCATCGAGGAACTCTCAGCCATAACAGGACAGGACGAGCGCACCATTGCCAAGGCCATCAGCGCCGACCAGCACCATGTCAGCTTCGACAAGCCGTTCCAGGATGGCGAGGACAACACTCTCCTCGATGTTATGCCATCAGGACAGGCAGACCGTGCCGACCGTATCGTCGACCAGCAGTCGCTCGAGCATGACATCCAGAGCGTTCTCGACCGAGCACTCTCAGAGCGTGAGAGCTTCATCATCCGCAAGGCATTTGGACTTGGCGAACAGCCAATGGGCTTGGAATACATCGGCGAGGAACTCGGACTCACCCGAGAGCGTGTCCGCCAGATCTGCGACAAAGGCATCCGCAAACTTCAGGAAAGCGGTTGCTCACAGATCCTCCAAAAGTATCTTTAAGAAACAAAATCATACAAGGATTCAGCCTCCACACCATAAAAAGTGCGGAGGCTTTTTCTTTGGAATGTTTTTTTTCCGTGTCTGTCCGCGCGTAAAACGGAAAAAATCACGGACGGACGGACAAAAATTATATCCCTTTTAAGTCTTACACATCTATATAATTAATTTAATTAAAGAAAGAAGATAATATTAAGAATAGGAGTGAAAAAAATGTCTGTTACATTTTTTGTCCGTCCGTCCGTGTTTTTAGCGTTTATTTTTAGGCACGGTTAGCAAAATCGCCACTTTTCCTTACACTTTGCTTTTTCTTAACCCGATTTCCTTGGCTTATAGTACGTGTGTGTAAGTGTGCACAAATACAAGAACCTCGTTAAGATATAACTGGCTGATAATCAGCTGCTATTATTCCTGAACCACGATAATGTTGCCGAAAATTGGAGTATGTCACGCATTTTCAGGCTCTCTTTCGCATCAAAACTCCCCAAGAAACACATCAAAACGACCTGCGAAGTTACACAAAACTGACTGCGAAATGGAAATGGCGCTTCCTGGCGTCGCAAAACAGCCGCAAAGCATTGAAAAAATGCCGTGTTTGACGGCCATTTTCGGTTATTGTCCAATTATCTGCCCGAAAATCCGCACAACGCCGGAACTGACATTTTGTAAGCCTATCGCAGTATTTTGCTTACACCGTGAGGCTCAGTAAACTTCGCCCAACAAACAAAAAATAGAATGGTAATATCTACACAACAGCCATCCGCAGAACACCAAGAGGTAACTGTGGATGGCTGTTGAATAAAGTTAAGTCAAAAGTGCCGCTGAATTAAGGTAAAAAGAGTAAACCGACTTGCTTGACGATGGCAGAGACAATCCAGGCGAGTAGGGTAGTGTAGCCTGCTGCGAAGAGTGCCCAACGCCATGAACCTGTCTCAGCCTTTATGGCAGAGATGGTGGCAATGCAAGGGAAATAGATGAGAACGAAGATAAGATAGCAGAAAGCGGTGAGGGCATCAATGCCGTTTGCCTCCATCTTCTGGCGAAGAACAGGATAGCGCTCTGATTGGTCGAGAGTGTTGTCTGCTACTTCTTCGTTGTCAGCGTAGAGTACGCCCATGGTAGAGGCTGTGATCTCCTTGGCACTGACTCCGGCACAGAGGCTGACATCTAGTTTCCAATCGAATCCTTGTGGAGTGAAGATTGGCTCTATGGCTTTTCCTATTTGTCCGAGGTAGCTGTTCTCCTGCTGTTGCTGATTTGACAGCTCCGGATTGTGTGGGAAATAGCTCAATGCCCAGACAACGAGTGAGCCGACGAGGATTATTCCGCCCATCTTCTTGAGATATTGTTTTCCTTTCTCCCATGTGTGGCGCATGATTGCCTTTGCCGTAGGAAAGCGATAAGGCGGCAGCTCCATGACGAACGGAGTGTCTTCGCCCGTGATGAGGAACTTGCTGAAAAGTCGGCTTACGATGACTGCCACAAGTATGCCGATGATGTAAAGCGCGATAAGCATGAGCGACTGATACTGAACGGCGAAGAATGTGCCTACAATCATTATATATATAGGCAAGCGCGCAGAGCAACTCATGAACGGAATGACCATCATGGTAAGTAGCCTTGATCGGCGGCTTTCAATGGTGCGCGTAGCCATTACGGCAGGAACATTGCAGCCAAAGCCCATGATGAGCGGAATGAATGACTTGCCGTGAAGTCCCATCTTGTGCATCAGTTTATCCATGATGAAGGCTGCGCGAGACATGTAGCCGGAGTCTTCCATTATGGAGATGAAGGTGTAGAGAATGAGTATCTGCGGAAGGAAGACTATTACGGCTCCAACACCGGCAATTGCTCCGTCAACAACCATGTCTTGGATAATGCCTTCAGGAAGTATTCCACGAAGCCAATCAGACAGGTAACCTACGCCGCAGTCAATCCAGTCCATCGGATATTGGCCAAGAGCGAATGTTGCGTAGAACATGGCAAATAGCATTAGGAAGAACATCGGGAAACCGAAAAAGCGATGCGTCAGAATGGCATCGAGAGCATGAGTGAACTCGTAGGTGTTGGTGCGAGTTCCTTCCTCGTTGTTGGCTTCGCTGAGTGCACCATGGATTATGCCGTAGCGCGCATTCATGATGGCTGTCTCGGAATCTTCGTTGAGTTCTCTCTGGATAATGGCTGCCTGCTCGTCGCGTACTCGGATGATGTCCTTGTAGTTAGGGAGGTCTTTGAGCTTGCGGTCGGCTTCATGATCGTTTTCAAGAAGTTTTACGGCAACATAGCGGGTAGAGTATTTCAGTCGGAGATCGTTGTTCTTCTTCAGCTCCGTCTGGATGTTCTGAATGGCATTCATGATGACCTCGCCATAGTTAAGGTGGATGTGGCGAAGAGAATGGTCGTGAGTGTGGCGGCGATGAGATTGGCGACCTTCGCTGATAGGGTGCGAGTGGAGGTGGGCTTCTGCATTTTCGTGGACATCGTCGTGAGAGTGCGTCTTTATGAAAGGTTTGCCCTCATAAACGCGGATGATTGTGTCGAAAAGCTCGTTTACGCCCTTGCCGTTCTTGAAGACAGTAGGAATCATCGGAATGCCGAAGAGTTCGCCAAGAATGTCCATGTCGAGCTTGTCGCCACGACTTTCGAATTCGTCAAACATGTTGAGCGCACCAACGACACGAAGGTTCATGTCGATGAGCTGCGTGGTGAGGTAGAGATTTCGCTCGATGTTGGAAGAGTCAATGACATTAATAATGACATCAGGCATCTTTTCCACAATCTGTTTGCGAACATAGAGCTCCTCTGGGCTATAGGCTGATAGAGAGTATGTGCCAGGCAGATCGACGATGTTGAAGTAATAATCCTTGTATTCGGCATAGCCTTCCTTAGCGTCAACCGTTACACCAGAGTAATTGCCTACGCGCTCATGAGCTCCGGAAACGAAGTTGAAGAGCGAGGTCTTGCCGCAGTTCGGGTTGCCGATGAGAGCGACATTGATGGTGTGGCTCTGACGATGGGCTTCTGCCTGGGCTGCGCAGTCGTCATTTGAGATGATGGTAATAGGACCTTCGGCTTGGTCTTCCTTGGCTTTTGCGCGGTCAGCCACAACCTCAATCTGTGATGCTTCGGCACGACGAAGGCTTACCTCGTAACCCATGATCTTGTATTTTATTGGGTCTTGAAGCGGTGCGTTGAGCAGCACCTTGACTTCCTTTCCACGGATAAATCCCATCTCCACAATGCGCTTGCGGAAACCACCGTGGCCGAGCACTTTCACTATGTAACCGGACTCGCCGTTCTTCAATTCTGAGAGTTTCATGGCTGCAAAGTTATGAAAAATATACTGATATATTAACTGTGACACGGATAAAGTGTAGAAAATCACTACTTTTGGGTATATTTTTGTCTTATGAACGCTGCTTTTCTACTATATTTATCCAGGCATTGTGCTATTTTTCCCTACATTTTGTTTGCCATTATGGAAAATATTTGTAACTTTGCAGCGTAAATGAACGAAACGACAAACCTGAATCTTCCTGCATACGACGTTCGACTGAAGAAAGACGATAATGGCAGAGTGAAGATCTTCGACATACTGCGCCGGCGATACATTGCGCTGACTCCAGAAGAGTGGGTGAGGCAGCACTTCGTGAACTATATGATAACGGAGAAAGGCTATCCGAAATCGCTCCTGGTAAACGAAACGCAACTGCAGCTAGGCGAAAAGAAACTGAGATGCGACAGCGTTGTGCTCGGAAAGGACGGCAAACCTTGTATGATAATTGAATACAAGGCGCCGACGATTGCGCTGACTCAGAGGGTGTTCGATCAGATAGCCGTTTACAACATGCTACTTCGTGTTGACTACCTGATAGTTTCGAACGGCATGCAGCATATTTGCTGCAAAATGAATTACGAAGAAAACTCATACGAGTTCCTAAAAGAGATACCGGAATATGGCAAAGATTGCTGATAACTTCACAGAAATAATGCACAACCTGCAGAATGGGCAATATAAACCTATCTATGTTCTGCACGGAGACGAACCGTACTATATAGACCAGATTTCCAACTATATAGAGGAAAATGCGCTTCGTGAGGACGAGCGTGGCTTCAACCAGATTGTGATGTATGGCGCGGACACGAATGCAGCCGCTATTGCTGACCAGGCGAGACAGTTTCCCATGATGGCTGAACGACAAGTCATTATCGTGAAAGAAGCACAGGCAATAAAGAAGTGGGATCAGCTGGAACATTATCTTGACAATCCTTCGCCGACTTCTGTCATCGTGATTTGCCATAAGAACGGTAAGGTTGATGGCAGAAAGAAGGTTTTTACCAAGGCGGCTAAAGTTGGTGTGGTTTACGAAAGCAAGAAGAAGTATGACAGCGAGTTGCCTTCATTCATCAGCCAATACATGAGGGATAAATATTCGGAGGTAAGCATTGACCAGAAGGCTGTTATGATGGTTGCAGAACACATCGGAAACGACCTGTCGCGCATAGCTTCCGAACTGGATAAGGTTGTGGCAGCACTACCAGAAGGCAATAAGAATATTACTCCGGATGTGGTGGAACAGAATGTTGGCATAAGCAAGGAGTATAACGGCTTTGAACTGCAGGATGCTTTGGCAGCAAAGGATTTCGTGAAAGCGATGCGTATAGCCGACTATTTTGCAAAAGACCCGAAGGTGAAGGACAGCGTGTTCTCAATGATGGGAGGTCTGTTCAACTATTTCCAGACTCTGATGATCTGCCACTATGCTCCATGCAAGAAGACGGATATGGAACTTTCGCAATATCTCGGACTGCGAGGAGCCTGGTTTGCCAGAAAGTTTGCGATGGGAGTCAGGAACTATTCTGCAATGAAAACGCTTAACATCATATCAAAGATTCGCGAGACGGATATAAGGATGAAGGGCGTTGACAACAGAAGTGCTTCGCCAGGCGATTTGCTCCGCGAATTGGTGTTCTATATACTGAGTTAATTGCAGATTGCTTGTTGTAAATTAAGATTGAGTGAAAAAGTACGTGAGAGGTGACACGAGAAAGTCAAACTTTTACTAATTTTGTGCCCGAATAGTCTGATTAGGCTCGAATAAGTGGAATCAAGGACGGCAAGATGCAGTCGAACTTTATGAGGTTTCCCGCCTAACGGAGATAACGCGTAAAACATATAAATAAATGTACGCAATCGTAGAAATTAACGGTCAGCAATTCAAGGCAGAACAAGGCAAGAAGATCTTTGTGAATCACATCAAAGACGCCGCAGAAGGCCAGACAATTGAATTCGACAAGGTGCTCCTCGTTGACAATGAGGGCGCAGTAACTGTAGGCACTCCTTCTGTAGAAGGTGCTAAGGTTGTTTGCGAAGTGGTTAACCCACTCGTAAAGGGTGACAAGGTCATCGTGTTCAAAATGAAGCGTCGTAAGGACTCACGCAAGCGCAACGGCTTCCGTGCTCAGTACACGCAGGTAGAAATCAAATCAGTAATCGCTTAATTAACAGGAGGAATTAACAATGGCTCACAAAAAAGGTGTCGGTAGTTCTAAGAACGGTCGTGAATCGGCTTCACAGAGATTAGGCGTTAAGATTTGGGGTGGCCAGAAGGTACAGGCAGGTAACATCATCGTTCGCCAGCGCGGTACTCACCACAACCCAGGTCAGAACGTAGGTATGGGTAAGGACGATACTCTCTACGCACTCGTTGACGGAGTTGTAAACTTCCGCAAGGGTCGTAAGGATCGTAGCTATGTTTCAGTAATCCCTGAGGCAGAGGCTTAATCGCTCACCCAATAGGCTACAACGACCTATTCAAAATTAAATTTTCTTATTCCAAACAAACATAATCCCATCTCCCTCTTCGGGGGGTGGGATTTTCAATTGAATTAGCCTTTGTGACTTGTCGCGAAATAAACTTATGGATATTAGAAATATTGCAATCATAGCTCACGTTGACCACGGAAAGACAACGCTTGTCGATAAGATGATGCTCGCTGGTAATCTTTTCCGTGAAGGTCAGGATTTGAGTTCACAGGTTCTGGATAACAACGATCTGGAGAGAGAAAGAGGCATTACCATTCTTTCAAAGAATGTGTCTATAAACTATAATGGTGTGAAGATCAACATCATTGACACTCCAGGACACTCCGACTTCGGTGGCGAAGTGGAGCGCGTGCTTAACATGGCTGATGGCTGTCTGCTTCTCGTAGATGCTTTTGAAGGTCCTATGCCGCAGACTCGCTTTGTTCTCCAGAAGGCTCTTGAAATTGGTCTCAAGCCAATTGTGGTGGTGAATAAGGTGGATAAGCCAAATTGTCGCCCAGAGGAAGTCTATGAGATGGTGTTCGACTTGATGTTCTCACTCAATGCAACAGAAGATCAGCTTGATTTCCCTGTTGTCTATGGCTCGGCAAAAAATGGTTGGATGAGCGAAGATTTCAACTCTCCAACAGACAATATAACATACCTTCTTGACAAGATTATTGAAGTCATCCCTGCTCCAAAGGTTATAGAAGGTACACCTCAGATGCTTATCACTTCGCTTGACTATTCAAGCTATACGGGAAGAATTGCCGTAGGTCGTGTGCATCGCGGTACTCTTACTGAAGGCATGAACGTGACAATCTGTCATCGTGATGGCACTCAGGAGAAAACAAAGATTAAGGAACTCCATACATTTACCGGTATGGGACATGTGAAGACTAGTGAGGTTAGTTCTGGCGACATTTGCGCAATCATCGGTCTTGAGAAGTTTGAAATTGGTGATACAATCTGTGATTTTGAGAATCCTGAAGCTATGCCGCCAATCTCCATTGATGAGCCGACAATGTCAATGCTCTTCCAGATTAACGATTCTCCGTTCTTCGGCAAGGAAGGTAAGTTCGTTACTTCCCGTCATATAAACGACAGATTGGAGCGTGAACTTGAGAAGAATCTTGCTCTCCGCGTAGCTCCTTTTGAGGATTCTACTGATAAGTGGGTTGTTTCTGGTCGTGGCGTTCTTCACCTTTCTGTCCTTATTGAGACTATGCGTCGTGAAGGTTATGAGCTTCAGGTTGGTCAGCCTCAGGTTATCTACAAGGAGATTGATGGCGTGAAGTGTGAACCAATCGAGGAGCTTACAATAAATGTTCCTGATGAGTTCGCTTCAAAGATGATTGATATGGTAACTCGTCGTAAGGGCGATCTTACTTCAATGGAAAGCCAGGGCGAGCGTACAAATATCGAATTTGATGTTCCTTCTCGCGGTATTATCGGATTGAGAACCAATGTGTTGACTGCATCTCAGGGAGAAGCAATCATGGCACACAGATTCAAGGAATATCAGCCTTACAAGGGCGAGATTTCCCGTCGTGTAAACGGCTCGATGATTGCAATGGAAACTGGTGCTTCCTTTGCTTATTCGATCGATAAACTTCAGGACCGCGGAAAGTTCTTCATTGATCCGGGAGACGAGGTTTATATGGGAGAGGTTGTTGGCGAGCATATTCATGATAACGACCTTGTCGTGAATGTTACAAAAGCCAAGCAGCTGACAAATACCCGTGCCTCAGGTTCAGATGATAAGGCTCGCATCGTTCCTCGTGCAGTTCTCTCGCTTGAAGAAGCTCTTGAATACATTAAAATCGACGAACTTGTTGAGGTTACTCCAAAATCAATGCGAATTCGCAAGATTATTCTTGACCATAACGAGCGAAAAAAAGCAAATAAGACTGATAATTAAGCGTTTCTGCTTGTGTGTTGCTTAAAATAAATCAAAAAAATGAATTTTGGCATTTACACATTATAAAAAAGAAACCGAAAAACTTTGTCAGTCTCGGAAAAAGTCGTAATTTTGCAGCCGTTTGGAATAAGTAGTTATTAACAATTAGCAATCTAAGACAATGTCAAAGATATGTCAGATTACGGGAAAGAAGGCTCAGATCGGCAATAACGTTTCCCACTCAAAGCATCGCACAAAGCGCAGCTTCGACGTTAATCTCTTCAGCAAGAAGTTCTACTATGTAGAGGAACAGTGCTGGATTTCTCTTAAGATTAGCGCTGCAGGTCTTCGCGTAATTAATAAACTCGGTCTTGATGCAGCCCTCAAGCAGGCAGTTGCTAAGGGTTACTGCGATTACAAAGACATTAAAGTAATAGGAGAATAATCGCAATGGCAAAGAAGGCAAAAGGCAATAGAGTACAGGTAGTGCTCGAATGCACAGAAATGAAGGAAAGCGGTCTCGGCGGTACTTCACGCTACGTAACAACTAAGAACCGCAAGAACACTCCAGAGCGTCTTGAGCTTAAGAAGTACAACCCTATCTTGAAGCGCATGACTGTACACAAGGAGATTAAGTAATAACAGCTCTAAACACATTAATAAGATATGGCAAAGAAAGCGGTCGCTACTCTCCACGAAGGTTCAATGGATGGTCGCGCTTATTCAAAGG
The DNA here is from genome assembly GCA_024401275.1 of Bacteroidaceae bacterium. GTDB lineage: Bacteria > Bacteroidota > Bacteroidia > Bacteroidales > Bacteroidaceae > Prevotella. The sequence continues at coordinate 74,005 of JAKSLJ010000008.1, read as the reverse complement.
TTATCAAGATGGTGAAGAGCCCTAAGACTGGTGCTTACATCTTCGAGGAGAAGATGGTTCCTAACGAGGCAGTAAAGGACTTTTTCAAGAAGTAATATGGAAAAGGCTGTATAGCCTTTCAGCTCTATAAAATATAAAGGAGTTACGCGGCTTTATAGCTGGGTAACTCCTTTTAAGTTAAAATAAGTAAGTGGTAAAATAATAACACACTAAAATTAATGGGCTTTTTCAGTAAGATTTTTAACAGAAACAAGGATAAAGAGCAGAAGCAAGAGACTCTCGACCAAGGTTTGGAGAAAACAAAACAGAGCGTGTTCTCCAAGATCACTCGTGCTATTGCCGGTAAGGATAAGGTTGACGACGAGGTTCTTGATAACCTTGAAGAGGTTCTGATTACATCTGATGTCGGTGTGGAAACTACGCTTAAGATAATTGAGCGTATAGAAGCGCGTGTGGCTAAGGACAAGTATGTTTCTACTTCTGAGCTTAATGGTATGCTGAAGGAGGAGATCGCCAACCTTTTGGCCGAAACCGGTAATAAGGATGGTGACGAATGGGAACTTCCTGAAGACCATAATCCTTATGTTATTCTTGTAGTTGGCGTAAACGGCGTAGGTAAAACAACTACTATAGGTAAGCTTGCTTGGCAGTTCAAACAAGCGGGAAAGAAAGTTTACCTTGGTGCTGCCGATACATTCCGTGCTGCTGCCGTTGACCAAATCTGTATTTGGGGCGAGCGTGTCGGAGTGCCTGTTGTCAAGCAAAAGATGGGAGCAGATCCAGCAAGTGTGGCTTTTGATACAATCTCTTCTGCAAAGGCAAATGGAGCGGATGTTGTTATTATTGATACCGCAGGTCGTCTTCATAATAAGGTAGGCTTGATGAACGAGCTTAAGAAGATTAAGGATGTGATGAAGAAGGTCATGCCAGAAGCTCCGGATGAGGTTCTTTTGGTTCTTGACGGTTCTACAGGACAGAATGCCTTCGAACAGGCAAAGCAGTTCTCTGCTGTTACTCAGATCTCTTCTCTTGCTATCACAAAGCTTGATGGTACAGCAAAGGGCGGTGTTGTTATTGGCATCTCTGACCAGCTCCAAGTTCCTGTGAAATATATTGGACTTGGTGAAGGAATGGAAGATCTTCAGCTTTTCAATAGAACAGATTTTGTAAACACATTGTTTAAGTAAATGACGATTGACCTTATTACTCTTGGTTGTTCAAAGAATCTTGTTGATTCAGAGACTCTTATGAAGCAACTTGAATCCATTGGTTTTGACTGTTCTCACGATAGTCAGAATCCAAAGGGTGAGATTGTTGTTATCAATACTTGCGGTTTTGTTCAAGATGCAAAAGAAGAAAGTATTGAGAAGATTCTTGAATTTGTCCAAGCAAAAGAGGAGGGTAGAGTAGAGGAACTCTATGTTATGGGATGTCTTTCTGGCCGCTACATGGAAGATTTGCAGAATGAAATTCCTGAGGTTGACAAGTTTTACGGTAAGTTCGACTATAAGCAGCTTGCCATAGATCTTGCAGAAAAACATTTTGCGCCAAAAGAGCAAAAGGAGTCTATTTCCATATTAGGATGTAGTGTAGGTCGTCATATAACAACTCCTTCACATTATGCTTACCTGAAGATTTCCGAAGGTTGTGATAGGCATTGTGCTTATTGTGCTATTCCTATCATGACCGGCAAGCATCAAAGCCGACCAAAGGAAGATATCATTGCAGAAGTGAAATCTCTTGTCGCTGAGGGAGTTAAGGAGTTTAATGTCATAGCCCAAGAACTTACCTATTACGGAATAGACATAGACGGAAAACAGCATATTGCTGAACTTGTGGAAGCTATCTCTGATGTAGAAGGTGTAGAATGGATTCGCTTGCATTATGCATATCCAACGCACTTCCCTATGGATCTGCTTCGCGTAATAAGAGAAAGAGACAATGTCTGCAAATATATGGATATCGCTCTTCAGCATATTTCTGACAATATGCTAACAAAGATGCGAAGAAATATCAGCAAGCAAGATACACTTACGCTTATCGATTCCATGCGTAAAGAAGTTCCTGGCATTTGCTTGAGAACAACTTTGATGGTTGGCTTCCCTGGAGAGACTGACGAAGATTTCCAGGAATTGATGGATTTTACTCGTGAAGTGAAATTTGATAGAATGGGTGCTTTTGCTTATTCTGAAGAAGATGGAACTTTTAGTGCAGATAATTATGAAGACGATGTTCCTGAAGATGTGAAACAAGAGCGCCTTGATAAACTTATGGCTTTGCAACAGGCTATAAGTGAGGAACTTGCGGCAAGTTTCGTGGGAAAAGTGCTGAAAGTTATTGTTGACCGCAAGGAAGGCGATTATTTCATTTGCCGTTCAGAGTATTCTTCACCAGAAGTTGATCCGGAAGTTCTTGTAAAGTCGAACGATAAAGAACTGGAAATCGGTAGTTTCTATAATGTGAAAGTGATTGGCTCTGATGAGTTTGACCTTTATGCGGAACTCGTTTAGGAGTGGTCATTTGAGAGGATTATTTCAATAAATAAGATAAGGATTCCATGAATCATAAAATGTTTATAGATACATTATCGGAGAAACTCGGATGTTCTGCTGAAGAAACTCAGGAGAATGTGGATGTTTTGATTAGCTTGTTCAATGAGAATTTGAAGGAAGGTAATCAGATAAATATCTCGTCGTTCGGGTTGTTTGATGTACAGATGAAGAAAGAGCAGATTATAGTTGATCCTACGACAAAGAAGAAAATGCTCGTTCCACCAAAGTTGGAAGTGAAGTTTAACGGAAAGTAACTGAAAATGGAAAGACTTCAAATACGAGAAATCTCGCGTCTTTTGGCGCAGAAAAAACATATATCAATAGGTGATGCTGAGCGTTTCGTTACAGAAATGTTCAGCACCGTTTCTATAGGTCTGAAGGAAGATAAGCAGGTGATAATCAACGGACTAGGAACCTTTAGGCTGACAACTATACTTGAAAGGGAATCTGTAGGTTTTACTCCTGATACGGAATTGGCGGAAAATGTGAATTCGCCATTCTCCAATTTCAAGACAGTTGAAATAACCGGTCAATTGTCAGCAGAAGATTTGGCAGAGATAAGTAATAATGTTCTCTCTGAAATCGAAGCTTATGAAGAAGCAGAAAGTGAAGATTCTTCCGTAGATGATTCTCAAAAAGATGCTTCAGATATTCTTGGTAAAGAAACCGGAACCGACGTAATTGATGCTTCGGAAGGTGATGCTTCAAGAAATGAAGCTGAGGCGGAGCAAGCTGTTGAACAGCAGGTGGAAGCTTTGACCGAGCGTGTAGAAGCATTGACAGAGACGATTGAAAACCGCAGAAAGTCCCGTAAGATCTGGTGGATTACTTTTGTCGTTCTTCTGTTGGTTTCCATGATAGCCGGCGGTACTTATTATGGAGTAACAGAGCGAAACAAGAAGTTGGAGCAAGAACGAATTGCAGCGCAGAAAGCAGCTGAGCTCAAACAAAAGCAGGATTCAATCGACAATGTTAAGAGAATGGTTAATGCTGTTGATTTGGCTGATGAACAAAAACTTTTCCTTATAGGAAAGGGATTGGACGGAGCTCCAGAATATCCTTGTTCAACTGACCTTGAAACGGCAAAGAAAATTCTTCCACATGGCGGATATAAGATTGTTGGAACCTTGAAGACCGTAGAAGTAAAACAAGGCGAATCGTTAAGCGATATTGCCACTGCAAATGGATTAGGACAAGGAGAAATCTACATTCAGGTGCATAATGCGTTAGAAAATGTTAAAGAAGGTCAAAAGATTAGAATTCCTATGTTGGAATTGAAATAAATGTTGTACCTTTGCAGTCGCTAATTGATAGCATTTTTAGCAATTCGCGACCATATCGCAATAGCAAATAATATAAAACGAAAATACAGTTAACAGTAACCAAATAATGGCAGAATCATTAGATATTCGTGCTCTTAATGAAAACATTGAGCAGCACAGTGCATTTGTTCAAAACCTTACTATGGGTTTGAACCAAACTATTGTTGGTCAGAAGCATCTTGTTGAGAGTCTAATTCTTGGACTTCTCTCCAATGGTCATATCCTCTTGGAAGGTCTTCCTGGCCTTGCAAAGACTTTGGCTATCAAGACACTTTCAGAGCTTATTGACGCAGACTTCTCGCGTATTCAGTTCACTCCGGATTTGCTTCCAGCCGATGTTATCGGTACAATGGTTTATTCGCAGAAGGATGAGAAATTCCATGTGAAGAAAGGTCCTGTTTTCGCCAATTTCGTTCTTGCAGACGAAATCAACCGTGCTCCAGCAAAAGTGCAGAGTGCTCTTCTTGAGGCCATGCAGGAAGGTCAGGTAACAATTGGCAGCGAAACATTCTCACTTCCAAAGCCATTCCTCGTTATGGCAACCCAGAACCCAATTGAGCAAGAAGGAACTTACCAGCTTCCAGAAGCTCAGGTTGACCGTTTCATGTTGAAGGTCATTGTAGATTATCCTTCTCTTGAAGAGGAAAAGCTTATCATCCGCCAGAACATTTCCCGTGAAAAGACACAGGTTCGTCCTGTTGCAAAGGCTGAGGATATTCTCAAGGCAAGAGATGTCGTTAATCAGGTTTATATTGACGAGAAGATTGAGCAGTACATCGCTGACATTGTTTTCGCTACTCGTTATCCAGAACGCTATCAGCTTGTTAACCTTAAGCCGATGATTACTTTCGGTGGTAGTCCTCGTGCAAGTATAAATCTTGCAAAGGCTGCTCGTACCTATGCTTTCATGAAGCGTAGAGGTTATGTGGTTCCAGAGGATGTTCGTGCTATTGCTCACGATGTTCTTCGCCATCGTATCGGACTTTCATACGAGGCAGAAGCTACAAATGTCAGTACAGAAGATATTGTTTCCGAGATACTTAATAAAGTACAGGTTCCTTAATGAATTCTCAGGATTTATTAGCTAAAGTTCGAAAGCTTGACATCAAGGCTCGCGGATTGTCGAAGAACATATTCGCAGGTCAGTATCACTCTGCCTTCAAGGGTAGAGGTATGGTGTTTAGTGAGGTTCGTGAGTATCAGTATGGCGATGATGTTCGTGATATTGATTGGAATGTTACTGCCCGCTTCCATCATCCTTTCGTGAAGGTTTTTGAGGAGGAAAGAGAATTGACTGTTTTCCTTCTTGTTGATGTCAGTGGCTCTCAGAACTTTGGATTGCATCATCAGCTTCAGAAAGACATAACAACGGAAATTGCGGCAACAATTGCTTTCTCTGCCATAGAGAACAATGATAAGATTGGCGTAATCTTTTTCTCCGACAAAATAGAAAAAGTTATTCCTGCACGAAAAGGCCGCAAACACATATTGCATATTATTCGAGAGATGCTTGATTTCAAGCCACAAAGCAATAAGACAGACCTTTCCGTTGCCCTAGAATCGTTGAACAGAATGGTGAAAGGCCGTTCTACAACCTTCTTGTTGAGTGATTTTTACGCTGAGCAGAATTTTGAGAAAGCGCTTAATATCAGCGGTAGAAGACATGATGTAATTGCCATACAAGTTTACGATAAGTTCCAAAAAGAACTCCCGAATGTAGGCTTGATAAAGGTTCAAGATGCAGAGACAGGCAAGTCTTCGTATATTGACACTGCAAATCGTGATGTCAGGACAGCTCACGCCGTAGCTTGGAATCGGAGACAAGAAACGCTACAGGCTGTGTTCAACAAGTCTAAGGTGGATAATATATCTGTTTCCACTACAGACGATTATGTCGTAGCACTGACGAAACTCTTCAAGCAAAGAGCTAAATAAGGGTGTGAGATTATAAGTTGTAAAGCTTAATGAAAAAATTCTTATTCATAATATTATCTTTTCTTCCATTTCTTTCCTTCGCCCAAAGCGTGAAGCAAGAGATTGATTCTGTTGAAGTCTTCATTGGCAGACAGGCTCACCTGAAAGTGACAGTCCAGTCAAAGAAGGGACAGAAGGTAGAGATGCCGGTCTTCAAGGAGAGCGAATACATTACTCCTGGAGTTGAGGTTCTTGATAATGGAAAAGAAGAAACAAAGGAAATAGACAACAATTCCGTAGAGACAACTCGCGAATATACTCTCACCTCATTTGATGATACCTTGTATTACATTCCAGCGTTGAAGGTGAAGATTGCGGGAAAAGACTATTCGGGAAAGAACCTTGCCCTTAAGGTTTTGACTTGTGAGGTTGATACTGTTCATCCGGAAAAGTTCTTCCCGCCACAGGATGTGCAGAATCCGCCTTTTGACATGGCTGAATGGCGCACTCTCATTCTCCTTGCTTTGTTGGCTCTGCTTTGTTTCGTTTTCGCAGCATATTTCTACAAGAGAAGGAAGGAAAACAAGCCATTGAACCTGAAGTTCTCTTTCCGCAAGAAGCTTACGCCTTACGAGCAAGCTGTAAAGGAAATTGTTACCATAAAGGAAAATAACCTTTCGCACTCTGAGAATCAGAAAGAATATTACTCAAATCTTACTGATACGCTGAGAAACTATATTGCAGCTCGCTTCGGTTTCGATGCGAAGGAGATGGTAACTTCTGAGATTATTGAGGCTTTGAGCAAACAGGACAAAGCAACAATGGTCAATGAACTGAAGCAACTTTTTGAGACCGCAGACCTCGTTAAGTTTGCCAAGTTCCAGATGCCACTCAATGAGAACGACATGAATCTTGCCAATGCGCTTGAGTTCGTAACGAAAACTAAGCCAGAGGATAAGAAGGAAGAAGAACAGAAACCGAAGAAGTCGGAAGAAGAAAAGCAGAAGACTCTTTGGCGCCGCATTTACACCGTAGTGATAACCGTCCTTTCGTTAGTAGGTTCATTATTGGTAGTTTATGTCGGATGGCTGTTTCTTAATCTATTGTAATTCTTGACGTTATAAGGTAATAGGTTATAAAGGTTATAAGGTAATAAGGCTGAAATTACCTCAAAATAATAAAAACTGATTGAACTTTGATTTTCGCAAATAAAGAATATCTGTTATTGTTCCTGCTGCTCATACCTTATGTTTGGTATCTGATACGCAGCGCAAGGAGATCGGCTACGATGACCGTTGCTGATACCTCTGGGTATTCAAAGCTCCCGAAGTCTTTGCGACAGCGCTTGATGTGGCTGCCAAATGCATTGAGAGTCGCTATGATTTCGCTGCTCATCATTATCCTTGCACGCCCTCAGACAAGCAGCTCATGGGGAACAAGAACAACCGAAGGCATTGACATCATGCTTGCAATGGACGTTTCCACAAGTATGACGCTCACCGATATGTCGCCTTCTCGTATTGCTGCTGCAAAGGAAGTGGCTGCCGACTTCATCAATAATCGTCCTGATGACAACATCGGATTGACCGTGTTTGCCGCAGAGGCTTTCACGCAATGTCCTATGACTACTGATCATGCCACACTCCTTAATCTTCTTAGAAGTGTAGGTACGGAAATAGCAGAAGCCGGAATCATTGAAGATGGAACTGCTATTGGCATGGGATTGGCGAATGCTCTTTCTCGTCTGAAAGATTCCAAGGCAAAGAGCAAGGTCGTTATTCTTCTGACCGACGGAAGCAACAACTGTGGTGAGATTTCTCCGATGCAGGCAGCGAAGATTGCCAAGACTTACGGCATTCGCGTTTATACGATAGCGGCTTACAGTGGTGAACTTCTTACAGTGCCGGTTCAGGTTGGCGGTACAATTCAGTACATTCACACAAAAGACCAGGTTGATGAAAAGTCTTTGGCTCAGATAGCACAAATGACTGATGCCAAGTATTATAGAGCATCAAACTCAGCTCAGCTTTTTTCTATTTACAAGGAAATTGACGCCTTGGAGAAATCCAAGATTGATATAAAGAATTTTTCACGCAAGAACGAAGCTTATCAGCTTTTCGCTCTTATTGCTACGCTGTTGTTGATAGCGGAAATTCTACTTCGTCAGACATGGCTTCGTAGATTGCCATAACAGAAAAAGAAAATATGAAATTTGCTTCACCAGAATATTTATATTTGCTACTGCTGATACCAGCTTTTATTGCACTTCGCTTGGTAACTTATTACAAGCGCAGGAAAGCTTTGCATAAGCTTGGCGACAAAGAACTGGTTTATAGGATGATGCCTCAGTTGTCCCTGCTCAGGGAGAACATAAAGTTCAGCATCATTCTCTTGATTTTCTCCCTGCTTGTTCTTCTTTTGGCTCGTCCGCAGATGGGAACGAAGGTAAGTAAGGAAGAAAGAAACGGCATCGAGGTAATGATAGCAATGGATATCAGTAACTCTATGCGAGCAGAAGATGTAGTGCCTTCTCGTTTGGACAAGACAAAGCTCTTGATAGAGAATCTTGTTGATCATTTCAATAAAGACAAGGTCGGCATGGTGGTATTTGCCGGTGATGCTTATGTTCAGCTTCCAATTACAGGCGATTATATTTCTGCCAAGATGTTTATGCAGAGCATAAGCCCGGAGCTTATTGCCGCTCAGGGAACGAATATTGCCGATGCTATCGACCTCAGTATGGAGAGCTTTACGAAGCAGGAAGGCATAGGAAAAGCCATTATTCTCATTACCGATGGCGAAGACCATGAAGGCGGTGCGGAAGAAGCTGCTGCTTTGGCATTTAAGAGAGGATTTAATGTGTTCGTTCTCGGTGTCGGTTCTACTAAGGGAGCGCCTGTGCCAACTGGCGAAGGTGGCTACATGAGAGATAATGAGGGCAACGAAGTAATGTCTTCTCTCAACGAGGATATGTGCCGAAAGATTGCTGAGGCAGGTCATGGCACTTACATTCATGTAGAGAACAACAACCGCGCTCAGGAACTCCTTAATGACCATCTTTCTCATTTGCAGAAAGGTCAGATGGAAAGCGTAGTCTATAGTGATTATGAAGAGCAGTTCCAGCCAGTTGTCATGCTCATACTCTTCCTCCTTTTGATAGAACTCCTCATTTCAGACAACTCAAACGGATTCTTCACGAAACTTTCTAAGATGGCATCAAGGAAGACTCTTGCTGAAAATTCAGATAAAATGAAAATCGGCAATAAAGTGATAGCAAAAGCTATACTTCTGCTTGTTCTTTTCGGAGCATCGTCTTTTAGCGCTAATGCCCAGAACGACAGGCAGTTCATCCGTAGTGGAAACAAGTATTATCGTGCGCAGAAATTCGATAAGGCAGACATCGAGTACAAGAAAGCTTTGGAGCGAAATCCCAACAATCCGGAGGCACTCTACAACATGGGATGTGCCAAGATGATGCAAGACAATGACTCTCTTGCGCTCGATTATTTTGACAAGGCTGCGCAGGTTCAGAAAGACAAGAAGCGCAAGGCTCAGGTGTATCACAATGCTGGCGTGATTTTGCAGAATCATAAGGATTACGAGAAGGCTATCGAGGCTTACAAGGCAAGTCTGCGAAATGATCCTACCAACGATGAGACGCGCTATAATCTTGCTCTCTGCCAGAAGCTTCTGAAGAATCAGCAGAAGAATCAGAAGAATCAAAACAAGGACAAGAATCAGAACAACCAGAACCAAGACCAGAACAAGAATCAGAATAATAAAGATCAGAATAAGCAAAACGACAAAAACGATAAAAACCAAAACAAGAATAACGACCAGAACAAAGATAATAAGGATCAGCAAAATCCAGAGGAGTCTAAGCAGGAAAAGATAAACAAGGAAAATGCCGAACAGCTCCTTAATGCTGCCAAGAACCAAGAGCGTGCTGTGCAGGAAAAGGTCAAGCGTGCTCAGCAAAGACGCAGAAATACTTCAAAGCAGAAAAACTGGTAACTCACTGATTTACCGATTTACTGATTTACTGATTTACAGATTTTTATAATGAAAAGAATATTTTCTCTTTACATATTATTGCTGCTTGTTGTCGCAATCAATGCTCAGGTGCAGGTAAGTGCTCCTGGAAATGTTCCAACAGGTGATAATTTCCGTGTTGAGTATCATGTTTCCTCAGACGACATCTCCGATGTGAGGTTCAGCGGAAAAATTCCGGAAGGTCTTGAGGAAATTGCCGGACCTTATATGTCCACGCAGTCTAGTTATCAGATAATCAACGGTCATACTTCAAGCAGCAGCAGCGCGCGCATTTCTTATGTATTCTTTGCTGCCAAGCCAGGTTCTTACACTATTCCTGCTGTAAATATTAGGGTAGGGGGTAAGACACTCACTTCTCGTGCTGTCCAAGTAAAGGTTAGCGGTTCCGGCAATAACATGCAGGGCGGTCAGCCACAGTCAGCTCCTTACATGCGAAATCCGCAACAACAGCAGCACCAGCAGTCAGACAATGCCGCAGTAAGTTCTGCTCCAGCCAACTCTTCGAATGTCTTCATCCGAGTAACGGCAAACAAGAACACCGTTGTTGAGCAGGAGCCTATAAAACTCACATACAAGCTTTATACAGCGTCGCAGATTACGGTTCCTTCTGACCTTAAGATGCCTAATGTCCAGGACTTTACAATCTATGAGATTGAACAGCCTAAGACAGCGCAGTGGACTACGGAAAGCGTTAACGGCAAGGCATATAAATGTGCCGTTTGGAAGCAGTATATTGTTTATCCGCAAAGCACAGGAAAACTCACTGTTCCAGGCAGTAGCGTTCAGATAAATCGCGTTGTCCATCATAATAATGTGGATCCTATCGAGCAGATGTTCAATCCTGGCTCCACTTATCATGAGGAAGAGATGGACATAGCAGTTCCAGCTCTTACCGTCAATGTTGTTCCGCTGCCTCAGCGTCCGGCAAATTTCTCTGGCGGTGTTGGCCATTTCAACATGAATGCAGCCATTTCAAAGAGCCAGGTTAAGGCTGGCGAACCTGTTACCGTTAGGGTTTCACTCTCCGGTGTCGGCAATATGAAGCTCGTAAAGCAGCCTACCGTCAATTTCCCTAAGGACTTTGAGGTTTACGATCCGAAGGTTACGGACAACACTCAGAACACGAATGCCGGCGTAGAAGGCAGCATGACTTACGAGTTCATTGCTGTTCCGCAGAATAAGGGCAATTTCACTATTCCTGCTGTTGAGTTTACATATTACGACACTCAGACCAGTGGCTACAAGACAATAAAGAGCAACGACATGAAGCTCAAGGTTGACGAGGCTGATGCTTCCTCTTCCTCTGCAGAGTCTTATCAGGAGGAACTTCGCAATTCCGACATTTATTCCATCAAGCATTTCAAGGAGATAGAATTCCACAATAACGACAGCTTCTTCCTTTCCGTAGGCTACATTATAATAATGTTGCTGCTTCTCGTTACCTTCTTCGTTCTGCTCTACATCTTCCGCAAGCGTGCTCTTGAGCGTGTCGATGTTGTCCGAATGAAGGCTAACAGAGCCAACAAGGTTGCGTCAAAGAAACTCCAGAAGGCAGCTGTTCTCATGCGTTTGCGCAAGAAAGACGAGTTCTATGACGAAGTTCTCCGCGCACTTTGGGGCTATGCCGCTGACAAGATTAACATTCCGGTTGAGAATCTTTCAAAGGAAAATATCCAGGATCAGTTGCTCGACCATAATTGCAATTCTTACTCAGTCGAGAAATTCACGGATGCCATTTCCGAGTGCGAGTTTGCTCGTTATGCACCTTCACAAGACGAAAAATCAAGTATGAAGAATATTTATGACATGGCTGTTACTGCGATAACGGAGATAGAAGATTCGTTGAAGATGCGTTCAAAGTCGGCTTCTGCCTTGACTGTTACCCTGATGCTGTTCTTCGCCATGACTTTTGCCTCACAGGCATCTCATGCGGCAACGACTATCGAATCTGCCAATTCAGCCTATCAGTCAGGCAATTACCAGCAGGCAATCACTCTCTACGAGCAGGCTTTGAAGGCTGGCGACAGCCCGGAATTGTTCTACAATCTTGGCAATGCCTACTATCGCACAAACCAGATTACCAAAGCTCTTCTCAACTACGAGAAGGCGTATCTCTATAATCCGGCAGACGCAGATGTAAGGCACAATCTCGACTATGTCCGTACAAATACTGTCGATAAGCAGTTGCCGGCAGCCGACATGTTCTTTGTCACTTGGTATAAGAGTCTTACTTACATGTTCTCCATCTATGGCTGGGCTATTTTCTCCATCGTGATGATTCTTCTCAGCCTTGCAGCCTTCCTCGTGTATTTGTTCACTCCAAACCTGCTTCTTCGCAAGATTAGTTTCTGGGCGACATTCCTTTCCTTGGTTCTTTTCGTCTTGAGCATAGTCTTTGCCCTTCAGCAGTCATATTTCATCAACAATAACAAGGGCGCTATCGTAACGGCAAAAGAGGCTGTCATTAAGAAGGCTCCTGAGGCTGGCAGCTCTGATGTGGCAACAATTCATGAAGGCACCCACATCGACATTATTGACGATGCAATGAAAGACTGGAAGGAGATTGAACTGCCTGACGGTAAGATTGGTTGGGTGAAGTCTGACATCTTCATGAGAATCGTTATTGAAAAGAAGAACTGATGAGCGTAGATATAAAAATAGCAGACTATAATTACAACCTTCCTGATGAGCGCATAGCGAAGTTTCCTGTTGCTGAGCGTGATCGCAGCAAGTTGCTTGTCTATAACAAGGGAAACATTCAGGAAGATACTTTCTATAATATTGGCAATTATCTGCCAAAGGGCGAACTCATGGTGTTCAACAACACCAAGGTTATTCGTGCCCGTATGCATTTCCGCAAGGAGACAGGCGCTCTTATCGAGATTTTTCTTCTGGAGCCTTATCTTCCAGCCGATTATGAGCAGATGTTCCAGTCGCGCGGCAAGTGCCAGTGGCTTTGCCTTATCGGCAATAAGAAGAAATGGAAAGACGGCGAGCTCAGCCAAAAACTCCCTGCCGCTTCTTCCAACGGAGCTCCCGTTCCTTCTTCCAACGGAGCCCCTGTTCCCGAAGCGTCCGCTTCGGGCGTCATCACCCTCTCAGCCCGCTACATCGCTCCTCACGCCACTTCTCAGATAGTTGAGTTCAGCTGGGATTCCGACCACTCCTTTGCCGAGATTGTTGATCTTGCTGGCGAGCTTCCTATTCCGCCGTATCTCAACCGCGATACGGAGAAGAGCGACCTAACCACCTATCAGACAGTCTATTCCAAGATCAAGGGTTCCGTTGCAGCTCCAACGGCAGGACTTCACTTTACGCCAGCTGTTCTTTCCGGTCTTGACTCTCTCGGTATAGAGCGCGACGAGGTTACGCTCCATGTTGGCGCAGGCACTTTCAAGCCCGTGAAGTCAGAGAATGTTGCCGATCACGAGATGCACGCAGAGCATTTTGCCGTCAGCCTTTCCACTATCCAGAATCTCATAAAACATGGTGGAAAAGCCATAGCTGTTGGCACAACATCTGTCCGTACTCTCGAAAGCCTTTATTACATTGGCGCGCAACTGAGCCACCCCCCGGTAGGCTGTAAAGATTCCCAGTCAAATCCTATTGATAATCTCTCCACCCCTGAGGGGAAAAAAGGAGGGGAGCTTCTTGAATTCAAGGTTTCTCAGTGGGAGCCTTACCAGCCGGGAGCGAACGAAGTTCCTGCGCTTGACGCTTTGAAGGCTATTGAAGGTTATCTGCTTGACAATAAGCTTGATACGCTTCACGCTTCAACGCAGATTATCATCACTCCTGCCGGCTATGACTATAAAATAGTAAAGATGCTCGTCACTAATTTCCATCAGCCTCAGAGCACCTTGCTATTGCTTGTTTCCGCGCTTATCGGCGACAAGTGGCACGAAGTCTATGACTACGCCCTTGCCCACGATTTCCGCTTCCTTTCTTACGGCGACAGCTCCCTGCTCATACCGTAGAATATTTACCTTTAATCCCTTCTTCCGAATATTCTGAGCAGATAGAGGAAGAGGTTGATGAAGTCGAGATAGAGAGTGAGAGCGCCGAGCACAGCATACTTCTGAACATCAGGGTTATACTCGTCAGCCTCCCAGAACATCTGCTTGATTTTCTGAGTGTCATAAGCAGTCAGACCAACAAAGATGAGCACGCCAGCGTAAGAGATGATCATATCCATCATACCGTTGCCCACAAAGATGTTTACGATTGTTGCTATGATAAGTCCGATGAGCGCCATGAAGAGAATCTTGCCCATGCCGGAGAGGTCTTTGCCCGTTGTGTAGCCAAAGAGAGACATGGCACCGAATGTTCCTGCCGTGATGAAGAATGTCGTTGCGATGGAACTTGCGGTGTAAGCAAGGAAGATGAACGACATCGTCAGACCGTTTACGACGGAGTAGGCAATGAAGAGTAGGGTAGCGGTGGTCAGCGACATCTTGTTGATGCCGGCAGAGAGCCAGATAACCAAGCCTAATTCGCCGAGAAGCAAGCCCCAGAAGAGGATTGAGTTGCTGAAGATTGTTGCCATGATGGCAGGGCTGGAAGCCACAAGCCAAGCTGTCATGCCCGTGATGGCGAGTGCAAGTGTCATCCAGGTATAGACCTTCTTCATAACTGCAGGGAATGAGCGTGAAACGATGTTCTCGCGCTCGTTTACCATTTGATTGAACTGTGAGTAATCCATTGTTATTGTTGTATTTTTGGTTTATTTTCAAGACAAAGTTAGAAACTTATTTTGAATTACGCGCACATTTTAATAAATTTTTGTAATTTTGCACCAATATTTAACATAAAATTCCCGAAAACATGAAAAATTCATTACCGGAAAACGCCTTCACAGAACTCAAGGAAGGCGAAGAGTATGAGCCGCTGATGGAAGCTAGCAAGAACTATGCTGAGGTAAATGCGTGGTCCGTTACTTGGGGCATTCTCATGGCGGTGCTGTTCAGCGCTGCTGCTGCCTATCTCGGACTGAAGGTTGGTCAGGTCTTCGAAGCTGCCATCCCGATTGCCATCATTGCCGTTGGCGTGTCAAGTGCTACGAAGCGCAAGGGCGCTCTTGGCGAGAATGTCATCATACAGAGCATCGGAGCCTGTAGCGGTGTTGTTGTGGCAGGTGCCATCTTCACCCTTCCGGCGCTTTATATCATTCAGGCAAAGTACCCGGAGGTTACCGTAAACTTCTTCCAGGTCTTCTTCTCGTCGCTCCTTGGCGGTATTCTCGGCATACTTTTCCTCATTCCGTTCCGCAAGTTCTTCGTTAAGGATCAGCACGGCAAGTATCCTTTCCCAGAGGCTACTGCCACCACTCAGGTGCTCGTTTCCGGAGAGAAAGGCGGTTCTCAGGCTAAGCCGTTGCTCATTGCCGGACTCGTTGGCGGTATCTACGACTTCCTTGTTTCCACCTTCGGCACATGGACAGAGGCATTCACCACTCGCGTCATCGCCGGCGGTACATTCATGGCAGAGAAGGCAAAACTGCTCTTCGGCATCAACACTGGTGCTGCTGTTCTCGGTCTCGGTTATATCGTAGGCTTGAAGTATGCTGCCATCATCTGTGCCGGCTCAGCCCTTGTCTGGTTCGTCATCGTTCCGCTCATGCCTTTCCTCGGCGATCAGCTTCTCGAGACACTCAACCCTACATTCACCGTTGCGGCACAAGGTAGCGTGGTTGATATGGAGCCGGAAATGATTTTCAAGACCTTCGCGCGCCACATTGGTATCGGTGGCATCGCCATGGCAGGACTTATCGGCATCGTTAAGCAGTGGAGCATCATCAAGGGCTCCATCTCGCTTGCAGCACGCGAACTGAAAGGCAGCAGTCAAAACACTCCCACTGGTGGGGGAGAAGGAGGGGGTCGTCAAGGTCAGAGTCAAAGAACACAGCGCGACATTCCGATGAAGATCATTGCCTTCGGCGTTATCTTCGCACTCATAGCAACATTCGTGTTCTTCTTTACAGGCGTTGTTGAGTTCAATCTGCTCCATGCCATCGTCGGACTCCTCGTCATTGGCATTATCGCCTTCCTCTTCACCACAGTTGCGGCAAATGCCATTGCCATCGTCGGCTCAAACCCAGTTTCCGGCATGACGCTTATGACGCTCATCCTTGCCTCTGTCATCATGGTTGCCGTTGGTCTGAACGGTTCTGCCGGAATGGTGGCAGCCCTCATCATGGGTGGCGTTGTCTGCACGGCACTCTCTACAGCCGGCGGTTTCATCACTGACCTCAAGATCGGTTATTGGCTTGGCACTACACCAGCAAAGCAGGAGACATGGAAGTTCCTTGGCATTCTCGTCAGCGCAGCTACTGTAGGCGGCGTGATGATCATTCTCAACAAGACTTATGGCTTTGTCGGTGAGAACGCCCTCGTGGCTCCTCAGGCTAACGCTATGGCAGCCGTCATAGAACCGCTTATGAGTGGCACAGGCGCACCTTGGTGGCTCTACGCCTTCGGTGCTCTTCTCGCACTTATCCTCAACTATTTCAAGGTTCCAGCCCTTGCCGTAGCTCTCGGTATGTTCATCCCGATGGAACTGAATGCTCCGCTCGTTGTCGGTGGTGCCATCAACTGGTTTGTTACCACTCGTTCAAAGGATGCTGAGGTGAACAACGCCCGCGGTGAACTTGGCACACTCATTGCCAGCGGTTTCATTGCCGGTGGTGCTCTCATGGGCGTTGTTTCTGCTGGCTTGAAGTTTGCAGGCTTTGAGTTCGACGCTTCCGCTTGGCTCGCAAATCCGCTCAGCGAGTGGCTCTCTCTCGGTGCATATCTCATCCTCATCACTTACTTCATCCTTGCAACCAGAATCAAGAAATAATATGAAAAGAATAACACTTTCAATACTGCTCTCCTTCTCATTCTTTGTCGCAGCTTTTGCGCAGGATAGAAATCCCATCTACTCACCAACCTACAATGCAGACGGCACCGTAACCTTCACCCTCAAGGCGCCTCATGCAAAGGAAGTGCTACTGAGCAGCCAGTTCCTGAAGGAGAATGTGAAGATGCAAAAGAATGACGCTGGCGTCTGGACAGTTACATGCAAGCCGGAGCCTGCGGATATCTATCCTTACAACTTCATTGTTGACGGTACAGCCATCAACGACCCGGGAAACACCAATCTCTTCCCAAATGAGTTCTTCAAGGCAAGCATCATGGAGATGCCTAATCCTGACGCACTCTACACAATGAAGAATGTGCCACACGGAAAGTTGCAGTACATGAACTATTATTCTAACCAGCTCCGTCAGTGGCGTCCGCTCGTTATCTACACCCCTGCAAGCTACGACCGCAAGATCAGCAAGAAGTATCCTGTTCTTTACCTCATCAGCGGCACTACAGACACTGAGGAGACTTGGACTAAGGTTGGTAAGGCTAATGTCATCGCCGACAACCTCATCGCTGAGGGCAAGGCTGAGGAGATGATTATCGTAATGCCTTTCGGCTACATGAACGCCGGCACTCCTGCTCCTACAACAGACGCTGCCGTGCCTATGTATAAGAGCTTCTCTGAAGAACTCACCCGCGGAATACTTCCTTTCGTTGAGAGCAACTTCCGCACAATCAACGACGCCGACCATCGTGCCATAGCTGGCTTCTCTCGTGGTGGCGGTCAGACGCTCTTCACCACTTACAGCAATGTTGACAAGTTCGGCTGGATGGCTGCATACAGCGCTTACCTCACTCCAAAGCATTACGCAGACAATTTCCCAAACATCGCAGAGGATGTCAAGAAACTGAAGATGCACTGGTTCGGTGTAGGCACGAAAGATTTCCTCTACAACAATGTGAAGGAAAACCTCAAGCTCTTCGACGAGAAAGGCATCAAGTACGATCTCATGGAGACTATCGACCACAGCCACACTTGGATGCATTGTCGCATAGTTCTTGCAGAGACTCTCCAGAAGTTCTTCAAGACAGGCATCGAACCTTGTCCTGGACAGGAAGGCGTAACCATGGACAACCGCTCTTGCCCGGGCTACACCATCTACAAGCCAAACAATCTCTCTGAGCAAAGCGGCAAGATGCCAGTCATGGTGTTCGGCAATGGCGGCTGCTCTCACGACAGCAAGTATTACATCCCAATGCTCGCGGAGATGGTTCGTCAGGGTTATCTCGTCATGGCTGTAAGCGACAATCCTAACGCCCAGCCTTCTGATGAGCCTCACACATTCGCCTCAGCCGGAAAGAGCGACTGTCTTCTTGATGCGGTAAACTGGATTTGTGAGCAGAATGTGCTTCGCAATAGTGAGTTCTATGGCAAGATAGATGTCGATAATATCGGTGTCAGCGGCCATTCATGCGGTGGTGCACAGGCTCTCCGCGTAAGCTACGACAAGCGCATAAAGACCACAATCCTCTTCAATTCTGGCATCAACGACATGGAGATGGCAAACTGTACAGCAGAAAGTGCGCAGCAGCTTCACTCTCCAATACTATATCTCATTGGTGGTCCTGAGGATGTCGCTTACGAGAATGCGAAAGTCGATTTCGAGCGCATCAACAATGTGCCTATCGCAATGATTAACTACAATGTCGGTCACGGTGGCACTTACGGTGATCCTCAGGGCGGTATTCTCGGCAAGATTGCTCTCCAGTGGATGAACTGGCAGATGAAGGGCGACAAGTCTGCAAAGAAATATTTCGTGGACAAGAAGTTCCGCGACAAGAACTACCCTGGTGCTGACTTCCAGTCAAAGAAGATAAAGTAAGGTCAAGTAGAGACAATCTCTTCTCCCTTAATGTTTTTTTCTGTCTGTCTGTCCGTCTGTCTGATTTTCGTATTTTTAAGTCCGACAGACAGACGGACAGACAAAAAAAGAAATCCTTAGGGCGACGAATTGTTCCTAAGGATTTCTTCTGTTGTTCATGTTTTCTTCTGGATTTCTATTTCATGATGCCGTCAGCGATGCCCTGGATGCTGTGTCCGAGCTTCTGTGCCTGCTTCTTGATGTCTCTTCCAACCTTCTTCTGTGCGACCTGCTTGACATAGCGAGTCTTGAGGCTGGTGTATCTCTGCAGATCTTCGTTGGAAATGTTCTCCTTGTACTTCTCGCGATACTCTGTTCGGAGAAGCTTGTAGTCGGCATTGAGTTCCTTCCATTTTTCCTCAGAAATGGTGTCGGTTTTTTCTACAGAGACAACGAACTTCTCCATCTTGTCGAGGAATGGCTTTGCCTTGGATTCGTTTTGTGCGCTTGCGCCGAGCGAGATAATAAGGGCAGCAAGGCAGAAGATGAATTTTTTCATAATTTGCTTTTTTGTTGATTTGCTGATATGTTGATTGAATGATTTCTGGCTGCAAAATTACAACTTTGTCCAAAAATAAGGCTTATAACATCAAATATTTATCATTAATTAACAGTTTTTCGGGCAAAAGTTGGTTTTTGTGAATATTTTTTCATAACTTTGCCGCGATTTATTGTAAAAAAGAACAAAACAATCCATAAATACGGAGCCGCTCAGGAAAGGCTTGGGATGTGCTCCAAAGATGAAACTTTAAAAACTTAGATGAACGTAATTCAGAAAACTCTCACATTGGCAGATGGTCGTACCATCACAATTGAGACCGGAAAGCTGGCAAAGCAGGCTGATGGTAGCTGTACCCTCCGTATGGGTAACACTGTGCTCCTAGCAACTGTTTGTGCCGCAAAAGACGCAGTTCCTGGAACAGATTTCATGCCACTCCAGGTTGAGTATCGTGAACAGTATGCAGCAGCAGGCCGCTTCCCTGGTGGCTTCACAAAGCGCGAGGGCAAGGCTTCAGACAATGAAATCCTTACTTGCCGCCTCGTTGACCGTGCACTCCGTCCACTTTTCCCTTCAGACTTCCACGCTGAGGTCTTTGTAAATGTAATTCTTTTCTCTGCTGATGGCGTTGATCAGCCAGACGCTCTCGCAGGTTTTGCCGCTTCTGCAGCTCTCGCTTGCTCTGACATTCCTTTCGAGTGTCCTATTTCAGAAGTTCGCGTAGCTCGTGTAAACGGAGAATATGTCATCAACCCAACTTTCGAACAGATGAAGTCTGCCGACATGGACCTCATGGTAGGTGCTACCAAGGACAACATCATGATGGTGGAAGGTGAGATGGACGAGGTTTCTGAGGCTGACCTTCTCGGCGCTCTCAAGGCTGCTCACGAAGCTATCAAGCCTATGTGCGTGCTCCAGGAAGAGCTCATGAAGGAACTCGGTACTGACGTTAAGCGCGAATACTGCCACGAGGTGAACGACGACGAACTCAAGGAGCAGGTTAAGAAGGATACTTACCAGAAGTGCTACGACGTAGTAAAGCAGGCTCTCGAGAAGCACGCTCGTGCTGAAGCTTTCGAGGCTATCAAGGAAGAGTTCAAGACTGCTTACTGCGAGGCTCACACTGATCTTACTGAGGACGAACTCGAAGAGAAGTGCGCTCTTATCGACAAGTACTATCACGACGTAGAGAAGGACGCTATGCGCCGTTGCATCCTCGACGAGGGTGTTCGTCTCGACGGTCGTAAGACAAACGAAATCCGCCCAATCTGGTGCGAGGTTTCTCCACTCCCAATGCCACACGGAAGCTCTATCTTCACTCGTGGTGAGACACAGTCACTCACAACTGTTACTCTCGGCACAAAGATGGACGAAAAGATGGTTGACGATGTTCTCGACAAGAGCTACATGCGCTTCCTTCTCCACTATAACTTCCCTCCATTCTGTACTGGTGAGGCTAAGGCTCAGCGCGGCGTAGGTCGTCGTGAAATCGGTCACGGTCACCTTGCATGGCGCGGTCTCAAGGGTCAGATTCCTACTGACTATCCTTACACAGTGCGCGTAGTTTCTCAGATTCTTGAGTCAAACGGTTCTTCATCAATGGCTACAGTTTGTGCTGGTACACTCGCTCTCATGGACGCTGGTGTACCAATGAAGAAGCCTGTTTCTGGTATAGCAATGGGTCTTATCAAGAACCCAGGTGAGGACAAGTATGCTGTTCTCTCTGACATCCTCGGCGATGAGGACCACTTGGGCGATATGGACTTCAAGACTACTGGTACTAAGGACGGTCTTACTGCTACTCAGATGGATATCAAGTGCGACGGTCTTTCTTACGAAATTCTTGAGAAGGCTCTCCAGCAGGCTAAGGAAGGTCGTGAGCACATCCTCGGTTGCATCACAGATACTATCGCTGAGCCACGTGCAGAGCTTAAGCCACACGTACCACGCATCGTTCAGATCACTATTCCTAAGGAGTTCATCGGTGCTGTTATCGGCCCTGGTGGCAAGATTATCCAGCAGATGCAGGAAGATACTGGTGCAACAATCACTATCGAAGAGACTGACGGCGTAGGCAAGGTTCAGGTTTCTGGTCCTAACAAGGAGTCTATCGACGCTGCTCTCGGCAAGATCAAGGCTATCGTTGCTGTTCCTGAGGTTGGCGAGGTTTACGAAGGTACTGTTCGTTCAATCATGCCTTATGGTTGCTTCGTAGAGATCATGCCAGGTAAGGACGGTCTTCTCCACATCTCAGAGATTGAGTGGAAGCGCCTTGCTACTGTAGAGGAAGCTGGCATCAAGGAAGGCGACAAGATTCAGGTTAAGCTCCTTGACATCGACTCAAAGACTGGCAAGTACAAGCTCTCTCATCGCGTACTCGTTGAGAAGCCAGAAGGCTATGTAGAGCGTGAAGCTCGTCCACGCCGCGAGCGCCCAGAGCGCGGTGAGCGTCGTCCTCGTCCAGAGCGTCGCAACAACTTCGATGGCGAGCCACGCCGTTTCGAGCACAAGCAGCGCGAGCAGGCAAATGATCCATACGCTCCAAAGGAGCCAAAGGACTTCAATGACTCCCTCGACCGCATCAGCGATGATATCTAAAAGCAACTAATTGCTAAAGCATAAATAAAAGGGATTGCATTTGCGTGCAATCCCTTTTTCTTTTAGTGGATAATATAGCAGTTGTCCTTAATAAACCACGAATTAAACGAATTTTGGGTTCTCCTTATATTCGTAATTATTCGTAGTATAAGTTATTGGAACAATCCCTATAATGTGTCAACTACGAATGACACGAAATCATTTAACGATAAAATATTCGTATTATTTGTGAGAATTCGTAGTTAAAGCATTGCGGTTGACGACACATATATAGTTTTTTTGTTTTATTTCTCAACTCGCTCGTATGAGTTCATGTTGGCGATTGTTCCTTCGTAGAACACATCGAGAACGAGAGATTTTCTTGGAACAGGATTTCCTTCTGAGTCTTTCTGGATGTTGCCGTTGTCGTCAAGCTTGTATTCGCCGAAAAGACCTTTTGAGAGAACATCAAGAAGTCCTGGAGCCTCGTCGATGGTGAAGTCAAGGTTTGGCTTGTAGTTGGAATAACCCATACTTGTCCAACCACCAGCTCCGCTGATTGTGCCTTCGAGTTTTGTACCTGCCTTCAGATTGGCAAGGAGAGTCTTTTCTTCGCTGCTGAGATAAGACGAGAGCTTTTCCTCTGCAAACTGCATTGCGTCGGAGATGTTTGTCTTGCGGCTGAACTTGAACGGATTGATAGTGGTGCGAACATAGACTGAGTTCTGCTCAAAGTCGTAAGTGGAGTACATGGCACCTTTCTCGCGCATCTTGAAAGGCTGAACGGAGAAATCGTGGATTGTGATATTGTCCTCGATATACTCAATGTTCTTGGCAAAGCTGTAGAAGTCTTCCTTTGTAAGATTGCCATTGAGGTAATGGTTCTTCACCATGTAGAAGAGCTTGGCAAGCGAGCCGCCTTCGTAAAGAGGATTCAGCAAGGCGTAGTCATCTTCTTCGGAAACAAAGGCATACTGAACCTTGAAATTTATGCCAGAGAGATGGTTGAAACCGAAATGGGCGTTGTCGTCGCTGGCGAAATGCAGCTCAACCTCGCCACCCTTGATGGTGTCTGAAGCAATGTATGTCTCGCCGTTTTCGTTCAGGTAGAGGTAGTATTGTTCCACATCATAGTCAGGCATGTAAAGCTCGGCAACGATGTCGCCACCGTAAGTACCCGAAACAGTCACCAACTTTACATTGTCGGCATCTTTGTCGCAACTGGTAAAGGCTACAGCCACGATGGCTGCCATGCAAAAGCGTATTATATTTCTCATTGTTTTCGGAATGGTTAGTGATTAGAAGAGAACAGTCATTGATGCTCCGAGTGTGAGCGAATTGATCTTGTTCTTGAACGAGAACTGCGAAGATGTCTGTATCATCTTTGTGATGTCGGAATTGTACGGAGTGTAAGACACGCTGAACTCAGGCTTTGCGTAGTCGTAGTCAACAAAGGCAGAGAGAGCTACGCCGGAGTTCATGGCGTAAGTGTAGTGCATGCCAAGAGCAAAGTTGTCGGCGTTTGTGCGTTTGATGTTAAGGTTGTCTCCGTAGAATGTAACTGTCTGCAAGTCGCCTGTAGCTGTCTCAATAAAGACTTCGTCGTAAGCGGCAGTGAGGTCAAGTTCTCCGAAGAAACGGCGACCGTAGAGTGCTTTCACGCCAATATTATGCTTTGCGCTGAATGGCAAAGAGAGGTAGATGCCTGTGCTTGCATCTGCTATTGCCCAAACATCTGAAGCAGAAGCCGATTTGCTCATGAGCTTGTTGCCTTCGTAGCAGTAAAGTCCTTCGGCAGTGACAGGAGCAGTTGTGATGCGTGCACGAGCGCCGAGACCTATGTATTTGTTGAAGAAATAAGCCGCTTCTGCACCAACGGTAGTACCTACGGCAACCTTTATGGTAGGCGTAACGCCCTGTGCGTAAGCAGGTTTTCCAGATGCGTAGTTCTTGTATGTGCGCTTGCTGCTTTCAACATCGTACGAATCAGGAATGCGGAATGGATTTCCCTTTCGCTGAATTGTGTAGAAATCGTCTTCCATAGAAGATGCACCCGGCTGATTGTAAAGATTTGCCATTGTGAGGAAAGAACACTCTGTAGGCAACTTGATCTTGTTGTTGAACTGCATGCCGAGCTCAAGGCGGAAGAATGAGGAGTTCTCGAGGAGGTTTGTAACATCCTTGCGTGGTTCTCTATTGATGCCTTTCTTCTTGAAAATCATGTCACCAATCATGTAGCCGAGGTCGGTGGAAATGACACCAATTCCGGCGCCTACAAGCACGTCGCTTATCCAGTGGCGGTTGTTGAGCGTACGCATGATACCTGTTGTCGTGGCACAACCATAACCGAGGATTGACCACCATGGCGAGCGTGTAAGACCATACTCCTTATGAAGGATTGTGGCTGCGGTGAAGGCTGTTGCGGTATGACCAGAAGGGAAGGAGTTGGCTGTGGAACCGTCTG
Source organism: Bacteroidaceae bacterium (assembly GCA_024401275.1). Taxonomy (GTDB): domain Bacteria; phylum Bacteroidota; class Bacteroidia; order Bacteroidales; family Bacteroidaceae; genus Prevotella. The sequence goes on along the minus strand of JAKSLJ010000008.1, from coordinate 49,854 downwards.
GACGCATCTCCTTAGCGGTGTATTTGATGGAGTTGACGAACAGAGCGCACCAAGCGTATGACAAAGCAGTGTTGGCGAAATAGCGACCTGTCTTGCTGCGACCTTGATAGCCGGCTACATTGAGTATCGTAGAAACGCCAACCGGCACGAGCTGCAAATTATCATCAAAGCGGTTCTTGTAGCTCGGAATGAAGTTGTTGCGGGCAGCACGGAAATTCTTCTTGTTGCCTTTGGCGATGAAACCGAAAGCAACGAGAGGAACAGTTGTCCACTCGAATTCTTTCAATGGAGTGTAAACGCCGTACTTTTCGTTTGCGAGTTCTTTGTTGAAGATTGTCTTGAGGAATCCTGGTTCTGTTGTCTGAGCAGAAAGAAGCTCTGGAGCCGTAAGGACTACAGAGGAAATGCTACTGAGTTCGGAGTTTACGCTTTCGGCATCGGATTTCTTTCCGTAGATGTGGGAAAGATAGTCGGTGTCAAACTCAAAAGTTTGCTCCTGTATCTGCGTAGCATTTGCCATAGACATCTGCGTAGCATTTTGCACTGACATCTGTGTAGCATTTGCTTCCGTAGCATAATCAATAGAATCAATGCCGTTCTCGTCTTCGTTGTCTGCCATGACAGCTAGGCAAGAAAAGCAAAGTAATAAAAAGGTTAGTTTGATTTTCATATTTGTTATAAGTGAAAATGTTTAAGCTAAGATGCCATCCTGACGGAAACCGTTAAGGAAATCCTTGGCTTCGGTGCGTTTCTTGCCCTGAAGTTGGAGTGTATTGAGTTCAAGGAAATAGTCGGAAGTGGCAACGAGAAGCTGCTTGTTCTCTATAAGTATTGTGCCTGGAGCGTAATCGGCAGAAGATTTTTCTGTCTTGCTAGCACGATAGATTTTCAGCACAGTTCGCTTCTCGCCTTGCACGAGAGTTGTCCAAGAGCCTGGGATAGGGGAGAGGCCACGGATGAAATCGTAGATGTTCTTGCAAGGTTGTTGCCAATTAATCTCGCAAGTTTCGCGGAAGATTTTCGGAGCTGGCTTCAAGTTGTTGAGCTCTTCTTCGCTGACGGTGTCTTCCTGTGCTATGGTGTCGATGTTACCTTCTGTTTCAATAACTTTCTGCAAAGTTTCCACCGCAATGTCTGCTCCGAGAAGCATCAAGCCGTCATAGACATTCTCCACATTGAAATCGTCGGCAATCTCGAATGTCTTCTTCATTATTATTCTGCCCGTATCAATGTCGTGATCAAGGAAGAAAGTGGTAACGCCTGTCTGCTTTTCTCCGTTTATGATTGCCCAGTTGATAGGTGCTGCACCGCGATACTGCGGAAGAAGGGCAGCGTGGACATTGAACGTACCGAAGCGTGGCATTGACCAGACAACTTCCGGCAGCATTCGGAAGGCAACGACAACAAAGATGTCTGCGTCATAGCTGCGGAGTTCTTCCACGAAAGCTTCGTCTTTCATCTTCACCGGCTGCAATACGGGAATGTTATGTTCCTGAGCAAATACTTTTACTGCTGGTGGCTGAAGAGTGTCTTGATGTCTTCCAACGGGTTTGTCTGGTTGCGTTACTACGGCAACGACGTTGAAATTGTCTTTAACAAGACGCTCCAGAGTGCCAACTGCGAACTCTGGAGTGCCCATGAAAATTATTCTAAGAGATTCTTTTGTCATATTAATTAAAAGTGAAAAATTAAAAATGAAAAGTGCTGCGCGCCAGCCAATTTTCAATTTTCAATTTACATTTTTATGGTGCAACAGCTGCTGCGCCGATAACAGCTGCATTGCTGCCTTCAACGGTGCTTGTGAGGAACTGTACGCTGTCTCTGAAGAGTGAGAGCGAGTTCTCCTTGTATGCCTTAACGAGCGGCTTCATGAGCAAGTCGCCTGATTTTGCCATACCTCCGAAGAAGATGAATGCTTCTGGAGAGAGGAAAGTGGCGAAGTCAGCACAAGCCTTTCCGAGAACAGTACCAGTGAACTCATAAACAGCATTTGCAATCTTGTCGCCTTTTTCTGCAGCTACAGAAACATCGTAAGAAGTGATGTCTTCTGGCTTGATGTCGCGAAGGAGAGACGGTTCATCGCTTTCGGCAAGCATCTTTCTTGCTGTCTTTGCAACGCCTGTAGCAGAGCAGATGGTTTCAAGGCAACCTTTTCTGCCACATCCGCAAACTCTGTCCTTAGCTTCCTCGCGATAGACATGGCCAAGTTCACCAGCAAAGCCGTTCTTTCCGTAGAGAAGATCGTTGTTTACGATGATACCAGAGCCGAGGCCTGTTCCAAGAGTGATTTCAATGAAATCCTTGAATTCCTTGCCTGCGCCGTATTTCTTCTCACCGAGAGCAGCTGCGTTAGCGTCGTTTGTGATAGAGCAAGGAATGCCAGTAGCTTCCTGAAGGAGTGCTGCGAGTGGAGTTTTGCCCTCATGTGCCCAACGAACATTTGGAGCTGTCCAGATTTCGCCTGTATAATGGTTTGCGTTAGGTGCTGCAATTCCGAAGCCAGTGATGTTCTCTTTGCCGCCTACTTCCGCACCAAGCTTCTCTACCAACACCTTGGCATCAGCAACGAATTCTTCAACTGTGGCATAAGCAGCAGTTTTGAGTGCACCTGTGGTAAGTACTTTGCCGTTATCGTCAACAACTCCGAATACGGAGTTTGTTCCACCTATATCAAGTCCTAATTTCATGATTTTTGTTTTTGTTTGTTTAGTGTTATTTTAGTTATTAGACACAGCAAAGTTAGCAATAAAAAGCAAAAATGAAGGCCGTTTTTGTGAAGAAATTAGAGATAAATAGATATTAGTTTTGAAAAAATTTTGTATTTCAATAATAATGTGTAATTTTGCACTTTGAAAAACTATGTATTAGATTATACTACCATGATTAGAAAGTCATTTATATCAGCACTTGTTCTTCTTGTTTCTCTTGCTGTCAATGCGCAGTATGCGGGTTTTGCAGTCGGTTTCTATAATCTTGAGAACCTCTTCGATACTCAGCATGATGAAGGAAAGAACGACTACGAATTTCTTCCCGACGGTTCTTACGGATGGACACAGCAGAAGTACGAAAGTAAACTGAAGAACATGGCGCAAGCCCTTGCCGACATGGGAACGGACAGAAGCCCTGAAGGCTGTGCTTTCATCGGTGTTTCCGAAGTTGAGAATGCTCATGCGCTGTCAGATCTCGTTAATCAGCCGCCTCTGAAGGCAAGAAACATGCAGTTCTGCCATATTGAAGGCCCGGATAAGCGTGGTGTGGATTGTGCTTTTCTTTACAATCCGAAATATTTCACAGTAGAATCAGTGGAACTTTTCCCTTATGTCTATACAAAGCCGGAAGATCAAGGTCGTCAAACACGCGGATTCTTGACCGTAAAAGGAAAGATGGCTGGTGAAGAGATTTGCGTTATCGTATGCCACTGGCCTTCTCGTGGAGCGTCTGCTTTTTACAGGAATGAAGGCGGTCGCCAGGTGCACGAGCTTAGAGACAAAATCCAAAAGGAGAACAAAAAGATAAAGCTCTTCATCATGGGAGACATGAATGACGATCCAAGCAACGAATCTATGATGAAGTATCTTGGTTGCAAGTCAGAGATTGACGATGTGGAGAAGGGCGATATGTATAATCCTTGGTATAACACGCTTGTGAAGAAAGGCGAAGGTACGCTTGCCTGGGACGGTTCTTGGAACCTTTTTGACCAGATTGTTATAAGCCAAAATCTTCTCAACCAGCATGGAAAGAAGGATTTCTCAACTCTCAAGTATCATTCAAGCCACATCTTCAAACGCCCATATCTGATTACCTCAGAAGGAAAATATAAGGGAAATCCAAAGCGTACTCACGCAGGTGGCTCTTGGCTTAACGGATATTCTGACCACCTCCCTGTAGTGATGTACCTTGCAAAGAAGATGAAGTAATTACATTTACAATGTACAATTTTGCTGCGTTAAAGCAGTAGCAATTCATACAATATGACAATAATAGGTATTGCTGGTGGAACTGGCTCTGGAAAGACAACTGTTGTAAAGAAGATCGTAGAAGCGTTGCCAAAGAATTATGTGGCAGTCGTTCCGCTTGACTCTTACTATAATGACACATCAGAACTTACGCCAGAAGAGCGTAAGCAGATAAACTTTGACCATCCTGATGCTTTTGACTGGAAACTTCTTCTTGAGCAGATTGAAATGTTGAAGAAAGGTCAGGCGATAGAGCAACCTACATATAGTTACATCATTTCCAATCGCTTGCCGGAAACTGTTCATGTAGAACCTCATAAAGTGATGATAATTGAAGGCATTATGACACTGACTCAGCCGGAAATTCGCGATATGATGGATTTGAAGATATTCGTTGATACTGATGCCGATGAACGTCTTATCCGAAACATTCTTCGTGATACTGTTGACCGTGGACGAACTGTAAGCATGGTTATCGATCGCTATCTTGAAGTGCTGAAGCCAATGCACGAGCAGTTTATTGAGCCTTCAAAGAAATATGCGGATGTGATAATTCCGAATGGCGGCGACAATGCTAAAGGAATAAATATGATTTGCCAGTATATCAAGAGGCTTGTGGAGGAAAAGTAAAGTTTTCAACATACAATAGAAAGTAAAGCTTTCATTTAGCAATAAAAAAGATGCAGATTCATTCCGAACCTGCATCTTTTATTTTGAAGAGAGAGAATTTCGTTATTTTGCTGACTCCTTCTTGATGAACTTACCAACGAGTTCGTTAGTGCCCTTGTAAGAAGTCTTGTAAGCGAGGATAGTGATGATGTCACCTTCCTGAACGCCAGTTGCCTTGAAGTTCTTTGTTGCACCGTCAAGAGCGTCTGCAACGCCGTAAACATAGATAGTGCCAGTTTCGTCCTTAAGGCCGAAGTTACCATAAGTGTCAAGGTCGAACTTAGTGCCTTCTTCCTCTGCGTGGCAAACAACTCCCTTGACATAGTAGTAAGTCTTAGTGTCGTCTGGAAGAGCCTTGAGCTCAGCAGCTCTCTTTGTTTCGTGAGCAATTGAAGAAACAACAACTGCGTTCTTCATCTGAGGAGCACCCTTGTAAGATGTCTTAACACTTTGGAGAGTAACCTCGTCGCCAACCTTAAGGCCGAGAGAAGCGAAGTTCTTTGCGTTGCCTTCTGCATCAAGGATACCGTAAACGTAAACCTCACCTGTACCATCGTTGATGTAAACATTTCCGTATAGATCGCTAGCGATAGAAGTGATGACGCCGTGAACCTTATATTCTGCCGCACCATCCTCAAGGGTGTTGAACTGAGTGCAAGTTACGTCCTGAACAGCACCTTCCTGGATAAGAACCTGATCAGCAGAGTAAGTTTTGCTGCCGTCAGCAGTTGTGAAACTAACAGTTGTTTCGCGAGCGCCACCAGCATTTGCTGTAGCGTGGAAAGTCACGAAGTTTCCGTTAACCTTCTTTATAGAAAGCCAATCCTGAGCATCCTCTGGAACCTCTACACCAACACCATAACCCTTGCAGTCAAGTTGAACAGTGATGTCGCCGCCTTCCTTAGGGAATGTTGCGTTTTCAGGATCAATAGCAGCCACCTTGATGAGTGACTTGGTAATCTTCACAACAGTTACGTTAACGAGTTCTACAGTAGTGCCATAAGTTGACTTAGGGCCCTGTACAGTTACCTCGTCGCCAACCTCAATGCCGAGAGAAGTGAAGTTCTTTTCGCCACCGTTCTTGTCGAGAGTTCCATAGATGTAAACTTCGCCAGTGCCATCGTCAAGATACCAGTTGCCGTAAGTAGTGTTGGCAATACGGGTAACAGTACCCTTTAACTGAAATGTCTTGCCATCTGGGGTTGCGGGTTTGAGCACCTCTGCGCAAGTGGCAGTTTGCACTGTTGCCTTGCCCTGAATGACGTTGATGATCTGAGTTTTATCGCCACAAACAATCTTAACGGTAGCCTCACGTCCTTCGTAAGCTCCAGCAGAGAAAGCTACATTCGTAGAACCAGCGCTGCCGTTCATAGGAGATATCTTAAGCCACTTAGCAGTAGCTTCATCCATTTCGATTGACCAGTCGGCATTGGCATTGACAGTGATATTAACAGTAGAAGTGTCCTTGTCGTTGAGAGACACATATGACTGAGAAACAGTCAAACCATTGAGGTATGTTGGCTTAAAATCTTCACTACAGCTAATAACTGAAGTAAGACCTACTATAGCGAGTATCGCAATAAAGAAATTTTTAAGTTTCATGATTTTATCAGTTATTAATTATTAGTTAAAGAAATACTTGATACCGATAGACATGTACCAGCACTGAGAGATTGCGTGGTTGAAAGTGAATGTCTCTGTCTTGCCGCTAACTGCCTTTGGAGTTGAGAATGTAGCGTAACCTTCCTTGTCAACACCTTCGTACTTGAGGATACGAGCAGCACCAGAAGAACCGAGAGAAGCGTCAAGGCCTTTCATTACGCCCCATGAGCTCTTGAAGAGGTTCATTAAGTTCTTTACATCAGCAGAGAGCTGGAACTTGTGAGCAGTAGGACCTACCTTGAACTTGAAGTCGTGCTTGTAAGAAACATCAACACGGTGAACCCAAGGCTTGTAAACGGAGTAAGCTTCAGTATATTTGCCCTGAATGCCCTTTAGGTAGTCGCTGTTGTGAACATAAGCCATGAAGCGGTCAGCATCGTCCTGTGTCTTGAAACGGAACTCGCCGTTAGCAACCTGAGCGTCTGTTGGGATGTAAACAGCATCGTAGTTGTAACCGTCGCCATTCATGTCGTTCTGCATCATGTAAGAGCAGCTCTCTGAAGCTTGGAAGCCTTCGAGGAGGGCGCTGAAGTGATTGCCATTCTTGTCATGAACAGCTGCCTTTACGTAGTAGCGGTTTGGAGTAACATTGAGAGCGTTGTGGAGGCGGATGTTGTTAGGACCTTCCACTGTAGGAACGTAAGTGAATGCTGATTCAGCAGCAGAACCTGGCATAGAAGTGAGTTCCTTCTTAACTGTGTGAGTGTAGGAAGCTTCAAGGCTAAGCCACTTTGTTGGATTAGATTTGAGAGTGATGTTGCCCTGGAAACCGTAACCCTTGTTTGTGTTCTCGAGAACGAAAGCCTTTGTGCCAGAACGGAAATTATCTGGGTAGATAGGACGATTGTCTGCGCCGTTGAAACGAGCATAGCCACCTACAGGATTGATGCTCCAGTCAGAGATGCAAACGTCGTTGAGTGTCTTTGTGAAAACTCCTTCTACAGAAGCCATGAGAGGGAAGCTTGTAGGGAACTGATAGTCAAGAGCGAGAGAAGTCTTCCATACCTGTGGCATCTTGAACTTAGAATCTACGCCGTTTACTGCAGATGGCTTAGAACCCTGATCTGGAGTGATTGTCGCAGGCATTCCATAGTTCTGAACGAGGAAGTTCTTGAGAGATTCTGCATATGACTTTCCTTCTTCCTTGATAAGGCCGCCAGCAAACTTGCTGAGGTCGTTCTTCTTTGCAGTGAGCTGTGCCTGATACTGCACCATACCACCGTTTGTTGGCATGTTTGTGAAGAACACGAGAGGAATACGTCCTGAGAAGAATCCTGTACCACCACGAAGAGTAAGGCTCTTGTCGCCGAGAACATCGTATGTGAAACCGATACGAGGAGAGATGGAAATACCAGCAGAAGGCCACTTGCCTGTATCAATGTGGCGACCGTTGTAGTCAAGGTCAAGGATGGCGTTGTTTGTCATGAGGTCCTTGTTGTCGAAGAAAAGCCCATCGAAACGAATACCAAGGTTGAGCTTGAACTTGTCGTTTACTGTCCAGTTGTCCTGAGCGTAAACTGCTGCCTTGTTGAATGTTACGCGAGCAGCAGGATTTTTCTCATCGCCATAACCGTAAGTAAGACAAACTGTTTCAGGAGCAGCGCCGTTGAGGAAGTCGCTTACTGAGTTGTAGCGATAATAGCCAGTACCGTTACGCATGTAAGCGTTGTCAGCCATCTGATGCTCGTAGTAAGCACCAACGAGGAGCTTGTGCTTGCCAAGGTCAATGTTTACGTCGTCCTTGATGTTGAGCACATTGTTGTGTACACCATTATTATATGTGAAGAGCTCGTAACCGAGAGCGATGTAGTTGTCTTCGCCAGCGCCACCAGTGATGTCGCCATCAAGGATGTCGATGAATGGGAAATCTGCAGAGTTTGTGCCGCGGATGTCATCGTGCTGAGAATAAGTAGCGAGGAGCTGGTTCTGGATGTTGTTAGAGAACCGGCTGTTCAAGTCGAATGACCAAGACTTAGAGATGTTCTCCATAGAGTACATTGAGTTGGCAAATGACATTGATCTGTCTGACATACGATAGCTAGGCATACGAGCGCCACCATCCATGGAAGTTCCGTTAGGAGAGTTCCAGATAAGGTTCTTTGTGTAGTTGTAACGGAGAGCAACACGGTGGTTGTTATTGATGTTCCAGTCAAGGCGAGCCATGTAGCGGTCGGTTTTCTCGTCAGCAGGGAAAGAATTGTATGAACCAGTGTCGTAACCGTATTTGCTCTTAGCATAATCAGAAACTGACTGAAGATCGCTTTCCTTAGTACGAGAGAGATAGTCGGTAACATTGCTTATGCCTGTGTTGCCATTTGCACGCCAGCGGTTAACCTGAGTAGGAACGCGAGATGCCTCGTAGTTTGCGAAGAAGAAGAGCTTGTTCTTGATGATAGGGCCACCGAGAGTGAAACCGTAAGTTGTCTTGCGATCCTTGTCGCGAGCAGTTGTAATCTGAGTGCCATCAACAGAAGAACCACGCATGTTTTCGTTCTGGTGGTAAACATAAGCTGTTCCCTGGAACTCGTTAGTACCTGACTTTGTAACAGCGTTCACACCACCGCCGATGAAGTTTGTTTGACGAACATCGTAAGGAGAAACTACAACCTGAATTTCCTGGATTGCTTCGATAGAGATAGGATTACCGCCACCAGGAAGCTTGTCAGAAAGGCCGAAGTTGTTGTTGAAGTCAGCACCATCGACAGTGAAGTTTGCAGTACGACCGTCAGAACCGCCGAATGTCATGCCGTTGCCGCCGTAAGGAGAGAGGCGAGTGTAGTCAGTAATACTACGGCTGACTGTAGGCATTTCTGCAATCATGGATTGAGTGATGTTTGTTGCAGCACCAGTTTTCATCTGGTTGAACTTTGTGCCACGACCAACAACAACAATCTCGTTGAGCAATTCTGCAGATTCGCCGAGAACAGCCTTGATCTCTGTGTTTTCGGCAAGCTGGAGAGTGATGCCAGAGATTTTCTTTGTTTCGTAACCGATGTAAGAAACCTCAACTGTGTAAGGTCCTCCTACTCGCATACCCTGAATGTTGAATTGGCCGTTAATGTTTGTGATGGCTGTGTACTGAGTTCCCGAAGGAGTGTGAGTAGCCTTCACTGAAGCGCCAATAACTTCAAGGTTTTCCTTGTCAGTGACCTTACCGCTCAAAGACGATGTTGTCACCTGTGCCTGTACGCCCATAGCGCTCAAAAGGAGCACCAAAAGAAGGGCAACATGCTTAAGTTTTGCCATAATAAATATTGGTTTTGTTAATAAATAATTTTGTTTTCGGCTGCAAAATTACGAAAAATAATAATGACTTAACAACTTTTAAGATTACAATTGTATGAAACTTGAGCGAAGTTGCGAAAATCAGAAGCAAAGCGAAAAAAGTTATAGATAAAAGCGAAACAATCCAAGCGCTTCAAAGAGCATGGCTATCCCAAGGTGAATGATTATTCCACCCCAAAGATGTTGTGTGCGATAGGCAAGAATGCCGAGAATGTAGCCACCGAAGATTGATGAGCAAAGCTCAAGGTCAGGTTTGCCGAGATGGATGCACATGTAGGTTATTGCCATAGGCAATACTGCACGAGGTCCTAGCCACTTTGTCATTCCAATTACCAAAGCGCCACGGAACATTCCTTCTACTCCGATAAAATCGTTTGCATAGCAGAGTTCGAACAGGGAGATTATCTTCCAATCTGCCCAATCGAAACAACCATGACAGTACTCGATGTTCATCTTTGGATAGAAATTGAGGAACTGCGGTGTGAAGGAAATAGCGACGAAAATTGGAACCAATAGGCAATAGATCAAACCATAGGTTTTCAGGTATTTGCCTGAACGCTTTAATCCGAACAATCCGAACTTGCCTGTTGTCAGCCATCTGAAGCAGCACAAAGAGAAAACAATAGCTATGGAACGGAAAAAGAAAGAGCTGACAAGTTTCAGATAAAATCGCTCTTTATTATACATTTCCGCATTGTTTATCCATTGGCGATAGGCGTCAAAACCTTGTCCTGCGCCGTCTATAGACACAAGGATAAGAGGAAAAATCCATGCTTGCCATTGTTTTAGGCGATGGATTTCTCCATGCATGTAGAGCGTAGGAATAAGGACGAGAAAGTAAGCCGTCGAATAAACCAACGGCAAACGCAGCATGGAAGTTCCGTCCTTATAGGAAGGAGCAATGATAATGTCGTAGATGTTGAAGTAAACCTGCCCGATAACTATTGTGACGGCAAGCAAAGCTACATAAAGATACTTTGACAGTCGGAAGTCGTCCTTTATGAAGTTCGCAATATCCTTGAAGAAATTGTAGCTTTCATGAACTATAGGTGATGTTTCGCGCAGAATCTTAAACCACGCAAATCTCTTCCTTGTCTTGCTGTATTTCAGATTCTTCTCGTTGCGATATGCTTCTCTCTCAAAGCTTATTGCGTAATATGCTTTCATGAAACCACGCAATTTGCACAGCCAGTAAAGCCACTCAAAATAATACAGCAGCATGAACCCTATGAAAAAGAGTTCACGCTGCTGAAGTGTATGAATGTATTCGTGGTTGATATCTACATCGCTTAATCTTCCTTTCTTTCCACGGCAGAGGATAACGCCAAATATGTTTGTCGCCAGAAAAGGTTTGAAAGGAAAATATTTGTTGTAGATAACACGCATTATATAAAAACGTAAAGTAGGGCGGATATTTCAGAGCTTTTATTGTTTGCTCAAAAAGCATCGTCCTACATTTATATTTTTAGAGATACTCCAAATTACTTGGAAAGCTTCTCGTGCATGTTCAGGGCAGCACGGCGACCGTCACCCATAGCGAGGATAACTGTTGCACCACCGCGAACGATGTCACCACCGGCATAGAGATTGTCGCGTGAAGACTTCATTGTGTCGTCAACGGCAATTGTGTTCTTTCTGCCGAGCTCAAGGCCCTTGATAGATGTTGGCACGAGTGGGTTTGGAGAAACACCTACGGCAACAACAACCTGGTCGCAGTCGATAGTCACGCGCTCGCCTGTGTCAACAGGAGAACGACGACCTGAAGCGTCTGGCTCACCGAGTTCCATTACTGCGAGTACAGCCTGCTTTACGCAACCATTCTCGTCAGCGATGTATTCCACTGGGTTGTGGAGAGTCTTGAAGATAATGCCTTCTTCCTTGGCATGCTTAACTTCCTCAGCACGAGCAGGAAGCTCTGCGTCAGAACGACGGTAAACGAGAGTAACCTCAGCACCGAGACGCTTAGCTGTGCGGACAGAGTCCATAGCTGTGTTACCACCACCAACTACGAGAACCTTCTTACCGAAATTGATAGGAGTATCTGTCTTAGGGTTAGCAGCATCCATGAGGTTCACACGAGTGAGGTACTCGTTAGAAGACATGATGTTGATAGCGTTCTCGCCAGGGATGTTCATGAAGTTAGGAAGACCAGCACCAGAAGCAACGAAGATTCCGCTGAAGCCTTCTGCTTCAAGTTCCTCTACAGAGATTGTCTTGCCGACAATGCAGTCGCAAACGAAGTTCACGCCCATCTTCTTGAGGTTGTCAATCTCAACGTCAACGATAGCGTTTGGCAGACGGAATTCAGGAATACCATACTTGAGCACACCACCAATCTCGTGGAGAGCTTCGAAGACTGTAACCTCATAACCGTACTTAGCCATCTCACCAGCGAAGCTCAAACCAGCAGGACCTGAACCTACGCAAGCAACCTTCTTGCCGTTCTTTGGTGCGAGTTCTGGAACAGAAATGTTTCCGCTCTCACGCTCGTAGTCAGCAGCGAAGCGCTCAAGATAACCGATGGCAACCGGCTTCTTGCCCATCTTGATGTGCATACACTTGCTCTCACACTGCTTCTCCTGTGGACAAACACGACCGCAGACAGCTGGAAGAGTAGATGTAGATTTGAGAACCTTTGCTGCTGCGAGGAATTCGCCGCGCTCGATGTTCTTAACGAATGATGGGATATTGATGTTTACAGGACAACCCTGAACACACTCTGGGTTAACGCAGTCGAGACAACGCTTAGCTTCGCAGAGAGCCTGTTCTTCAGTAAGACCTGTATTTACTTCCTCAAGACGAGTTGTAGCACGGTAAACAGGATCAAGCTCAGGCATAACAACACGCTCAATCTGAGTGCGCTCCTTTGCCTTCATGCTCTTGCGGAGAGCTTCACGCCATTCTGCCTTGCGGTCGATAAGAACCTCAAGTGGCTCTGTTGTTGGAGCAGAAGCTGATGCTTCAGCCACAGGGGCAGATTCTGCAGGAGCTTCAAGCTGGCAAACATGCTGCTCGAAGTTCTCCATTTCTTCGCGCTCGGCAGCCTTGAAAGTGCCCATGCGCTTGAACATCTCATCCCAGTCAACGAGAGCTCCGTCAAATTCAGGACCGTCGATGCAGACGAACTTTGTCTTGCCACCGATAGTAAGACGACAAGCACCACACATACCAGTTCCGTCAACCATGATTGTGTTGAGCGAAACGTCAGTAGGAATGTTGTACTTCTGAGTGAGGAGGCAAGAGAACTTCATCATGATAGGAGGACCGATAGCGAAAGCCTTGTCAATCTTTGGTTCCTGCTTGATGAACTTCTCGATACCGACAGTCACAACGCCCTGCTCGCCATTAGACCCATCGTCAGTCATGATGATGAGCTCGTCAGAGTTGGCGCGAACTTCGTCTTCAAGGATTACGAGATCCTTGTTACGACCTGCGATAACAGAAAGAACGCGGTTTCCGGCAGCCTTCAAAGCCTTGATGATAGGAAGCATAGGAGCAACGCCCACACCACCACCGGCGCAGATAACAGTACCGAAGTTCTCGATGTGAGTTGCCTGACCGAGAGGACCTACGATGTCAAGTACATAGTCGCCTTCATTGAGCTGACAGAGTTTCTTACTTGACAAGCCCACTTCCTGGACAACAAGTGTGATAGTGCCTTTCTGGATGTCTGCATCGGCAATGGTCAGCGGCATACGCTCGCCACGCTTGTCAACGCGTACGATTACAAAGTTGCCGGCTTTACGGCTCTTGGCAATCAGGGGAGCTTCAATCTCAAAGAGGAAAACCTTCTCAGAGAATTGTTGCTTACGGATGATTTTGTTCATATCTTTTATTGGTTATTTAAGATATGGGTTGTCTTTATTCAACAACCCATGTATCGTTTGTCTCAAGAAGTTCTGCGAAAGTGTGGTACTTCTTAGCAGCCTTCACTTCCTCAATCTGTGCCTCTACAGCATCGTTGTATGTAGGAGCGTCAACATCACGGATTACGCCGAGAGCGATAGGGAAACCGTTTGTGCCGTCCATCATGGCAAGCTTGAGCTGGAGAGTGTTGTCCTCGCAATGAGCATCGTGAACAAGGATGTCCTTCTCTGTGATGCCGTTCTCGCCGATCTTTACGACCTTGAGAGAGAAGCCGTCCTGCATGATACCGTACTCGTTGTTCTCACCGAAGATGAGTGGCTGACCGTGCTTTACGTAGATAGCGTTCTTGGCACGTCCTTCCTTAGAATATACAGAGTCGTGAGTACCGTTGTTGAAGATAACGCAGTTCTGGAGGATCTCGCAGACAGAAGCGCCCTTATGGTTGTAAGCTGCCTTGAGCACGTCAACAGTGCCAGGAGCATCTGTGGCAACGGCACGAGCGAAGAAGTGACCGCGAGCACCGAAGCAGAGTTCTGCTGGGCGGAATGGATCCTCAACAGTTCCGTATGGAGACGACTTGCTGACGAATCCGCGTGGAGATGTTGGAGAGTACTGACCCTTAGTCAAACCGTAGATACGGTTGTTGAGGAGGATCATGTTGAGGTCGATGTTACGACGGTTAGCGTGGATGAAGTGGTTACCACCGATAGCGAGTCCGTCACCATCACCAGAGATCTGCCATACTGTGAGGTTTGGATTTGCAACCTTTGCACCAGTAGCGATAGCTGCTGCACGACCGTGGATAGTGTTCATGCCGTAAGTTGCCATGTAGTGTGGCAGACGAGATGAACAACCGATACCAGAGATTACTGCAATATCCTGTGGAGCAACGCCGATCTCAGCCATTGCCTTATGAAGAGATGCGAGGAAGAAGTGGTCGCCGCATCCAGGACACCAACGTGGCTGTCCTTTTTTATAAGAATTCGGAGAGTATTCCATAACTATTCTTTTTTAATATCAAGAATTAGAGAATTTTCTTTTTCCTGACGATTATTTTTACTCGTTTATTATCAAGAATTGGAGAATTATTTCAAATGTTTTGATTATATTTTATCCTATTTCATTTCTTGTTCTGTAATGCCATTCATTGGGATACCACTTATACTCAAGACTTTGGGTTCCAAAGTTTAAAAGAAGTCCCAACTTATGGTTGCTGACGTGTAGATAATTTATTATCTGGGCTTCAAACTCACCCGTCAACTCAGATACAGCCTTTATTTCAATTCCGACTTTGTCAAAGCAAAGAAAATCATAGTAGAACTCATGCTGAAGAATCTTCCCATGGAAAGTCAAACTTATGTTCTTTTCCCTTTCATAAGGAATCTTATTCTCTTGGAGTAGTATCTCAAAAGCATCTTGATAGATTTTCTCCTTAAATCCACATCCCAGTTCTCGATGCAATTGCAAAGCCAATCCTAAAAGAATGTTACTTTCTTTTTCGTACAACAAGGCCATGTGATAAAATTCTTAAATTCTATAATTCTTGATATTATATTTTATAAGTTAGTGACTATATTTATTTTTATAATCAAGAATTAGAGAATTTATTTTGTGCTATTTTCTCAAAATTCTTATTGAATTCAAGAGAATAAAAGAACTTGGCGGATAAAAATTCTCTAATTCTCTAATTCTTGATTTTTTATTACTTGATCAAAGATCCCTAGATCTTGTTGAAAGCCTTAACGAGTTCCTCTACTACGAATGGCTGGCCCTTAACTTCGTTGTACTGTGCTGGAACGAAGTTGTCGATCTTCATGCGGAGGAAGCCGGCGAGCTGACCCATGTTCTGCTCTGCTACCACAACCTTCGGATACTTCTTGAGAACCTCTTCTGTGTTCTTTGGAAGTGGGTTGATGAACTTGAAGTGTGCCTGTGCAACCTTCTTGCCTGCGGCACGCATCTCGTCCATTGCTGCGTGGAGATGACCGTAAGTACCACCGAAGCCTACGATGAGGAGTTCTGCGTCGTCAACATCGCCTTCAACAACGAGATCTGGAACCTCGATATTGTCGATCTTCTGCTGACGGAGACGAGTCATGAGGTCGTGGTTCTCAGGGTTAGTAGAGATAGCGCCTGTCTTGTTGTCCTTCTCAAGACCACCGAGGATGTGAGTGAAACCTTCACGACCAGGAACAGCCCAGTAGCGAACGCCCTTCTCGTTGCGGTTGTAAGGTGCCCAAGTGCCCTTCATTTCCTCTGGTACGTAAGGAGGATTGATAGCTGGATAATCCTCGAGGTTAGGGAGCTTGAATGCGCCAGAACCGTTTGCTACATAAGCGTCTGTGAGGAGAACGACTGGAGTCATGTACTCGAGTGCCATCTTTGA
The DNA here is from genome assembly GCA_024401275.1 of Bacteroidaceae bacterium. Classification (GTDB taxonomy): domain Bacteria; phylum Bacteroidota; class Bacteroidia; order Bacteroidales; family Bacteroidaceae; genus Prevotella. The sequence goes on along the minus strand of JAKSLJ010000008.1, from coordinate 34,029 downwards.
AGCCTCGTAAGCAGCGTCGAAGCAGTCAACTGGAGAAGTTGCAGCCATAACAGGCATTGGAGATTCACCGTTACGTCCGAAGAGAACCTGGAGAAGGTCTGTCTGCTCTGACTTAGTAGGAAGACCTGTAGCAGGACCACCACGCTGAACATCAAGAACAACGAGTGGAAGTTCCATGATAACAGCGAGGTTCATAGCCTCTGACTTCAAGCAGATACCAGGACCTGATGTAGAAGTTACGGCGAGAGCACCTGCGAAAGAAGCGCCGAGAGAAGAAGCGCAACCAGCGATTTCGTCTTCACACTGAACAGTTGTAACGCCGAGTGACTTATGCTTAGAGAGTTCGTGGAGAACGTCAGTTGCAGGAGTGATAGGATAAGAACCGAGGTAAAGCTTCAAGCCAGCCTTCTCAGCAGCTGCGATAAGACCGTAAGCCGTAGCCTTGTTACCAGTGATGTCCATGTAGCGTCCTGGCACCTTGTTCTTTGTCTCGATGCGGTAAGTGTTTGGTACAGAAGCGTGTACGTTGTGACCGTAGTCGAAACCTGCCTGAACAACCTTAATATTGTTCTCTGCGATAGCTGGCTTCTTGGCGAACTTCTCGCGGAGGAAGTTGTTCACGAGTTCGAGGTCACGGTTGAAGAGCCAACAAACAAGTCCGAGAGCGAACATGTTACGGCACTTCATGATAGCCTTGTTGTCCATGCCAGACTCAGCGAGACAATCCTTAACCATCTGAGTGAGTGGACACTGGATAACGCAATCAGGGTCGATGTTCATCTCGCCGAGGTAGTCCTCAGTCTTGAACTCAGCCTTCTGGAGATCCTTAGGACCGAAAGAGTCTGTGTCGATGATGATGGTGGCGCCCTTCTTTGCGTACTTATATTGAGTCTTGAGTGCAGCAGCATTCATTGCTACGAGCACGTCGCACTTGTCACCAGGAGTGTAAACTGCACCGGCACCAATGTGTACCTGGAAGCCCGAAACTCCAGTAAGAGAACCCTGCGGAGCGCGGATGTCGGCAGGATAGTCAGGGAAAGTAGAGATACCGTTACCGATTGTTGCGGAAACGGTAGAGAAAATGTTTCCAGCGAGCTGCATACCGTCGCCGGAGTCACCTGAAAAGCGTACTACAACGCTGTCTAGTTCTTTGATTTCCATGTTTAAGTGTTTAGTTTTTTGAAGATTTCATTTTGATCCAAAGCGTGCTTTGGTACGGAGGCAATCTGCGCCTTACCGTTTTCATGTGCAAAGGTAAGCATTTTTTGCGTATTTTGTAGCAAAGTGTCAGTAAAAATGCTGTTTGCGCACACAAAGCATGAGTTATATCATCTTTGAACCTTACAAAATGTCAGTTTTACATGTTTCTTCTAGCATTTGATTCGGCTACCTTTTCGTTTCGCCTCGTTTGCCCCATTCGTAACCGCTTCGTTTGCCCCATTCGTAACCGCCTTGTCCCACTATTTGTTTCCCCCCGTTTTTCTATGACTTTCACATCGTTTGCCTATTTGTTCCGCCTCGTTTGCCAATGGCTTTTGTTTTCGCTGCAAAGGTAAGGATAATTTTTTCTATAAAAAAATAATTCGCGAAAAAAGTGACCTTTTCCCATGCTTCATTTTCCGAAAATGGAATTATGCGTTCTTTTAGGGGAAAATTCCAATAATGCAAAAATGGCAATTTGGTAACATAGTAACATAATAACTGTTACCAAAATAGGACACCCACCCCCTCACTCAAGAAGCCTATTATATTATAATAGAATTTCAAAGTAACACTCCCCCTCAGTTATAAAAGTAACAGTTATTATGTTACTATGTTACCTTTCATAAGAAAATATAGTTGCCTTTCATAAGAAAATATATACAAAGTAACATAATAACTGTTACCCAAATAGGACACCCATACCCCGACAGCTATCAATCCTTAGGAAGTGTCTTTGCTTCTTCCCAGTATTTATCCATTTCAGCCAATGTCAGGTCAGCAATGGATCTGCCGGATTCAACAGCCTTTTGCTCAATATAATTGAAGCGTTTGATAAACTTCTGGTTTGTTGATTCTAGGGCATTGTCCGGATTTAGCTTATATAGACGCGCCGCATTTATCATAGAGAAAAGCACATCGCCGAATTCCATCTCTGCATCAGCCTTTGCCAGCTTCTTCTCTTCGTCGTTTCCGTTGGCTACAGCCGCATCTATGCGCTCAAGTTCTGCCTGAAGTTCATCGATTTCTTCATGAACTTTCTTCCAGATATCCTTGCGGTTGTCCCAATCGAAGCCGACATTTCGCGTTTTGTCCTGAATGCGATAAGCCTTGATGAGCGAAGGAAGCGAAGCCGGAACGCCGGCAAGAACTGTCTTATTGCCATCTTTCTCCTTAAGCTTAATCTTCTCCCAAGTCTTGAGAACATCGTCAGCAGTATCTGCCTTAACCTCACCATAGATGTGAGGATGACGGAAGATGAGCTTATCTGCCTGCTGGTTAGCAACATCGGCAATATCAAAGTCTTCGGTCTCGGAACCGATCTTTGAGTAGAACATGACGTGCATGAGAACGTCTCCAAGTTCCTTGCAGATGTTCTTCTTGTCTTCTTTCATGAGGGCGTCGCAGAGTTCGAAAGTTTCCTCTATGGTGTTCGGACGTAGCGACTGATATGTTTGCTTCTTGTCCCAAGGACATTCTGCACGAAGGCGGTCAAGCACATCGAGCAGGCGCTCAAGGGCGGCAAGTTGTTCTTTTCGGTTATTCAAGGGGATTTACAATTTACTGATTTACAATTTACAATTTTAGGGGGCGGGTCCTTACACCGCAGAATCCTTTGGCGAGCGTTTGTCGCGTTGGTATGAGCGGTATTCGTCGAGCGGAATTTCGCGTTCGCTCTCGGTAAGGGTGCCTTCCTGCGGAAGCTCAAACACCATGTATTTGATGTCAAGGCCGCGATCTATCCACATTGACTCGTAGTATGTCTGTATGGAAGCGGCGAGGGAAAGTTTGTTAACCTTCTTGCAATCTTCGTAGAGATTTCGGGTACTGGTAAGCACTTTGAGATTGTTATGCTCAGCCATGTATTCCGTATAAGTAAAGAGGAAGTTGGAGTCGGTTTTAAGATGTACCAAGCCGTTGTCTTTCAGTATCTTACGGTAACGCTCAAGGAACATGGTGCAAGTGAGGCGCTTGTTCACTTTCTTCATCTGAGGATCGGCGAAAGTAACCCATATCTCGCTCACTTCGCCTTGAGTGAAGAAGCGTTCTATGAGTTCGATATTCGTACGGATGAAGGCAACATTCGGCAGCTTTTCCTGAATGGCTTGTGTGGCACCTGTCCACATTCGCGCACCCTTGATATCAATGCCGATGAAGTTCATGTCAGGGAACTTCTTCGCCAAGCCCACAGTATATTCACCCTTACCGCACCCGAGTTCGAGCACGATAGGGTTATTGTTCTTGAAGTACAGCTCATGCCAATGTCCCTTCATGTCAAAAGGAACATCTTGCATCACAGAGAACGGGTATTCAAACACGTTCTCGTATGATGCCATATCAGCGAATTTCGCAAGTTTTCCTTTGCCCATATTAGGTCGTTTGAGAGATTTTTGCACAAAGGGGTCTGACCCTTTTGTGCAAATTAACTCTTAAATTTATTTTGTGACCAGTTATAAATAGGAATAAATACGATAGAAAAGCCCAATGATTCTATTAATAGTTCGGTGTAACTTTCAGATGTATAGCCAACTATTAAATTCAAAAGTAATCTGATTACGAAACCAATAACTGTTAGAATCAATACCGTAATCACATAAATAAGGGCTTTCTTTTTCATATCATTCTATCAATTAGCCGATTACTACGCGTGTCCATCCGTGAACATCCTCTTCAATACCGTACTGGATATTAACGAGCTTCTTGAAGAGTTTCTCTGACCATGGTCCTGGCTTGTCGCCGAAAACGTATGACTTGCCAACCTCAGGGTCGTCAATCTTGGAGATTGGAGAGATAACGGCAGCTGTACCGCATGCGCCTGCCTCTTCAAACTCAGCGAGTTCCTCTACAGGAATAGCGCGACGCTCAACCTTCATGCCAAGGTCCTCTGCAAGCTGCATGAGTGACTTGTTTGTGATGGAAGGAAGGATAGAAGTTGATTTTGGAGTAACGTATGTATTGTTCTTGATACCAAAGAAGTTAGCTGCACCAGCTTCGTCGATGTACTTCTTCTCCTTTGCGTCGAGATAGAACTCACAAGCATAGCCCATGTCGTGAGCCTTCTTGTTTGCCTGCAGAGAAGCAGCGTAGTTTCCACCAACCTTGTAGATACCAGTTCCGAGAGGAGCCGAACGGTCGAACTCGCGGATGATAACATATGGGTTAGCGAAGAAACCGCCCTTGAAGTAAGGACCTACCGGAGTAACGAAGATAAGGAAGATGTATTCATTAGCTGGATGAACACCAACCTGAGCGCCAGTACCGATAAGGAGTGGACGGATATAGAGGGTAGCGCCGCTTTCGTAAGGTGGGATGAAACGCTCGTTGAGACGGACAACCTTGTCAACCATCTCGTTGAATTTCTCAGTAGGAAGCTCTGGCATGAGTGTGCCGCGGCATGTTGATTGCATACGAGCAGCGTTCTCTTCGCTGCGGAATACGCGCACCTTGCCGTCAGGACAGCGGTAAGCCTTGAGTCCTTCGAAACACTCTTGTCCGTAGTGGAGGCAAGTGGCAGCCATGTGGAGAGGAATAGTTTCCTCTGAACATACTTCTATTTCGCCCCATTCACCGTTGCGATAGTAGCAGCGTACATTGTAGTCGGTTTTGCGATAACCGAAGCCGAGATTGGCCCAATCAAGTTCTTCTTTCATAATATATTAGATGTTTTAGTTTTTGTTTTCTATTAGTTTCTGTATTTCCTCGTCTGTTTTAGTGAGCTTGTCCTTGCAGGCTTTTATCAGTTCCTGCGCTCTTTTAAGCTTCTTGGACAGTTCCTCAATGTCTGTCGGATTATTTTCAAGTTCCATGACTATGCGCTGGAGTTCTTGAAGAGATTCGTTGTAGTTCATATTTATTTCTCGCGCTTTAGCATATCATTAAGATAGTCATACAGCGGCTGCTTGGTAGCCAGTGGCAAGGAAACGGAGTCGAGGTTCTTTCGTGCAAGGTTGAAGTAATATTCTATCTTCTCCTGAGCCAGACGGTCAATGCCCAATTCGTTGTAGAGATTCGTCACGGCAGAGATTTTCTCCTGTGGAGTATCATACTGCTTGCCGAAATCAAAGCCGTCTGCCTTGTTGATGGCGTTGATGAGCATGAATGTCTTCTTGTCGCAGAGAATGTCGCCGCCGATAGCCTTTCCGAAAGTCTTGAAGTCGCCATAAACGTCAAGATAATCGTCCTGAAGTTGGAACGCCAAGCCCATATTGATGCCAAAGTCGTAGAGCTTGTTGCACTCTTCCTCAGGAGCATCGGCAAGGATTGCACCAATCTTCAATGCGCATGCCAGAAGAACGGATGTCTTCAAGCGAATCATCTCAATATATTCTTCCTCAGCAACATCCATGCGAGATTCAAACTCAAGGTCGTACTGCTGACCTTCGCCAATCTCCAATGCTGTTGTCGTGAAAAGATCAAGCACTTCCTTCAGACGCTTGTTCTTTACCTCGAGCATTCGCTGGTAAGCCAGAACGAGCATGGAATCGCCTGAAAGAATTGCCGCGTTCTCGTTCCATTTCTTGTGGACGGTAGGTTTACCGCGACGCACATCCGCCTTGTCCATCACATCGTCGTGAAGAAGCGTATAGTTGTGGTAGGTTTCAATGGCAAGAGCGGCAGGAAGAATCGTCTCAGGATCATCCTTGTAAAGCGAATAAGCCATGAGCATAAGCACTGGGCGAATGCGCTTGCCACCCATTGAGAGCACATAGTTTATCGGGTCGTAGATGCCTTGCGGAGCTTTGTGGATTTCCGACTGCTCAAGATATTTTGTGAAGAGAGAAAGCATTTTTATAATTGTATTGGATTGAATTCAATTGGTACTATGAAGAATGTTCGGCATACTTTGCCTTTTCGTTTTCCTGGCTTCCAGTTTGGCATCATCTTTGCCACGCGTAGAGCTTCTTCGTCAAGTATCGGATTGGCTGATTTATAGACCTTTATGTCTGTCAGCGAACCGTCTTTTTCTATGAAGAACGAAATCTGAACCTCGCCTTTTAGCTTTTGGTTAATGGCTTGCTGCGGATATTTTATGGTGCGTGTAAGCCATGTAACGAACTCCGTCATTCCACCAGGATATTCAGGAAGTTGCTCTGCAAGTTCAGGATCTTCCTGATCAGGTCGATCTATCGGCTTTGCGTCTTCCGATTCCTGCATGGGAAGTTCTTCGGGTATGTTTTCCACAACATCTGGTGGAGTTTCCGTTTCGACGATTTCTTCCTTCACCGCCTCCATTTCGTTCACTTCTGGCGGTTCTATGGCTTCCGTGATTGTTTCCACGGGCTTCAGTATTTCAGTAACCTCGTCTTGCACCTCCGTCTGTACGGCTGCAATCATGTCTTCGTCGTCAAACTCAAGGTTGAGATCTTCTATCGTCTCGTCGTCATACATGCTGTTTTGCATGACGGAAGACAGAATGAATGGAGCACTTGCAATCATGGCAACAGCGGCGATGACAGACATGAAAGAAAGCACCAATCTGAGAGGCCTGGTGCGTTCAAGGTCATATTTTTTTGATTTTTTTAGCTCCATATTTAGTGCGCAAAGTTAGAAAAAAATCTCCCTTATCATTAATAAAGTAAGGAAAATTATGCAATAATGCCATGTTTTTTGATTTTTTTATAATGAAATTCAATATTTTTTTTGTCTATTGGCTAATTATTCTTAACTTTGCTGCGATATTATACAACTAATCAAATAATAATAAATCATAACTACCATGAGTTTAGTAGAACAAATTATCGCTCGCGCTAAAGCTAACAAGCAGCGCATTGTTCTTCCAGAAGCTTTGGAAGAGCGCACTCTTACTGCAGCAGACAAGTGTCTCGCTGAGGACATTGCAGATCTCATTCTGCTTGGTAACATCGACAAGATTCATGCACTTGCCGACAAACTCGGTCTTAAGAATATTGACAAGGCTACTCTCATCGACCCAGAAAACAGCGACAAGGCAGAGGAATATGCTGCTGCTCTCGCTGAACTTCGCAAGAAGAAGGGCATGACTATTGAGCAAGCTCGCGAACTCGTCAAGGATCCTCTCTACTACGGATGTATGATCATCAAAATGGGTGACGCTGACGGTCAGATCTCTGGTGCTCTCTCTACAACAGGCGAAACTCTTCGTCCTGCACTTCAGATCATCAAGTGTGCTCCTGGCATCTCTTGCGTTTCCGGTGCTATGCTCCTTATCACAGACAAGCCAGAATATGGCGAGAACGGTGTACTCGTTGTAGGTGACGTTGCCGTTACTCCTATGCCAGATGCAGCTCAGCTCGCTCAGATTGCCGTTTGTACAGCACAGACAGCAAAGAGTGTGGCTGGTTTCGAGGATCCACGCGTTGCTATGCTCAGCTTCTCTACAAAGGGTTCTGCAAAGCACGAAGTCGTTGACAAGGTTGTTGAGGCAACTAAGTTGGCAAAGGAACTTGCTCCTGAGCTCAAGGTTGACGGTGAGCTCCAGGCAGACGCAGCTCTCGTTCCATCTGTTGGCGAGAAGAAGGCTCCAGGTTCTGCTATTGCTGGTCACGCAAACACTCTCGTATTCCCTTGCCTTGAAGTAGGTAACATCAGTTACAAGCTCGTTCAGCGTCTTGCTGGTGCTGAGGCTCTCGGCCCTATCCTTCAGGGTATCGCTCGTCCTGTAAACGACCTTTCTCGCGGCTGTTCTGTTGACGACATCTACAAGATGGTGGCTATCACAGCTTGCCAGGCAATGGATGCGAAATAAGGACCTTCCTAACCCCTTCCTTTTAGGACGGGGAAGAGAATGCTCTGGTTGGTAAGGTCTATAATAGAACAAAATAATTAACACAATAAACTCCATTTCCCTCTGGAGAATAAACATTTAACTCCCCGTCCTGCAAGGAAGGGGATGGGGGAAGGTCAAATGAAAATTCTTGTATTGAATTGCGGTTCATCTTCAATTAAGTACGCTCTTTACAACATGGACGACAAGAGCGTAATGACAAGCGGTGGTGCTGAGCGCGTAGGTTTGGACAACGCTTTCGTTAAGGTTAAGCTCGCTAACGGCGAGAAGAAGCAGATTATGCACGACATCCCTGAGCATACTGAGGGTGTCAAGTTCATTTTCTCTCTCCTTACTGACCCTGAAATCGGCGTTATCAAGGACCTTTCTGAGATTGATGCTGTAGGTCATCGTATGGTGCATGGTGGTGAGAAGTTCAACCAGAGTGTTGTTCTTACTGACGAAGTGCTTGCTGCTTTTGAAGCTTGCAACGACCTCGCTCCTCTCCACAACCCTGCAAACCTCAAGGGTGTAAACGCTGTTAAGGAACTTATGCCAAGTCTTCCACAGGTAGGTGTGTTCGATACAGCTTTCCACCAGACAATGCCAGCTAAGGCTTATCTCTATGCTGTTCCTTACGAGCTCTATGAGAAGTACGGTGTTCGTCGCTATGGTTTCCACGGAACATCTCATCGTTATGTTTCTGCTCGTGCACTTGAGTTCCTCGGAATGCAGGCAGAAGGCACAAAGATGGTAACTGCTCACATCGGTAACGGCGGTTCTCTTGCTGCTGTTGTTGACGGCAAGTGTGTTGATACTACAATGGGTCTTACTCCACTTGAGGGTGTAATGATGGGTACTCGTTCTGGTGACATCGACGGTGGTGCTATCACTTTCATCCAGAAGAAGCTTGGCCTTGACGCTGACGGCATGTCTAATCTCCTGAACAAGAAGTCAGGTGTATATGGCCTTTGCGGTTTCACAGATATGCGTGATGTTGAGAACGCTGCTGCTGCTGGCGAGCCAAAGGCAGTAACTGCACAGGATTCTTACTTCTATCGCATCAAGAAGTATGTCGGTGCATACGCTGCTGCAATGGGTGGCATTGATGTTCTCGTGTTCACTGCGGGTGTTGGTGAGAACCAGACACCTATGCGCGAGGAAGTATGCAAGGGACTTGAATTCATGGGCATCAAGATTGACGCTGCAAAGAATGCTACAATCCGTGGTGAAGAGGCAGTAATTTCTACTCCTGACTCAAAGGTTAAGGTTGTCGTAATTCCTACTGACGAGGAACTTATGATTGCTTCTGACACAATGGCTCTTCTCTAATGACATTACTTGAAACAATAAACTATCCGGCGGATCTTCGACGACTTAAAGTCGAGGATCTGCCGCAGCTATGCAATGAACTTCGCGAAGACATTGTGCGTGAACTATCCGTAAATCCTGGCCATTTGGCTTCAAGCCTTGGTGCTGTGGAGATTACGGTTGCCATGCATTATGTTTTTGAAACTCCGGAAGACCGTATCGTATGGGATGTCGGTCATCAGGCTTATGGCCATAAAATACTGACAGGAAGAAGAGAGAAATTCTGTACAAATCGCAAATTTGGGGGCATTCGTCCTTTCCCATCACCTAAGGAAAGCGAGTACGACACCTTCACTTGCGGTCATGCTTCAAACTCCATTTCTGCTGCACTTGGCATGGCTGTGGCAAATAACCTGCAAACTGCCACCGTTTCCGAAGCATCTCCTTCGGTAGAAAAACGCAAGCGCAACATCGTTGCCCTCATTGGCGATGGCGCCATGAGCGGCGGTTTGGCTTTTGAGGGTTTGAACAATGTTTCTTCAACTCCTAACAACCTCCTTATCATACTCAACGACAACGACATGAGTATCGACAACAGTGTCGGAGGAATGAAGGAATACCTGAAGAACCTCAACACAAACGAAACCTACAACAAGGTGAAGTTCAAGATTTCTTCTTGGATGAAAGATTCCGGTCACCTTGACTTGCAAAGGAAAAACAAGATCCTTCGTTTCAGTAATGCAGTGAAGTCAGCTATCAGCGGACAGCAAAACATCTTCGAAGGACTCAATATACGCTATTTCGGACCTTTCGACGGACATAACGTCATGGAACTTGTACGCATACTCCGTCAGATAAAGGACATGAAAGGTCCACGACTTCTCCACATCCATACAAAGAAAGGCCACGGCTATGAGCCAGCCGAAGAGAATCCGCGCGTTTGGCATGCACCGGGAAAGTTCGATGCAGAGACAGGAGAACGCGTGAAGAAAACCCAGGAACTCACAAAGTATCAGGATGTCTTTGGCAATACATTGTTGGAATTGGCACGGACAAATCTGAAGATTGTAGGCATTACTCCTGCCATGCCAACGGGTTGCTCCCTGAACATCATGCAGAAAGAAATGCCTGATAGGGTTTTCGATGTGGGTATTGCAGAAGGTCATGCCGTAACATTCTCCGGCGGTTTGGCAAAGGAAGGGCTTCTTCCTTTCTGTAACATATACAGCAGTTTCTCACAGCGTGCTTACGACAATGTCATTCACGATGTGGCTATTCTCAAGCTTCCTGTCGTGATCTGCCTTGACAGGGCAGGCATTGTCGGAGAAGATGGCTCTACTCATCATGGTGCTTACGATCTCGCTTTCCTTCGCCCTGTGCCGAATCTTGCGATTTGCGCACCTATGAATGAAGTGGAACTGCGCAATATGATGTTTACGGCTGTTGCTGTAAATTCAGGAGAAAGCAAAAAGAACTCTGACGGTAATTCGCCTTTTGTTATCCGTTATCCTCGTGGTTGTGGTGCTGTAGCTGATTGGCAGCAACCTTTTGAGGAAATGGAAATAGGAAAAGGCCGGATGTTAAAGGATGGCGATGATGTGGCAATTCTTTCGCTCGGCAATATCGGTAATAATGCTGCAAAAGCGATAGCTGAATATGAAGAGGAAAATCCGGGAAAGACGATTGCACATTATGACATGCGTTTCCTGAAACCTCTGGATATGAATATCCTAAAGGATGTAGTACGCAAATTCAAGAAGATTGTTACCGTAGAGGATGGCTGCCGAAAAGGCGGTTTTGGCTCTGCTGTGCTTGAAGCTATTTGCGAAATATGTGATGAAGAAAATTTAATGATGCCTAAGATTAAGATTCTGGGAATACCAGATAAATTCATTGACCACGGAACTGTTTCACAATTGCAGGAAATTTGTGGAATTGATGTGGATGGAATAAAACAATCGGTGGCATTAATATAGAAGGAATAAACTATATATGAGAATTATAATTGCTGGTGCTCACGACATTGGTACCTATCTATCAGGGCTTTTTACCCGTTACGACCATGATATAACGGTTATTGATCCTGAAGCTGATAGGCTTAACAAGTTGTCAGAAGAATTCGACCTACTTACTTATTGCGGTTCTCCTACCTCTATCAACGATCTTATGGCTATAGAAGTGAATGTTTGTGATCTTTTTATTGCAGTTTCGCTTAGTGAGGAGAAGAACCTGTATGCTTGTTCTTTGGCAAAGAATCTTGGTGCCAAACAATGTGTGGCAAAGGTGAATAGTAGCGAGAACAATAACGAAAGGAATCGCGAAACATTCAAGTCACTCGGAATAGATTCAATCATTTATCCGGAACATCTCGGAGCAAGGGAGATAGCGGCAGGTCTTAAACTCTCGTGGGTTAGACAGCGAGTTGACTTCTGCGACAACCAGCTTGTGATGCTCGGTATAAAGTTGCGCGAAAATGCACAGATACTGAATGTTCCTTTGTGTGAGCTTTCTGATGCAGCAACACCGTTCCACATCGTGGCTATAAAGCGTGGCAATGAAACGTTGGTGCCTGGAGGATCAGATATGCTGAAACTCCTTGATCTTGTCTATTTCATGACAACGCCACAATACATTTCCTATATTCGCAAGATAGTGGGAAAGGAGAACTACGCTGATATTAAGAATGTAATGGTCATGGGCGCTGGCGATACGGCACTTAGGGCTTTGGAGGAAATTCCTGACTATATGAATATTACTGTTCTTGAAAAGAATGGTAAGAGAGGCGATAAGGTTGCGAGCATTGTTGACAGAAAGAATTTCCTTCTTCTTAAGGAGGATGGTCGAGATATGTCTGCCCTCAAGCGCGACGGTATTATGGGAATGCAGGCTTTTGTTGCTTGTACCGGAAATGCTGAGACAAACATCCTTGCCTGCCTCGCAGCAAAGAAACTTGGTGTGAGAAAGACAGTTTGTGTCATAGAAAACCCGGATTATGCAGAAATGGCAGTTGGGCTTGATATCGGTACGATTGTAAACAAGAAAGCTATTGCAGCATCAACAATCTATCAGATGCTACTCAACAAGAGCGAAGTTTCTAACTTGAGTTATCTTACTACCGCTGACGCTTATGTTGCTGAGTTTGTGGTACATGCAGAATCCAAAGCCGCAAAGAAGAAAGTCTTTGAACTAGGATTGCCGAAGAATTGTACTATTGGTGGTCTTGTCCGCAATGGTCAAGGACAACTTGTTAGTGGTGGCACTCAGTTGTTGCCAGACGACAAGGTAGTCGTGTTCTGGAAAAACTCAGACGAAAGCAAGATTGAAAGATATTTTTATAAGAATTGATTTTGCCACTAAAAGAATTAGCAAATACTTAGTTCTATAAATAAGAATATCCAGACATAATATGACAAAAACAGAAATCATACAACAGTTTAGAGATGCAGCGGCGGACAAGCCTTACAAGCTTTTCGTTGATAAACTCTATAATGCTGAACTATTATATAATGAATATAAGCCGGGACAACCAGATTCTTTTAATGATTGTTTTGACACTCGCGTCTATAATCATTATATGAAATCTGGCAAAGGCTGCAAGGCACCTGAAGACGAGATGCTGGCACGGTCGCTTCATGACAGCTGCATAAGCCGACTGATGCGTGATTTCCTTTCTGACTACCCAGAGAAAACTCAGGTGGGAATAATGGGCGGTCACGGTTTGCTGCGTACTGATAAGCAATATGCTGATGTCGTTTATATCAGTAAGCGCCTTACCGAAGAAGGCTTTCTCATGATAAGTGGCGGTGGCCCTGGTGCGATGGAAGCTACTCATTTGGGTGCATGGATGGCAGGACGAAAAAACGATGAGGTGAAACTCGCCCTTGATATAATGCGAAAAGCGCCTTGCTACAAGGATGAACTATGGCTTGAAACAGCGCTTGCCGTCATGAAGCGTTTCCCTCAGAAGAGATTCCGTAGTTTAGGCATTCCTACATGGCTTTATGGTCATGAACCTGCTACTCCGCTAGCAACTCATATCGCAAAGTTCTTTGACAACAGTATTCGCGAAGATACCATACTGACTTACGCTTTCGGCGGTATAATTTATACTCCTGGAAGTGCAGGTACTGTTCAGGAAATTTTCCAGGATGTAACGCAAAACCACTACCTCAGTTTCGGGTATAGTAGCCCTATGGTGTTCTTTGGCAAGGAATTCTGGACAAAGGAAATGCCTATCTATCCTCTGCTTGAAGGTTTGATGGCAACCGGAAAAATGAAGAATCTTCTTCTTACACTTACAGATTCCCAAGAAGACATTCTTAAGGTAATGAAAGAATTTTCCGGAAAAGAATGATTGATTCGTCTGTCTCAACACAACTAAACTTATACATATATTATTTATTATGGCTGATTTTTTTGACAATATTGGAACGCTCCTTGCAGACGGAATAACCGCTTTGGCTGACGCTTTATGGGGTTGGCCGATGATGATCTTGCTGCTTGGCACTCACATCTTCTTGACTATTCGCCTTAAATTTCCACAGCGACATATCTTCAAAGCTATAAAGCTCTCGCTTAAGAAAGATCATGGTGCCGACGGTGAAGTGTCTCAGTTTGGCGCTCTTGCAACAGCTCTTGCTGCGACTATCGGAACAGGAAACATCGTAGGAGTGGCAACAGCAATCTCGCTTGGAGGTCCTGGTGCAATATTCTGGTGTTGGATAACAGCTATTTTCGGCATTGCTACAAAATATGCGGAAGGCTTGCTCGCCGTGAAATACCGTGTTACGGATAAAGACGGAAAGGTAAATGGCGGTCCTATGTACGCCCTTGAAAGAGGACTTGGTTGGAAGAAACTTGGTATTACTTTCGCTCTTTTTACTGCCTTGGCTGCCTTTGGCATCGGCGACACTGTTCAGGCAAATGCCATTTCCACTTTTGCTGACAAAGCCTTTGGCATTCCAACTTGGATAAGTGGCTTGATAGTCATGGCTCTTGCCGGAGCTGTTCTTCTTGGTGGAATCAAGAGCATAGCAAGAGTTTGTACCGCACTTGTTCCTTTCATGGCAGTGCTTTATATAATAGGATGTCTGGTGATCCTTTGCATGAACCACGCCTATATATGGCCAGCCATTCAGATGATTCTCGAGAGAGCTTTTTCGCCTTCTGCTGCAGGTGGTGGATTTGTCGGTAGTACGGTAATGCTTGCCTGTCGTTATGGTGTAGCTAGAGGTTTGTTCTCGAATGAATCGGGTATGGGTAGTGCGCCTATTGTCGCTGCTTCTGCAAAGACAAGAAACCCTGTCCGTCAGGCTTTGGTAAGTTCAAGTGGAACATTCTGGGACAGCGTTGTCATCTGTTTGCTTACAGGCCTTGTCATCGTCAGCACGATTATCGCAAATCCTGGAATTACTGATGGTTCAAGTGCCAATGGAAACACTCTTACAGAATTGGCATTCTCGATGATTCCTTACGGCGCACCTTTCCTCGCTTTTGGCCTTCTCACCTTTGCTTTCTCTACGATAATCGGTTGGGAGATCTATGGAGAGCGTGCTGCGCAGTATCTGAATATTAAAGCTGTTTATTACCGAATAGCTTATGTAATTGCAATTTTTGTGGGCGCAACGATGGATCTTGGCCTTGTTTGGACATTTGCCGACTGTCTAAATGCGCTCATGACTATTCCTAACCTTATTGCTCTCATCTTCCTCAGTGGAGTAATCGTAAATGAGACGCGTAAATACCTTTGGAACAACCGTCTTGACGATTATGAGTAGAATTCAAATGTCTCGGTGTAATAATTGGTATGAATGTTAAAGCGAGGCAGAGACGAATTGAAATGATAAAAATATAAACCATAAAAACAATATCAAACAAAATACTATGTATCGCAGTCTTAGAATAGATGAAATTGAACAGTTGCAGCGCCAGGGATGTGTAGCTGAAAACTGGAGAAGTATCACAGTGGCAGAGAATTTCTCGCCAGAATATGTTCGTGGTGTAGAGTTTTACGGAGAAGTTTCTCTTGGCTCTTTTGACAAGGAAGTGGAGATTGCTCCTAATGTGAAGCGCCATTCTGGAGTTTTTTATTCTGCTATAGGTAATTACGAGATTGGCGACAACTGCTATATCTCTAAGGTTGGTTTGCTTCAGAATACCGGCGACGCAGATACAAAGACAAAGACAATCGCTGTTCTCAACGAAGCTGGTGATGGAAATATCATTGCTTTCAATGGTCTTACAAGTAATATTGCTGCCTTGATGGTATATTGCAACAAGCATAAGAAGCAGGCTTATGATAACCTCTATAACCTTGTTCGCAACGAAACCCTCAACATCAATACTGCTTTCGGACATGTTGGTCATGATACTATCATACATGATGTCAAGGAAATCATCAACTGTCAGATAGGCAATTACTGCGAAATAACGGGCGCACAGCGACTAACAGAATGCTCAATAGAGGGTTCAGGCGATGCTAATATTTATGTCGGAACAGGCGTTGTCATGGAAGATTGTATTCTCGTAAATGGTGCTTCCGTATTGAACAATGCTCTTCTTACAAATTGCTTTGTAGGTGAGGCATGTACCATTTCCAATGGTTTCCAAGCAGAAAATGCAGTGTTCTTTGCTAACTCATACATGAGTAACGGTGAGGCATGTGCTGCTTTCTGCGGACCTTTCTCTGCTTCTCACCATAAGAGTACATTGCTCATCGGAGTTGACATTTCATTCTATAATGCCGGTTCTGCTACAAACTATTCTAACCATGCATATAAGATAGGCCCTGTTCACTACGGAACACTTGAGCGCGGAAGCAAGACAGCCAGTGGAGCTCACATTCTCCATCCAGCAAACATCGGTGCGTTCTCTATGTGCATGAACAAGATTTCCACACATCCAGATACTCGCAATATTCCTTTCTCTTATGTGTTCGGAGATGGCAAGAAAACATGGCTTGTGCCTGCTCGTAACCTTCTGACTCTTGGAACTTACCGCGATGTGAACAAATGGCCAAAGCGAGACAAGCGCGAGAACAACTACAAGCGAAGCCTTATCAACTTCTCTTGGCTCTCACCTTATGTTGTTGAGAAGATTGAAAAAGCTATAGACACGCTTGAATATCTGCAGAGCGAATACGGTTACGATGTAGCTGAATACGAGTACAACGGATGTGTTATTAAGAGAAGTTCACTTGTCAAAGGACTTGAAATCTACCGTCAGGCATTGCTCATGTTCGTTTACATGAACAAGGAGAATATTGCTACTGACAGCTACGAACGCGAGTACATTCGCCAGTGGCATGATCTTGGTGGCCTTCTGCTTCCGAAAGTTGACCTTGACAACATTATCAATAGCCTTGAATATAACGACTATAAGTCAATAGAGTCGCTCGAAAACTCTCTCCATGAGGCTTTTGCGGCTTATGAATCATACCTTGGACAGTACACTCTCTACATTGTTGATAAGTATTTCTCTGATCTTGAGACAATAGATGAGGATTCGGAAGACGCTTATAATGAGTGGATTGCTGCTATTAAGGCAGATGCAGCCAAGGAATATGAGATGGGTGATGTTGAGAAAGAAGCTTACGAATCTTTGAAGATAGAATAAGGTGACGCTGATAGTAATCCTAGGTCCTACAGGTGTGGGAAAGTCGGCATTATGCATGAAGGTTGCTACGCACCTTGGCATTCCGCTGATTAACTGTGACTCCCGACAAATGTATCGGGAGTTGCCGATAGGTACTGCTGCGCCTACGCCTGAAGATCTTAGCTTGGTGAAGCATTTCTTTGTGGGAAATCTTACCATCCATGATTACTATAGTGCCTCCCGCTATGAGAAAGATGTACTTGCTTTGATTGATGAGCACTCTGAGCAGAAAATCCACCTTCTTTCTGGCGGTTCAATGATGTATATTGATGCCGTATGCAATGGTATTGATGATATCCCGACCGTTCAGATGGAAATACGCCAGGAACTGCTCAGCCGCTATGAGAAAGAAGGTATTGAAAAGTTGCGCGATGAACTGCGTCTGCTTGATCCTGAGTATTATGCCATCGTTGATCTCAAGAACCCTAAACGCATCATTCATGCCCTTGAAATCTGCTATCAAACAGGGAAGACATACACTTCTTTCCGCACCAATACAAGAATAAAGCGTCCTTTCAAGGTGGTGAAGATAGGACTTGATCGTCCGCGAGAGGAACTCTACGACCGTATCAACAAACGTGTTCTGCAAATGATAGACGATGGCATGATAGAAGAAGCGCGAAGTGTATATCCATATCGCGATCTGAATTCTCTTAACACCGTTGGTTATAAAGAACTCTTTCAATACTTCGATGGTGCTTTGACGCTACCTGAAGCTATCGAAAAGATTCAGAACAATTCCCGAAAATATGCCCGGAAGCAATTGACTTGGTTCCGTCGCGACAAAAGCATAAAATGGTTTAATCCAAACGAAGAAGATGATATTATTGCGTATATTAACATGGCCGTTCAAGCTGATTTATAGGATGTTGCGTTGGTATATCAAACTATACCGTGGAAGAGCTTGGTACACTAAAGCGCTTCTGTTTGTTGCGTCTCTTATAGTTGCTTTCCTGATGTTTGTCCTGATGGTTCTTGTAAACTTTCTAGGACTTTTCGGTAGCTGTCCTACGCCTTATGATGTTAAGCACATAAAAAGCCCTATAGCATCGGAAGTTTATAGCGACGATGGTGTCCAGATTGGAAAATTCTATAACGAAAATCGTTCTCCTGTAAGCTATAAAGCCATTACACCAGAGTTTTGGCATGCACTTGTAGATACTGAGGATGAGCGTTTCTATGAGCATAACGGTATAGATTTGGAGGCAGTTCTTGGAGCTATGAAGGATGCCGCTTTGAGAAACAAGGCGCGCGGTGCTTCTACTATTACGCAACAGCTGGCAAAGAATCTTTTTCATACGCGCTCAAGTCATAGCACAGGACCTCTCTGTCATGTGCCTGGGCTTGGTATGGCAATAACGAAGACGAAGGAGTGGTTTACTGCTCTCTTGCTTGAGTTCTCGTATTCCAAGGATGAGATTCTTCTTATGTATGCCAATACGGTTGAGTTTGGTGGCAATATATATGGTATAAAGACGGCTGCTAAGGCTTATTTTAACAAAACACCAAAAGAGTTGTCCGTTGATGAATGTGCCATACTTGTCGGTATGCTCAAAGCCATTACTACATATAATCCGCGTATTAATCCGGAGAACTCGCTGCAGCGTCGAAATGTAGTTATGCAGCTTA
Source organism: Bacteroidaceae bacterium (assembly GCA_024401275.1). GTDB lineage: Bacteria > Bacteroidota > Bacteroidia > Bacteroidales > Bacteroidaceae > Prevotella. The sequence continues at coordinate 15,494 of JAKSLJ010000008.1, read as the reverse complement.
TGCATAAGCACGGACATCTTTCTGCGGCAGAGTTGGAGCGATATTCTGCCTTGCCGATCTCTCTTTCGCTCAATTTTGAGAAGACAATGGATGGTCAGGCACCTTATTTCCGCGAAGCTGTTGCCAAGGAACTTGAAGAATTCTGCGATGAAGAAGGCTACGATTTATACGAAGACGGCTTGAAAATATACACCACCATTGATACTCGTATGCAGAAGTTTGCTGAGCAAGCTGCGTGGAATCAGATGAGTTCTCTTCAATCTTCGTTCAATGCGGAGTGGAGTGGGGATAGCCCTTGGCGCGATGAACATGGTAATCCTGATTCTGAGTTTATTAATAAAACTATCAAGAAACTCCCTGTGTATGAGCAGTTGAATGCTAAATTCCCGAATGATCCGGATTCCATCAATTATTATCTGAATAAGAAACATAAGGTTAAGGTATTCACTTACGAAAATAGTAAGCACTATGTTGAGAAGGAGATGTCAACTATTGATTCTCTTAAATACATGGTGAAGTTCTTGCATTGCAGCTTTGTTGCGATGGAACCAAGTACGGGTTATGTTCGTGCTTATGTAGGAGATGTGGATTTCAACACATGGCAATACGATAAGGCAAGAGCAATGCGTCAGCCCGGATCTACATTCAAGCTTTTTGTTTATACAGAAGCTATGAATCAGGGACTTACGCCGTGCGACCGTCGTCGCGACGAAAACTTTACGCTTACAGTTTGGGATTCCAAACAGCATAAGAATGTTGTTTGGTCACCTGGAAATGCTGGCGGCAGGTTCTCTGGTGACTCTCTTACGCTGAAAACTGCCTTTGCACGAAGCATTAACTCCATTGCTGTTCGTCTTGGTCAGGAACTTGGAGTGGAGCGAATAGCCGAAACTGCTCATGATATGGGCATCCAAAGCAAGTTGGATGTACAACCTTCGCTCGCTTTAGGAGCGTCGGATGTTACGCTTTTTGAGATGGTCAATGCCTATTCTACGATAGCTAACAACGGAGTGCATGTCAAGCCGGTTCTGGTAACGAAGATTCTCGACCATGATGGAAATGTAGTTTATACTTCAAAAACAAAAGAAGATCGTGCAATTCCAGCTGTCTCTGCTTTCTATGTTCAACAGCTTCTCAAAGGCGGTATGCAAGACGCACATGGCACATCTGTTCCTCTCCGCTCTTATGTAGAAGGCTTTACCGATACGGATTTCGGTGGAAAGACAGGTACAACGAATAACAACTCTGACGGTTGGTACATGTGTGTCTCTCCAAATCTTGTTTGTGGAGCGTGGGTAGGAGGAGAATACAGAGGCATCCATTTCCGTACAGGAGGTTATGGTGGAAGGACTGCTCTGCCAATTTGCGGACGCTTTATGCATGCAGTGCTCGGCGACTCCAGATTCTATAAATATCGCGGTCATTTCCAAATTCCGTCAGGAGTTGATTTTGATGAGGCAATGTTTACTTGCGAGCCAGTGCGTAAGGCTAATTACAACGATAGCACATATTATTCGGAAACAGATACTGTTGACTATGACGAATATCTCAGAAACATTGACCAAGACGCTCTCATAAATGAGGAAGATCTTGGCGAGAGTAATCGTCGCGATGACAATTCATATCGTGATGAAGGCAATCGCCGCCGTAATGACTATGATGTTGACGAGAATCTAATCAATAACAGATACTGATAGATAAAGGTTTTCTGCGTATATTTTTGTTGCGCAACAGAAGGCAGCAATGTGTTTGTCGGTTGTCAATTTGTGGAAAAGCAAAGGAATACGTACCAAAAGCCATAGGAAAACGTATTAAAAGTCATAGGAAAACGCATCAAAATCCTATGCCTTTTACATCGTTTTCCTATGGATTTTTTGTTTCCTTAATTTTTGCGCAAAAAATGCAAAATACTATGTTGTCAAAAAATGAAAGATTTTGACGTAAATATTCTTATATAAATGAAAGAATACTCAACTTGAGCCGATAACGGGACTCGAACCCGTGACCCACGCATTACGAATGCGTTGCTCTACCAACTGAGCCATATCGGCAATATTTGCAACTGCAAAGTTACAAACATTTATAGGTTAAAGTTTAAAGAATGTGCCATTAACACATTCCGTTTTGATGATAATCAAACTTCGACGTCTTTTTCTATCTCGGCGTAACTGAGTTTCATGAGGCGATCAATGTTGTCGCTGCCCTGTCCGATTGGTTCTATAGGCTTGTGAATGGTAAGCTTTAACGGGCTCCAAAAGCAGAAATAAAAGTCTTTGGAGCGTGGCTTTACCTTGAACGAGCCATTTATCGTCATTGGAACGACTGGCAGTTGCAACTCGTCTGCAAGCATGAAAGCTCCTTTCTTGAAAGGACGCAACTTGCCGTCCCATGTGCGAGCTCCTTCCGGAAAAACGACAACAGAAGTACCACCTTTCAGTATTTCGCGAGCTTCACGATAACATTTCTTGACCTTGGCGACAGATCTGTTGTCAACCATGATGTTTCTCATCTTCTTACATGCAGTGCCAAAAACAGGAATGTTGCCAAGCTGATATTTCATCATCCAACGTATATCGTATCCGAGAAAACCATATATGAGAAGAATGTCAAAAACGCCTTGATGGTTTGCCAAAAAAACGTAAGATTTCCCTTTTTCCAGATTCTCTTTTCCTTCTACCTTTACAGGAAGAAAGAGCATTCGAATAACGACCCATCCCCACCATTTTGCCGGCTGATAGCCAAAGAATTTTCCGCCACCACAGAGTGTACCTATGATGATGACAATGCAGATAAACAATGTCCATATAAAGAATACTGGAATTGCAAAGGCTATCTGATAGAAACGAAATAGGAATGCCAGCATAGGGTGGGGAAGGTTAACGTTAACTTCTGAACTTGTTGTTTCTGTCCGATTACTTCAGTTCTTTGCCCATGAGTTTAGCAATCTTCTGTGGAATTTCTGCGTTGTCGTTCATTCCTTTGAACTCATCAGCTCCAACACCGATTGCGTAAACTGGAACATAGTCAGCTGTATGTGCGCCATGAGCATAGCCAATCTGAGCGATGTCTCCAAGCATTCTGCAAGCAACGGTAGAGAGTCTTTCGTTGCTCTTATAGAGAGATCTTTCCATCATCATTTTGCTGCCTTCGCCGAAAGTTTCCTCATAGACAGTCATGAGTTCTGCTCTCTGCTTCATTGTGAGCTTGTGTACAGAACCAAGTCCCCAAAGATCCTTGAGGCTTTGCTCTATCTGTTCCCAAGAAACGTTGTTGTTTGTCTCCTTGCGAAGCTTTGCGAGATAGTCAGTATAAGAATCTTTTGTGATTTTCTGGCTTTGGAGGGCTTTGAGGTTCATCTCATACTTTCCAATACCAAGGTTAGGGCCACCAGTGTCATGGTCGGCAGTCATCACGATAAGAGTTTCGTTTGGATGCTTTTTGTAGAATTCGTATGCAATCTGAACGCAGCGGTTTACGGCTTCAAGTTCAGCGAACGCACCACCTGCATCGTCAGAATGATCTGCCCAGTCAACACGACCTCCAATTTCGTTCATAAGGAAGAAACCCTTGCCGTTGTTCTTCTTCATGAGGAAGTCGATTTCCTTTTCAAGAACCTGCTCAATAGTAAGTTCACCTGGCTTGCGATCCATAGCGTAATTGATGTTTTCGCCGAATTCCGCGTTCTGGATGAGAATCATCTTTTTCGCATTCTTTGCACGCTTGTCATATTCTGCAACACCACGGCAAACAGCGAAATCCTTCTTCTCTGCAAGGTCATAGAGGTCGCTCTTGCAGTCGCACTTTTCGTCAAAATGTTGAGCAATGGCAGCACCGCCGAAGAAATCCACATAGTCGCAATCAACGAGTTGGTGGCCAAGGGCATGATACTTGTTGCGGTCAGGATAATGACCAAAGAAAGCTGCAGGAGTTGCGTGGTTGATTGTTACGCTTGTAGCAACACCGACAGCCATACCAAGAGCTTTCGCATTCTTTGCTATGCTGTAAACCTCAGTTGTCTTATCAGGAAGTACACCGATGAATCCGTTAGTTGTCTTATGTCCTGAAGCAAGAGCTGTACCTGACGCCGCAGAGTCGGTTACACGAGAACTTGCACTGTAAGTAGTTGCTGCGCCAACAACAGGGAACTGCGAGAAGATGAAAGGCTCGTTGGCGTATGCGCAAACTTCGTTGTTAAGTCCTGTCTTTGTGTAGCCCTTAATGTCTGCACGGTAATGTTCTGCTGCTTGGACGATGTTCAAGCCAGTTCCATCGCTTATGAAGTAGAATACGTACTTTGGAGCCTTCTTTGCAACACATTCTACAGAGAAGCAGAGAGAGATGAGTGCAACTGAAAGAGTGATAAATGTTTTTTTCATATTATAATATAATTATTTTGATTTTTTGTAGTATTAGAAAGTTCCTCGGTTGATAAAGATTGATTAGTAAGTAAATATTGAGTGCAAAATTAACAATTATTTTATATATTATTTAGTAAATGGGAAAAAAAATGTAACTTTGCGCCCGAAAAAATGGTTTTTTCGCTTTTTTGAGGCAATAAAAACTTAACAAAATCTAAAAATAAAATGTCAACTATTACAATTATCGTTGCTGCTTTCGTCATTGGCTACTTCTTCATTGCCATTGAAAGCGTAACAAAAATCAACAAGGCAGCTATCTCTGTCTTGATGTGTGTTGTGTGCTGGACACTCCTTGCACTTGGTCATGAGGGCCTTCTTGGCTCAGCTCTTCCTGCAAGTTGGGAACTAGGTGAAGCTATCGAGAAGAACCTCGGTGAGGCTGGTACAACACTCTTCTTCCTTATGGGTGCGATGACAATCGTTGAGATTGTCGATCAGCACGGTGGTTTCAACTGGGTTCGTGGTGCTCTCAAGTCAAAGACAAAGCGTTCTCTTCTTTGGAAGATTGCCTTCATGACAGCCATTCTTTCTGCTGTTCTTGACAACCTTACAACATCCATCGTGATGATCATGATCCTCCGTAAGCTCGTTCAGGACAAGAAAGACCGTATCTGGTATGCTGTCTGCGTAATCATTGCAGCTAATGCCGGTGGTGCATTCTCACCTATAGGTGACGTTACTACTATCATGCTTTGGGCAGGTAAGACAATTACAGCAGCAGGCGTAATTTCTGAGATTATCGTACCTTCTTTCGTTGCATTCATCGTGCCAACATTCGTTATGCAGATGCATCTCCATGGCGAACTTCCTGAGGTTGTTGACAAGAAGGAATCTTCTGTTTCTGAACTGACAAAGTTTCAGCGTAACCTTATCTTCTGCCTTGGTGTAGGTGGTCTTTGCTCTGTACCAGTTTTCCACACTCTCACTGAGCTTCCTGCTTTCATCGGAATCCTCGGCGTACTTGGTATCCTTTGGACAGTCACTGAACTTATCTATCGCAAGAAGGAAGAGCACGATCCACTCGCTAAGCGTGTAACAAAGATGCTCTCTCGTATCGATATGTCAACAATCATGTTCTTCCTCGGCATCCTCATGGCTGTTGCTACTCTCTCTGAAATCGGCGTACTTACAGCAATGGGACAGTGGCTTGATGAGGCTATTGGTAATGACTATCTCATTACAGGTGCTATCGGTATTCTTTCTTCAATCGTTGACAACGTACCTCTCGTAGCAGCTTCTATGAAGATGTATGTTATTGACTCTGCTCCAAACCTTATGGTTGACGGTATCTTCTGGCAGCTTCTCGCTTACTGCGCTGGTGTTGGTGGTTCTATGCTTATCATCGGTTCTGCAGCAGGTGTTGTTGTTATGGGTCTTGAGCACATCTCATTCGGCTGGTACCTCAAGAACGTTACATGGATTGCCTTCGTAGGTTACATCGCAGGTATCGCTTGCTATTGGCTTGAGAAGACATTCCTCTTCTAAATTTAGAATATCCACTTGCCTCATGTCTTTGCGCGTGAGGCATGAAAAAACTGAAGCAAATGCGCATTTTGTGCGTAATTGCTTCAGTTGTTTTTAAGATATGGGCAGAAACAAATACTCACAAAGCGAAATAAATCAGATAAGCAAACTTCTGAAACTGAAATGTACTGGCACTCGTTTTCAGCAGAAACAAGTTCGCCATACTCTGCGTGTTGACTTTGAGTTCAATATCTCTGACTTCAATGTTCAGGGCAAGGCATTTGGCGAAGAAGATTTGCAAGAGTGCATAAAGCGCGGTGCCATTCGCATTCTTGACGACGCAACAATCGCTTCCATGAAGGAAAAACGCGAGCGTGACAAGCAGAAAGATGCAGCCAAAGCGCAGCAGGAAGCCATTGAGTCAGGTGAACAAACCGACTGGAAGGAAGCAATGAAAGAATGGGAAGATTGGGAAAGGGAAAATAAAGGATGATACCATTTCTTGACATACAGAACTTAAGCAAACGATTTGGCGAGCGTCTGCTTTTTGATGATATTTCCTTTGCTATTGGTGAAGGTGAAAAAGTTGGACTTATTGCCCAGAATGGAACCGGCAAATCCACTTTACTTTCTATTATTGCTGGTGATGAACCGCAAGATTCTGGTTCGGTTATCTTTCGCAATGGCATTCGTGTTGGTTTTCTTAAGCAAAAGCAGAATTTCAATCCAGAATCCACTGTCCTCGAAGCTTGCTTTGGCAAACATCCCGACTTTGATTTTGATACTAACGATTTTAATGCGTCGGTATCTGAATCTCCTAACAGCGCAGAAACTTCAGCAAATGCTCTCGTGTCGGAAGATTCGTCTTCAGATCCGTATTCCTACGACTATGCCGAAGATAACCGCATCCTGAAAGCAAAGCAAATTCTAACCTCGCTGAAAATCAAGAACTTGAATCAGAAAATCAAGGAACTCAGTGGAGGTCAGCAGAAACGCGTTGCTTTGGCAAATGTGCTTATTACAGAACCAGACCTTTTTATTCTTGATGAGCCGACAAACCATCTTGATTTGGAGATGATTGAATGGCTTGAAGGCTTTTTGCGTCGAGGCAATAAGACTTTGCTGATGGTTACTCACGACCGCTATTTCCTGGACAATGTCTGCAACCTTATTCTTGAACTTGATGACCAGACAATCTATACCTATCGTGGTAATTTCTCGTACTATCTGGAGAAACGACAGGAGCGAATAGATGTCAGAAATGCTACCATTGCTCGTGCAAATAACCTCTACCGTACAGAACTCGAGTGGATGCGCCGTCAGCCACAAGCTCGTGGACACAAGGCACGCTATCGTGAAGAGGCTTTTTATGAGCTGGAGAAAATAGCAAAGCAACGCATTCAAGAGCGTCAGGTTCGCCTGAAGAACAATAATGTTTATATAGGCTCTAAAATCTTTGAATGCCAGTATGTTAGCAAGTCTTTCAAGATGCCTTCAGCGCAGCAGGAAGAGCTTGTCATATTGAAGGATTTCTACTACAATTTCTCCCGTTACGAGAAAATGGGAATTGTGGGTAATAATGGTGCAGGCAAATCAACCTTCATAAAACTTCTTTTAGGCCTAGAAAAGCCTGATAGTGGACAGTTTGATATCGGACAAACAGTGAAGTTCGGTTATTTCTCTCAGGAAGGTCTTCAGTTTCGTCCTGATCAGCGCGTCATAGATGTTGTTCGCGACATTGCGGAATATGTGAATCTTGGCAACGGAAAGCATCTCACGGCAGCACAACTCCTTGAAAGATTCCTATTCTCTCGCAAGCAGCAATACGACTATATTGAGAAACTTTCCGGCGGCGAGCAGCGTAAGCTTTATCTCTGTACCGTGCTTATGCAAGATCCAAACTTCCTGATTCTTGACGAGCCGACCAATGACCTTGACATTCAGACACTTGAAGTCCTTGAGGAATATCTTCAAGACTTCCCTGGCTGTGTTATTGTTGTAAGCCATGACCGTTTCTTCACAGACAAAGTTGTCGATCATCTTCTTGTCTTTCATGGCGAAGGAAAAGTTCAGGATTTCCCTGGCAATTATTCTCAATATCGCATTTACCAGAAGCTTAAAACACAGGAAACTGCCAAGGAAAATAAGGCGAATAACAAGCAAAATACAAAGCTCAACTCTACGCTTTCTTCCAATGACACAGTTCAGTCGGCTTCCAATTCTTCCAAACCGAAGAAACTTTCCTATAAGGAAACTCGCGAATTGGAACAACTTGAGAAAGACATAGCTGCCCTTGAAGCAGAAAAAGCGCAAATCGTGGAAGAACTTTCCGCAGGCAACATTGATACTGAAAAAATCATTGCCCACGGAAAGCGCCTGCCAGAAGTGGAAGCTTTGCTTGAGGAAAAAGAGATGCGATGGCTTGAAATACAAGAATAAAATATTGAAAAATTGAGACTAAAAAAGACTGAAAATCGGTTCATTACGCAGTAAAATAATCAAAAATTAACATTTCAGTCATGAAGAATTAACATTTTTTCAAGATTTTTTCTTCATAACAAAAATATTTTTTAACTTTGCGCCCTATATAAGATTAATGTGGAGCATAAATAATAGGTAACCCGCTCCACTCAATAACTTTTATGATGGAAAACGAAAACAAATCTCTCACGGAAGCAACAGCAGAAGTTCAGAAAGTAGAAGTTCAGAACGCTGTTGAAGAAACAAACAAGTATCCTGTTTACAAGACAACTCAGGAAATCGTAGAAAGAATTACAGAACTCGCTCACATGGAGCAAGATCCAGAACGTCAGGAGGTGGACCTTCTGAAGAGCCTTTTCTACAAGTTCCGTAATGCTGACAACGAAGCAAAGAAGCAAGCCTTCGTTGAGGCTGGTGGAAAAGCTGAGGAATTTCAGCCAGAACAGGACGAAAACGAAGAAAAATTCAAAGCGGAACTCTCCGTTATTCGTGAGAGACGCCAGAAAGCATTCCTCGAGCTTGAGCAGCTAAAGGCTGACAATCTCATGAAGAAGATAGATATCCTTGACAAGATCAAGGCTATGACAACCACTCCAGAGGAAACTGGCGCACACTATCAGGAATTCAAAACTCTGCAGGAAGAGTGGAAGACTATCAACCCTGTTCCAGCAGAAAAAGCTACCGAGCTTTGGAAGAATTATCAGCTTTACTGTGAGCAATTCTACGATCTTCTTCAGCTCAACCGCGAGGCTCGTGAATATGACTTCAAGAAGAACCTTGAAATAAAGACTCAGATTATTGAAACAGCAGAGAAGCTTGCTGAGGAAGAAGATGTAATTAGCGCTTTCTATCAGCTTCAGACTCTCCACGACCAGTGGCGTGAGTCAGGTCCTGTTGCGAAGGAACTGCGCGAGGAAATGTGGAATCGTTTCAAGACGGCTTCTACAGTTATAAACAAGCGTTACCAGGATCACTATATCGCAATCAAGGAGAAGGAAGAAAAGAATCTCGAGCTCAAGACTGCTCTTTGCGAGAAGGCAGAGGCTATGACTGCTGCAGAGACCGTTCCTTCAAACTCAGCTGCCTGGGACGAACATACAAAGATTATGCTTGAGCTTCAGGCTGAGTGGAAGACTATAGGCTTCACTGCTCAGAAGATGAATGCCAAGATCTTTGAGCGTTTCCGCGCTGCTTGCGATGCATTCTTTACAAAGAAGAACCAATTCTACGCAGAACTCAAGGAGTCATATTCTCAAAACATTGACAAGAAGAAGGCTCTCATTGAGAAGGCTAAGGAGTTGGCTGAATCAACAGAATGGCGTGCTACTTCCGATAAGCTCGTAAATCTTCAGAAGGAATGGAAAGCTGTCGGACCAACACCACACAAGATTGGTGAAGAGCTTTGGGCAGAGTTCATCGGTGCTTGCAACAAGTTCTTTGATGCGCGTAATGCTGCAAATGCAGGTCAGAGAAGCGAGCAGCAGGAGAATCTCCAGAAGAAGTATGATGTTGTAGCTCGTCTCAAGGCCCTTGTTGAGGAACCAGTTGATAACATGCGCGATGTTCTGAAGGCACTCTCAGAAGAGTTTAGCAAGATCGGTCATGTTCCTTTCAAGGACAAGGATACCCTTTATACAGAATACAAGCAGGCTCTTGACGCAGCATACGCTAAGCTCAACAAGGCAAATGCCGGCAAGCGTCTTGACCGTTTCAAGAAGGCTATTAAGAACTCTACTGAAAATCTCGGTGATGAGCGTTCAAGCCTTTCTCGCCGTCTTGAGAACCTCAAGAAAGAACTTGCAACTGTTGAGAACAATCTCTCATTCTTCTCTGTTTCTAACACCAAGAAGGCAAATCCGCTTCTTGATGGCGTAAAGAAACAAATGGAGAAAATCAAGGACGAGATAGCACTTACAATCGAAAAGATTAAGGCTATCGACGAAAAGGAAGATTAAGTCACGGAACAAGGATAGTTGTAGGGCGAGGATTTCCGAGCAGTTTTTCTATAGCGGCTCAGTAAACTTCGCCCTACAATAATGTGAGAACGCAACCCTTCCATCAAATCTTTCTTCTTTAATCTTTCATATTCATTCTATTCACACTTTCTCAGATTCCCTTGTTACTTCTATTACTAAAACTGATAATTTCGCTCTTTGTCATCATTGTTGGTGCTGACCAGATGACAAATGGAGCCTCTGCAATAGCAATCAAAATGAATATTAAACCATTCATTGTTGGTCTTACTATTGTAGCTATGGGTACATCCGCTCCTGAGCTTTTCGTCTCCTTGAGTTCGGCTCTCGAGGCTGCGAATAGCGGAAATGCAGGAATGGGCGACATTGCAGTCGGAAATGTTGTAGGTAGCAACATCTTCAATAATCTGCTCATAGTAGGTAGTGTATCACTCATTGCACCTCTTGCAGTAAAGACGATCACCGTGAAGCGCGACTTGCCTATTGTCGCTCTTGCCTCTCTTGCGCTTTTGCTCTTCCTTCTCAATGGCAATCTCAATCGCCTGGAAGGAGCATTTTTTTGCGTCTGCTTTGTATTGTATATGTGGATGACCGTGCGTAGCGCAAAGACTTCTGACAGTGATGATGAGCAGGTAGAAGGCGTGAAGGAAATGCCGCTGTGGAAAGCCATATTGCTGATAATCATAGGTTTGGCGGTTCTTGTCTATGCTTCGGACAAGTTTGTGGAATATGCTTCTGACATTGCTACGAGACTTGATGTTTCTGAAAAAATAGTTGGTCTCACCATTGTAGGTGCAGGAACTTCTGCTCCAGAGCTTGCCACCTCTATAATGGCAGCTCGTAAGGGACAGGGAGACATGGCTATTGGCAATGTTATCGGAAGTAACATCTTCAACATCCTTATGATTCTTGGTCTTACAGGCCTTATTCAGCCGATAGAGGGAATAACCATAAATTTTATCGACCTCGGTGTGCTTATCTTGGCAGCCTTGCTCTTTTGGCTGTTCTCTTTTACAAAGTACAAACTTGAGCGTTGGGAAGGCTGCGTTCTACTCGCCCTTTGCGCCGGTTACATCACCTGGTTGGTAGTCAACGCATAAGATATGATAATAGAACAACCCGCTATATTTCTCCGTTGGCTTCATCCGAAGGCTATCTGGCGAATGGACAAGAAGACGAAAGCCGTCTATCTGACTTTCGATGATGGCCCGATACCAGAAGCAACGCCTTTCATTCTTGAAACACTAAGAAAATACGACATAAAGGCTACGTTCTTCATGGTTGGCGACAACGTAAGGAAGTATCCTGAGCTCTTTGAGAAGGTCAAGGCTGAAGGTCACCGCATAGGAAACCACACCTTCAATCACCTCAGCGGAATGCGCCATAGCACGGTAAAATACATCGCAAACGTAAAGAAGGCTAACGACTTGCTCCATACCGACCTTTTCCGACCGCCTCATGGATGGATGAGATATCCTCAGTTCGGGCTTCTTGCGCTAAACTATAAAGTCATAATGTGGGATCTCGTAACCCGAGACTATAGCAACCGTCTGACTGCGGAAGATGTAGTGAACAATGTAAAGCGCTTCAGTCGCAACGGCTCCATCATAACGTTCCACGATTCACTGAAGAGCATTGATAAACTAAAAACAGCCTTGCCTGAGTCACTTGAATGGCTTATTAGCCAAGGTTACGAATTCAAAGTCTTTGATTGATCATATGCACAAATCCGGTTTTGTAAACATAGTTGGTAATCCGAATGTAGGAAAATCCACATTGATGAATCAGCTCGTTGGCGAGCGCATATCAATAGCCACTTTCAAGGCTCAGACCACACGCCATCGCATCATGGGCATCGTCAACACAGAGGATTCCCAGATAGTATTCTCCGACACTCCTGGCGTACTGAAGCCTAACTACAAGCTTCAGGAGTCAATGCTTGCCTTCTCCGAATCAGCCCTTCAAGACGCCGACATACTGCTTTATGTAACGGATGTCATTGAAAGTTCAGAGAAGAACATGGAGTTTCTTGAGAAGGTCCAGAAAATGAAGATTCCTGTTCTTCTGCTTATCAATAAGATTGACCTTTCAAACCAGAAGGATCTGCCAAAGATTGTTGAGAAATGGCACAAACTTCTGCCTAATGCCGAGATTCTCCCAATGTCTGCCAGCAATAAGTTTGGCATTGACATGCTCATGACTCGCATTAAGGAACTGCTGCCAGAGTCGCCTCCGTTCTTCGATAAAGACCAGCTTACCGACAAGCCTGCACGCTTCTTCGTGAGCGAAATCATCCGCGAGAAGATTTTGCTCTACTATGATAAGGAAATCCCTTACTCGGTGGAAGTTGCCGTTGAATCGTTCAAGGAAGACAATAAGATTATCCGAATTCGTGCCATAATCTATGTTGAGCGAGACTCGCAGAAAGGCATAATCATTGGTCATCAAGGCGTTGCCCTCAAGAAAGTCTCTTCTGAGGCACGCAAGACACTGGAAAAGTTCTTTGGTAAGCAAATCTATTTGGAATGTTACGTCAAGGTTGACAAAGACTGGTGCTCTTCACAGAAAGCACTCGACGGATTCGGTTATAATCCAAACTAATGCAGAAACGAATATTTGACATACTGATTTCACTGATAGCGATAATAATCCTTTCTCCACTCTTCGCAATCATCATTCTGAGCATGCTACTTGGCGGCTGCCGTCCGATTATCTTCAAGCAGGAGCGAATCGGACTTCATGGCAAACCGTTCTTCATCTACAAGTTTCGTTCAATGATTGTCGATGCAGAGGAGTCTGTGCCTAAGCTGACTGAGGAAAACGACAACCGACTTACCCGAATAGGCCGTTTCCTTCGAGCTCATCATCTTGACGAGCTTCCCCAGCTTTGGAATGTGATGAAGGGCGACATGTCGTTCATAGGCTATCGTCCTGAACGCCAATATTTTATAGATAAAATCATGGCGCAAGACAGCCGTTATGAGCAACTCTATAAGATGCGCCCTGGCGTAACTAGTTATGCTACGCTATACAACGGCTACACAGACACCATGGAGAAGATGCTTCGCCGTTTGGAGTACGACCTCTACTATCTTGAGCATCATTCCTTACTTTTCGACCTTAAGATACTCTATCTTACCGTAATGAAAGTTGTATCAGGCAAAAAGTTTTAACCTAAAAACCTCATAATATGAAACTCATACAAGCCAACGAACGCGGCACACGCTCCATAGCTGTTACTGATCAGCACTTTGAGACATTGAAGAAATACTCGCTCTTGAAGAATCTTGTTGACAGCAATGGATTTATTGACGAAGGCGTACTGGAGAAGCTTCAACTGAACCTCCGTTCACTTCTTGAGTCTGCCTCTGCCCAAGAGCAGCACTCACTCATGAGCCTTGCCTTCGATGTGATTTTCAATCTCAACATGAAGGCATTCGGACTTCATCAACTCATCCTTGCCTACGTAGAGTGGGAGAAAAACAATCCTGAAGAAACATGCGAATAGACATAATATCTGTACTTCCCGAGATTCTCGACAGTTTCATGACAAACTCCATACTTGGACGTGCCCAGAAGAAAGGACTTGCAGAAATACATCTACATAACCTCCGCGACTACACGCTCGACAAATGGCGTCGTGTTGACGATTACGCTTATGGCGGACAGGCTGGCATGGTAATGCAGTGCGAGCCTATTGACCGCTGCATCACCTCGCTCAAGGCTGAGCGCGAATACGATGAAGTCATCTTTACCTCACCAGACGGCGAAAAGTTCTCACAGCCAATAGCCAATGAGATGTCCATGCTCAACAACATCATCATACTCTGTGGACATTACAAGGGCATTGACCAGCGCATCCGTGAGCACCTCATCACACGCGAGATTTCCATTGGTGATTATGTTCTCACTGGTGGTGAACTTGCAGCAGCAGTGATGACAGATGCCATCGTACGCATAATACCTGGTGTTATCACCGATGAACAGAGCGCCCTTTCTGATTGTTTCCAGGACAATCTGCTCTCAGCTCCGATATACACTCGTCCTGCCGATTACAAGGGATGGAAAGTGCCAGACATTCTTCTCTCCGGTCACGAGGCAAGAATCCGAGATTGGGAGATGGAGCAAGCCATTGAGCGCACGCAGCGCCTCCGTCCAGATCTCTTGAAGTAAGAAATTCATAATAGCTCTCATGAACTTTGTTTCAAGGGAGCTCTTTTGTTCTCCCAACACGAACGTATTCTGATGGGTATAAGATGGAAAGAATACTTCCATAATTAGGGAGGTATGTATATGTTTTTTGTCCGCCCGTGATTTTAGCTATTTTATTCACGGACGGACGCTTTTTTCGCCTTTTTTCGTCCGTCCGTCCGTCCGCAAATTTTGTACATACAAAACTCTCTTACTCATATATATATAATTAATTTAATTAATGAAAGTAAGTAATATTATGAATGGAGATTAAAAAACATTGTGGGGTATATATTTTTTGCGGACGGACGGACGGACGCTCTGCGCCCCCTGTTAGCAAAATCGCCACTTTTCCTTACACTTTGCTTTTTTGAAACCCGATTTCCTTGGCTTATAATGTGCCGTGCGCGTAAGTGTGCGCAGATATGGAACTCTCGCGGAATTGTAACTGTCTGATTATCAGTTTTCTTTGTATCATAAACACGATAATGTTGCCGAAAATCGGTGTATGTCACGCATTTTCGGCTCTCTTTCGCATCAAAACGCCCTGCGAAACGCATCAAAACGCCTAGGGAAATTACTCAAAACTGACTGCGAAATGGAAACGATGCCTCATGGCATCGTTAATGAGCGAAAAAACAAGCGTTTTAGAAGGCTATTTTCGTTATTTTTAATTATCTGCCCGAAAATCCGTACAACGCCCGAACTGACATTTTGTAAGCTTATCGCTGCGTTTGCTTACACATAGAAAAACCCAATCAAGTTGACTTGACTGGGCGTACCTTGTGACTCCGACAGGATTCAAACCTGTAACCTTCTGATCCGTAGTCAGATGCTCTATTCAGTTGAGCTACGGAGCCATCCGTTATTTGTCTTTGCTATCTGAGTGAACCTTGCCTTTCGGCGAGCTTCAGTGACTCCGACAGGATTCAAACCTGTAACCTTCTGATCCGTAGTCAGATGCTCT
>JAKSLJ010000071.1 GCA_024401275.1 Bacteroidaceae bacterium | reverse complement strand
TTCGTGGAAACGAAGGCTTATGAGAAATACAAGACCAGCAAATACCCTGACAAAAAGATCGCTATAGTAACTTGTATGGACACTCGTCTCGTTGAACTTCTACCAGCTGCTCTTGGTATAAAGAACGGCGACGTGAAGATTATCAAAAATGCTGGAGGAACGATTACTAATCCATTTGACTCAACAGTTCGTTCGCTGCTTGTTGCTATCTATGAACTTGGTGTAAACGAAGTTATGATCATCGGTCACACAACTTGTGGCGTACAGGGTATGGACAGCCAGGAAATGTTACACCTGATGCGTGAACGTGGTATCGACGAGGAGCACATCTCGCTCATGAAGCATTGTGGCATTGACCTTGATTCTTGGCTTCATGGTTTTGACGATACTGAAGCCGCTATACTTGAGACCGTCGATCTCGTAAAGAACCATCCTCTCGTACCTAAGGACGTCGTAGTGCGTGGTTACATCATGGATAGCGAAACTGGAGAGTTAAAAACAATATAAACATTAGATATAATAATGAAGGCAAAACTTATGGGAATAATCTCTATGCTTTGCAGTATGTTTGCTTGCAATGCCCAGACAAATGACTTCAAGAGTCTTTCGGTTGAGGAATACGCAAAGGCTATAGAGGACACAATGGTTGTGCGTCTTGATGTACGTACTCCTGAAGAATACGCCGAAGGTCACATCGAGAAGTCACTCAATATTGATGTTCTCAATTCCGACTTTGAGTCAAAAGCACTTGCTACACTACCAAAGGACAAGACTATTGCTGTGAACTGCCGTAGTGGTAAACGAAGCAAGAATGCCGCAAGAATACTTGTAAAAAATGGCTATAAAGTCATTGAACTTGATTCTGGATACAACGGTTGGATTGGAGAAGGCAAGCCTGTAGTTAAGTAAAACAATTAATTGGACTTCCGAGAATCAGGAAGTCTGATCTACGGTCGTAGATTGGAGTTCCAGAAAGTAAGAATTGTCGTCGTAGAGGTTCTATGACTATTCCCGTCGCCGGGAGTTCCGATCGTATCAGTTTGGCGAGAGCTCCCCAAAAGCGGAGAAGCCATCTACGAGCGTCGATGTAAAGAATAAGAAATTATGAAACAGACTTTTGATTATCTCGAAAACGTACCCAACATCGCAGCAACGGTTTGCGATAAGGAGGGCATTATACTTTACCAGAACAAACGCGCCATCGACCGAGATGGCGATGTAATTGGCAAGAATCTCTATAATTGTCATGGTGAGAAAGCTGGTGCTATGATTCGCCACATGATAGAGACGGGCGAAAGCAACACCTACCAAATTATCCGTCACGGCAAGCATAAGCTTCTGCATCAAACTCCTTGGTATGATGAAGAAGGCAATGTGGCAGGATTGATAGAACTGGCTATCGACCTACCAGATGAGATGCCTGTTTTTGACAGAGGATAAGAAATGAATGTTGCCATTTATAACGAATAATATGACTGTACCCAATATCGATACGTCAACACGAGAA
>JAKSLJ010000070.1 GCA_024401275.1 Bacteroidaceae bacterium | reverse complement strand
TCTGTAAGGTCGAAAAGAGGTTTGATGGCGAGATGCTTTTCGGTCAGGAATAGCGTTTTCGTAAAGTAGGTTCCATTCTCTGGAAGCTTTATTCTTATCGTAGTAATTGTCTTGGCAGCATCGAGTACATGATCGACACTCATGCCAATTTTTTTCACTTCAATAAGGCGTTCCAGTTCCTTATATATTTTATATGCGATAAAGCAGATACAGATGTGAGCCTCAATCCGCCTCTCCGTAAAGTGAAACATCGGACGCATCTCCAATGTACCCTTTGAGATTCGGAAGGCACGTTCCACCACCCATAATCCATGGTATTGAGTAATGACTTGCTCTGCATCAAGGTCGGTATTGGTGATATAGCCCTTCAGACCATCCCACTTGCGATCCTCTGCAATTTTCTGCTCACTTATGACGACTTCAATATCCTTGCTGATTTCAAGGAATTTGTTATATCCTCGTTTGTTGACTTGCTGCTTCGTGATGTGTCCATTCTTGAATGCCTTTCTCAATCGTTCAATTCCCCGGTCACGATTGTATGCATCTTTTTTAGCTCGTTTTTCCGAATAACTGACGATAAGACGTTCTCCATTCTGTCTTTTGTACTCATAGCAAGCCTTGTCCGTTTTCTCCAACGAAAGAATCCATTGCTTGATACTTGTGCTCTCAGTTTTGATTCGTGCACCAAGAATATACTTATAACCAGCTTGTTGCAAAAGCGTCACATTATTCTTATTCATCAATCCCGAGTCGGCCACGACAACGAAGTCTTTACCTAGTGTGAAGCGTTGCCTGAAATCGTCTATCATCGGTATCATGGTAAATCCTTCATATTGGCTGCCGTTGAACAGAGAGTAAGACAAGGGATAACCTCCTTCCGATACGAGCAGGCCAAGTACGACCTGGGACTCAGCGGTCTTACCATCCTTTGAGAATCCCGGCTCTCGCAAGACGTCTGTCTGCGAGGTTTCAAAGTACAAGGTCGTTACGTCATAGAACATAAGACCTATCTTGCCACCAAAGATTTTACGGGTATGCTCCACGCTGATCTGCTGGGCAAGTTCCATCTGCGTATTATAGAGCTTGTCCATGTAACGGTAGATTTGGTTGAGGTCAACATCCTCGTCATAGTAAGACTTTAGATAGTCAACTGTGGCAAGTTTACTTCTTGGCTGGGATACCCTTGCTATCACAAGATGACGTAGGATTTCATCGGGTATGCAATTGAAGCCAATTGTATCATAGACCTGATTTAGCAACAGCTGCGTCCCGTTAATCAAAATGGAGTCCATATTCTCAACAACACGAGCCGTCTCTTCCAGTTCTTTCCCTCGGCGATCGTCAAAGTCTATTTCCTGTTGGCCTCCATGTGTGCGTAGCCAGATCTGTGCTTCAAGGAATAGCGAATCGGCCTCTTCTTCCGACTTCGCCACTCCAAATTTCTTGACTTCTATGAAGCGACCATGTGATTTATTGACCACAACGACGCTAATTGTGCCTGAGCGGTTGGTTTTCTTACGTACAAACATGGCGCAAAGATACGAAAAAATATGCTTGCGTCACCCTGAGTCACCCATTCTTTTAACTTAATTTATTGATTTTCAATATGCGCTATAGAATGGCAAGCGAAAATGACGAAGTCAGGAA
>JAKSLJ010000007.1 GCA_024401275.1 Bacteroidaceae bacterium | reverse complement strand
ACGACCGTTGAGACCCTTGTAGTTGCCACCATTGAAGAGGTTTGCGAAAGAGTAACCGAGGGTAATGTTGTCGAGCTTGATGAAAGAAGCGTTCTGCACGAAGTAGTCAGAGAGAACGTGGTCGTAAGTAGCCCAGTTGTTCTCGATAGAGAGTGCAGTAGCGTTCTGGAGATAGTTGAATGAAGAGTCGTAACGCTTGATAACGTTTACGTAGCTTGCCTGACGGTCGTTGTAAACGTAGTTGCCGAAGCTGCCACGAAGACCGAAGCCGAAGTCAACATTCTTGTACTGGAGGCGTGAGCTGAGACCTGCGAAGTAAGGAGCTGCTGGGCTCTTGTAAACATAGAGGTCTTCCTCTGAGATCTTGCCGTCAGCGTTGCGGTCAACATAAACGCCTTCGATAGGCTTGCCTGCCTCGTCGTAAACCTGCTGGTAAACATAGAAAGAGTTTGCTGGGTAGCCAACCTTCTGAACCTGAACAGTATTACCGGTACCAGCGCTGATGCCACCAGTCTTCACGATAGAAGACTCGCCTGTAAGCTCAGTGATCTTGTTCTTGTTGTAAGTGAAGTTTGCAGTAACTTCCCACTGCCAATCCTTTGTCTGAATAGGACGAACTGTGAGAGAAGCCTCGACACCGCGGTTCTCGAGCGAACCGATGTTAGAGATAACCTGGTTGCGGAAGTTTGAACCTGCAGGGATAGAAGCCTTGTTGATGAGGTCTGTTGTTCTGCGGAAGTAGTAGTCAACGCTTGCGCTTACGCGGTTGCGGAACAATGTAGCGTCAAGACCTACGTTGTGAGTCTCTGTAGTTTCCCACTTGAGATTCTTGTTGTATGCCTGTGGACGATAGAGGAGACCTGACTCGTTTACGCCGAGGATTGGATAGCGACCGTCAACGTTGTTAGTGTTTACGTCGTAGTTTGCGAAGTAAGAGTAGTTGCCGATTTCGCCACCGTCCTGCTGACCTGTTCTACCCCAACCGAGGCGAAGCTTGAGTTCGTCGATAGCCTTCACGTTCTTGAGGAATGACTCCTCGCTGATCTTCCAACCGAAAGCGAATGCAGGGAATGTAGCCCAATGCTCGCTGAAGCGTGAAGAACCGTCACGACGAACAGTTGCTGTGAGCATGTAGCGGTCCCAACCGATGTAGTTGAAACGTCCGTAGAATGACTGAAGACGGCTATGCTGCTTCCAGATGCCTGTCTTCTCGTCATAGTCGCCATCGAGAGGTACGATGCGAGAGTACTTGCTGTCGCCGCTGTACATGAGCTCTGACATTTCGTAACCAGCCATGATGTCGATGTGCTGAGTTTCGCAGAGGTCCTTGTAGTACTGAGCGTATGCTGTACCTACGAGGTTGTGCTTCTTCTCGTAAGTGTAGCCAGTGTTTCCGTAGTAGAATGTGTTTGGATGCCAAGTAGTCTTGTCAGTGTTCTGACGACCGTTAGCCCAGTCACCAGAGAGGTTCACATGGAGACGGAGGTCCTCGAAACCGTGAATCTGGTAGTCAGCCTCTACGTTTGCGAGGTAGTCGTAAGAGTTTGCGCGGTCGTTTGTGCCGTAGAGAAGTGCGAGAGGGTTGTCAACAGCGTTTGAGTTTGTGATGCTTGTGTAGCCCTTCATGGCGTCAGAAGCAGGGTTCTTCCATCCGAAGTAGCCGTGGAAGTTAGGGTCGCTGTTGTCGTAAGGAGATTGTGTAGGGTCCATGCGAACAGCGCTGTGGATAGCGTCGCCGTCTGCATAACGGTTGTGAGTGTACATGAACTTGCCGTTGATGTTCAGCTTGAGGTGATCCTCGAAGAATGTTGGGTTGAGGTTCACGCTGGCTGTTGTACGCTGGTAGTTTGAAGTCTTGAGCACACCGTCCTGGTCAGTGAAACCTGCACTGATGCGGTAAGGCATGTTCTTCAAGCCGCCCTGGAGGGTAACAGCGTGGTCAGAGCTTACTGCTGGGCGATAGATCTCGTCCTGCCAGTCTGTTTCAGAGTTGCCGAGGAGGTTCCAAGCGTCAGAACCTTCGCCGTAGTAAGTCTTTACGAAGTCGCGATATTCAGTGGCGTTGAGCACCTCAGTCTTCTTTGCTACCATAGAGTAAGAAACGCTACCATTGTAGCTTACCTGAGGAGCAGAGCCCTTGCGACCCTTCTTTGTAGTGATGATGATGACACCGTTGGAACCGCGAGAACCGTAGATGGCTGTTGCGGAAGCGTCCTTCAATACTGTGAAAGACTCGATGTCGTTAGGGTTTACGAGAGCGAGAGCGTTAGGAGAACCCTTTACGCCCTGGTTGTCCATAGCCACACCGTCGATGACGATGAGTGGGTCGTTGGAAGCGTTGAGTGAAGAACCGCCACGGATACGGATGGAAGCACTACCACCAGGAGTACCGCCACCAGTAGTGATGTTCACACCGGCAATCTTACCCTGCATCATTTCCTGAGCAGAAGTAACGAGAGCATGGTTCTTCTCGTCTGGCTTGATGGCAGTTACGGAACCTGTCAAGTCGCCTTTCTTTGCTACACCGTAACCGATTACGACAACCTCATTCAGTGAAGTTGCAGCGTCTTCCTGAAGTGTTACCACCATGTTGCCGGAAGCTGTTGCCTTCTGTGTTGCCATGCCAATGTAGCTGATTTCCAGCTCCTGGCCTTGGTTACAATTAATCTGGAAGTTACCGTCGAAGTCAGTGATGGCACCGCCTTGTGCTCCAGGCACGCGAACAGTAGCACCAATGACAGGCTCGCCGGAAGCATCCTTCACCACGCCCTTAGCCACAAAGCTTTGTGCAAAGGCGCCTAATGATAGGAGAAGCCCACATACGAGGGCGAGAGTTCTGCTTGGAACTCTACATCTAAGTTTGCTTATCATTTTGGTTTGTATTAAGAATTAGTTATTGTTTTTCGGTTGCAAATTTAACACATTTATATATTATATGTAAAAGAAGATGCAAAAAAACTCAAATGCAATTCTTGCAAACGGTTGCAAGCAAAGCTTCCATTTTGACTTCTATCATAAAAAGAGCGCTCTCTTGCTAGTGTATTACGATAGAAAGGGCAAGTTCATGATTTTATTGTTAAATTTGTGCGCAAATAATTAAGTTGAAAACAAAAGCTTAATAAAAATCAGCAATTATATAACATGAAATTAACCGACATTCTTAATCCTTGCTTCTCTGCTTCCGAATGGGAAGAGAAAGGCTATCAGTTGCCGAAGTTTGACATTGCAGCCGTGCGTCAGAAGACTCACGACGAACCTACTTGGGTTCACTTCGGCGGTGGAAATATCTTCCGCGCGTTTCCTGCTGCTATTCTCAACGATGCGCTTAACACTGGCAAATACGACCGTGGCGTGATCGTTGCCGAGACTTTCGACTACGAAGTTGTTGACAAGGCTTACGCGCCTTACGATAATCTCTCGCTCGCTGTTTCGCTCTGCTCCAACGGCACTATCGAGAAGAAGGTCATCGCTTCCGTTACTGAGTCGCTCAAGGCTGACTATCAGTTTGACGATTGGGCTCGTCTCGTAGAGATTTTCAAGGCTCCTTCGCTCCAGATGGTTTCGTTCACAATCACCGAGAAGGGTTACACATACAACGATGCCGACCTCGCTCGCGGTTTGAAGCCTGTCTTTGCAATGGGTAAGGTTTGCGCCTTGCTCCTCGAACGCTTCAATGCAGGCGAACTTCCTCTCACTGTTCAGTCTATGGACAACTGCTCTCACAATGGCGACAAGGCAAAGGAGGGCGTTATGGCGTATGCAGAGAAGTGGGTAAGCGAAGGTCTTGCTCCAGAGGCTTTCCTTGCTTATCTCAAGAACGAGGAGAAGATCACCTTCCCTTGGTCTATGATCGACAAGATTACTCCTCGTCCACACCAGCAGGTAAAGGAACTTCTTGCTGCTGACGGTTTTAAGGACAATGACTATATCGAGACTGAGAAGCACACATTCACAGCTCCTTTCGTGAACGCTGAGGAGGTGCAGTATCTCGTAATCGAAGACAACTACACTAACGGCCGTCCACCACTTGACCTTGGCGGTGCGCTCTACACTACTCGCGAGACTGTTGACCAGGTTGAGACCATGAAGGTTACAACTTGTCTTAACCCTCTCCATACTGCGATGTCCATCTATGGCGTAATGCTCGGCTATACTCTCATCTCTGCAGAAATGGCTGACGAGGATCTCCGTCCATTCGTTCAGAAGATTGGTTATATGGAGGCGATGCCTGTGGTTGTTGATCCGGGTGTGCTCAATCCATACGAGTTCATCGGCGATGTCATCAACAAGCGTCTTCCAAACCCATTCATGCCAGATGCTCCACAGCGTATCTCTACTGATACATCACAGAAGCTTCCTATCCGTTTCGGTGAGACTATCAAGAAGTATGTTGCTCGCGGTCTTGACATGAAGAATCTCGTTCTCATTCCGCTGACACTTGCTGGCTACGCTCGTTTCCTCAAGGCTCTCGACGATAATCTCGAACCATTCTCACCTTCTTCTGACCCTAAGCTCGAGGAACTCCAGGCAATAGTCGCACCTCTCGAGATTGGCAAGCCAGATCAGGATTGGTCACCTCTCAAGCAGCTCTACTCTCGCGCCGACATCTTCGGCACCGACCTCTACGCAGCAGGTCTCGGCGAACAGATCGAAGGTATGGTGAAGGAACTCTATGCTGGCAAGGGTGCGATAAGAGCTACTCTTCATAAGTACACTCAGGCGAGGTAGGCCCCCATCCCCCAAAGGGGGAGCTTTTAATTGATTTCGTAACAGTAATTATACAACTGATTATTACTAACTATAAACTATCCCACAAAACTATTAACACCTCCCCTTTGGGGAGCTTGTGGGGCTTCATCTATGGAAAGAACTTGGCGTTGGTTTGGCAAGAAGGACAAGATTACTCTTGCCCAGTTAAAGCAAATTGGTGTTGAAGGTATCGTGACTGCTCTCCACGATGTACCTCTCGGCGAGGTGTGGACACAGGAGAAGATTCACGAACTTCGTATGTATATCGAATCTTACGGCATGAAGTGGTCGGTAGTGGAATCGCTTCCTGTCGTTGAAACCCTCAAATATGCTGGTCCTGATCGCGACCACCAGATTGAGGTCTATAAGGAGTCTTTGCGCAACCTCGGTAAGGAGGGCATACACTGCGTATGTTACAACTTCATGCCTGTGCTCGACTGGGCGCGCACAGACCTCCTTCACGAGAATCCAAACGGCTCTACAAACCTCTATATGGACTGGGGCGTGTTTGCTTATTTCGACATCTATCTCCTTAAGCGTGAGGGCGCTCGCGAGGATTGGGCAGCTTTCTCAAAGGCTCACAATTGGGGACGTGACCTCGTGGCTGAGGCTGACGAGATGAAGAAGACAACCACTCCAGAGCAGGATCATGAGCTCGTGGAGAACATCATCATCAAGACTCAAGGCTTCGTGTCAGGTAACTTCAGCGAGGGCGACTCTGCTCCTATCCAGAAGTTCCATGACCTGCTCAAGCTTTATGATGGCATCAACAAGGAGAAGCTTCAGGAGAACATGAAGTACTGGCTCGAGGCCATCATGCCTGTCTGCGAGGAGTACGACATCAACATGTGCGTTCACCCAGACGATCCTCCTTATCCAGTCTTCGGTTTGCCTCGTATCATCGGTACTGACGAGGACATCCAGTGGTTCCTTGATGCTGTGCCAAATCCTCACAACGGTCTTACTTTCTGTGCCGGTTCACTCTCTGCTGGCGAGCACAACAAGGTTGTCGAGATGGCGAAGAAATATGCTGAGCGCACTCACTTCGTTCACCTCCGCTCTTGCCATATCTTCCCTAACGGCAACTTCACAGAGGCAAGTCACCTTGGCGGTCGTGCTGACATCGTGGAACTTGTTCGCATCTTCGAGAAGGCTGAGCAGACAGGCAAGCCAAACAGCGGTCATCGTCTGCCAATGCGTGTTGACCATGGCATGACATTCACAGACGAGCCAGGTGGCGTGATGGACGAGTTGGCTCACGGACACAACTCCGGCTACACTCTCCTCGGCCGTATGTTCGCTCTCGGTCAGGTTCAGGGCATCATGGCAGCCGTTGACAATGAACTCGGTCTTGAATACAAGCAGCCAGGATTCTTTGATTAAAGAAGCTATATACTTTTAGGCACGAACATCGTTTTGAAGGTCTGCTCCCCCCATCACACCAAGTGCGATAAAAGGTTATATAACTGCATTTCCCTAAGGATTACGAACCATAAACCAATGGATTATGAGTCGTTTCCCTTAGGGTAATTTATTTGTTTTTATGCGAAAATAATGCCCGTAACATTTTCGTCTTTTCAACTCATTCTCGTTATAAGCGCAAAAAAGCGGCAAATAGCCTTTACTATTGATACAGTTTCTTCTTTTATCGCAATACCCAAAGCTCCGCTTCGTTTGCCATGGAGCTATGTGCACTTCGTGATTTCCTTTTCAAGGCGTAATTTATTCCCTTGACAAACAAAAAACACCTAATTATTATCGTCAAAATTATCCACCGAATGTTTAACCCAAATACCCTCAACACATATCCTTCCTCCCCAAAATGGTACTCCTATCTTTAGTTCGCCCCCTTAGGGGGGAGTTCTTGCTCTGGCAAGCATCTCTGCGAGCTGAGCGAGAGAGGGCCAGGGGAGGCTAGGAGAGGGGCTAAAAGAAAGGAAAGAGTATGAAAACAAATGACTTCCAGTTCGATTGGACAAAGTTCCTTATCGGACTCCTCTCCGCCCTCATGGGCGCTCTGACAGCTTCCGCCGCAGTAGCTGCGATGTAAGTAGCAGTAGCAAAACAACAAGCCGCGACTCTCTGGGATTTGAGAATCGCGGCTTATTTACTTTGTCCCATAGGAGAGACGGAGTATTAGTCGATGAGAGTGACTGCACGTACGCGGGAAAGTGTCTCTGGAGTCATCTGCAAGTAGCTTGCGATGTAAACGAGAGGTGCGCGAAGTGATACCTGTGGATGCATCTTGAAGAAACGCTTGTAGCGGTCCTGAGCTGTCTCGAAGCGTACGAGATCGGCATGCACCTGTGAGTTGATGAGTGAACGCTCAAGAATCTTGCGGTAGAGAATCTGGA
Source organism: Bacteroidaceae bacterium (assembly GCA_024401275.1). Classification (GTDB taxonomy): domain Bacteria; phylum Bacteroidota; class Bacteroidia; order Bacteroidales; family Bacteroidaceae; genus Prevotella. The sequence goes on along the minus strand of JAKSLJ010000007.1, from coordinate 104,884 downwards.
TGTTCTGATTGTGCATAGCTACCATTTCAAGCTGCTTCTTAGGGATAGCGAAAAGAATGCTCTGCTCGAGAGATTCAATCTGGAGACGTGTTGGCTCCTCCTTGAAAAGGCTTTCAATACAGTAGATCATGCCACCTTCTACGCCAAGGTGCTCAGTAACCTCCTTGCCATTCTTTACATAGAACTGGCGAATGAGACCTTTGTGGATGTAATAGAAGTTCTCGCAGATTTCGCCCTCGCCGAGGATGAGCTGGTTCTTCTTGAACTTCATTGGAATGAGAAGACTCTCGAGCTCGTCGAGATCCTCGTGAGACATTGTAGAGTAGAGGCGTGCAAGTTCGCGAGCAACATCGCGGCTGAGCTTCTGAAGATCTCTCATTGTCTTAGTCTTCTTGTTAGGTTCTGGTGTCAACATAATTAATATGATTTAAGTATTGTTTATTTTTTAATCGAGTTTGAGTACGGCGAGGAATGCCTTCTGTGGCACTTCCACATTACCAATCTGCTTCATGCGCTTCTTTCCCTTCTTCTGCTTCTCGAGGAGCTTGCGCTTTCGGCTGACGTCGCCACCGTAGCACTTTGCGGTAACATCCTTGCGGACACATTTGATGGTTTCGCGTGCGATAATCTTTGCTCCGACGGCTGCCTGAATGGCTATGTCGAACTGCTGGCGTGGGATGAGTTCCTTGAGTTTCTCGCACATACGACGACCGAAGGTCTCGGCATTATCGCGATGGGTGAGTGTGCTGAGGGCGTCAACCTGTTCGCCGTTGAGAAGGATGTCGAGCTTTGCGAGGTTCGAAGGGCGGTAGCAATCGATGTGGTAGTCGAACGAAGCATAGCCCTTTGAGATGCTCTTGAGCTTGTCGTAGAAGTCAATCACGATTTCGCCGAGCGGTATCATGAAGTGGAGCTCTACGCGGTTTCCGCTGATGTATTCCTGTTTGAGAAGTTCGCCTCGCTTGTCAAGGCAGAGCTTCATGATTGGTCCGATGAATGTGGTAAGCGTGATGATTGACGCCTTGATGTAAGGTTCCTCAATATGGTCGATCATCGTGAGGTCAGGAAGTCCGGAAGGGTTGTGTACCTCCTTGCTTCCGCCTTGCTTGTCGTAAACCATGTACGACACGTTTGGAACGGTCGTGATGACATCCATGTTGAACTCGCGATCGAGGCGCTCCTGTACGATTTCCATGTGGAGAAGTCCGAGGAATCCGCAACGGAAACCGAAGCCGAGAGCAACGGAACTTTCCGGCATGAAAGTGAGCGAAGCGTCGTTGAGCTGGAGTTTCTCGAGCGAAGAACGGAGGTTCTCGTAGTCGTTAGGGTCAATAGGATAGACTCCGGCAAAGACCATGGACTTTACTTCCTGGAAGCCTTCGATGGCTTCTTCGCAAGGACGGGCAATATGCGTGATGGTATCGCCCACCTTAACTTCCTTGGAATCCTTGATGCCGCTGATGATGTAGCCCACATCGCCTGTAGAGAGTTCCTGCTTTGGCACCATGTCCATCTTCAGGATTCCGATTTCGTCGGCTGTATATTCCATGCCTGTGGCGAAGAGTTTCACCTTGTCGCCCTTTCGTATCTTGCCGTTTTCGACCTTGAAATAGGCTATGATGCCACGGAAAGAGTTGAATACAGAGTCGAAGATAAGAGCCTGAAGTGGCGCTTCCGTATCGCCTGTAGGAGCGGGAACGCGCTCAACGATGGCTTCGAGTATCTGCTCTACGCCTTCGCCTGTACGACCAGAGGCACGAATAATCTCGGAACGGTCGCAGCCAAGTAGCTCTACGATTTCGTCTTCCACCTCGTCAGGCATGGCCGACGGCATGTCAATCTTGTTTATTACAGGGATGATTTCCAGGTCGTGGTCGATAGCCATGTAGAGGTTTGAAATGGTCTGCGCCTGTACGCCCTGTGATGCATCTACGATGAGAAGAGCTCCCTCGCAAGCGGCTATAGAGCGTGAAACTTCGTAAGAGAAGTCAACGTGTCCTGGAGTATCTATGAGATTCAGTACGTATTCTTCACCACCGTGATTGTACTGCATCTGTATTGCATGACTTTTAATCGTGATTCCTCTCTCCTTTTCCAAATCCATGTCATCGAGCATCTGACCTTCGGTAATTTGTATCGTTCCTGTTTTCTCGAGAAGACGATCGGCGATAGTCGATTTGCCGTGGTCGATATGTGCGATAATACAGAAATTTCTAATGTGATCCATCTGACTCATAAAGAGATTTTTTTTCGCGAATTGGCGGCTTTGTCTTGTTGTCATTCAGGCATAATTCCTGCCTGAGTCTTGCCACCTTGATTTATTATAACTATTTGAAATTTTCTTGATTTTTGTTATGCAAAGTTACAACTTTTTCTTTTATCTGCAACAAAAAAGGCAAAAAAAATAAACAAAAGTCAAATAATTTACGAAAAAAGCCTTGATTTTGGCTAAATCTGCATATAATTTATGTCAATTATCGGCTATTTTGCTGTTAATTTATCTAAAAGTTGTCTGCGCATTTTCTTAATTTTGCACGCGGAAAATATACCGAAATCATACATTATATTATATAATAGATGGCAAGATCAAAGAAACCACTTCCGCTTTTGGAAGGAATTGAAATAACAGATTACGCAGCTGAGGGCAAATCCTTGGCTCGCATAATGTACGGAAACAGTAATGTCGATGAGAATGGCGTTCAGCATCCGCTGGTGCTTTTCGTGCCATGGACGGTACCGGGCGACATAGTTGATGTACAGATTCGCAGAAAGAAGAACTCTTTCCTTGAAGGAGAGGCCGTTCGCTTCGTGAAATATAGCGAACGCAGACGAGAACCGCTTTGCCAGCACTTTGGCATCTGTGGCGGATGCAAATGGCAGATGATTCCTTACGAGGAGCAGCTGCGCATGAAGCATAAGCAGGTTTCCGACCAGCTGCATCGCATAGGCAAGATAGAGCTGCCGGAGATTCAGCCGGTTCTTGGTAGCGTGAAGGAGTTTGAATACAGAAACAAGGTGGAGTTCAGCTGCTCGAACAAGCGTTGGCTTACTCTCGACGAAGTGAAGTCGGGCGTGAAATACGACAACATGAACGCCGTAGGTTTCCACATAACAGGCGCTTTCGACAAGATTTATCCGATAGAGAAATGCCACTTGATGGACGACCTTCAGAACCGTCTGCGCAACTTCATTCGCGATTATGCCAACGAGAATGGCTTCAGCTTCTTCGACGTTCGCGGTCAGCATGGTTTGCTACGCGACATGATGATACGCAACTCAAACTCTGGCGAATTGATGCTCCTCGTGCAGTTCAAGCTCGACCACGAGAACGACTACGACGGAGACAAGGGTAGGGCTATGGCCATGATGGAGGCTATCCACCAGAATTTCCCTGAGATAACCTCGCTTCTTTGGACAGACAACCAGAAATGCAACGACACTTTTGGCGACCTTCCCGTGAACGTATATTACGGTAATGACCATATCTTTGAGTTGATGGAAGACCTGAGATTCAAGGTCGGCCCGAAGAGTTTCTATCAGACAAATACGGAGCAGGCGCTTGAGCTTTACAAGGTGGCACGCAGCTTCGCCGAACTTACTGGCGAGGAATTCGTCTATGACCTTTATACCGGCACAGGAACGATAGCAAACTTCGTGGCTGGCAAGGCCAAGCATGTTATAGGAATAGAGTATGTGCCAGAGGCTATCGAGGACGCGAAGATAAACTCCGAGATAAATAATGTGCAGAATACCGAGTTCTACGCAGGCGACATGAAGGACATCCTGACCGACGAATTCGTGAAGAAGCATGGTCAGCCGGATGTTATCATTACCGATCCGCCTCGTGCCGGCATGCATACGGATGTCATAAATGTGATACTCGGCGCAAAACCTAAGCGCATAGTTTATGTAAGTTGTAATCCTGCCACCCAGGCACGCGACCTGCAGCTTCTTGACTGCGACTACAAGGTTACGAAGGTGCAACCGGTGGACATGTTCCCTCATACTCCTCATGTGGAGAATGTTGTACAGTTGGTAAGACGCGATGCTTAAGTTCATAAAAACATTCACATTACCGGTTTCCATAGCCTTTGGCACAATAATCTACCTGATATTCTACTATGTGCCATTCCTTGACGAACCAGGCGACGTTCTGTATCCGCTGATAAAGGATATGCTGCCATGGGCTATGTCGCTCATACTCTTCGTAACCTTCCTGAAACTGAACTATCATGAGGTGGGAATAAGGAAGTGGCATGTGGCTATAATCGTAGCGCAATTGGCTATGTCCTTGGGTTGTGTTGCCTTGATAAACGGCTTCGGCTTGGAGAACGAGATGAAAATTCTGGTTGAAGGCGTATTGATATGCATAATATGTCCGTCGGCCATAGCGGCTTCGGTTGTTGCGTCGAAGCTTGGAGGCAACCTTACGGAGATGACCACTTACACGGTTCTGAGCAATATCGTAGCCGTTTTCTCTATGCCGTTGCTCTTCCCGATGATTGAGAAATCTGCCGACCTGACCTTCATCTCCGCAGCTCTCATCATCCTGAACAAGACGATAAAGATTCTGCTTCTTCCGCTTCTGTTTGCGGCTTCGGTGAAGAAGTTTCTGCCTAAGGTGTATGAGTTCATCACGGGCATAAACGACCTGAACTTCTATCTGTGGGCGATAATGCTTGCCGTGGTTACAGGCGTTACCGTTCAGAACATCTACCATACCGACATTTCCAAGGTGTTCCTCTTCTGGATAGCCCTCTCGGCAGCTGTGGTTACGATAGTGCAATTCGTGCTCGGAAAATGGCTCGGAGGAATGTTCGGCAACAGGATAGACGGCGGACAAGGACTCGGACAGAAGAATACGACGTTCGCCATCTGGTGTGCTTTCACTTATCTGAATCCGGTTTCCTCGCTCGCACCAGGTTGCTATATCCTATGGCAAAACATCTTCAATTCATGGCAACTTTGGAGGCACGAAAAGAAAGCAAAGTTCAAGATTTGGTAGAATTACAATCTCTTTCTTAGCCAAATTTGGCAATAAATAGCAAAAAATATGCTGATTTCTTTGAATAAATTTGCTATTTATAAAGCATTTGTGTAACTTTGCACGCGATTTGTGGATGTATTCTGAAGTTTAAGCCCAAAAGAATGCGAAAGCTGGCAGGACATCCGCAGCATGAAAAAGGAAAATAAAACGAATTAAATAAAATGGCAAAACAAACTCAAACACAGACACCTGACGAAATGCAGGTAATGCTCAACAAGAGCGAAGCTTTCATTACAAAGTATAAGAAGCAGATGATTGCTGCCGTAGTTGCTATCGTAGTCGTTGCCGGCGGCTTGTTCTTCTACAACGATTACAGCAAGGGCGCTCAGGAAGAGGCAAGCGACGCTATGTTCGCAGCTCAGGAGTATTTCGCAAACCAGAAGTTTGCTGAGGCTCTCAACGGCGACAAGAAGGCTTGCAAGGGTTTCAAGTATGTTGCAGAAAACTACTCTTCTACAAAGGCTGGTAACCTCGCAAAGCTTTATGCTGGTCTTTGCTCAGCTAACCTTGAGAAGTGGCAGGATGCAGTAAACTACCTTGAGGATTACTCTTCAAAGGGCGACGCAGTTGTTTCTCCAGCTGCTCTCTTCGCTCTCGGTAACGCTTATGCTAACACAAAGAACCTTGACAAGGCTGTTGAGACTATGAAGAAGGCTGCTGCTGAAGCTGACGCAGAGGCAAAGGACGGAGTTAGCAACAGCTTCTCTCCTACATATCTTCTTCGTGCTGCTGACATTCTTCTCTCTCAGAACAAGAATGACGAAGCTCTCGCAATCTACCAGGACATCAAGAAGAAATATGTTAACAGCATGGCTTATCAGGAAATTGACAAGTACATCGAACGAGCTTCACAGAAATAACACATTATATTATAATATAAGGCGGCTCTAAAAGGTCGCCTTTTTCGTTATTATAATCTTTTGCTTTTTCCTAATTAAATAAAAACTAATAAACATAACTTGTTATGGCTACAGAACTTCGAACATTAGAAGAAGCCCAACAAGTACCAGACGCCTCGAATATGTGTTTTGGTATTGTTGTGGCAGAATGGAATCCGGAAATTACAGACGCCCTTCTTGAAGGATGTGTTAATACCCTTAAGAAATACGGCACAGATCCAGACAACATACATGTAAAGACAGTACCAGGCAGCTTCGAACTCATCTATGGCGCTCGCCAACTCACAAAGAACGACTTTTATGACGCGGTAATCGTTCTTGGAAGTGTTATACGCGGCGAAACTCCTCACTTTGACTACATCTGCGAAGGCGTTACTTACGGCATCTCTCGCCTTAATGCCACTCAGGACATTCCGGTAGTTTACGGTCTTCTTACAACCGAAGACTTCCAGCAGGCAAAAGAACGCGCTGGCGGTAAACTTGGCAACAAGGGTTCTGAATGTGCTATCGTAGCAATCAAAATGGCAAAGTTCTAATCTTATGCAGATTATAAAACTCATCGTTCTAACGGGTGGTCCTTGCGCGGGAAAGTCAACGGCTATGAGCTGGATTCAGAATGCTTTCTCTGAGCGAGGATATAAAGTGCTCTTCGTTCCGGAAACGGCTACAGAACTCATCAATGGAGGTGTAGCACCTTGGACTTGCGGCACAAACGCAGATTACCAATGCCTTCAGTTTCATCTGCAGGAAGTAAAAGAAGACATCTTCATAAAGGCGGCTAAGACTATGAAGGACCAGAAGATTCTTATTGTCTGCGACCGTGGCATGATGGACAATAAGGTCTATATGAACGATGAGGAATATGCTGATGTCGTAAAGCGCATAAACCTGGACGAGGAAAAACAACGCAACAAGTATGACGCGGTTTTCCACCTCGTTACAGCAGCTAAGGGCGAAGCGGAAATCTATCTGAGCAACAAGGAAGGTAACGCAGCCAGAATAGAGACCGTAGAACAGGCTTGCGCTCTGGACGATAAACTTATTGCGGCTTGGACGGGCCATCCGCATCTTCGCGTCATAGACAACTCATCGAACTTTGAGAACAAGATGAAGTGTCTTGTCTCTGAGATTGCTTCTTTCCTTGGCGAACCTGCTCCTTATGAGGAAGAGCGCAAGTTCCTTATAGAATATCCGAACATCGAAGAACTTGAGAAACGACCTGATTGCCAGAAGATTGAGATAATCCAGTCTTACTACAACAACATGAAGGGCGACGAAATCAGAGTTCGTGAACTGAACGATAACGACAACAAGGTGTTCTACAAGATGGTTAAGAAGAGCGTTACTTCCACCACAAGGATCATTACGGAAAAGCGTCTGACAGAAAAGGAATACGCGGCGCTTCTTGAAGAAGCCGAAACTTCCGTACATCAGATTCACAAGACTCGCTATTGTCTGACACATGAGAATCAGTACTTTGAGATAGACATTTATCCTTTCTGGAAAGACAAGGCTATCGTGGAGATTGAGCTTCTGCAAAAGGACGAGGAGGTAAGAATGCCTGATTTCCTGAAGGTTATCAAGGAGGTTACCGATAATATTGAATACAAGAATTTTTCGCTTGCGAAGAATTTTGCGAAATAATAACATCACTATGAAATTCGTATCTTGGAATGTTAACGGCATCAGAGCTTGTGTGAGCAAAGGTTTTGCTGACGCTTTCACAAGCCTTGACGCCGATTTTTTTTGCCTTCAGGAAACAAAGATGCAGGCGGGACAGCTTAATCTTGATTTTGAAGGATATGAGTCGTATTGGAACTATGCGGAGAAAAAAGGCTATTCCGGAACGGCTATTTTCACAAAACATCATCCGCTGAACGTAACTTACGGACTAGGCATAGAAGAGCATGACCATGAAGGTCGTGTAATAACGCTTGAGTATGAGGACTTCTACTTCATAACTGTCTATGTGCCAAACTCTCAGGATGAACTTCAGCGTCTTGACTATCGTATGACTTGGGAGGATGCTTTCCGAGCTTACATCTGCGAACTGGACAAGAAAAAGCCTGTCATTTTCTGTGGCGACCTTAATGTTGCGCACAAGGAAATTGACTTGAAGAACCCAAAGACAAACCGCAGAAGCGCAGGTTTTACAGATGAAGAGCGTGGCAAGTTCACAGAACTTCTGGAAGCTGGTTTCACGGATACTTTCCGCTATTTCTATCCTGATCTGGAACAGATCTACTCTTGGTGGTCGTATCGTTTCAAAAGTAGGGAAAGGAATACGGGCTGGCGTATAGATTATTTCGTGACATCTAAGCGACTTAACGAAAAACTTCAGGACGCAAAGATTCATAATGAGATCTATGGTTCAGACCATTGTCCTGTGGAAGTGGAAATCAATTTTGAATCATAAATCATACATCGTAAATCGTAAATCATACATCATAAATCGTAAATCATTAATGTTGTTATGCTTGACAATCAAGAAGAACTTTTCCCTATTTGCGACGAGGAGGGTAGGGTAGTGGGCAAGATCTCGCGTGGTGAAGCCCATTGTGGAACTAAGATTCTTCACCCTGTTGTGCACCTTCATGTGTTCAATTCCAAAGGCGAATTGTACTTGCAGCATCGTCCGAAATGGAAAGATATTCAGCCGGATAAATGGGACACAGCTTGCGGCGGCCATGTTGACTATGGAGAAACCGTTGAGGAAGCTCTGAAGCGTGAAGTACGCGAGGAACTCGGCATGACAGATTACGAGCCAAAGTTCCTTACCCGATATGTTTTTGAAGGTCCTCGTGAAAGGGAACTGGTGAATGTTTATACCACGATTTATGACGGAGAAGTTTGTCCAAGCGAAGAACTTGACGGCGGAAAATTCTTCTCTCGTCAGGAAATTCTTGACAATCTGACAACTGGTTTGTTTACTCCAAACTTCGTTGACGAATACCAGAAACTCTTCGCAAAAAAGTCATAAAATATCACTTATTTAGGCAATAATAAGTTATATATATATTAAAATGTGACAAAAAGTATATTTTTTTGATACTTTATACCACTTGATACAGATTAAATGATTATATTTGCAGAAAATTTCAACTTACCAAACTAATAATTAAACACAATAAATAAAATGAGTCAATATCTTCTTGGTTTTGATGTCGGCACATCTTCAGTAAAGGCTTCACTCGTTGACGTGGAAACTGGTCAGATGGCTGCCACAGCTTTTTATCCAGAAAAAGAAGCAACAATTATCGCAGTTCAACCTGGTTTTGCTGAGCAGGAACCACACACTTGGTGGGAGTACGCTAAGCAGTCGGTAAAGAAAATAATGGCTGATGCCAATGTTACAGGCGAAGACATCAAGGCAATCGGTATCTCTTATCAGATGCATGGCCTTGTTTGTATCGATAAGGACAAGAATGTTCTCCGTCCTTCAATCATTTGGTGCGACTCTCGCGCAGTTCCTTACGGCGAAAAGGCTTTCAACGAGCTTGGCGCTGACCAATGCCTTTCACACCTTCTCAACTCTCCAGGCAACTTTACAGCTGCTAAGCTTGCATGGGTAAAGGCAAATGAGCCAAATGTTTTTGCAGAAGTTGACAAGTTCATGCTTCCTGGCGACTACCTCGCTATGATGCTTTCTGGCGAAGTTAACACTACTATCTCAGGTCTTTCTGAAGGTATGTTCTGGGACTTCAAGGAGAAGGCTCCTGCTAAGTTCCTCATGGATTACTACGGATTTGATGAGAGCATGGTTCCAACTATCGTTCCTACTTTCTCTGAACAGTGTTATGTTAACGCAGAAGCTGCTGCAGAACTTGGCCTTAAGGAAGGTACTCCTATTTCTTATCGTGCTGGTGACCAGCCAAATAACGCACTCTCTCTCAACGTATTCAACCCAGGCGAAATCGCCGCTACAGCAGGTACTTCAGGTGTTGTTTATGGTGTACTTGGCGAGGTTAACTACGACAAGAAGTCACGCGTGAATACATTCGCTCACATTAATTACACTAAGGAACTTGAGCGTCTTGGTGTACTCCTTTGCATCAACGGAACAGGTATTCTCAACGCTTGGATTCGTCGTAACGTAGCTCCAGAGGGAATTTCTTACCCAGAAATGAACGATATGATGGCTAATGTTGCTATCGGTTCTGAAGGCGTAAGCATCATCCCATTCGGAAACGGCGCAGAGCGTGTTCTCGAGAACAAGGAAATCGGTTGCCAGATCCACGGTATCAACTTCAATAAGCACTCTAAGGCTCACATCATGCGTGCAGCTCAGGAAGGTATCGTATTCTCATTCTGCTACGGTATGGAAATCATGCAGCAGATGGGTATGGACATTTCAAAGATTCACGCTGGTAAGGCTAACATGTTTCTTTCTGACATCTTCCGCAACACTCTTGCTTCTGTTTCTGGCGCAACAATCGAGCTTATGGAAACAGACGGTTCTGTAGGTGCAGCCAAGGGTGCAGGTATTGGTGCTGGTATCTACAAGGATAACAACGAGGCATTCGCTACTCTCAAGAAGCTTGGCACTATTGAACCTGATACAGCTAAGGAAGCAGAATACAAGGCTGCTTACGAGAACTGGAAGGCTGTTCTTAATAAGAACATTTAATCGCAAGAACATATTATCGTAAAAAAAAGTATCAGCTTATTTGCTGATACTTTTTTATTGTTTGTAGATTTCTTTTTTACTAAATTAGCTACGTTACTTCATTACTTAAGTTTCGTTACTATATTAGTTAAGTTTCTTTTCTTCGTTAGTTTCTTCATTTTGCTTGTAAGCTTTTACAATCTTGTTTACAAGGTGGTGACGTTGAATGTCCTTGCCACTCATTCGGACGATGGAAATCTCTGGTATTGAGTCGAGTAGGGTAGTGGCCTCTATCAATCCGCTTCGTACTCCACGAGGAAGGTCTATCTGCGCAGGATCGCCTGTAATTATCATTTTTGTATTCCAACCCATACGCGTTAAGAACATTCTCATCTGTGCGGAAGTTGTGTTCTGCGCTTCGTCAAGTATAACTACAGCATCACTTAAAGTACGTCCACGCATGAAGGCAAGCGGAGCTATTTGAATGACGTTTTTCTCCATCATATCAGATAGTTTTGCCTGTGGTATCATATCTTCCAAAGCATCATATAATGGCTGAAGATAAGGATCTATCTTATCCTTCATATCGCCCGGAAGAAAACCAAGTTTTTCTCCAGCTTCAACAGCAGGACGAGAAAGGATAATGCGCTTTATCAGCTTGTCTTTCAACGCTTTAACTGCAAGAGCAATGCTAAGGTATGTCTTACCTGTTCCTGCAGGACCAACGGCAAAAATCATATCCTTAGCGTAGAAGGAGTCAATAAGCGTCTGCTGGTTTTCTGATTTCGCCTTAATAGCTTTACCATTAATATTATAGCAGACAACGCCACTTACGGATTCTTCGTTGGTTTTTTCGCCATTTGTAATGTTCAGGATATCTTCAAGCGAAATCTTGTTAAACTGATACAAATGTTTCTCCATAGAAGAGATAACCTTGCTGACAGTTTGAAGTTCTGATTCTTCGCCATAAAGTTTCAGCACATTATCACGACCGACAATACGGACTTTCGGATAAAGCGAACGCAACATCTGAAGATTAGCATTCTTAACTCCGTAAAACATTACGGGGCTAACTTCATTAAGTATGATTGTAAGTTCTTTCAAGTTTTTTATTAACTATTTTATTGACTGTTATTTAATTATTTTGATTAACTGTTATAGTTCTTATAAATTTAGGTGTTATTATAATTCCCAAATATTCTATTTATCATAATGCCGATACCAGCAAATCTATGGAAATCTTAATATTCATCCCAAGCTTTTATGTCGATATCCTCAAGTTTAACGCTACAGAACGCATTAATAAATGCTGCAGCAAGACGCGAATTAGTTACAAGAGGAATATTCAAGTCAATTGCTGCACGACGAATCTTGTAACCGTTATCAAGCTCGCGTACGGTAAGATTCTTTGGAATATTAACAACCATATCAATCTCATGCTCGTGAAGCATCTCAAGCGCCTGTGGTTGCATAGGCTTTCCTTCTGCATCAAGATCTGTTGGCCAATAAACCAAAGTGTTCTCAATATCGTTTTGGTTTAGGAAATCGGCTGTACCGCCAGTAGCGAAAATCTTATAGCCATTATCTATGAGCTGCTTAGCAGCACCAAGCATAGCAACCTTCTGCTTAGCTGTACCTGTAGAAAGAAGAATATTCTTCTCAGGGATTTTATTTCCTACAGATAGCATAGACTTGAGAAGAGCCGTGTTTGTATCCTCGCCGATACATCCAACTTCGCCAGTTGAAGCCATGTCAACACCAAGAACAGGATCGGCTTTCTGGAGACGATTGAATGAGAACTGCGAAGCCTTAATTCCCACATAGTCAAGGTCGAAGAGATTCTTGTGAGGCTTCTCAACAGGAAGACCGAGCATTACACGAGTTGCGAGTTCTATAAGATTGATTTTCAGAACCTTACTAACGAATGGGAATGAACGAGAAGCACGAAGGTTACATTCAATAACCTTAATGTCGTTATCCTTTGCGAGATACTGAATATTGAAAGGTCCTGAGATGTGAAGTTCCTTAGCTATCTGCTTGGAAATCTTCTTGATACGACGAACTGTCTCAACATAAAGCTTCTGCGGAGGGAACTGGATTGTAGCGTCGCCAGAGTGAACTCCGGCAAACTCCACGTGCTCGGAAATAGCGTATGCTATGATTTCGCCATTCTTAGCCACAGCATCCATCTCAACTTCCTTTGCGTGCATAAGGAACTTGCTTACAACAACAGGATGATCCTCGCTCACGTTGGCAGCAAGCTGAAGGAATTTCTCTAATTCTTCCTTATTAGAGCAAACATTCATAGCAGCTCCAGAAAGAACATAAGAAGGGCGAACGAGAACAGGGAACCCTACCCTATCGATAAACTTGTCAATCTCGTCCATGCTTGTCAGAGCGCTCCATTCTGGCTGGTCTATACCGTTGCGAGTAAGCATAGAAGAGAACTTTGCGCGGTCTTCTGCATTATCGATATCCTTAGCCTGAGTACCGAGAATTGGCACATGCTGTTCATCAAGACGAACGGCAAGGTTATTAGGAATCTGACCACCTGTAGAAACAATCACACCCTTAGGCATTTCAAGGTCGTAGATGTCCATTACACGCTCAAAGGTAAGTTCGTCAAAGTAGAGACGATCGCACATATCGTAGTCAGTAGAAACTGTTTCCGGATTATAGTTAATCATCACGGAGCGATAACCTTCCTTGCGAATAGTGTTAAGAGCCTGAACGCCACACCAGTCGAACTCTACGGAAGAACCGATGCGGTAAGCACCAGAGCCAAGAACTATGATTGAGCGCTTGTCCTGTTCGAATGTAATGTCGTGAGCATTAGCCTGATATGTAAGGTAGAGATAGTTTGTCTGAGCAGGATATTCAGCTGCGAGAGTATCAATTTGCTTAACATAAGGGATTATGCCATAGCCTTTACGGAGAGCACGAATTACGCTACTTGCCTGATGAAGATTTGCGGTATCCTTATCAATACCAAGAGCGCGAGCAATCTGGAAATCTGTAAAGCCGTAAACCTTTGCCTCACGAAGCAAATCCTTATCCAGCACATTAATGCTTGGACACGCCTTAAGTTGCTCGTCAATATCAATAATATGCTTGAGTTTATAGAGGAACCACTTGTCAATCTTCGTGAGATCGTGAATCTGATCGATAGTGTAATCCTTGTGCATAGCCTTAGAAATAAGGAAGATACGCTTATCAGTTGGTTCACGGAGAGCCGAATCAATATCGTCTATCTGGAGCTCTTTGTTCTCGACAAAGCCATGCATTCCCTGGCCAATCATACGGAGACCTTTTTGGATAGCTTCCTCAAACGTACGACCAATAGCCATAACCTCACCTACAGACTTCATGGAAGAACCGAGTTCCTTATCAACTCCACGGAACTTAGAGAGGTCCCAGCGAGGAATCTTGCAGACAACATAGTCAAGAGCTGGCTCGAAGAAAGCAGATGTAGTCTTTGTTATAGAATTGTTAAGCTCAAAAAGTCCGTAGCCCATACCAAGTTTTGCTGCCACGAAAGCGAGAGGATAACCTGTAGCCTTAGAAGCGAGAGCTGAAGAACGAGAGAGGCGGGCGTTAACCTCGATTACGCGATAGTCCTCTGAAACTGGGTCGAAGGCGTATTGAACGTTACACTCTCCCACTATACCGACGTGACGGATAATCTTGATGGCAAGAGCGCGGAGCTTGTGGTATTCTGAGTTTGTAAGAGTCTGAGATGGAGCAACAACGATAGATTCACCTGTATGGATGCCAAGCGGGTCGAAGTTCTCCATGTTACAAACCGTAATACAGTTGTCGTAACGGTCGCGAACAACTTCATACTCGATTTCCTTCCAGCCCTTGAGCGACTTCTCTACGAGTACCTGTGGAGAGAATGCGAACGCCTTTTCTGCAAGTTTGTTAAGTTCTTCCTCATTATCGCAGAAACCAGATCCAAGTCCTCCAAGTGCATAAGCTGCACGAATGATTACCGGATAACCAAGGTTCTTTGCTGCTTCACGAGCATCTTCAATATTGTCGCATGCCTGAGATTTGATTGTCTTTACATCAATCTCATCAAGACGCTCTACGAAGAGTTCACGGTCTTCCGTATCGATAATCGCCTTAACAGGAGTACCGAGCACCTTTACATTATACTTTTCGAGCGTACCTGCCTTATAGAGTTCAACACCACAGTTAAGGGCTGTCTGTCCACCAAAGGAAAGGAGAATACCGTCTGGCTGCTCTTTCTCGATAACGCGCTCTACGAAGTAAGGCTGAACAGGAAGGAAGTATATCTTGTCCGCTACACCTTCTGATGTCTGAACTGTAGCGATGTTTGGGTTGATGAGCACAGTCTCTACGCCTTCCTCGCGCAGAGCTTTAAGTGCCTGTGAGCCAGAGTAGTCGAATTCTCCGGCTTCACCTATCTTGAGAGCTCCAGAACCAAGGAGCAGAACTTTCTTAATTGATTCGTCTTTCATACTTTGGTTTTTAGTTTTTAGTTTTTGGTTTTTGGTTGTTTGCTGTTGGTGGTTTTTAGTTTTTGGTTTTTAGTTTTTGGTTGAGAGGCTATCCTTCAACTTGTAGATCATTTTGCTAATACTATTAATCATATTTGAAAGATCTTCAAATTCTGAAGGGGCTATATAATTAAAACGCATGGCAAGAATAAACTGAGTCTCTACCTCATTAAGAGAGCCTTGCGAATAATTCAAAAAATGAATAAAATCATTTGTTGTAGAACGACCATGTCCTTCTGCTATATTAGAAGGGATAGAAACCAACGATCTCCGCAATTGACTAGTTAATCCAAATTGCTCTTTTGGAGGGAACTTTTCCAACAGATCATACGCCTTTACGACAAAATCCATTGAATATTGCCAAACTTGAAGATGTTTATAATTTTGATACGCCATAGTCTATCAACCAAAAACTAAAAACTAAAAACCATTAACTGATTTCACAAACTGCTCGAACATGAAGATTGTGTCGAGAGGCCCTGAGCAAGCTTCAGGGTGGAACTGGCTTGAGAACCAAGGATTTGTCTTATGACGAATGCCTTCATTAGAGCCATCGTTCATGTTTACGAAGAGTTCTTCCCAATCAGCACCAAGAGTCTTTGCGTTTACAGCATAACCATGGTTCTGCGATGTGATATAGCACTTCTCTGTTCCAACCAAGCGAACCGGTTGGTTGTGAGAGCGATGACCATACTTTAGCTTATATATTTCGGCACCAGCAGCCTTTGAAAGCAACTGATTGCCCATACAGATACCGCATATAGGCTTTGTGGAGATGCTCATCTGCTTCTTGATGATCTCTACAGCATCATTACACATATCCGGGTCGCCAGGACCATTTGCAAGGAAAAGTCCATCAAAATCCATGCCTGTGTAGTCGTAGTTCCATGGCACGCGGATAACTTCCACATCGAGATTGATAAGGCTACGGATGATATTATGCTTTACGCCGCAGTCAACGAGCACAACTTTCTTGCCTGCTCCCTCATTATATCTTACTACATCGTTGCATGAAACCTTTGCAACAAAGTTAACGCCTTCATAGTCTGCGGCAGGAGTTGCATAGAGAGCGTCATCTTCCTCTGTCTGCGAACCGAAAGCTAATGTCGGACGGTCGAAGGTTATCTGTCCCATCATAACACCATGTTCACGAAGTACTTTTGTAAGCTGGCGAGTGTCTATGCCCGTAATGCCAGGCACCTGTTCGCGCTTAAGCCAATCTGCAAGGCTTTCCTTTGCATTCCAATGGTTGTACTGCTCGCTATAGTCAGCAACGATAATTGCCGAAGCATAGATCTTGTTGCTCTCCATGAATGTAGCAAGACCATTAGGCTCAATAGAGAAATTCGGCACACCATAATTGCCCACAAGCGGGAAAGTGAGAGAGAGAATCTGACCAGCATAAGATGGGTCGGTAAGGCTTTCCGGATAGCCCATCATAGCTGTGTTGAAGACAACCTCGCCGGCAACAGGTTTGTCGTAGCCGAAAGACTGTCCGTGGAATTGTGTTCCGTCGCTAAGTGTTAATGTAACCTTTCGCATAGTATATTTTTGTTTGTGTTGTTTTTTAGTTTTGTGTTGTTTGTTTTTGGTTGTTTGCTTTTGGTTGATAGTTATGAGCGTTAGATGCAAATAACTAAAAACTTAAAACTTAAAACCAAAAACTTATTTATTAAAAAGCCACCGACCGAAAATAAATAACGGAGGTGGCTAATATATTATTCAACAGTAACTGATTTTGCTAAGTTTCTTGGTTGGTCAACATCCTTACCCTTGCAAGTGGCAATATGATAAGCAAGGAGCTGAAGAGGAATGGAAGTGAGCAGCGGAGTCAAAGCGTCATGACACAGAGGAATTTCAATAACTTCATCTGCAATCTTAGAAACTTTCTCGTCGCCCTCAGAAACGATGGCTATCACCCTACCCTTTCTTGCCTTGATCTCCTGAATGTTAGAAAGAAGTTTCTCATATAGAGGACTCTTTAGGGCAATGGCAACAACAGGCATGTCTGAGTCGATAAGTGCGATAGGACCATGCTTCATCTCGGCAGCAGGATAACCTTCTGCATGAATGTAAGAGATTTCCTTCAGCTTCAAAGCGCCTTCAAGAGCTACAGGATAGTTCTTACCACGACCAAGATAAAGGAAATTGCGCGCGTATGTGAATGTGCGGCTGATAAGTTCGATACGCTTATTCTGCTCAAGTACCTTCTCTATGAGAGCAGGAATCTCATTCAAGCCTTTGAGAACAGACAAATAGTCGTTTTCACGAATCATGCCCTTCGCCTTGCCAAGAGCAATGGCAAACATCGTAAGGACAGTAACCTGGCCAGTAAATGCTTTAGTAGAAGCAACACCAATCTCAGGACCTACGTGAATATAGATACCTGTGTTTGTGGCACGAGGAATGCTTGAGCCGATGGCATTACAAACACCAAAGATGAATGCGCCCTTTTCTTTTGCAAGCTGAACAGCAGCAAGTGTATCGGCTGTCTCACCACTCTGTGAGATAGCTATTACGACATCGCCTTCGCCAACTATTGGATTGCGATAGCGGAACTCAGAAGCGTATTCCACTTCAACCGGAACTCGTGCAAAGTCTTCAATAAGTTGCTTTCCGATAAGTCCTGCGTGCCAACTCGTACCACATGCAACTATAATGTAACGCTTTGCGTTGACAAGCTCATTCTTATAGTCAATAAGTGCAGAAAGAAGCACATTCGAAACATCTTCACTTACACGACCACGCATACATGTCTTCAAACATTCTGGTTGCTCGAAGATTTCCTTGAGCATGAAGTGTGGGAAGCCGCCCTTTTCAATCTGACCAAGGCTGAGTTCTACGGTATGAACCTCAGGATGAAGCTCTGTGTTCAGTTTATTTATTACGCGAAGCTCCTTGCCACGCTCAATAACCGCAATATTCTCGTCATCAAGATAAACCACCTGATCGGTAAACTCCACGATAGGCGATGCGTCTGAGGCTAGGAAGAACTCGTCCTCCCCTACTCCAACTACCAGCGGGCTTTGTTTGCGAGCTGCAACGATTCTATCTGGATTTGACTTCTCAAGAACAGCTATGGCGTATGCTCCGATTACGATGTGCATAGCAAGCTGAACGGCTGTAAGAAGATCTACATTGCGTTTCTTCTGGATGTATTCAATAAGCTGCACAAACACTTCTGTGTCTGTATCCGACTGGAACTCAACGCCTTCCTTAATGAGCTTTGCCTTGATGTCAGCATAGTTCTCTATGATTCCGTTGTGAATCATAGCTAGTTCCTGCGTCTGGGAGTAGTGTGGATGGGCATTGCGAGAAGAAGGTTCGCCATGGGTTGCCCAGCGTGTATGGGCAATACCTACCGTTCCGGAAATATCCTTGTCATTACAGAACTCCTCAAGATCGGCAACTTTGCCCTTAGCCTTATACACGCTAAGGTTCTTGTTTTCGTTGATAAGAGCAACGCCAGCAGAGTCATAGCCACGATACTCCAATCGCTTTAATCCTTTAATAAGTACATCGTACGCATTGCGATGTCCCAAATAACCTACTATTCCACACATAGTATATCTTGTTTTGTTTCAGACAGTTTTAATGTCTTTATTATTCATTATTTATATATAACAAACGAGGCCAATAATATGACCTCGTTTATATTATTTCTTGAGAAGAGTAATGGCAAGTGTAGCAAGAGAAATGACAGAACTTGTAAGACCTAACCAATAAGAGATAGATGAGTCAACAGTTGCTTGACGAGCCTTAATCTTGTTTGGTTCAACATAGACAATGTCATTCTGCTGAAGATAGTAATAAGGAGAGTTGATAATCTCAGCATCGTTGAGGTTAAGACGATGATGCTCCTTCATACCATTTGCCTGCTCACGAATGAGAAGAATATTCTGACGCTTACCCTGAATAGTAAGGTCACCTGCACGCGTGAGCGCTTCTATAATTGATATTTTTTCCTGGTCAACGGTAAATACGCCAGGGCTTTTTACTTCGCCAGTTACACAAACCTTGAAGCTTGCCATCTTAATTGTTACGATAGGATTTTCATCAGCAGCAAGGTAAGGCTTAATCTTTGAAACTACAAGTTGCTCAGCCTCACGCTTTGTCAAACCGATAACGCGGATTCGTCCTACAAGAGGGAAGTTTATCATACCGTCATTATCAACGAGATAAGGAATGTAGGAACCAACACCACCGCCACTACTAGTCACACCACCATTCATGTTGTATGAAAGATTGAAAGGCTGAGCTGCCTTAGGATCCGTAGTCGTAACGGTTATTGTAAGAAGGTCCTTTGGCATGATCTTCGCGTCATAAAGTCCTTTAGAACCAGCCAAAGAGATTGAATCTATATTCTGAAGGTAAGCTACTTGCTTATAGTTTCCACAACTCGAAACAAAGAAAACTGCAATAAGCAGAAGTACAATTCCTGATATCTTTTTCATATATGCTGTTTTGATTTTTCAAAGTGCAAAGTTACTGTTTTTTTTCAAATCATAAACATTATCAAAAGAAAAAAAAACTGTTGGAACTTTTTTTTGTTTGAAAATATGAGTAATATCAACAGCTAATAGACAAATTAATCGTAAATCCCGTTATTATCCGCAAGCAAAGAGCACTACCAGCTGAGCGGTAAGAATACGAAGGAACATTGAAAGCGGATAGACGGTAGAATAACCTACGGCTGGAGCTTCCTTTGAACAAACGCTATTTGCATAGGCAAGAGCAGGTGGGTCAGTGTAAGTACCAGCGAGCATACCCATGATTGTAAAGTAGTTGAACTTGAACTTCAGGCGTGCTATAGTTCCAACTATTAATATAGGTATAACCGTGATAAGAAGACCACTAAGCACATAGAGCAAACCATCGCCTGCAACAACCGTATCAACGAAGCTTGCACCAGCCTTTATTCCAACGGAGGCAAGGAAGAGTACAAGACCTATCTCACGTAGCATCAGATTAGCCGAAGTCGTAGTATATGTAACAAGTTTCACCTTGTATCCGAAGCGACCGATAAGGATAGCAATGATCAGCGGACCACCGGCAAGACCAAGCTTCAACGGTACAGGCATTCCTGGAAGTGCAATAGGAAGAGAACCGAAGATAAGACCTACGATAATGCCGACGAAGATTGTTGCAATATTTGGCGCATTAAGATGCTTTACAGAATTGCCGAGCATAACTTTAACCGCATCAACAGCATCCTCACGACCTACAACCATCACACGGTCACCCACTTGAAGGGCAAGAGATGGATTCGCAAAGATATCCATTCCCTGGCGAGTGACGCGAGTAATGTTCACACCATAGAGACGAGACAAGTGAAGATTCATAAGCTTCTTGCCGTTCATCTTTGGGTTTGTTACAAGAACACGCTTTGAAACCATTGGACGTTCCTCTTCAATATCCCAATTCACTTCAACTTCAGGACCAAGAAAAGCAATAATGGCTTCTGCGTCACTCTCTGAACAAACGATATAAAGTATGTCATTTACTTCAACAACAGTCTTTCCCTTTGCCGTATGAACCTTACCGTCTTGCATGATTCGAGAACATACAAAGTCGCGATTGAGGAATGCACGAAGCTCCTGAATCTGCTTTCCGGCAAGAGCAGGGTTGAGAACCTTCACATTAACCATGCGTGGCTTTGCCTCTAGATTCTCCGCTGCTTCAAGCTCAAGCTGCTTTTCCTCTTCTTCAAGCTTTGATCTAGTGATGAAGCGGATGGCAATCGTAGCAAGAATGATGCCCACAACACCGAGCGGATAAGCGCAGGCATAACCGTTTGCAATTGGTGGCACATTTCCGTCCGTGAAAACCGAGTTCAAAGCCTCGTTGGCAGCACCAAGACCTGGAGTGTTTGTAACGGCTCCGTAAAGCGTACCAACCATCATCGGAAGGTTCATCTTGTTGTCAGTGTCGAAGAATGCAAAGTAGCATGCAAACATGACTGCGATGTTAAGCAGAATGCCACACGCCGCAAGACAGTTCAGCTCTACTCCACCCTTCTTGAAGCTTTCAAAGAAACCAGGTCCAACTTGAAGACCTATCATGAAGACGAATAGAATAAGACCGAAATCCTGCGCAAATGTAAGCGTTGATGCAGGAGCTGTCAAGCCAAAATGACCGGCAACAATACCAGCAAAGAGCACGAAAGTTACTCCAAGCGAAATTCCGGCAATCTTGATTTTACCAAGATAGACACCAACAGCAATAACCATGGCATATAGCAACACGATGTGAGCTATGGAGTCTGTGTCTGTAAAAAGATTTGTTAGCCAAGATAATTCCATAATCTTTTTTTGTTGTTTTTTTTGTTTATTAGTTCGTTATCCTTTTTGCTCATAAACGAGCGTTCTGTGCGAATATTTATTGCAAAAAGCGGTGCAAAGTTACATATTTTTTGCACTAAAATGCCACATTTTGAAATTATTTCAACTATTTGCGAAAAAAAATCTTAATTCATTTCTATGTTATTATATTTTTTTCTAACTTTGTCGGCTGAAAAAACTAATCGGCGACTATAACGGTTGCTTCCACCTTAAATTTAACAACACTACAAAAACTTCATGAAACGCATTTTTCTGTTTCTCTCGTTGGTCACACTATTCAACGCATCTTCGTTTGCTCAAGGTGCGAAGAACATCAAGATTAATGAGGTGCTGACAAACAACAAGGAAAGCATGCTTGACGAATATGGCGAAAAGTTGCCATGGATTGAGCTTGCCAACACTTCCTTCTCCACTTATGATATACGCGGCATGTATATCACAACAGACAAGGCAACTCTCAACAAGGGCCTTTCCGTACCTGACAGAATCAAGATGATGAGCCAGATTCCAAACGGCAGTGAGCGCACAACTCTCTCTGCTCAGGAGCATGTGCTTTATTTCTTGAACTCTAATCCAGCCAAGAGCGACATGCATCTTGACGCAAAGGTCAATCCGGACACAATTCTTTGGATAGGTCTTTTCGACGGTAATGCTGTTGACCTCATCGACTCCGTAACTGTTCCTGTACTCTCGGAAAACTGTTCTCTCGCGCGTATAAAGAATAAGGATAAGGAAATCGTTTGGGAACAGAAACAGCCAGAATTCGTTACTCCAAGCACAGCAAACATCTCAGGTCCTACAGTAAGCAAGATTGATAAGCTCAAGAAGGACGATCCTCACGGATTCGGTATCACAATCCTCTCAATGGGCGTTGTGTTCACTTGTCTTGCACTCCTGTACATTGCCTTCTGGCTTCTCGGTCGTTTCATGAACCGCAGCAAGCACATCAAGGAGGTTATCGATATGGATAAGCCTGAAAACCGCAAGCTTGAAATGATTCGCCATAACGACGATGACGACGACGATGAAGAGCAACCTTCAATCAAGCCTCTTGTTGCACAAAAAGCTGATGAGCAAAAGGAGGAAATGAAGAAGGAAATTTCTCCAGAGATAGTCGCTGCCATAGCTCAAGCTATAAAGGATTACCAAGATGATGTACACGTAGAGGAATCTGGTGTCATCACTCTTTTGCCAAAGCATACCCCATGGACAACAAGAGTATCAACTGCTCCTAAGTCTCATTGGTAAAAAGCTGTCAGTCAAAAGAATAATAGTTTCAAAAAGACTATAAACTAAAAACCAAGAACCCAAAACAAAAAACTCAAAATAAAATCCAATAAAACTATGGCAAAATATATAATAAACGGCAACGAATATAATGTCGAAATAACAGACGTACAAGGCAAGCTTGCAAGAGTAGTCGTAAACGGAGAGGCATACGAAGTAGAAACTGAAGAGAAGCTCCACGCTATGCCAACTCAGAAGGTAACAGTATCTCGTCCTCAGGTAGCACAAGTTGCAGTTCAGACAGACGCTGTTGCTTACGTAGCTCCAGTGGCTCCTGCTGCTCCAATTAGCAAACCAGCAGCTGCTCCTGTTGCTGCCGGTGGTGCTACTAACATCAAGTCTCCACTCCCTGGCACTATCACAGAGGTTAAGTGCTCTGTAGGTCAGAAGGTTAAGGCTGGCGACACAGTCATCATCCTCGAGGCAATGAAGATGCAGAACAACATCGAAGCAGAATGCGACGGCGTTATCCAGCAGGTTTGCGTAAACAAGGGCGACTCTGTAATGGAAGGCACTCTCATGGTTGTCATCGCTGCTGAAGGCGCACCTGCTGCAGCTCCTGCTCCTGCCGCTGCTCCAGTTGCAACAGCACCTGTTGCTCCTGCCGCTCCTGCTGCTGCACCAGCTGCTGGTGGCGCTCAGGTTACAGCTCCACTTCCAGGTACTATCACAGAAGTTAAGTGTACTGTAGGTCAGGCAGTAAAGGCTGGCGAAACAGTAATCATCCTTGAGGCTATGAAGATGCAGAACAACATTGAAGCAGAATGCGATGGTACTATCAAGCAGATTCTCGTTGGCAAGGGCGACTCTGTAATGGAAGGCACTCCATTGGTAGTAATCGGATAATACCGCATAACGCTATTATAACACCAACTTCTTAACAACAACTTACCTCATGTTTGAATTCATTTCGGAAAACTTTATAGAGTTCCTCTCCTATACAGGTTTCGTCAACGCTGAATGGGCGAACCTCGTCATGATTGCCGTTGGTATGTTCTTCATTTGGCTTGCCATAAAGAAGGACTTCGAACCACTTCTTCTCGTACCTATCGGCCTTGGTATCATCCTAGGTAACATTCCTTTCCGTGCTGACGCAGGTCTGGAAATCGGTCTTTACGAGGATCACTCAGTGCTTAACATCTTCTATCAAGGTGTTCGTCAGGGTTGGTATCCGCCACTCGTATTCCTTGGAATCGGTGCGATGACCGACTTCTCTGCCTTGATTTCAAATCCAAAGCTTGTGCTTATCGGTGCTGCGGCTCAGTTCGGTATCTTCGGTGCTTACATGGCAGCCCTTGCTCT
This sequence comes from Bacteroidaceae bacterium, assembly GCA_024401275.1. GTDB lineage: Bacteria > Bacteroidota > Bacteroidia > Bacteroidales > Bacteroidaceae > Prevotella. Next base: position 80,879 of record JAKSLJ010000007.1, on the reverse strand, counting down.
TGGCTTCGAACCAAACCAGGCTGCAGGTATCGCTATCATCGGTGGTGCTGACGGTCCTACAGCTATCTTCCTTTCAAGTAAGCTTTGTCCAAACCTCATGGGTGCCATCGCCGTTTGTGCTTACTCATACATGGCACTCGTACCAGTGATTCAGCCACCTTTGATGCGTCTTCTCACTACTAAGAAGGAGCGTGTCATCAAGATGAAGTCACCTCGTCAGGTATCTCAGACAGAGCGCATCCTCTTCCCTATCATCGGTTTGTTGCTCACTACCTTCATCGTGCCTTCAGGCTTACCACTTCTCGGTATGCTTTTCTTCGGTAACCTCTTGAAGGAGTCTGGAAAGACAACTCGTTTGGCTAAGACTGCCGGTTCAGCTTTGAACGACGTAATCGTTTCTCTCCTCGGTCTTACAGTAGGTTGTTCTACTCAGGCATCTGAGTTCCTCACACTGAACACAATCTTCATCTTCTTCGTTGGTGCTTGCGCATTCGTTGTAGCTTCTACATCAGGCGTTTGCTTCGTGAAGATCATGAACCTCTTCCTTCCAAAGGATAACCAGATCAACCCTCTCATCGGTAATGCCGGCGTTTCTGCCGTACCAATGAGTGCTCGTATCTCTAACAACCTTGGTCTTGAGTACGACAAGCGCAACTTCCTCCTCATGCACGCTATGGGTCCTAACGTAGCAGGTGTGATTGGCTCGGCTGTTGCTGCCGGTGCTCTCCTCGGCTTCTTGAGCTAAAATGAATTATATCTTTGATTACGGTGCAACGATAGACACACCGGGAAATCATTGGGGAAAAACTATATGGCACGCCTACGAAAGAGCAGGCGTGCCTATTTTTGAAGATACGTTTCGTGAGGCATACGTCTATGCGGAGCGCTATCTGGGTTCTCATGCAGTAATATCTCCTACTGACACCTTCCACACTACCCTATCACACAAGCTGAGACTTCAGCTGGAACATCTCGGCTATTTCTCTGAAGAGCATCGCGACAATATATCTGAAGGAAATCTTTCCGAATCTGCCCTACTCCATCAGCAACTTTTGGACGATCTTTATTCCATGACAATACGGAACATTTCGGAAAGCAAGAAGGTAATAAAAGCCCTTCATGAGCAGGGACATATTCTCGGTGTGGTAAGCAATTTCTACGGCAATATAGAAGCAGTGTTGGAAGAGTTCAATCTCCGACAGTTCTTTACCGCTGTAGTTGAATCGGCTACGGAAGGCATACGCAAACCCGATCCGCGACTTCTCTCGCTCTGCATGGAGCGAATGAAGGCGAAACCGGAGGAGACAATCGTCATCGGCGACCATCTTACGAAGGATATTTTGCCTGCTAAAAAGCTCGGTTGCAAAGCGATTTGGATTAAGGGAGAACCATGGAGCGACGAGCATGACAAACTGTCAGAAGTGGCTCCAGACCGCATAATCAGCCGTCTTAACGAACTTTTAGATTAAGAAATCGGCACTCAAAATCAATTATTTACCCCTTTTTGCCTTAAAATAGATAAAAAATCCATAACTTTGCGCGAAAATTTATGTAGCAACCACAATTGGCACCCACAATTAACCGAGTTCGGTTAATTGTCCCAAAAACAAACTAAAAACAAAACCAGAAACTAAAAACTAAAACCAAATATGGCACAGCAAGAAGACGTATTCAAGAAAATCATTTCTCACTGCAAAGAGTATGGTTTCGTATTCCCAAGTTCAGAAATCTACGACGGACTTGGCGCTGTTTACGACTACGGTCAGAACGGCGTTATGATGAAGAACAACATCAAGGACTATTGGTGGAAGAGCATGGTGCTTCTTCACGACAACATCGTGGGCATCGACTCTTGCATCTTTATGCACCCAACTATATGGAAGGCTTCTGGCCACGTTGACGCATTCAACGACCCTCTCATCGACAACCGCGACTCTAAGAAGCGCTACCGTGCTGACGTTCTCATCGAGGATCAGCTCGCTAAGTACGACGAGAAGATCAACAAGGAAGTAGCTAAGGCTGCTAAGCGTTTCGGCGATGCTTTCGACGAGGCACAGTTCCGCGCTACAAATGCTCGCGTTCTTGAGAACCAGGAAAAGCGCGATGCTCTTCACGCTCGTTTCGCAAAGGCTCTCAACGACAACAACCTTGAGGAGCTCAAGCAGATTATCCTTGACGAGGAAATCGTTTGCCCTATCTCTGGTACTCGCAACTGGACAGATGTTCGTCAGTTCAACCTCATGTTCGCAACAGAAATGGGTGCTTCTGCCGATGCTGCTATGAAGGTTTACCTTCGTCCAGAAACAGCTCAGGGTATCTTCGTAAACTACCTCAACGTTCAGAAGACAGGTAACATGAAGATTCCATTCGGTATCGCTCAGATTGGTAAGGCTTTCCGTAACGAAATCGTTGCTCGTCAGTTCATCTTCCGTATGCGCGAGTTCGAGCAGATGGAAATGCAGTTCTTCGTAAAGCCAGGAACAGAACTTGACTGGTTTGCAAAGTGGAAGGAAACTCGTATGGCATGGCACCAGAACCTCGGCTTCGGCGCTGAGAACTACCGTTTCCACGACCACGACAAGCTTGCTCACTATGCTAACGCAGCTACAGACGTAGAGTTCAAGATGCCATTCGGCTTCAAGGAAGTTGAGGGTATCCACTCACGCACAAACTTCGACCTCTCTCAGCACGAGAAGTACTCAGGCAAGTCTATCAAGTACTTCGACCCAGAGACAAACGAGAGCTATGTACCTTACGTTATCGAGACATCAATCGGTGTTGACCGTATGTTCCTCTCTGTAATGTGCCACTCTTACGAGGAAGAGAAGCTTGAGAACGGTGAGACACGTGTTGTTCTTCACCTCCCAGCAGCTCTCGCTCCAACAAAGCTCTGCGTAATGCCACTCGTTAAGAAGAACGGTCTTCCTGAGAAGGCAAAGGAAATCATGGACGAGCTCAAGTTCCACTTCAACGTTTCTTACGACGAGAAGGGTTCTATCGGTAAGCGTTACCGCAAGCAGGACGCTGTCGGTACTCCTTACTGCGTAACTGTTGACTTCGAATCTCTCGAGGACAACTGCGTAACTCTCCGCGACCGCGACACAATGGAGCAGCAGCGCGTTAAGATCTCTGACCTCTGCGCTCTTATCGAGGACAAGGTTTCAATCACTTCGCTCCTTAAGAACTTGAAGTAATAACATATTATAATAGTAACAAAATTTGCACAAAGGGGTCTGACCCTTTTGTGCATTTTTTCATTTATGACCATCGCATTTTTTACGGCAACGGTTACGGCAACGCTTTAGGCATTTTCATCCCTAATTCGGGATTTCTTTCGGTAAAATTTTGTAGAATAAAAAGAAAGTGCTAACTTTGCACACGAAAAAATAATCAAAACAGTTATGCCACAAATAAGTGAGTTCTACGGAATATCCATCTATATGTACATAAACGACCACCAACCACCTCACTTCCATGTGAAGTATAATGACTATGAGGCGTTTGTGAACATAGATAATGGCGTTGTTAAAGGAGAACTTCCACGAAGAGTCATCAATCTTGTTTTTGAATGGCTTGACGCTCATAAAGAAGAACTTATGGACAACTGGAAAAGACTTCAAAACTACGAATCTCCTATCAAGATTAAGCCTCTCGATTAATTATGAATTTCACCCCTTCACTAAAAATAGTTTCTGCCGAATATCTTGAAGATTATAGGATAAGTGCAGTGTTCAGCAATGGAGCAAAGAAGACTATTGATTTCAGTTCCATTGTTTCAGAAGGTCGTGGGATAACGCATAAACTTCGTGACCTGGATTACTTCCGTGATTTCACCCTCGATCCCTTCTCCATAGATTGGAACAACGAGATAGGCTTTGCCCCAGAATTTCTCTACAGAATTGGAGAAGACGAAGCCGAGCAGATTGGCATTGTAGCCGAAGACAATGGTCCTGAATATGGGAAATAACATTGGAAAAGAAGCCCCATGCCTTCTTTAATGAGCGGATTTGTTTTGCGGTATTTTAACGACGCTATGAGGCGTCGTTTCCATTTTCAGCCCTAATTCGGGATTTCTTTCAGTAAAATTTTGTAGAATAAAAAGAAAGTGCTAACTTTGCACACGAAATACATAATATCAATACTAAGAGAATGCCAAAAGTTCTACTATATATAACAGCTAAGTTATTTTGGACGTTCCTTTTTTATAACAAGGATTACAACGAAAATCGTGCTCATGTCCATGTTGGCAAAAAGGACACTCAAACACTATGCAAGATATGGTTGGAACCAAAGGTAGAGATAGCAAAACAAGGCGATTTGACAGAAGCCCAAGCAAAGGAAGTTCAGCTATTGGCAGAAACCTATAGAGACAAATTGCTGTCTCAATGGAAGAACTTCAAGGAAGGTAAGACAATAAGAATTATAAAAATCAAGAAATAATATGTACAAAAAAGAAGGCTATTGGAATACGGTACCACAAATAAAATCCGTTCAATTTCCTGTGCGCGGTAAGTGGCAGGTGGACTTGGTGGATGGCAGAAGCGTATTAATGCCTATCAGCGCATTCCCAAGCCTTAAGAAAGTGCCTGTACGCGAGCGCTCCCAATGGTATCTTATGGGAGGAGGAGTTACATGGGATTCTTGCTCAGAGGTTATACATGTAGAGCAGATTCTCGGTGACTACCAGAAGTACGGTCACGAATCGTAAGCACGTAAATTCAACATCCCCCCTCGCTCAGCGGAGCGAATCTTTTTGGTAAATAAAACAGAAGCGTTATGTCTTCATAGTTGCTCCACGCATCTGTATTATAAATGAATAGAGCCGAAAGGAGCAGGAAGGCAAAAGGAATTATTATGAAGAAGATTCTTTTATCAACAATCATGGCGTTAGCCTCTACATTGTTAGCTACAAATCTGCATGCTCAAGACAGAATGACGCCTTCAAGAATCCATACAAGAGTCACAGGAGAATACGAGCCAACACTATTTGAACTGTTCAAAGTTAGTGACGCCAAAGATTTTGTGTATTTTGTAATACCTTCTTTTGACAGCGAATATTGCCTTTCATACGATAGAATGACAAAATCCCTGAAACTAAAAAGGGCGCAACAAAACATTTGGTTTGCAAAGAAGAGGTATAATAGCGATTCAAAGGATGTGCCATTGATGGATTATTCCTTGAACATTAGTGACAGCCTCTTAAACTCATTGGTAAAGATGTTCAACGCTACCGTACTCACTTCAAGTTTCATGGATGAAAGTCGAGGAAACGATGGTACAACATATAAGTTCATGATTGACCCGTGGTGGGCAGAATCAGCCGAATGTTGGTCGCCCACAGAAAACACAAATTGTGGTCAGGCGGTTTCTGTTATGGAAAAACTGTGTGAGGCTGTAAAAACTGGAGATAAAGACGCAGCAGAAGGTCTTATTGAAGAAATAGAAAGAGTTGCAAAACTCCTTGAACAGTACTACCCTGCTGGTTTTGATCCAAAGAAATTACTCTACTAACAAAATGAGTCTGGAGATGTTTCTCTGACTCAAAACATATTTATGCACGCTAAAGCCTACCCTCTATCTCAGAGAGTAGGCTTTTTTGGCTTAAATCGCAGCTACTGCGGCAGAAGCTGTCAGAGCGCCCATGAGGGCTGAGAGGAGTCCGATGAGGAACTTTGCCCAATCGAACTGGAATTCATTTGTTTTCATACTCTTTCCTTTCTTTTTTAGACCCTCTTCTGGCCTCCCCCTTTTATGGGGAGGAAGGATATGTGTTGAGGGTATTGGGGTTAAACATTAGGTGAATTATTTACGGAGGTGCGCTGCCCTCAGCGCACCATGCGCGAAAGATTGTAAAATGTCTTTTGCGTCCCTTGGTGTCCTGAGGGCAGGACACCTCCGAATACCGCCTTCATAGCCTTCAAGTCATTTTACTCCCCGTCCTGTAAGGAAGGGGATGGGGGAAGGTCCTTACAAATGCAGCACCTGCTTCCTTGGCTTATCGGAGAAGCTGACGTGAATCCAGGAGTAGTTCTTCTCGTCAATGAGCTGGTCGAAGGGGAGGTTGAGCTGGCGGATGAGATCGAAGAGGCGGCAGTTCTCTTTTTGAACTCCCCCCTTGGGGGGCTGGGGGGCTGTTATGTCTGCCGCCTGACCGCGCATGTGCTGGCTGTTCTTTGCTCCGCCTATTGCCTTGTTGAGCTCTGGGGAACGATAGCCGCTCGTCACGATGATCGGTTTTCCGTAAGCGTCGCGAAGCGGTTGGAGAATGCGCTTACAGAGCTGCGTGAGATTACCAAGAACACTTACTGAAGGCGTGTTCTCAATGCCTAGGCGAGAAGCCGTCGCTGAGCGAAGAAGCTCCTCAAGGGTGAAGTTTCGTGAAATGTTCATACTCTCTTTCGTTAGTTGTTATAATGGTTGAACTAAGTCTTTGACTTTCTGGGTACAAAGTTACGAAAATTTCCGCAAATACGCAAGAAAAAAGGCAACTATTTTCGGTGATTTTTTGAAGTTTTTTACTTAATCACTCTCAAGTATTAACCGTACCTCTTTATGATTTATATCAACCACAACCAAGAAATATCCGAACTATAAAAGGTGGTTAATTTTTTATTTGTAATTTTGCAATTAGATACAGTCAACCAATAGACTTCTGTCACCCCAATCTTCATTCGAGGAACACAAATATTGTTTTAGGAATTATTGAGTATATGCAGAAGCCTTTTCGTAAATTTGAGTGTCCCAGCCAACTGTAATCTTCCATTGTTGCACCAACAGAAAAACTCAGCGTGGTTAATAAGTAAAACACATGCCCCAATTCAATGTTGAATATGACCCGGTATTTGTTGCGATGACTAACTCGATCAAAGCGTCAATAATCGCAGCAAGAACAGCTCTTCCAAACAAAATGGATCAGCTGACGAGTCATGTCCTTACGGAATTGGGCCTTTCGATTAAACAACAGAGCGTCATAAGTTACATGCTCAATGAAGATGTTGACCCGGACGAACTTATCAACTATATAGTTACAAATAAAACTCAGAGCAATAGACCAAAGAAGGTTCTGTATCATATTTCCAAGGATAAACTTAAGGTCATTTTCCAGACCCTGATAAAAGAGAAGCTGATAAAAGCCAATAACACGTGGCAGATTATCACTTACTGGTTGGAGAAGAATTGTGAGGGCTGGACAGGCGGAAAGAATTCGCAGTTCAAAAGACTGAAAGATGTATTGGAGGGAGTGGCTGTACTTCCGAAAAGGGCTTTCAAGACTCACAATCCGGACGATCTGGATGAAGTATTGAATAATCCTGAAGGAAAGATGGGCAGATTTCATAACAGCGCGATAATGCGCTTGAAGCAACTCTGCGAAGAAAGTCGTAATAATACCAAAACTGCATAAAATAAATTATCGGGACGACCATAGTGTCGTCCCTTTTTGTTCGCCTTATATTCAGTGTTCTTTCTGTGCACGATGTGTGTTCTTTCTGTGTCGTGCTTGGAGGATGTATGTTTAATTTGCGTCGAAGTATATTCTAAAGTTGCATCCTTTTGCCATTCCGTTATTTCTCAATACCTTTGTGCTATCATTATAACAGATTCGATTGAGAATTATTGCAACAAAAAGATAAATAATATGCAACATCCAACGATTAAAAACAGCCTCCCACGAGGTAAGCAGAAGAAAGGCTCAGCCGCTTCTTCTGCCAAGAAAGCCGTAGAGACAAAGGCTACGGACGTGAATGTAGTTGCGCAGATTCAGGATTATCTTGATAGCGCGGGTGAGTATCGACTTAATATCTGTCTGAACAGACTTGACATCAAGTGGAAAGAGGGGATGGTTCCGGAAACTCTTACCGATGTGAAGGCGGGCTGTTGGGTAGCATTGACCAATCAAGACGTCAATGATCTCTGGCGACGTATGAGACTCAGCGGACTTAAGGTGAAGTTGAACGAAGTGCAAAACATCCTCGGTAGCCGCTTTGTTCCGGAGTACAATCCACTTGTTGAGTACATCAACAGTCTTCCCGAATGGGACGGACACGACTACATCCGCGACATCGTGGACGGCATCGTGCTCAAGGAGGACACACCAGAGAACCGCGACTACCTCTACTGGACTCTCAAGAAATGGCTTGTCAACATGGTGGGCTCGTGGACGAAGTATGAGCATGTCAACGACTACATCTTCATGTTCATCGGCGGTCAGGGTACGTTCAAGACTACCTTCTTCAACAATCTTCTGCCGAAAGAACTCCGCGAGTATTTCCTCGGTCGTTTCAGTCTTGACAACATCAACAAGGATGGCTATATCAGCCTTGGCGAGAGTGCTCTGATAAACATCGACGACATCAGCTCTATTCCTTCAAGCAAGATTGGCAAGATCAAGAACCTTACCTCTCTCAACTACATCAAGGAGCGTCGCCCATACGCGCCTAATGCTGAACGCATTCCGAGAACAGCAAGTTTCGTTGCTACGAGTAACGTTGCCAACATCCTCAACGACCTTACAGGTGAGGAGCGCCGCTGGCTCGTTCATGAGATCAAGTCAATGACTTCGCTTTTGACTTCACCTCCTAACTATCAGGGACTTTACTCTCAAACATTCGCTCTCTTCAAGGCTGACAGCAGCAACTACCTGTTCTCTCCAGAAGAGGTGAAGGCGGTAAACGAGCACAACAAGAACTTCCGCACCGTGTCAAGCGAGGAGGAGCAGATACTTACTTACTTCAGTATGCCATCTGCGGGCGAGATTGCCAATGTCTATACCAGCTCTGACATTGCAAGCTACATCGCCATTCACTCTAAGCTGAACATTCCTGCCAACAGAATCGGCATGGCTATGAACCGTCTTGGGTTTGAGAAAGGAAGAAAGAATGACTGTAAGGGCTATAGGGTTCACGTTAAGACTCCAGAAGAACAGGAAGCCGATTTCAAGAAGGAGGCTCTTGCTGAATATGAGGCAAAGCTTGCGGCAAAAGAGGAAAAGAAACCTATAGAACAGGTACTTCCTATAGCAGAAACAGACGATCCGGATGCTGATAAACCATTCTAGCATTTACTAAACGGTAGGTAGGTAACTAGATTTCTTATATTACGCGAATTTTTTTATATATAATATGTGTACATAAAATATATAAAATATAGAAAATCTACTTACCTACCTACCGTGCTTTACAAAATTTGATGATTATGATTGACGTAAAAAACATAAAAGTGTCCTATTTCAAGGACTTTAAGGACTTTCAGGCAAAGACCGTTACTCTTGAGAGTATTCTGGAGAAGCTTCAGACAGAGGGTTCGTTCCCTAAGGTTCATCAGCTTCATCAGCAGCTCTTTGGCAGAGAATATAATGATTGGGATGAGTTTGACGATTTCAAGAAAGAGTTGAAAAAGAGTATCCTTCCCGACTGCTGGACACCATCGAGCGTTATAGCAGAAGGACAGCGACGTTGTGACGCAAACATCCAACAGCTGAATCCTATCATATCGCTCGACCTTGACAACAAAGACCAGGCGGATGATATGCAGGAGGAGTTCAAGCATTTGAAGGAAACCCTCTGCGAATATCCCTGGATAGTGTATTGCGGCGAATCGCTTAGCGCTACTGGCTACTTCATCCTCGCCCTTATAGACAACACTGACAAGCAACTTTTCAAGCTTTATTACGAAGAATTGATGAAGACACTTGAAAGCGATGGTTGGGTGTGCGACCGAGCTACAAGTTCTCCATCAAACTTCCGTTTCGTAAGCTTCGATCCAGAACCTTACATAAACCTTGAGGCAGAGCCTTTTCATGTGGATGTGGAGCGAGTAATGGCAGAAAGAAAAGCAGCCGCGTGCAATATAGACTTTACCCTACCGGCAGACAGCGATGTCAAGAGCGAGTACGAAAAAGCCGCAGAGACAATCAGTCAGAACAACATTGTCATAGACGATGAGAAAGACTGGTTTGACCTTGGTATGTCGCTGGCAGATGCTTTTGGCGAGTCAGGTAGAGCGTTGTTTCATCAGCTCAGTTGCACTTCATGTAAATACCAACAAGCTTACCTTGATAGGAAGTTCAATTGGTTTCTGAGACATAGTCAGCATCGGCACACGCTCGGCACGTTCTATTTCATTCTGGAGAAGTATGGAATAAAGACCACTAACAACAACTCTGACATATAAGACACGAAAAAGCCCTCCCGATTATGGGAGGGCTTCGCCGTACAACAGATGATCATAGCATTAATCTCGAAAGTCTAATTAACATCCTTCCCTTTGGGAAGGCTTGGTTAGGCTTTTTTACTCAATCGAGTACTTCTCCTGCTCCTTCATCTTGACAGCCTGAGCGATCTGAGTGCTAGAGAGGCGACCGGTAGAACGAACCTTCATCTGAAGGCTGCGAATCTTGTCTGGCGTTGCCTCATTCGCTGTGTCGGATGGCTTACAGTGGCAGCTGAGGTAGAAGATAGCGAGGTCATCGAGCTTCACCTTCTTGCCATTAAGCAACTGCTCCTTGACGCAAGAAATTAGCGCCTTGAGAACGCCGTAGATTTGTGCCTCTGAGAAACCGCAGTTGTGCTCTGCCATGTGTTGTGCCATGTCGGCAAGATCGAGGGTGTCGTTAGCCTTAACGCGGATGAACCACTTACCGTTTGCACCTTCTAGGGTGCTTTTAGACTGATACTTCTGATAATTAAGCATCTTTTTCTCCTTTCTTTTTTAAACCCTGGTTCTTGTTTCCGTTTTTTGAGAACCAAAGGAAATTAAACATTCGGTTGTGTGAAATAAGAGAAACGTTCAGTCTCTGCAGCGGCGTGCGTAACTCTCTCATTTTCACGGTACAAAGTTACGAAAATTTATTGAAATACGCAAGTTTTTTAGCAATTTTTTTATGTAAAAACAAAGAAATTTCCCTTAGGGAAACGACTTGTAATCCTAAGGGAAACAAGTCGCAATCCTAAGGGAAACAAGTTGAAATTGCACAAAAGAGTTTGACCCCTTTGTGCAAAAATCCATGAAACTATATATGCATTACTCCTAAAGAATTAACTACGAATTTTCACAAATAACACGAATATTTTATCGTTAAATGATTTCGTGTCATTCGTAGTTGACACATTATAGGGATTGTTCCAATAACTTATACTACGAATAATTACGAATATAAGGAGACCCCAAAATTCGTTTAATTCGTTTAATTCGTGGTTTATTGAGGACAACTGCTATATAGCTACTATAATCTATGTGTATGCGTAACGGTAAAAGCGTTGCCGTTACCGTTGCCGTAACTGATAGTAGCAGAAAAGATGTAGGGCGAAGATTTGGCTTTCCGCTTCGCGCCGCCGAGCTAAACCTTCTGAGCCGTTTCCGCGAAATAAAACCTTAATCGCGGCTCGGAAATCCTCGCCCTACTATAATGTAACGGAAAAGCGTTGCCGTTACCGTTGCCGTAACTGATAGTAGCAGAAAAGATGTAGGGCGAAGATTTGGCTTTCCGCTTCGCGCCGCCGAGCTAAACCTTCTGAGCCGTTTCCGCGAAATAAAACCTTAATCGCGGCTCGGAAATCCTCGCCCTACTATAATGTAACGGAAAAGCGTTGCCGTTACCGTTGCCGTAAAAAATGCGTTCCTATTATCTTCTCATGCCTGGCATCTTACCCATCATGCCAGCCATGCGTGCCATGTTAGGACCTGTCATCATCTTCATCATCTTGCGAGTCTGGTCGAACTGCTTGATGAGGCGGTTTACCTCCTGAATGTCAGTACCAGAACCCTTAGCGATGCGCTTGCGACGAGAAGTGTTGAGAAGACCAGGATTAGCACGCTCCTTCGGAGTCATTGACTGAATGATTGCCTCTACGCTCTTGAAGGCTGAGTTGTCGATGTCAACATCCTTGATTGCCTTGCCAACGCCTGGAATCATGGAAGCGAGATCCTTGATGTTACCCATCTTCTTGATCTGCTGAATCTGATTGTAGAAGTCGTTGAAGTCGAACTTGTCCTTGAGGATCTTCTTCTCAAGACGACGAGCTTCTTCCTCGTCAAACTGCTCCTGAGCACGCTCTACGAGGGAAACAACGTCACCCATACCAAGAATACGGTCAGCCATACGCTCTGGATGGAACACGTCGATTCCGTCCATCTTCTCTGAAGTACCGATGAACTTGATAGGCTTTGTAACGACTGTACGGATAGAAAGAGCGGCACCACCACGAGTGTCACCATCGAGCTTTGTGAGAACAACGCCGTTGAAGTCAAGACGATCGTTGAATTCCTTTGCAGTATTTACAGCGTCCTGACCTGTCATTGAGTCAACCACGAAGAGTGTCTCTGTTGGATTGATGGCGTTCTTAAGTGCCTCAATCTCGTTCATCATCTCCTCGTCAACAGCAAGACGACCGGCAGTATCGACGATAACGACGTCATTGCCCTTTGTAACTGCCTGCTGGATAGCGTGCTTTGCAATGTCGATTACATTCTTTGACTCTGGCTCTGAGTAAACCTCAACGCCTACTGATTCGCCGACAACATGGAGCTGCTGGATAGCCGCTGGACGATAAACGTCGCAGGCAACGAGAAGCGGTTTCTTGCCCTGCTTTGTCTTGAGCATGTTGGCAAGCTTACCAGAGAAAGTTGTCTTACCAGAACCCTGAAGACCAGACATGAGGATGATAGCAGGGCGACCGTTAAGGTTGAGCTTAGAAGCTTCGCCACCCATGAGCTGTGCAAGTTCGTCATGCACAATCTTTACCATCAACTGACCTGGCTTAACGGCAGTAAGCACGTTCATACCGAGTGCCTTCTGCTTTACGGTGTCAGTAAACTGCTTTGCAACCTTGAAGTTCACGTCGGCATCAAGAAGTGCGCGACGAACGTCCTTGAGAGTTTCTGCTACGTTAATCTCGGTGATTTTTCCTTCACCCTTGAGTATCTTAAACGATCTTTCTAATCTGTCACTAAGATTTTCAAACATAAATAAGCCTCTCCCCCCAGCCCCCTCCCCGATTATTGGGAGGGGGAGTGATATGATTTTGTGGGAGGAACTATATCACTAAATATTAATTATTTTAGGGAATTGTATATGAGTTGTTTCCATGATGTAGGGCGAACATTTGTGAGCCGCGATTCGGGTTTATGCGGCGAAACGGCTCGGAAATCCTCGCCCTACAAACCAAAGGACAACCGCTATATAGTATCCTTATTTTATTTTATTTTATTTTATTTTATTTTTTCTTCTAAATATTTATTAGCCTTCACCTCAACCTTATATTACACTACAAACTCGCAAGTGTAATTGCTCCCCCTCCCCATAATCGGGGAGGGGGTTGGGGGGAGAGGCTTGTTACTTATCACTTCTAAATGGGAAGAGTGGCAAGCCTGCTGCGTTCTTTATATTTCCGAGCTGGAAGTTGCGGAAGCAGTAGCGCACATACTTTGGCTCCTTGACCTCAGGCGATGTTATGATGATGCCCTTAATCCAATAATGATAGGCATCTGCCTTGTGGAACACCTTGTCTGCACCGGCAAGCTCAAAGCCCTGAATATCCTCAAAGCGAGAGATTGCGCCGTAGTCGTTCTTGATGTTGACATAGCAAGTGTCGTTGCTGAACTCCACTGTGCTAACCTCAGGACTTTCGCACATGAAACCCTGCTGACCGTAGTTCTTCACGAGAGCATGGTAAGCCAGACGCTCGCCAACCTGGCGCTTCATAGTTGGATGAATCTGCTGTGTCTCCCAAGGATAGACAAGGTCGTTTGTACAAACAAGAGCAGAATTAGGAATGAGTGACTGAGCGCGCTTCTGCTGTTCGCGAAGAAGAGCACCAGCCAAGCCCTTGATATCGTCGTACCAATAAGGGGCAATCTCCACGAAATAGAAAGGAAGTTCGCCCTGTCCGAACTGCTCGCGCCACTGCTTTACGAGAAGCGCAAGATTGTCGGAATACTTATTGCCCTCATCGCCCACATTTGAACATCCCTGATAGAAGAGGATTCCCTTTACAGAGTAGTTCAGGATAGGATTGAAGGTACCGTTACCCCAGAAAAGAGGATAGTGGTAATCCCACTCGTATTTCTTTGTATTTTCCAAAGAATCAAGCGTTTCCGATGGACAATACTTCTGGAGATTTTCCTTTGTAAGCCAGCTTTCAACGCGTGTACCGCCCTTGTTTGCCATGACAAGACCTACAGGAATGTCAAGGGCTTCGTTGAGCAAACGAGCGAAGAAATAGCCGGTTGCACTTGCGCGACGCACGCTCTCCATGCTTGTTACCTCCCACTTGCAGTCAGCGTCGTCCAGCGGTGTCTGACTCATAATGCTTGGAATCTTGCAGAAACGGATGCCCTGACGCTTCTTTGCATCAACGACAACGTCCTGGTAACCTTCTACAGGACAGTTGCCAAAACCCAGAACAGGCATTTCCATGTTGCTCTGACCGGCACAAACCCAAACCTCACCCGAAAGGATGTTGTTGAGTGTAATCTGCGTAATGCCATCCTTAACGGTAATGGAAAGCGGAGTGTAACTTGCCTCAGGTGTCTTGACAGTAGTTTTCCACTTGCCATCCTTGTCAGCACGAGCCACATAGACTTTCTGACCTGTCCATGAGGTTGTGATGTTGATGGCTTTGTTAGGATCGTCCCAACCCCAAAGAGTAACCTCCTGATTACATTGCAGAACCATGTTGTCGGAAAGCATGTGAGGAAGTCTCAATCCCATTGCATTAGCAGTGGAAAAAGCCACTAACGCAAGCAATAAAAGAGCTATTTTCTTCATTATTTGGTTTATTTTGATTTCTAAATCGTATTAATTCCATGCAAAATTAGCAAAAAATAAAGCAAAGGACAAAAAAATATTGCCCGCTTACTTGCAATATCTCAAAAGAAATGACGAAAAAAGCCCTTTTATGCGCGTATGTAATATAAAATGTGTAAATTTGCGCGATTTTTGTATGCTAACGACTACGGTCATGCATAAACTCTAACAAAACAAATAAGTAAAAACAGAAAACAAAACACAAAAACAGATATGAAAAATCAGTTACGTAGTGCAGTTTGCACAGAAGGACGCCGCATGGCAGGTGCTCGCGCTCTTTGGGTAGCCAACGGAATGAAGCGTGAACAGTTCGGCAAGCCTATCATCGCTGTCGTTAACTCGTTCACTCAGTTTGTTCCTGGTCACACACATCTCCACGAGATTGGTCAGATTGTTAAGAAGGAAATCGAAGCTCTCGGTTGTTATGCAGCCGAATTCAACACAATTGCTGTTGACGATGGAATCGCAATGGGACATGACGGAATGCTTTATTCGCTCCCATCTCGCGACATTATCGCTGACTCAGTTGAATATATGGTCAACGCTCACAAGGCTGACGCCATGATCTGCATCTCAAACTGCGACAAGGTTACTCCTGGTATGCTCATGGCAGCTATGCGACTCAACATCCCTGCTGTCTTCGTTTCTGGTGGTCCTATGGAGTCACACAAGCTCAACGGCGAGAATGCTGACCTTATCACAGCAATGATCAAGGGTGGCGACAAGACAGTTTCCGACGAGGAACTCGCAAAGGTTGAGCAGATGGCTTGCCCTGGTTGTGGTGCTTGCTCTGGTATGTTCACTGCAAACTCAATGAACTCGCTAACAGAGGCTCTCGGTCTTTCTCTTCCAGGAAACGGTTCTATCCTTGCAACTCACGTAAACCGTATTCAGCTCTTCAAGGACGCTGCAAAGCAGATTGTAAAGAACGCGATGGCTTACTACGAGGATGGCGACGACTCTGTTCTCCCTCGTTCTATCGCTACTCGCGCAGCATTCCTCAACGCAATGACTCTTGACATTGCCATGGGTGCTTCTACAAATACAGTTCTCCACCTTCTTGCCGTAGCACAGGAAGCTGAGGTTGACTTCAAGATGACTGACATCGACCAGCTTTCTCGCAAGGTTCCATTCCTCTGTAAGCTCGCTCCAAACTGGCAGAAGTATTCTATCCAGGAGGAAAACCGCGCTGGTGGTATTCTCGGTATTCTCGGCGAACTTGCCAAGGGTGATCTCCTTGACCTCACAGCAAAGCGCGTAAACGGTGCTACTCTCGGAGAGGACATCAAGAAATACTCTATCACAGGCGAGACAATCGATCCAGAAGCAGACCGCATCTATCACTCAGCTCCTGCTGGCGTATTCTCAAATGTCATGGGTTCTCAGAACACTCAGTGGGAAAGCCTTGATACTGACCGCGAAAACGGTTGTATCCGCGACATTGAGCACGCTTATACAAAGGATGGCGGTATGGCTGTTCTCTTCGGAAACATCGCAAAGGACGGCTGCGTAGTGAAGACAGCCGGCGTTGCTCCTGAACTCTGGCACTTTGAAGGTCCTGCCGTAGTTTTCGACTCACAGGAAGACGCTTGCGAAGGCATTCTCGGCGGCAAGGTTAAGAAGGGCGACTGCGTGGTAATCACTCACGAAGGTCCTAAGGGTGGTCCTGGTATGCAGGAGATGCTCTACCCTACTTCATACATCAAGTCAATGCACATGGGTAAGGAATGTGCGCTCATCACAGACGGTCGTTTCTCTGGTGGTACTTCAGGTCTTTCTATCGGTCACATTTCTCCAGAGGCAGCTTCTGGCGGTGCCATTGGTAAGATCAAGGATGGCGACATCATCGTAATCGACATTCCAAGCCGTTCTATCAATGTGAAGCTTTCAGACGAAGAACTCGAAGCTCGTCCACAGCAGCCACTCAAGCGCAACCGCGTTGTAAGCAAGGCTCTCCGCGCTTATGCTCAGAGCGTAGCAAGTGCAGACAAGGGCGGCGTTCGTCTCATAGATTAATAGCCCCACCTAAATATTGATTAAACACTCGGTCGCCAAGTTTGGCGGCCGCCTATTCCTCACAAAAACTACTAAATGAATACAACCAATAATCCAGTCACAGGCGAACTCCTCACCGGCGCAGAGATTCTCATGAAATCTCTTGCTGCCCAGGGTGTTGAAACCATTTTCGGTTACCCTGGCGGTTCTATCATGCCGGTTTACGATGCTCTCTATGACTATACACGCGGCGAGAAGAAGGCGTTCGACCACATCCTCGTTCGCCACGAACAAGGTGCCACTCATGCTGCTCAAGGTTATGCACGCGTAAGTGGCAAGGTAGGTACCGTAATCGTTACCAGTGGCCCTGGCGTAACAAACACGCTTACAGGTATTGCTGATGCGATGATTGACTCTACTCCAATCGTTGTCATTGCCGGTCAGGTTGGTACTCCTGTTCTCGGTTCTGACGCATTCCAGGAGGTTGACCTCATAACCGTTGCTCAGCCAATCTGCAAGTGGGTTTATCAGATTCGCCGCCCAGAAGACATTCCTTGGGCAATAAGCAAGGCTTACTATCTTGCGCAGTCAGGTCGTCCAGGTCCTGTAGTGCTCGATTTCCCAAAGAATGCACAGACAGACAAGGCAGAATATGTTGAGCAGACAGTCAATTTCGTTCGCTCTTACATAGCATATCCTCAGGCAAAGGAAGAGGACATCAAGGCAGCAGCAGAACTTATCAATAACGCAAAGAAGCCGCTTGCACTTGTTGGTCAGGGTGTAGAACTCGGTTGCGCACAGGAAGAACTGAAGGCATTCCTTGAGAAAGCCAACATCCCTGCCGGTCGCACTATGCTCGGTCTTTCTGCCCTTGCAAGCAATCATCCTCTCAACATCGGTATGCTCGGTATGCACGGAAATCTCGCGCCAAACCTCAAGCAGCAGGAAGCTGATGTTGTCATCGCCATCGGTATGCGTTTCTCTGACCGTGTTACAGGTAACCTCAACACTTATCTCAAGCAGGCAAAGGTTATTCATCTTGACATTGACAACGCTGAGATTGACAAGAACGTAAAAACTGATGTTGCAATCGTTGCAAACTGCAAGGAATCTCTTCCTGCTTTGACTGCACTCGTCAACGAGGCAGATCACTCTGAATGGATAGAATCTTTCAAGCCACTTGCCGAGCGCGAACATAACCGCGTCATTGAAAAAGCCATTCATCCAACGGAAGGTCCTCTTCTCATGGGTGAGGTTGTAAATGCTGTGGCAGAAGCAACAAACGGCATGGGCGTAACAGTTACCGATGTTGGTCAGAATCAGCTCTTTGCAACACGCTACTCAAAGTACAACACAAACCGCTCTATCATTACCAGCGGTGGTCTTGGAACAATGGGTTACGGTCTTCCAGCAGCCATCGGTGCCACATTCGCTGAGAAGGAACGTCCTGTATGCGTATTCATGGGCGACGGTGGTTTGCAGATGGTTATCCAGGAGCTTGGAACAATCATGGAGAACAAATGTCCGGTAAAGATGGTTCTCATGAACAACAACTTCCTCGGCAATGTCCGTCAGTGGCAGAACATGTTCTTCAACAAGCGCTATGCTTTCACCCACATGATGAACCCTGACTACGAGAAGATTTGCACAGCTTACAACATTCCTTATCTCCGCGTAGTTGACCGCAAGGAACTTGCCGATGCTGTTCAGAAGATGCTTGACACTAAGGGTCCTTTCTTCCTCGAAACAGTCATCAAGGAGGAAGACGACGTTATGCCAATGACAGCACCAGGTGCTTCTGTAAGTGATATGAAATTGGAAAGATAAAGCCCACCCAAAAGCCCTCCCGAGGGAGGGATGTTAATATGACTTTTGCACCCAATCAGAATATTTTATAACAAACTTTAAAATGCCCCTCAAAACACTTAAAAGTTCCCCCTTCGGGGGGTAGGGGGCTTCTGATATGAAAAAACTCTATACAATACTCATATACTCTGAGAACATTGTCGGCATCCTTAACCAGATAACAGCCGTATTCACTCGTCTTCAGGTAAACATCGAAAGCCTCAACGTGTCGCCTTCAGGCATACCGAATGTCCACAAATACACAATCACTATTTTCAGCGATGAAAAGCAGGCACAGAAGATTGTGAAGATGGTAGAAAAGAAGGTGGACGTCATAAAGGCTGACTTTTATCTCGACGAGGAAATCTTCACCAGCGAAGTTGCCCTCTTCAAGCTTTCTACAGAGAAGGTAATGGCAAATCCAGAGATTTCTCAGATTATCCGCCATTCCGATGCGAGAATGCTCGAAGTGAACGACACTTACATTACTGTTCACGTCTGCAACTCTTCAAAAGCAATCGTAGAACTCTACAAAGGTCTTGCACGCTACAAGTGCATTCTTCAGTACACCAGAAGCGGTCGCGTGGCTATAACACGCAGTAAGATTGAGAAGGTTTCCGAGTTCCTCAAGGAGCAGAAGAACGCTCAGTTCAGATTCATGGAAGAAGGCATCAATAGCGATAAGTAATTATCAATTCTATATGTAGGACAGATTGTAGGGCGAAGATTTCTGAGCCGTTTACGCGAAAATAAAACCTTAATCGCGGCTCGGAAATCCTCGCCCTACATTTTTCATTCATTTCGGCTGATACTCTCTATAACTTTTCCTGCCAGCATAAAGCCGAAAATAGCCGTAATATGCGCCAGCGAACCATTGAAAGCAACCTTATGGAAAGCCTCAGGAGAATTATCACCTTCTATGCCAGTCCCCTTATTTTCAAGCAGTTCGTCACTATAGACGCAAAGGAATTTCATGGCAGGCAAGGTGCGTTGCTTCTTGAATTTATTGCGCAAAGCTCTCGCTAACGGACAGCCTTGAACCTTCCAGAATTCCGCAACCTTTATCCTCGTCGGATCAAGCTTCAAGGCAGCTCCCATAGACGAGAAGAATCCGCTCTTTCCCTTTTCCTTCATGACCTTTGTGGCATGCAGAATAAGCTGTGCTTTCGCCGTCAAACTGTCGATTGCATCAATTATGTAATCATATTCCTCAAGACGGAATTGCTCAGCCGTTTCCGCCGAATACAAAGCCTCAACAGCATTTATTTCCGCATCAAGATTTATCAGTTTCAAGCGTTCCTTCAAAGCCTCCACCTTCACCCTTCCTACGGTTTCCGTAGTAGCCATCAGCTGGCGATTCACATTCGTATCGCTCACTTTGTCAGCATCAACTATCGTCAAGTGCTGAATACCGGTACGGACAAGACTTTCCGCACACCAGCTACCAACTCCTCCGACACCGAAAATGATGACGCGAGATTGCTTTATTTTCTCCAATGTTTCATCGCCTAGAAGTCTTTGTGTACGGCTGTAAATTGGTTGCATTTTCTTGAATATATTATTAAAGAGGAATATTATTATTTGCAAAATTACACTTTATTCGCCACAAATAATACCAGCAAAGGTTAAAATACCCACCTAATTTAACAAAAATCAACATTTAGCTTGCATATTTTTCCAATTCTTCGTAAATTTGTCGCGCTAAATAAATGTAAACCGAAATGAACTTCAGAACATTATATAAATTAATAATTTCTCTTATTATACCATGTTTCGTTGCTTGCAGTGGCGACGACGATGGTGATTCCGGCAGCGGAGCACAGAAAAACAGCAACAGAAACACTGTTGGCAACAAGTATGTTACTAACAATCTTGAGTTCCCTAAGATAAAGGGAGCAACAAGCAAGGTTATTGTTTACACTTCAACGCCTGCCGACGAGAGCAAATATGGAATGAACTTTGCTGTAGAATGGGATTGCCAGAAAAAGTCGCAGCGCTGGAGTTGCTATCGCTTTGACACTTCAAACCGACTGACAGGCAAGCGTAAAGACGGAAGGACAAGCGTCGTTCGCTGGTATCCTGACGACAAGGATTACCCAGGAACACTCTTCGGCGACACAAAATATCCTAATCGCAAATATCCTTTTGACTACAAGAATCTTTCTGACGAAGAAAGGCTTGAGGATCTGTATTCGGATGCACGTTGCGACCATGGTCACATCTGTCCGTCAGCCGATCGTCTTTACTCGCAAGAGGCGAACATCGAGACTTTCTTCATGACGAACATGCAGCCGCAATACGCCAACTTCAATCAGAAAGGCTTATGGTATTACATGGAGGACAGAACGCGAAGATACGCAAACAACCTTACAACCAAGGACACTCTTTACATCGTGAAGGGAGGAACCATTGATAAGGATGACCAGATAATAGAAAAGGTAAACGGAAAACTAATCATTCCAAAGTATTTTTATACTGCCTATCTGATGTGGCGTCCGATGAACGGTTCCACAAACAGAAACGATCCTGCCAACTATAAGGCTATGGCTTACTGGTTCATTCATGAGAACAAGGAAGTCAGTTCAGCAATCGACCTGAAGCCTTATATGATTTCAATCGACGAATTGGAACAAAAGACAGGCATAGACTTCTTCTGCAATCTGCCTGATGTTGTGGAAAATGCAGTTGAGGCAAAGCTTAGCACCAATGCATGGTAAGAATAAAAACAAATAATCAAGAATATGAAAAAACAATTCAAACTGTTAGCAAGTTTCCTGCTACTCTCATCAGCAGCCATGGCGCAGGTTGACCAAACCGTGACCAAGACAAACACTGACGAAGAAGAACAGAAAACTGAGCAGACGGAAGGTTCGTTCACATTCACTGAATCGCAAATGGGCGAAGATGATGATGCTTCACAAAACGTCACCATCATGAGTTCCAACAACAACATGTATGCGAATCAGGTGGGCTTCCTTTTCTCTCCAATGAGATTCCGCTATCGTGCCATGAATCAGAAGTACAACGAAGTTTACATGAACGGCGTTATGCTCAACGACATGGAAAGCGGACAGTTCAGATTCACTAATGTAGGCGGTCTTAACCAGCAGACAAAGAATGCCGAGTTCGCGCTTCCTTTCGAGGCAAACAACTTCTCTATGTCCGGTATGGCTGGTAACAACAACTACAACTTCCGCGCCATCTCTCAGGCAGCAGGAAGCCGCGTTACGCTTACCGGAGCAAACCGCAACTACTCTCTCCGTGCCATGTACACTTACGGTTCAGGAATCTCTGACAAAGGTTGGAGTTATGCAGCAAACATCACTTATCGTGGTGCTACTCCTGGTACCGCCTACATCGACGGAACATTCTACAACTCGCTGTCTTACTATCTCGGCGTTTCCAAGCTCATCAACGGCGGCGAGCACACTCTCTCATTCTCGACTTGGGGAAATCCTACGGAGCGTGGTTCTCAGGGTGCTGCAACAGACGAAATGTACTGGATAGCAAACGACCGTTACTACAATCCTTATTGGGGTTATCAGAATGGAAAGAAGCGTAACTCTCGTATTGTCAACGACTTCTCTCCTTCTGCCATCTTTACTTGGGATTGGAATATCAACGATAAGATGAAACTCGTTTCAAATCTCTTCGCTAAATATTCCATGTACAAGGGCACAAAGCTCAACTACAACAATTCCGACAATCCACAGCCAAACTACTACAAGCGTCTGCCAAGCAACTTCTACAACCCATGGAGCGGTGTTGCTCCTACAGAGACGGAACTTGCTGACTGGCAGATGGCATACGACTTCCTCTCAAGCAGCGTGGAAAACCGACAGATTGCTTGGGATCAGCTCTATGCTTCAAACCGTGGCGTAAACCAGCAGGGACAGGATGCCATGTACTATCTTCAAGCAAAGAACAACAACCAGCTTCAGGTGTCAGTTTCTTCTGCACTTAACTGGCAGCTTTCCAAGGATGACATCCTTAACGCCGGTGTAAACGCAGCTCGCAGCTCCAACCGCCACTATCTCACAATGGCTGACTTGCTCGGCGCAAACACTTTCCACAACATCAACACTTACGCATTGAGCAAGTATAGCGCAACTGCTGACGAAGTTCAGTACGACCTCCGCAATCCAAATGCCAAGGTTGGCAAGGGCGACAAGTTCGGTCACGACTACGCTATCAACGTAACAAAGGCTAACCTCTGGGCAGACATCAATCATACTGCCGGCATTCTCAATGTGAATGTTGCCGGTCGCATTGGCTATACTGGCATGAACCGTTACGGCTACATGCAGAATGGTATCTGCAAGGATTACTCTTACGGCGCAAGCAAGACAGCAAACTTCCTTGACGGAGGTGCTAAGCTCGGCTTGAACCTCAAACTCTTCCAGGGCGCAACGCTTACTGGCGGTGTCGGCTACGAATGGAAAGCGCCACAGGCTTCCACTGCTTTCATCTCTCCTGAGATGTGCAACGACTTCGTAACAAACCTCAAGAACGAGAAGGTGTTCAGCTCTGAACTTGGTTTACAGTATCAGAACTCTCTCTTGAAACTCAACCTTACTGGTTACTACAGCCATATTAGCGACATCACTGAATGGCAGAACTACTACTACGACGCAACTTCAAATGCTGACTACAGCGGCTTTATGTATGTTAGCCTTACTGGCATCGAAAAGAACTACTACGGAGTGGAAGCTGCTGCTCGCATCAAGCTCAACAGCGCTCTCTCACTCAAGCTCATCGGAACAATCTCTGATGCACTTTATCTCAACGATGCTGATGTTACGACCATGCAGTCAACAAGTGGCAACAAGAACATCATGAAGTGTTACACAAAGGACATTCGTGAGAACGGAACTCCTCTTACTGCTACTAGCATTGGCCTTTCTTACGCTAACCAGGGTTGGTACATTGACCTCAACGCTAACTGGTACGACCGTATCTACCTTTCTTACTCAACTTACAACCGTTTCGACAAGGTTGTTGAAGAAAGCGGAAACGTGGACAACGATGGCAACTTCATCTACGACAATCAGGCACGCGGTCACGGCGGTTGGATGATTGATGCTTCCATCGGTCGCAGCATCCGTATGAAGAAAGGTTCTCTCTCTATAAACCTCTCGCTCACTAACCTCCTCAACAACCGTAACATCGTTACCGGCGGTTACGAGCAGAGCCGTTCCGACCGAAAGGCTTCTGGCGGTTCAAGAACTTACCAGTTCTCAAAGAACCCTATGAAGTTCTATGCTTACGGCACTAACGGTATGCTTAACATTGCGTATAAGTTCTAAAGAAAAACGACTATGAAAAAGATACTATTATCACTCGGTATTCTTGCAAGCTTCGCTCTTTCGTCTTGCATGGACGGCGGCTACGATGCTGTTACTGACCAGCAGATGGACGCTGCTTACGGCAATCAGGAAGTGAAGGAAACAAACCGAATAACCATACAGGAATTGAAGGCTAAATACAACTCTACCGTATTTGCTTCTTCAAACACATACCATCAGATAAAGGAGCCGACACAGCTTCGCGGCTGGGTAACTGGCAATGACATTCAAGGCAACATCTACAGCGAAATCACTATGGAGGACGAGTCGGGCGAAGGCATCCTTATCTGTATCTCACAGGGCGGTCTTTTCGGTGCTCTTCCTGTAGGCGCTGAGATTATCGTTGAGCTCAAGGATCTCTACATTGGCGGTTACGGAAAGCAGCCAGAGATTGGTACTCCTTACACAAACTCTAACGGCAAGACATACGTTTCTCGTATGAATCCTCGCCTTTGGCAGCAGCACTACAAGCGCATCGGTTTCAAGGAGAATGTCCAGGCATCTGACTTCGACCTCAGCAAGATAAAGGATGAGGCTTATCTCCAGGCAAACTGCGGAAAGCTTATGACTCTCAATAATGTAAGCTTCCAGAAAGGCGGTACTGCAACTTACGCACCAGAAGCAGAGAAGGACGCTGCCAACTGCGTTCCTCGCTACCTCAAGGACGAAACTGCCGGCAAGAACATCGCACAAGCTTCTCTCCAGATTCGCACCAGCACCTACGCAAAGTTTGCTGCAGAGAAACTTCCTGAAGGCAAGCTCAACATCACTGGCGTCTTCACTCGCTACAACGACACTTGGCAGGTTCTCATTCGCGATCTTGATGATGTGAAGCCAGCAAACTAAAGCAGAATGCAAACTAATGCATAATGCAAACTAATGCATGACTATTCCCAACGGTTTTCCGTTGGGTACCAAAATCCCCAAACGAACAAAAAAATAAAACTCAATATGAAAAAGTATTTCTATTCATTACTTACAATGCTGACAGCGGTATTTGCTCTCAGCAGTTGTGAAGATGTACCAGCGCCTTACGATATACCAGAGGCAGGCGGTAGCGGCAACACAGGCATCACTCCTGCAGGTACAGGTACACTCAGCGATCCTTTCAATGTTGAAGGAGTAATCGCTTTCATTGAAGCAGGTGAAAATCTTGACTCAAAGGTTTACATCAAGGGTTACGTAACTTCCGTTAAGGAATGTTCTCCTTCTTTCGGCAATGCAACTTTCTACATCGCTTCTGAACCAGGCGGAACTAATACATTCTATGTTTACCGTTGCAATGGCCTTGATAATGGCAAGATTGCTTCTGAGGATCAGATCAAGGAAGGTGACGAAGTTATCGTTTATGGTAAGGTTACTGACTATAACGGAACTAAGGAAACTGTCCAGAAAGAAGCTTACATCTACTCTATCAACGGCGAAGGCGGTAATGGTGGAGGCGGAAACCAGGGTACTCCAGGAGAACCTAAGGGCGCCGGCACTCAGGCAGATCCATACAATGCCACTGCTGCAAATGCCTTTATCGCTACTCTCGGTGCTGACACAGAATCAGCTAACGAAATTTATGTAAAGGGTATCGTTGTTGAAGTTAAGGAGCCATTCAGCGACTATGGTAACGCTACATTCTACATTGCTGACAGCAACGAATCTGCTGATAAGTTCTACTGTTTCCGTGCTCTTGGCCTTGGCAACAAGCAATGTAAAGACGCTAATGCTCTTAAGGTTGGCGACGAAGTAATCGTTTGCGGTAAGGTTGTAAACTACAAAGGCAATACTCCTGAAACTGTTCAGAACAAGGCTTACATCTACTCTCTTAACGGAAAGACAGAAGGTGGTTCTACTCCAGAAGTAACTCCAGGTACTCCTTCCGGTAACGGAACTATCGACACTCCATTCAACGTTGCAGCTGCTGTTAAGAAGTGCAAGGAAACTGGCGAAACTGCAACTTCTGATTTCTATTATGTTAAGGGTATTGCAGAGACAGTCACTACTACTGGCGTTGAAACTTACGGTAACATTACTATTGACCTCGTGGATGCTGCTGGTTCTACAGAAAAGTTCAAGGCATATCAGGTTAACTCTATCAACGGCGAGAAGTTTACTGCTGCTACTGCTGCAGGCATCAAGAAGGGCGACGAAATCGTTGTTAAGGGCAAGCTCGTAAACTATAAGGGCGACACACCAGAAACTACTGGCAAGGGCGAAGGTTGCGTTGTCTTTGTCAATGGCAAGACTACTATTGAGCCAGGCACAGGTGGAAATACTGGTGGAAATACTCCTGGTGTTTCGCAAGAAGGCACAACCGTTAAACTCGTAAACGCTGATGCCAACCCTGGCTCTGAGACAATCACTTGCACACTCAACACTTACGGTTGGACGAACGCTTCTGAGCCAACTGAGGTAACTCTTGATGATGGTACAAAGATTATCTTTGCTAAAGGCCAGAGCACAAATGCTCCAAAGTATTACGATGCGACAAAAGGTGTTCGCATGTATGCTAAGAACAGTCTTACAATAAAGGGTAAGAAGAAGATAGCGTATGTGGTTCTCGAGTGCGACTCTTACCAAGGCACAAACTACGTGGGCAATCCTACAATGACAGTTTCATTCTCTGGCAATGACTGTGTCATGGTTAACGAACATACAGAAAACAGCGGTGGCGTTCAGTGCCGCGTAAAGGAAATCAAGATCGTTTACGCTCAGTAATATCATTTTACTTACTAAGTACATATTTCCCTCATCGTACCCGCTACGGTGAGGGATTTTTTATGTTATTTTCCTAACGATTTCACATCGTTTTCCTAAGGATTTTGCATCGTTTTCCTAACGATTTCACATCGTTTCCTATCATTCCCAAAAGCGGTGCAAAGGTAGGAAAAACATCTGGCGGTCTAAAGGATTTTCGCAACTTTTTTCAAACTTTTTTTCACAAAGATGTAGGCGATGCATTGCACCGACATTACACGCGAGTGGAAAAACCTTAATGACTGAAAATGACTAATGACTCGGGGTATTGGAAACGACGCCCCATGGTCGTCGTTAAACTGCCGCAAAACATATATTGTTCATATACAGCGTTTCATATTCGCTTCCTAACGACCCCATTGGGCGTCGTTTCCAACTTCAATTCTCAATTTCCCTAGTCATTAGTCATTAGTCATTTTCGGTCATTAAGAAAAATCCGCGGCGCTTTTCCGACTCTATAATAAAATATATTTATATATTTAATTATAGCGGCCTAAATGACTATTCCCGAAACGAAAATGACCGAAAATGACTAATGACTAATGACTACATCCTGCTGTTTTCATGAAAATCTTTATCTATGTTACCTTAAAGTGAATAATTCGCCGATTTGCTTTCAACCGCCAACTTTTTTTCGTACCTTTGCAGCAACCAATCAAAATCCCAGAAACATAACAATTTCAATTCCCAATTAGTGTAAACTTGGATATAAGATGCAAGAGATATTAATGACACCGGATGTGTGCATGCGATTCCTCGTATGGTCATACTACTACCATGATGTGATGCCAGAGAAGGCTGTTAGCTACAAGGCTTGCGGAAAGTTTAGCGATGCTGACTGTCAGCGACTTGACGAACTGAAGGATATGCTCTTCAAATGCTTTGAGGAACAATCCGTGGCGAATGCGTGCCGCCAGTTCCAAATGGCAAAGCTTAGGCAGGAGCCATGCCCTTTCCCTCAGTCGGAATTGGATAGTATGTTTGCAAAAGCTATCGAATAGTTGCTAGCACTAACCTAAAAGAAGCTGAAACGATAATGACGGAATACGAAAAAATGCTCAGTGGCGAAGTCTATAACGCAATAGACGAGACGCTGTTGAAAGACCTGAACGAATGTAAAGATCGCTGTTGGGAGTATAATCAGATTCGCCCAACCCTGATCAAAGAACGCAATCAAAAGCTCCACGAAATATTGGGAACCTGCGATGAAGATACTTTCATCAATCAGCCGTTCTATTGCGACTACGGCAAGCACATCCGTGTGGGCAAGCGTTTCTTTGCCAACTTCTGCTGGACAGTGCTTGATGAAGCCCTTGTAACCATTGGCGATGACTGTTTCATAGGTCCAAATGTAAGCATCTATACCGCTTGCCACTCAACCGATCCAACGGAACGCAACACTCGTCAGGAATGGGCACTTCCCGTAACCATCGGAGATAACTGCTGGATAGGTGGCAGCGTAACCATTCTTCCTGGAGTAAGTATTGGCGACAATGTAACAATCGGCGCCGGAAGTGTTGTAACAAAAGACATACCGGCGAATAGTGTGGCGGTTGGAAATCCCGCTAAAGTAATCAGAAAACTATTGGAATAAAAGACAGTATTTCTTTTGGGGGGCAATAATTCTCAACATTTTAGTAATTGCATTTATCATTAAAAGGTATTGGAAAAAGCTGTTACTGAAAGAATCACAAGATTAAATACAATAACATGAAAAGTTTACTTATAAAGGACACTACCGTTTCGGAGCGAGCACAGATCGTTCGTGAAGCACTTGGAGCAGATAGCGATTGCGAGGGCGTTGACCTCTCTGACATGTACGACGACTATATTTATGGTCTTAAGGAACTGGCTGACATCAACCGCGAGTTCAGCGAAAAGCACGCTGGTGCCGTTGTTGCCGGAGAGTTGACAAAACCATCTGGCTGCGCATTGCATTAAGAATTTTCTTGGTAGTCGCAAAATTTGCACATACCAAGAATCACTATAAATCACAAGCCAAATTATAGTATGAAAGACAGAACAGGATTTTGGAGGATTGCACTGACCTTACTGACAATCATTGATGTCATCTTCATTTATGCATTTTACATCATAGACATAAATGGGATTCTGGCATTCTTATTATATGTAGGATTAGGAGGAGCATACCTTATCTTTTGTGGATTTGCAATCTATTGTTTGTCCAAAACCTATAGGCTAAGGAACAAGTTGGAAAAGAAGTTTTTTACATGGTCGCTTATAGCACTTTCATTGTTGCCAATAGCACATGGAACATACCACGCATGGCTTTACTTTTTCCCTCCTACGGCAACCTTTGATTTACCCAACAACGAGATACTGAAAGTAACTGTGGATCGACTTGAATGGGGCAAGAAAGATTCTTTCCAAACTAGCTACATAAATTTAGGCGAGTTCAACCAGAATTATTCGCTGGTAATAACAAAAGACGACACGTTATTCGTATGGCCGCCAGAACTTGAAGATTCCGTGCATTGCCAAAGATACCACGTAGGTCACCTTCACCTTTCTGATAATTATTATGAAGGAAAAGAGAAATTTGACAAGGCTGTTTCTTATAAAAAAATAAAATGGAAATATGAATACGTTTACATGTTAGATGGAATTTTTACAGGAGGAACTCAAACGCTCTCTGTACCGAAACCTGATAGCATTGATATTCATTGGCGAAGCATCTCAGATCCGAAACGAATTGACAAATATTATAGCAGTCACAATATTCGATCATCATATGAATTTTATAAATAATGAAAAAGATTTTTGCATTACTCATGCTGATGGCATTGACAGTCAGCGCATCTGCACAAGTCAAGAAGGTGTCTGTTCTTGGCGACTCGTACTCAACTTTCCAGGGCGCTAATCCTGAGGGCTATGCTCCGTTCTACCCTAACGACCGCAATGATGTGACGGAAGTGGCACAGACATGGTGGAGCCTCTATATCAAGGCTATGGGTTATGAACTCGAGCAGAACAACTCATGGGGTGGAACAACCATCTGTAACACCGGCTACGGACACCGTGACGTGACTGCAACATCATTCAATGCACGCGCTGGCATGTTGGGAAATCCAGACATCATCTTCTTGTTCGGCGGCACCAACGATGCTTGGGCAAACTCTCCGATTGGCGAGTATCAGTATGCCGACTGGACAGACGAAGATTGCAAGGCTTTCCGTCCTGCATTGGCTTGTCTGCTAAACAAACTCCAAACGCTCTATCCTAAGGCACAAATCTACTCAATTCTCAACTCTGAGCTCAAGGAGGAAATCAATGAGTCGAGCCGCGAAATATGCAAGCACTATAACGTGCAGCTCATCGAACTCGTTGACATCGAGAAGCAGAACGGTCATCCTTCAATCAAGGGCATGCAAGCTATCTGCAATCAACTCATGGAGGCTATCAAATGAAATGCAACAAAGCGATAGACATAATGCGAGCACTTACGATGGTGCTCATGGTGACGGTAAACGAGTTCTGGTCTGTTGAAGGAATCCCGCACTGGATGCATCACGCAGAGACAACAGAGGATATGATG
Organism: Bacteroidaceae bacterium; assembly: GCA_024401275.1. Lineage (GTDB taxonomy): Bacteria > Bacteroidota > Bacteroidia > Bacteroidales > Bacteroidaceae > Prevotella. Next base: position 50,587 of record JAKSLJ010000007.1, on the reverse strand, counting down.
GGACTTTCTGACATTGTGTTTCCACTCTTCCTATTCGTAATGGGAATGTCCATTCCATACGCCATTGACAGCAAGCTTGAAAAGAGCAGCGTTCGCGATGTAGTCGCTCATATCCTCAGTCGTTCCATAGCCCTTCTTACCATGGGTGCTTTCATCTGCAATGCCGAATATGGCATCAGTGAGGCTTCGGGATACAATGGAGCCATTTATAATATTATGATGGTTGCAGGTTTCTTCCTAATATGGAACCGATACCCCAAAATCCTTTCTCCATGGATCAGCAAAGGCTTGCAGGCTCTGGGCATTGCCGCTCTCTGTTTCTTGATGATAACATCGCGCAATGGCGAAGGTGATACGTTCTCGGCTCATTGGTGGGGAATTCTCGGCTTGATAGGTTGGACATATCTTGTTTGCGCAATGATCTATTTCCTTTTCCGTGATAGGAAGGGAGTTCTCGTGGGTTTTCTCATTGCCTTTGTGGTCATCAACATCATGCTTAACAGGATGAATCCTGCCCACAATGAACAGGTACTGCTCACCATAGGCGGTACGGATTTTCTGCGTACAGTGCTCGGTATTCTTCACATGGACAACTGCGGACTCTGTGCCTTAGGCATGGGAGGTGTTGTTACGGCTGTATTCACTCGTCCTTTCGTTGGCAAAACGGGCAAGAAAGAGTCTTTGGTTCTTGCAGGAATGTCAATTGCATTGTTTATAGCATTCATGATAGCTCACGAATTCTACATCATCTCAAAGAACATTGCCACACCATCATGGATTCTTGCCATCATGTCGCTTGCCGTATTGCTCTATCTGGCAATGAGCATATTATGCGAAAGACACTGGGATGGTTGGTTCAAAGTGATAAGACCAGCCGGCACTGCCACATTGACATGCTACATGATGCCTTACCTTCTATACGGAATCTTTGGCGTGACTGGATTTGAATATCCGGATTTCCTCCTTCATTATCCCATTGGTCTTGGCAAGTGTCTTGCATTCGCATTCATATGCGTTGCACTAACATACCTACTCGGCAAGGTAAAGATAATGTTGAAGATATAAAAATGCGAATCTGAACCATGGTATTGGTGAAGCAACACCTCGAAGTGGAGTTTCCGGGCATGGAAGAGTATTCCTACAAGAGAGGAAAAAAATGAGGCTAGCAGCTATTGTTTCGGGGAACTTTCGGGGATATTAGCAAAGAAAAATCCCAGCCATCTTATATCAGAAGGCTGGAATCTAAAAATGTGCGCCTGACAGGGGTCGAACCTGCACATCGTTAGATACTAGATCCTAAGTCTAGCGCGTCTGCCAATTCCGCCACAGGCGCAAAAAGCGATGCTATCTATCACTTTAGCGGCTGCAAAGTTATAAAAAAAGTTTAGCTTCTGGAACGGTAACGGCTATTAACTGCACCTAGAGTTGATTAATGATATGTCAGTAAGCCTGATTGTGGCTGAAGTTTTGTTATAAAAGGCATTCGTCAAGGTCTTTTGCTATCTGCTCCTTGTCCATATGCTGACCAATGAAGACTATCTTCTGCATGCGGTCGCCAACCTCTTCGTCCCAGTCCTTGCGCAGCTGTTCTTCGCGTTCCATCATCTCTTGGAGTTCATCTTCCGGCATAGTGGCAAACCATTGTCCAGCCTCACGAAGAACTTTCTGCGAACCGGCTTGCTCGAAGAGGAAAGACATATCGTTTTCGTCCTTGAACCAGCAAACGCCCTTTGTACGGATGATTCCCTTCATCTTGAAAGACACGAAATCATCAAAACGACGAAGGTCAAACGGACGACGGCGGTAATAGACATAAGTGCCAATGCCGTATTCATCGCCATGATTATGGCCTTCTCCATGATGGTGATGGCAGCAATGTCCATGCTCATGATCGCAATGTGAATGATCTAAGCCATCGTCTTCATGATCGTGATGGTGGTGATGGTGCTCATGTTCATGTTCGCAATGATCATGGTGGTGCTCATGTTCTTCATGTTCGTGATCACAATGCTCATGATGATCGTCGTGATCATGATGATGGTGCTCGTGATGTTCGTACTCGTCGTGTTCTGCCTCAATTTCCTTAACCCAAGTAGCCGAAGTAGCAACCTTCTCAAAGTTGAACATATTGGTATAGATAATCTTGTCGAGGTCCACATTTACATAGTCGGTCTCGATAATCTCAGCAGTTGGCTGAAGAGCCTTAATAATACTCTTCACATGAGCAAGGTCTTCAGGCGACACCTCTGACACCTTATTGAGTATCACGATGTTACAGAACTCTATCTGCTCAATGACGAGGTTTTCTATATCGTCTTCCTTCAAGTTTGCATTCTGAAGTGATTTTCCAGAATCGAACTCGTCCTTCATGCGAAGAACATCGACAACGGTAACAATGGAGTCGAGCACCGGCTGCGGCATTGTAGGGTCTGGACGCATGCCACGCTGAGCCAAAGCCTGCATGTTGATGGAAGGAATTGAGCAGATGGTTTGTGCGATAGGTGCCGGCTCGCAAATGCCACTTGCTTCAATAACAATGTAGTCGAAACGATCTTCAGCGATGATGTCGTTTATCTGCTGCACCAAGTCCATCTTTAGCGAGCAACAGATACAACCGTTCTGCAAGGCTACAAGGCTGTCGTCCTGTTGGTTTACTACCCCACCCTTCTGAATGAGTGTTGCGTCGATATTAACTTCGCCGATATCATTGACAATAACGGCAAACTTTATGTTTTGCTTATTAGCGAGAATATGGTTTACGAGAGTTGTCTTTCCACTGCCAAGATAGCCTGTAAGCAGCAGTACGGGTGTTTTGTTCATAATGATTTCTACGTTCTGTTTTTCTTTATTTCGTTTGCAAAAATAGACAAATAGCAAGTAATCGCAAAAATATTTGTGTGTAAAAAATGATATATGAGAAAGAGAAAGTCATAAAAAAGGCTTTCTTTTGCTTGTTTGCCAAATATTTTATATATTTGCAGCAAAATAGTGTACAAAAACATACAACTGAATCATGGGCTTATTCAAAGAACTCAAAGAACTTGTGGCGCCAACTGGTCCGCGCCCTACTCCTACAAAATACTTCCTTCTGCCTGACGGCTATGCCGCTGCGCAGTTCAGTATCGATGGTGACGAATTCTATAGCATCTATATAGGATTGAACCATTGGGAGAACAAATCTTTCCTGCCTGAAGGTTCTAAAGTGCACAACCGCGACATGGCACTCAAGGCTGCCTCCGAACTAGACAAGAAACTCCAGGAACGACTGCTGAACGGCATTTCTGCCACGAGCGCTTCCAAGGGTGCAGGCTTCTATGTGAAGATCAGAGGTGCCGTAAAATATGACGTGCAATATACAAATGAGGAAGACTTCCTCGCACAGAAACGAGAACTGATATTGCAAGGCTACAAGGTGGATGACAAGATAACATATTACCTTGACTCAAAAAAGGTCCTTGCGACAGAAGGACATCGTCTGATTGTGGACAAGGAATGGGAATATTCTTGCGACTATGCGAAACGAGCAGAAGCCAAGACGCATTTCCTTGAGAAGGTTTGTCAGGAAATTCTCCATGACGACTTGGCAACAGCTCCGGAAGACAGGTTCTGAGAAGTAAGGATCAACAGAACGATTCAACATAAAAACAACAACACAAGAAATGACAAGACTTTATCTGACAATACTATTCTCCATCCTCGCAAGCTTCTCCTTTGCACAAAAAAAGGAAATAGCTACAGCCCGCGACCAAGTGAAAAGCGGGAAGAACCTGGAGGCAGCAGAGAAAAGTATGCTGAAACTACTTGACAATCCTGACAATAAGCACAATGAAAAGATATACAGAATTCTCAACTCCTCTATACAAAAGCAGTATGAGCAATTGAATGAGAAGATTTACCTTAAGCAGAATGTTGATTCCGTAGCATTCTTCAAGACTCTGCAACGCGCATTCAACCATGCTTATCGTACGGACAGCATCATTCCGCTTGAACGCAAAAACTACGAACCGTTCCTACAGAAATACTTACCAAACCTCTACGCGGGAGGCATTTATCTCTTAAGAAAAGAGAAATATGCTGATGCTTACGAACTGCTCGACACATACATTGAAAGTCGGAATCATCCGATCTTTGCCAATTACATTCCAGAGCAGAGGAATTTGAATTCTGCTGCTTATCGCGCTCTCAGCTGTGGCTATCGATTGAATGATTTTGCAAAGATTGTCAAGCATAAGGAACAGGCGCTAAGCTTCATTCCCGGCAAGAGTGTTACGCTGAAGTATCTGGCAGAAACATACCAAAAGAGCGACTCTACATATAGCGATTACGTGAAGACTCTTGAGACTGGATTTGAGGATTTCCCTTGCGTGGAATACTTCTTTACGCGCATCATCAGCTACAACATGAATGAGCGGAAAGTTGAGAAAAGCCTAGAAATTGCAGACAGAGCAATAAGCAAGTGTCCGAACAATCAAATCTATCGCTACACAAAGGCAAGCATCTTGCTTAACATGGAGCGCTATGAAGATTGCATAGAGGCTGCGGATTCCACAATCGCAATATCAAAGGAAATAGCTGATTGCTACTACATAGCAGGCATAGCTAATGTTTACCTCGCGGAAGGTCTTCAGAAAAAGGCAATGAAAAACAAGACTGCCAAACAACAGATGCAAGCTTACTATAAAGCAGCTCTGCCTTACTTCGAGGAATACAGGAAACGAGAACCAAACAGAAAAGACAAATGGGGCTCTCCGCTCTACACCATATACTTGAACCTTAACAAAGGAAAAGAATTTGACGAAATAAGCAAAATCCTGAAGAATGGATAAATTCGCTGACATACAAATGCTTCGATATAAGTTGAAAGGCTTTGAGAACCTTTCGCTAAAACAGAAGCTATACATATACCACCTTTCACAGGCTACAGTTGCTGGTCGAGATATTCTCTTCGACCAAAACTGTGAATACAATCTTGCCATCCGCAATCTTCTTGAAGAAGTTTACACAAACTATCAAGGAGATAGAAACGACGATAATTTCAAGAACTTTGAGATTTATCTTAAGCGCGTTTGGTTCAGCAATGGAATACATCACCATTACGGATGCGAAAAGTTCAATCCAGATTTCTCTCGCGAATGGATTGAAAGTCAACTTGGAGATGTTTCCGATGCTGCCCCTCTCCTTGATATCATCTTCACCCCTACCCTTCTCCCAAAGCGCGTGAACAAAGCAGAAGGCGAAGACCTCATCAAGACTTCAGCTTGTAACTATTATCAGAATGTTTCTCAAACAGAAGTTGAGGCTTTCTATGGAAAAATGAAGTCTGAATTCAGTGGTGAAGAAATGCCGTCATTTGGTTTGAATTCAACACTCACTTCTGATGGTGAGCAGATCTGGCGCGTTATCAACGGCAAATATTCAAAAGAACTTGCGAAGATTTGTAAGCATCTCACTGACGCTCGCCAATACGCTGAAAATGAGAAGCAGAAGAAACTCATTGACTTGCTCGTATCATACTATCAAAACGGCGATCTAAAGACCTTTGACGAATACAGCAAACTTTGGGTTACAGAGAAGGACGGTGAGATTGATTTTATCAATGGCTTCATTGAAGTATATGGCGATCCACTCGGATATAAAGGTTCATGGGAAGGATTAGTTGAATATGTTGACCATGAGGCAACGAAGAAGACTCGCCTTATCGCAGAGAATGCTCAATGGTTTGAAGATAATTCTCCTATTGATTCAAACTTTAAGAAGAAGGAGGTTAAGGGCGTTTCTGCCCGTGTCATATGTGCAGCTATGCTTGGAGGCGACGAGTATCCATCAACTGCGATTGGCATAAATCTTCCTAATGCCGATTGGATTCGCGAACAATATGGAAGCAAGAGCATCACAATAAGCAATATCATCGCTGCTTATAACGAAGCCGCAAAGGGAAGTCCGATGAAGCGTGAGTTTACTTGCGATGAGGAAATGATTGCTCTTATCGACAAATATGCAGACCAATGCGACTCGCTTCACACTGATCTTCACGAGTGTCTCGGTCATGGTAGCGGTCAACTTCTGCCTGGAGTTGCCACAGATGCTCTAAAGAACTATTTCTCTACGATAGAAGAAGCTCGCGCTGATTTGTTTGGTCTTTACTATTGCGCTGACAAGAAGATGGTAGAACTTGGTCTCCTTCCTGACATGGACGCATACAAGTCAATGTATTACACCTACCTCCTCAACGGATTGCTCACACAGACTGTCCGCATAAAGCTCGGCAACTACATAGAGGAAGACCACATGCGAAACCGTGCTCTCATTGCTTGGTGGGCTCTTGATTTGGCAAAAGAAGTAACCGGTTCCGAAGCGTCCGTTTCGGCAATTACCCTCTATATACAAGACGGCAAGACCTACCTTCGAGTCAATGATTTCCATGCTCTTCGCTCCATCTTTGCCTATCAGCTTGCAGAAATCCAGCGCATAAAGAGCGAAGGCGACTACGAAGCAGCAAAGGCTCTCATTGAGAAATACGCAGTGAAGATAAACCAAGATCTTCACAAGGAAATTCTCACACGCTATGAGAAACTCAACATCGCACCATATAAAGGCTTCATTAATCCTGTTCTCCACATCGTAAAGGACACAGAAGGCAATATAACGGATGTAGTTCCGGACTATACAGAAACATACTCCAACCAGATGCTTCGCTATAGTAGCGCTCTCAAAGAAGCTTAAATAGTTTGAAAACAGCGAAATTACCTATTAATAAATAGCTACCGATTATGGTGGCAAGCATACAAAATGAATAATGATAACAGATCAAACAAACGAGATAAAACGCCAATTCCGCCTTTATATGGACGGAGTAGCCTCATCATCAATGAAGGAAAAGGGCGTAGAATACCGGGTGAACTGGGGCATCAAGATAAGCGATCTAAAAACTATAGCCTCCAAATACGAAAAGCAACGCGAACTCGCCGTTGAACTTTGGAAAAGCAATTCTCGCGAGTGCAAGATTCTTGCTACAATGCTTATGCCTGTAGAAGAATTTGATAGTGACTTCGCCCAACTTTGGATGGAACAGACACCAACGAACGAAATCGCTATGTATCTTGCATTCTACCTTGTTCAATATACAGCGGATGCAGCGTCTCTTGCTTTCCAATGGATAGCGAACAAAAGCGAAATATACCAGACTTGTGGATACAATACGCTTTCTGGACTTTTCGGTCAAGGCAAGCAACCTTCTGTCCGCGATATGCAAGAATTGATAGACCAAGCTATAGCAACTCGTTCACATGCTTCAATTAACTGTTTGAACAAGCTAGCAACTCTATCGCCTGAACATGAACAGATAGTAGAAAGCGCCCTCTCTAAACTTTAATAATGAAAACCGACAATATAAACATAGCGTTGAGTCGCCTACGCGAATACATTTCTTCAAGCAAAAGGCGAAATACTCCAGAACGCGAAGAAGTTCTGAGAGCCGCTTATGCTATAGAGTCGCGTTTTACATTTGAAGATATTGACGATTACATTCGCAATAATTCTGATTTGATAATTAGTCACACCACAATCTATAGCGCATTGCGACTCTTCGTAGAACAAGATTTTCTTCGATGCACACGACTGAATTCTCGTTCATATTACGACATATCGTTAACAAAGAATTCCTGTCTGCAAGTATGTAGAATATGTGGGAAAACGACTTATCTCGATAACAAGAAAATTGAAAAGATGGTTGATGCAATAAAGTTGAAACGCTTCACACGCGACAATTTTACTCTCACAATTGACGGCATCTGTACTTCTTGCAAAACTAAGCTTACTAAAGCAGCTAACAAAAAAATAAAAACTAAACCAAATATAAGAAAATGAAAACAACAGGAAAAGTTGATGTCCTTCTCGGTCTCCAATGGGGCGACGAAGGCAAAGGAAAAGTTGTTGATGTGCTCACACCAAACTATGATGTAGTAGCACGTTTCCAGGGCGGTCCTAACGCAGGTCACACCCTTGAATTCGAAGGCAAGAAGTATGTTCTTCGCTCTATCCCTTCTGGTATCTTCCAGGGCGACAAGACAAACATCATCGGTAACGGTGTTGTGCTTGCTCCAGACCTCTTCATGGATGAGGCAAAGGATCTTGAGAAGAGCGGTTACAACATTCCAGAGCGCCTTATGCTCTCTAAAAAGATTCACCTCATCATGCCTACACACCGTGTTCTTGATGCAGCTTACGAGGCAGCTAAGGGCAAGAACAAGGTTGGTACAACAGGTAAGGGTATCGGTCCTACTTACACTGACAAGACTTCTCGTAACGGTCTTCGTCTCGGCGACATCTTCGAGAACTTCGAAGAGAAGTATGCTGCTCACAAGGCTCGTCACGAGGAAATGCTTCGCGCTCTCAACTATACTGGCTACGACATCACAGAAGTCGAGAAGCACTGGCTTGAGGGTATTGAGTATCTCCGTTCTTTCAAGATCATCGATTCTGAGCACGAAATCAACTGCCTCCTCGAGAGCGGCAAGTCTATGCTCTGCGAAGGTGCTCAGGGCACAATGCTCGACGTTGACTTCGGTTCATATCCTTTCGTGACATCTTCAAATACTATCTGCGCTGGTGCATGTACAGGTCTTGGTATCGGTCCTAACAAGATTGGCGAGGTTTACGGTATCATGAAGGCTTACTGTACACGTGTTGGTGCAGGTCCATTCCCTACAGAACTCTTCGACGAGACTGGTGCTACAATGCGTGCCATCGGTCATGAGTACGGAGCCGTTACAGGTCGTGAGCGTCGTTGCGGTTGGATTGACCTCGTTGCTCTCCGCTATGCCATCATCGTAAACGGAGTTACTCAGCTCATCATGATGAAGAGCGATGTCCTCGACACATTCAAGACTATCAAGGCTTGCGTTGCTTACAAGCAGCATGGCGTAGAGATCGATCACATGCCATATTCTATTGAAGACGGCATCGAGCCAATCTACAAGGAGCTTCCAGGTTGGGAAACAGACATGACTAAGATGACTTCTGAGGATCAATTCCCACAGGCATTCAAGGACTACGTTGCTTTCCTTGAGGCAGAACTCAAGACTCCTATTAAGATTATCTCTATCGGTCCTGACCGCGACCAGACTATTGTTAGAAATTAAAATCGTTACTGTTCCCTACCATTTTTTGGCAGGGCTAAACTCTACTACTATTCCCGACGGTTTTCCGTCGGGCTCTTAATTATGGCAAAAGTAGGAATACCAAAAGGAACGCGCGACTTCTCTCCTGTAGAGATGGCGAAGCGTAACTATATCTTCAACACAATCCGCGAGGTCTATGCTCTTTACGGATTCCAGCAGATTGAGACCCCTTCGCTTGAGAACCTCTCCACTCTCATGGGCAAGTACGGCGAAGAAGGCGACAAACTGCTCTTCAAAGTGCTCAATTCGGGCGACTATCTCTCAAAGATTTCCGACGAAGAGCTCGCCACAAAGAATTCTCTCAAGCTCGCTGCAAAACTCTGCGAGAAAGGACTTCGCTACGACCTCACCGTGCCTTTTGCACGCTACGTCGTAATGCACCGCGAAGAACTCCAGCTTCCTTTCAAGCGCTATCAGATACAGCCGGTTTGGCGTGCTGACCGTCCTCAGAAGGGTCGTTACCGCGAGTTCTACCAGTGTGACGCCGACGTTGTTGGTTCTGACTCTCTCATCAACGAGGTTGAGCTCATGCAGATTGTCGATACTGTCTTCACGAAGTTCGGCATCCGCGTCCAGATAAAGATTAACAACCGCAAGATTCTCTCCGGTATCGCAGAGTATATCGGCGCTGCTGACAAGATTGTTGACATCACTGTCGCTATCGACAAACTCGACAAGATTGGTATCGACAACGTAAACGAAGAACTCCGCAAGGACGGACTCACAGAGGAGCAGATTGAGAAGCTTCAGCCTATCATCAATCTCGCTGGCACTAACGAAGAGAAACTCGACATCATTGCTGAGGTTCTCAAGGATTCAGAGATCGGTATTAAGGGCGTTGAGGAATGCCGTTTCATCATCAACACACTCAAGAATTGTGGCCTCAAGAACGAACTTCAGCTTGACCTCACTCTCGCTCGTGGCTTGAACTACTACACAGGCGCCATCTTCGAGGTAAAGGCTCTTGATGTTCAAATAGGCAGTATCACTGGTGGTGGTCGTTACGACAATCTCACAGGCATCTTCGGAATGCCGGGACTTTATGGCGTCGGCATCTCTTTCGGCGCAGACAGAATCTACGATGTTCTCAACCAACTCGACCTTTATCCGAAAGATTCTATTCAAGGCACTCAAGTTCTTGCTATCAACTTCGGCGAAAAAGAGGCTGCTTATGCGCTTTCTATAATAAATAAGGTACGCGAGGCAGGCATTCGTGCAGAACTCTATCCAGACTCCGCAAAGATGAAGAAGCAGATGAACTATGCTAATGCAAAGCAAATTCCGTTCGTCATCTTCACTGGTGAAAGTGAGATTGCAGAAGGTAAGCTCACGCTCAAAGACATGAACACTGGTGAACAGAAGACTATAACTGCAGAAGAACTGGTATCAATGTTCTAAAAACTAAGACAAAAAGCCCAGAACACAAGATGAATGTTCTGGGCTTTATTCTATAATGATATAAGCTAATTGTTATTATCCCAAATGACTCATTAAGCCATGGATAGGCTTATTCTTTTGCTTCGTAATAGTAATCCTGAAGGTCTCCATTTATGAACTGATCGTAAGCAGTCATATCCATAAGACCGTGACCAGAGAGGTTGAAGAGGATAACCTTCTCCTCGCCAGTTTCCTTGCATTTTTCTGCCTCTCGAATAGCAGCAGCAATAGCGTGGCAGCTCTCTGGAGCAGGGATGACACCTTCTGTACGAGCAAAGAGTGTACCAGCCTTGAAACTTTCGTTCTGTGGAATATCAACAGCTTCCATCAATTCGTCCTTGAGAAGTTGCGAAACGATAGAACCTGCTCCGTGGAAACGAAGACCACCGGCATGGATGTTTGCTGGCTTGAACTGATGTCCAAGAGTAAACATCGGAATGAGTGGAGTATAACCAGCCTCGTCACCGAAGTCATATTCGAACTTACCCTTTGTGAGCTTTGGACAGCTTGCAGGTTCTGCCGCAATGAAGCGAGTGTTCTTCTCTCCAGCAATCTTATGGCGCATGAAAGGCATTGCGATACCACCGAAGTTAGAACCGCCACCGAAGCAACCGATTACGATATCTGGATATTCGCCAGCCATTTTCATCTGCTTCTCTGCCTCAAGACCGATGATTGTCTGATGGAGAGTAACGTGGTTGAGAACAGAACCGAGAGTATATTTACAGTTTGGAGTTGTAGTAGCAAGTTCAACAGCCTCAGAGATAGCTGTACCAAGAGAACCTGGATGTGTAGGATCCTTTGTGATGATGTCCTTACCAGCGCGTGTTGACATTGAAGGAGAACCTTCTACTGTTGCACCGAAAGTACGCATGATAGAACTACGATAAGGCTTCTGCTGCATAGAGATCTTTACCTGATAAACAGCGCACTCAAGGCCGTAAACCTTAGCTGCGTATGAAAGAGCAGCACCCCACTGTCCAGCACCTGTCTCTGTAGTGACGTTTGTTGTACCTTCCTTCTTGCAGTAGTATGCCTGAGCAATGGCAGAGTTAATCTTGTGAGAACCGAGTGGGTTTACACTTTCATTCTTGAAGTAGATGTGGGCAGGAGTACCGAGAGCCTTCTCAAGGTCGTAAGCACGAACGAGAGGAGTACAACGATACATACGATACTTCTCTTGAATCTCTTCAGGGATGTCAATCCATGCATCTGTCTGGTTAAGTTCCTGTTCGCAGCATTCGCGAGCAAAGATGTGTGCAAGATCGTCAACACCAAGAGGCTCCTTAGTAGCTGGATGAATCATTGGCATTGGCTTGTTCTTCATGTCTGCCTGGATGTTGTACCACTGTGTAGGCAGCTCGTTCTCTTGAAGGAGATAACGTTTTTGTTTCATGTTGGATTAGTATTTAAGTGTTAGGAATTACATTGGATATCAGCAGAAAACTGCTGAGGATAATCTTTTAGACAATATTAAAGGTATTTATATCATCTTTGGAAGGATGCATTAGAACATCTTGCTTACGCGATTAATGCCTGCAACAAGGGCGTCAATTTCTTCCTTATTATTATATAAGGCAAAAGATGCGCGAACAGTTCCACTTATTCCGAGTGCATCCATGCAAGGCTGTGCACAATGATGACCTGTACGAACAGCTATGCCAAGACGATCGAGAAGAGTTCCCATGTCAAGATGATGGATATCTCCAACGAGGAAAGATATTACAGCATCCTTCTCTTTTGCCGTACCGAAGATTCGCAAGCCATCTATCTCCTGCATCTTCTGCATGGCATAATGGAGGAGTTCCTGCTCGTGGGCATGAATCTTGTCCATTCCGATGTTTTGGATATACTTTATGGCAACAGCTAGAGCATGGGTGGCAACATAGTCCGGAGTTCCGGCTTCAAACTTGAAAGGAAGTCGCTCAAAGGTTGTCTTCTCCCACGTAACCTTGTCAATCATCTCGCCGCCGCCCTGATAAGGAGGCAGTTTCTCAAGCCATTTTTCCTTGCCATAAAGCACACCAACACCTGTAGGTCCATACATTTTATGGCCAGAGAAGGCGAAGAAATCGCAGTCTATATCCTGGACATCAACGGCAAAGTGCGGAGCACTTTGAGCACCATCAACAAGAACAGGCACACCATGTTCGTGCGCCATCTTGCAGATTTCCTTTACAGGATTGACTGTACCAAGGACATTTGACACATGGGCAACGGTAATAAGGCGTATCTTTGAATGTCCATTCTGCTCATCAGAAAATTTCTCCAACAGTTGGCGAAGCGTTTCCACGCACAGTTCACCTTTATTATTAAAAGGTATATGCTCTATCTTCAGCCCGCGCTTCTGTGCTTGAAGCTGCCAAGGAACTATGTTGGAGTGATGTTCCATCTCGGTAGTCACAATAATATCGCCCGGCTGACACATAGATTCGCAGAAGCTTGATGCCACGAGATTAATGCTCTCCGTAGTACCACGAGTGAAAATGATTTCCTCTGTCTTGCTAGCATTTATAAACTGACGCACCGTCTCACGAGAAGCTTCGTGAAGATCTGTAGCCTGTTGCGAGAGATAATGCACACCACGATGCACATTGGCGTTCACATTATAATACTCGTCAGCAATTGCTTCTACCACACAACGAGGCTTTTGAGTAGTGGCAGCATTGTCGAGATATATGAGTGGTTTGCCGTATATTTCACGCGAAAGAATCGGGAAGTCGACACGTATCTGTTCGTTCATTTTTGCGTTTTCTACTATTTCATTAAGTGCAAAGTTAAACTTTTTTCTACAATTTCACATCAATTCTTGATTTTTTTCTTAAAATTTCCTACATTTTATTATTTATAAATAAGAAAGAGAGCAGGAAATTGAATGTTGAGAGTTTGAGGTTTTGTAAATATTATATTTATCATTGTTTTTTCAAACATTATTGGGGTATAAAAAGAATCAAAGCGGTTGCCTTCACAGGTAACCGCTTTTAATCTTCAATAGGTATTAGTTTTAAGGTAAAAAGATTGTTTTCAGGATAACGAGTGCAAAGGTAAAGGTTTATTTTTAATTATGCAAATAAATCGTATTATTTTTTTTGTCATTTTTCGCTGTGCACCTACACAGCACAAAAAATTTAACATTTGTTAAGAGCTAAAACAGAAAAAAACTGCAATTATGTTATTTTTATAAAAGTTTTTGTTACTTTTGCACCGTGAAACAAAGAAAGTAAAAAATCACTTAATATAAAACATAATCCAACAAATGACAAATAACGGGAAAAACATTTTAATCTCACCCAAGACACTTACGAAAAGTAATGTATGGAATCTCTCTGAAAACGATATTTTCACAATTCTAGAGAATGCTTCAAAAGAGATTGATATTGACACTCAGCTTGGCAAGCTCATAAACACTATCAAGTGCGCTTTCGACCTTGTTGAGATAGATAAAGAGAAGGTTCACGAAGTACTTTCTCTTGAAAAAAGAGGTTTCCACATAGCTGATGTTACTATTAACACAAACAAAGTTGTGCATTTTGCTCTCAAGAAGCATTCTATCAGCCGTGTTACCGATCTTACATACCAGAATGTACCTCATATCTCAGCCCGCAAACTTCTAGACCTCATTGAAAGTAATTTCGGTGGTGGCTGGGATTCTTTGTCGCAGTCTATAAAAGATGTTATCCAATCAGGCTTCCTCATTGCCACAACATCTATGCCAAAGAGCCGTAATGTAGAGGAAAGCGCCCTCTACAAGAAGAAGGTGGGTGAAGGTTTTGATGTTCTCATTGTTGAGAAAGGATCATGGGTTGAGCTCATCTTTGCTAAGCAGAAAGAAAACTTGATTCTTGATGATCTTCTTGAAGATGAAGATGAGAAAGCTCCTAAGAGAAGAAGAAAGAGCCTGCTCATTGGCGCCGGTGAAGATGAGGAGGATGACGACTTGGACATTGATGAGGAAGATGACGATTACAGCAACAGTTCCGATGATGACGATGATTACAACGAAGACGAGCTAACTGCCGAAAGTTACCGTACTGTAGTTGAGGAGGATCCTGAGGACCTTGATGTTAACAGTATTGAAGATGATGATGACTTCTAATAACGGTGACCAGCTGTTACGCTTCAAGCACCACTTATTTATATTAATGTGTATTTTGCTTTTCGCCTGCAAAGGAGGAGAGCAAAATATGTTTTCGGCTAAGTCTGAAGGTGGTGACACCTTGAAACTGACTTACGCTCATAACATAAATATTGTCAAACACGGAGATTATACAATAGTCTCACTTGCCAATCCTTGGAAAAAGGGAGAAATTCTTCACAGTTATCTACTCTGCGCCAATCCTAATGCTATTAGCGAAGATGTCAAAAAGGGACACACCGTGGTGAAAACTCCACTAAAGAAATCTCTTGTTGCAACTGCTGTTCATTGTTCTCTTTTTGCAGAACTTGGTTGCAAGGAGGCTGTTGCCGGCGTTTGCGAATCAAACTACATAAACCTTGATTTTATAAAAGAAGGCGTAAATAGTAAGAAAATAGCTGATTGTGGCAGTGGAATGCAACCTGATGTAGAACGAGTCATGGCTCTTTCGCCTGATGCAATCATGCTTTCGCCTTATGAAAGTTCTGCTGGCTATGGAAAAGTTGACCAACTGAACATCCCAATTATAGAACTTGTCGACTATATGGAAACATCTCCTCTCGCTAGGGCAGAATGGATGCTTTTCTATGGAATGCTTGTAGGAAAAGAAGATGAGGCACAGAAAATCCTAGATAAAGTTGTCAAGGAATATGAGGAATATAAAACTATAGCATCTGACGATGACACGAAAATGAAGGTGCTCATCGATAAGATGTATCAGGCTACATGGTTTCTACCAGGTGGGCAATCAACCATTGGAATTATGTTGAATGACGCAAACTGCAACTATATCTATTCTGATGAAAAAAACAGCGGTAGCATAGAGCGTTCGTTTGAGCAAGTTTTGGATAAAGCCGCTGATGCAGACATTTGGTTGTTACGTTATGGGAAAATGGGAAATGAAGTCTATAATCTTCAATCCTTGAGTAAGGAAAATGAGAAATATTCAATCTTTAAGCCTTACAAAAGCGGTGAAGTATATGGTTGTGAAACTTCTGAAACTCATTTCTTTGAGGAAACCCCATTCCATCCAGAGCGTCTCCTTCGTGACTTCGTCATTCTGACACATCCACAATTGGATTTAGCAAAAAACAGTAAAACTAAATACTTCATAAAGCTATAAGCATCTCATTCCCACCTATTTTGAAATACATTATTCCGAATATTATCCTTATGGTAGTGCTATTCATGCTCTGCCTTGTCACAGGTACTGTTGAGATTCCATTGTCAGCAGTACTTCAGATACTTGTAGGTAATGGGGATGAATTTGAGGAAGCCTGGCACTTTATTGTTCTTGAATCAAGATTACCAGCAGCCGTTACTGCCCTTAGTAGCGGAATAGCCCTGTCTGTAAGCGGATTACTGTTGCAAACAGTCTTCCAGAATCCACTGGCAGGTCCTTCTGTTTTTGGTATAAACAGTGGTGCAAGTCTTGCTGTCAGTTTGCTTATGCTCACTTCAAGCGGAACATTGGCTGCTATGGGAAGTTCGTTGGGATGGCAATTAACCATCATAATAGCTTCATGCGTAGGTGCTGGAGCAGTCATGCTACTCATTCTCAGCATATCTGCCATTGTGCGTTCAAATGTCATGCTTCTTATCATAGGTATGATGATTGGCTATCTCGTATCTTCTGCAATTTCCATCCTTAGCTATTTCGCAAATGAACAAGGACTACAAGCTTATACTATTTGGGGCTTGGGAACATTCTCTAACACAACAACATCGCAACTACCTATTATAATACTCTTCACTCTCTGCCCTACCCTGCTCGCTCTTCTCTGCATTAAGCCACTCAACGCAATGCTCCTTGGCGACAATTACGCAGCGAATCTCGGCTATTCTGTTAGTCGTGTACGTAACATCACTCTAATGCTAAGCAGTTTGTTGGCTGCCATTGTAACTGCTTTTTGCGGACCAATATCTTTCCTGGGATTGGCAATTCCACATATTGCGCGACTATTTGTTCGTAGTGATAACCATCTAAAGCTTCTTCCTGCAACAATTCTTATAGGTGCAAATGTGGCACTTTTGTGCAATTTGATTACTATTTTACCGTCAAATACAGCCGTTTTGCCAGTAAATGCCATTACTCCGCTTATTGGAGCACCAATTATTGTGTGGATTATTTTGCGAAAATAATTTTTTTTCTTAACTTTGCCCCCAGAATTAACACTAAATAACATAATGACTTAAAAATCATTTTACATTTACATTAACCAAGTATCATATAAGTATCACATACAATCGCAAAACTTTATTTTTATTATTATGAAAAAGATTTTTAATTTCATCATTGGAGCTCTTTGCTTCACAACAGTTCTCACAGGTTGCGGTAATGCAACAGGTAATGGTGCGCTCATCGGTGGCGGTGGCGGCGCTCTTCTCGGTGGTGTAATTGGTACACTCGTAAGCGGTCATGGTGACAAGACTAAGGGTGCTGCAATCGGTGCTGCTATTGGTGGTGCTGTAGGTGCAGGAACAGGTGCACTCATCGGCAAGCACATGGATAAGGTAAAGGCTGAACTCGCAGAACGTCAGCTCAACGCTACAATTGAGCAGGTTAAGGACGCTAATGGCCTAGACGCTCTCAAGATTACTTTCAACGATGGTGGTATCCACTTCGCAACAGCTAAGGCTGATCTCAACGCAGCTGCTCAGAACAATCTCCAGCGTCTCGTTAAGACTATGCAGCACTACAATACTTGCGATCTCTCTGTATATGGTCACACTGACTCTACAGGTAGCGACAAGGTAAACGATCCTCTTTCTGTAAACCGTGCAACTTCTGTTGCTCAGTATCTCGCTAGCCAGGGTATCTCTTCACAGATTCGCGACGTTCTCGGTTTCGGTAGCCGTCAGCCAGTTGCTGACAACACAACTACTGAAGGTAAGGCTGCTAACCGCCGCGTGGAAATCTACATCTACGCTTCTGAGAAGATGATCAAGGACGCTAACGCAGGAAAGCTCTAATTTTTATAGAGAAAACAATCATAACAGCATTCATGTTGTGTAAACGAATAGAGGGCGGGACATTTCAACCCCGCCCTTTTTTCACACCTTTTCAAGACAATTTATTTGCTGGAAAATAATGAAATTCATTTTCAAATTAATTCGTAACATCGTTGTATTGTTCTTCGCAATAACAATTCTTTGGGTTGTCGCTGTTCGCTTCATCCCTGTATTTGTTACGCCATTAATGGTTATTCGCTGTATAGAGCAGGCTGATGAAGGGAGAGATGTCAAACTAGAACATTCTTGGGTAAGCATCTCTGAGATGCCATATTTTGCAGCAACAGCCGTCATAGCTGCTGAAGACCAGAACTTTGTCAAGCATCACGGCTTTGACCTTAAAGCTATTGAGCAAGCAGCAAAGAGCAACAAAGACGGTGGAAAACTTCGTGGAGGTAGTACAATAAGTCAGCAGACTGCAAAGAACATCTTCCTTTGGCCAGGTCGTTCGTGGCTGAGAAAAGGTCTCGAGGCATATTTCACTACACTCATCGAACTTATGTGGCCAAAGGAACGCATCATTGAGGTATATCTTAACTCCATAGAAATGGGAGAAGGTATCTACGGAATAGAAGCGGCTGCCGAAGAATACTGGCATTGCTCAGCCAGCGAACTGACAAGAATGCAGTGTGCAACACTCGCCTCTATCCTACCGAATCCACGTAAATACTCCGCAACATCTCCAGGTCCATACATACAACGTCGCTCAAACAGCGTTTTCCGCAGTATGAAATTCCTGGAGAATAATGGATATATATTAGGTAACTAATACATTTTTTGCGGACGGACGCTTTTGCACAAGAAACGCAGCTTGAGATTTCGGATTTACTCTAGAAGGACCTATTGAGGACTGGAACATAGTGTAGCAAAGTGTAAGTTTATTTAGTCTAGAACTTACATAATGAGATTTCTAGTTGTAGGAATTCATGTCCCATCTAGACGAAAAACAACCTTCAAAGACATCATTTCTCGACAAATAACGACGCCTGGAAGCGTCGTTTCCATTTTGCAGTCTGTTTTGTGTAACTTCGCAGGGAGTTTTGATATGTTTCCCGGGGAGTTTTAATGCAAAATCAAGCCCGAAAATGCGTAAAATATTCCATTTTTCGGCAATATTATCGTGCTTAGACTATAATGGTAGCTGATTATCAGGTAGTTATATCTCAACGAGTTTTTATTATTTGCGCACACTTACGCGCGCATACATTATAAGGCAAGGAAATCGGGATGTGGGAATGCAAAGTGTAAGGAGAATGGGTGGTTTTGCTAACATGGGGCGCAAAGCGTCCGTCCGTCCGTCCGCAAAAAATGTATATATATACCAATCTATTATTCTACTATCTCGCCAAGAAGTGTTGCACTTGAAGAGCCTGTAATCTTTGCCATGAGATATTCGCCGACGTGATGTTTTCCGCGATCGAAGACTACAACCTTGTTCTGCTCCGTACGACCGAAGAGCTGCTCACTGCTTCGCTTGCTTCTGCCCTCCACGAGAATCTGGTATATCTTGCCTATCTCAGCTTTGTTGCGCTCAGCTGAAATCTTTGTCTGAAGAGCAATAAGTTCGTCAAGGCGACGGAGTTTCTCTTCTTCTGCAATGTTGTCCGGAAGATGCTTTGAAGCGTATGTGCCAGGACGCTCGCTATACTTGAACATGAATGCGGAGTCGTAGCCAACCTCACGCATAAGCGAAAGCGTAAGCTGATGGTCTTCCTCTGTCTCATTGTGATAACCCACAAAAACATCTGTAGTCAATCCGCAATCAGGAATAATGCGACGGATGGCTGCTACGCGCTCAAGATACCACTCACGAGTGTATTTGCGGTTCATGAGCTTCAGGATATTGTTTGAGCCACTCTGCACTGGAAGATGTATTTGCTTGCAGACATTTGGTTCTTCTGCTATGACATGGAGAGTTTCGTCGCTCATGTCCTTTGGATGAGAAGTCGTAAAACGAATACGCATCTCTGGAACAGCATGTGCTACCTTTCTAAGCAATTCCGGGAAAGTGAGTCCTTCGTAGTTATAGGAATTGACATTCTGGCCGAGAAGTGTAACTTCCTTGAAGCCACGATCGCGCAGGTCAACACACTCGCGAATAATGCTGTCAACCTCACGAGAACGCTCACGACCGCGAGTATAAGGCACGATGCAATAGTGGCAGAAGTTGTTGCAACCACGCATAATGCTTACGAAACCGCTGAAGTTCTTGCCGTGAGTAATGCGCTGAGGCACGATGTCCTTGTATGTCTCAGAAGTTGAAAGGTTGATGTTTATTGCCTTTTGTCCAAGCTCACATTGAGCGATAAGGTCAGGAAGAGAAAGGTATGAGTCAGGACCTGCCACGAGGTCTGCATGATGATTGTTCAGCAAATCTTCCTGCACGCGCTCAGCCATACAGCCAAGCACGCCGAGAATCTTCTTCTTTCCTTTCTTGTTCAGGTTATTGAGTGCATCGAGACGATGGAAAATCTTCTGCTCTGCATTATCACGCACAGAGCAAGTGTTGAGGAAAACAGCATCTGCCTCTTCCACGCTGTCGCAAAGTTCATAGTCGGCCATCTTCATGACAGAAGCGACAACCTCGCTATCTGCCACATTCATCTGACAGCCGTATGTTTCGATAAAAAGCTTTTTCATTAGACGATTTGATGATTTGACGATTAGACGATTTGTGTAATTATCAATTATCCATTATCAATTAAATCTATTTGACTCCCTTCATGGAAGTAAGATATGCCTTAGCAGTTCCGAAGTTGAGATTCATGTCAAGGCGTACTGGAACATGGTTGGCATCATCTGTAACAAACAGACGGCAGATTTCCTTCCATTTTCCGTCCTTGATAATCATGAATGAGAGTTCAAGACATTCATACTTCTTCTTGTCGTCTGCCTTGACCGTTGATTTTCCGTGATAAAGAAGTCGGCTCTGGTCATAGCCGTCACCATCAACGAGTTTGAACTTAATCTCAGAACCTTTCTTCCAACCGTCATTAGTGAGGTTTCTTGCACGAAGGAACATGCTCATCATATCAACAACGCACTCGCTGAACGACTTTGAAGTCTTGAGAAGCTTGCCGTCTTTGTTGAGGAAATGCTGAGTAAGATTTGTGTGACCACCAGAATAGTTGTACCAAACCTCATCAACGGTATATCGCTTGCCTTCTCTAGCACCCTTGCGGAAGTAGAGCGGAGTAAGGTCTTGTCCTGTGTAGCATGAAAGTGTGTCACGAAGGAGGAACAGTTTATCAGCCTTGCTACTTCCGCGTGTTACAAGACTTGCCTTGTAAGCTGGTTTTCCCTTATAGTTTGAGTTGGAGATAGACATGGTTGCAGTACCTGCCTTTACCCAGATGAACTGCCAGTTGAAGTAGAGATTGTAAGAAAGTACCTCTCCGCCTGTAAACGCGGTATTCTTTAATGTACATTGAGCATTTGCAGAAATTGCCATTACGAGGCAAATGTTGATGAGCAATAGTATTCTTTTCATGTTATTAATAATTATGTTTGTATTGTTTGAAAGATATTTTTATGTTGCGTAACAATGGAATTGCCTGTTTTTTAATATTCTTTATGAATCATTAACGCTTGTTTTCTTTAGGATCTTCCGTTACAGGAGTGCCGTTAGGGAGGAACTTCAATCCCATCTTGCGGGCACGATCCATATTGCGGTTACTGCGCTGCCTCTTTTTTTCGCCCTTCTGCTTGATAATGGCCTGAGGTTTCTGCTTGTCAAGACGAGTGTTATTCGGATTCCATGAGATAGTCTTGTCCCACTTCTCCTTTACCTCAATTTTTTCACTATAGAAGTAAACTGCCTCGGGCTGTCGGTTTTCTTCGTAAAGTCCTGTCGTGAACTTACCGTCGCCATCGTCGTCTATAAGCAGCCTGAGGTAGTAATCGCCTGCTTTCAGATATTTGAACTCTATGCGAT
This sequence comes from Bacteroidaceae bacterium, assembly GCA_024401275.1. GTDB lineage: Bacteria > Bacteroidota > Bacteroidia > Bacteroidales > Bacteroidaceae > Prevotella. The sequence goes on along the minus strand of JAKSLJ010000007.1, from coordinate 28,890 downwards.
TCTTTTCCGAAATAATCTGTCTGAAGACCTTATCGCCACCACTTGTTAACAACTGAACGACAAATTGCTTGCCGCTTACGCCTTCAAGATTCACGATAAGACGACCGTAATTATCAGCTTCGCCTATCTTTATAGAACCGGAATAGGCATTTGAAAGCTGGTCGTAAACATCGCGAATGGCAAAGGAGTCAACCAGGAGTTTATATTCTTCCTTCTCATTGAACTCAGTTACAATGTGGTAAAGTCGATTAATGACAGAGTCTTTCTCTATGACAAACGGCTTGTCTTGCCAGACGGTATCAACCATCTGCATAAGATGGAACTTTGTCGTGTCAATAAGCGCAACAGGCGATGGCGAAGAGAATGTAATACGATTGTCAGGACTGACGGTTCCGGTTCCATTCCATTTTACTTCAAGAGCCTTACGCGGATATTCCGTCTGATACATTCCGCCCTTCTTCTTCACTTTCTCTTGAGCTTTCTGCCATTTCTTGTATTCCTCTTCCTGAATCTTCTGGCGCTTCTCATACCCCAGCTTTGGAGTAAACATGAAAGTGTCTATCTTCTGTACAAGAGTGCCAGTAGTGTCGGTTTCAAAATAGCCAAGCTCAACTGTAAGGGAGTCGTTATTGATGAGAAGACTGTCTGAAAGCCAGTAAGTTATGGAATCTTTGTCGAGGTTTGACTCAACGAGATAGTCTATTCCTGCCTCTGCCTCAAAGTTCAAAGGACGGAAAGAAGGTAGATATTCATGACCATAAGTAAAGAAAACGCCAAGCATTTCAGGGTTCTTTCGCTCAGTTTTCACCAAATGACGCTCAGTCATCTTTTCCTTGAACATTCTCAACACAATGTCGTCAGGAGTAAAGTGCGTATAAGGAACTCTTACCAAATCCTTGATTCGCAAAGCATCAAGCCAGATGGTATCAAGACGGGTGTCTGGATAACAATCTGGCGAAATGATTCTGTCGGTGAATGCTAGACCTTCTGATTTCTGAGAATACTTCAAGTCGCCATCCATGTCTTCAAGAGCAAAGATGCGATATTTCTTGTCGCGTGCAACACCTTTTATATTAAAATGTCCTTTATCGTCTGAACGAGAAACTCGAATCATCGCCTGAGTACGGAAGATTGTGTCACCCTTTACCAATGAAAGCGAGTCGTTTTTTTCCTGTTCAAAGAGGTCATTTTCGTAAAGTCCTACAAGCGCACCTTTTATCGGTTCAAAAGTTTCCGCATCAATAACACTACCTGAAACCTCCATCGTATCGATGTGATCGCCGGTAGAGAATGTGAAGGTATAGTTGCCCATCGGGTTGCCTTCGTTGTTGTCCGAAATGCAATCCGAGAAGTCAATCGTGTATGTCTGACCTGGCAACAATGAGTCTTTCAACTCAATACGTATTCTGTTTCCTTGAAGTTTTATCTCTGGCTGTTCCAACTGTGGTGGCGAAACGACGACCTTCTCCTGCGCATTTTCCAACTTAATGTATTCATTAAATAGGAGATACACACGATTTCCGTCAAAGTTTATGGCATTCTCCATAGGCGAAGTAGCCAAAACATAAGGTGGTTCTTCGTCGTACCAACCGCCATCAGGACTTCCCATTCTCGCACATGAAGCAACAATAAGCGCCACAATCGCAAGTAGGAGCAAGTAGAAACTCTTATTTAAGTTATTCTTATTCATTTATAATCGTGATTTCAAAAAAACGAATCAACAGAAATATTATACATTCATCGCAAGCAAACCTTCCAGATATTCTCGTGAATTTGAAAGGCGAGGAACCTTGTTCTGACCGCCAAGCTTTCCTCTTGACTTCATCCAGTCGTTGAAAAGTCCAGGCTTTGCTTTTATGATTTCAAGGTGCTGGAGCGTGATATCCTTAAATCGCTTTGCCTCGTAATCGCTGTTTATCTCCTGGAGTTTCTTGTCCAAGAGCTCAGCAAACTCCTGCAAGTCAGCCGGTTCTTTGGAGAATTCCAAAATCCATTGATGGCGGCACTTTGCATTTGCGTCCATGAAGACAGGAGCAGCGGTATATTCAAGCACCTGAGCGCCAGTTTTTTCGCAAGCAAATTTCAAGCCTTGCTCAGCATTATCCACAACAAGTTCTTCGCCGAAAGCATTTATGAAGTGCTTTGTGCGACCTGTAATTATGAACTTATAAGGATTTGTCTGCGTGAACTTTACAGTATCGCCTATCATGTAACGCCACAATCCGCAAGAAGTAGAAATGAGCATAGCGTAGTTTACTCCCGGCTCAACGCCCCAAAGCGGAACTATAGTTGGATTCTCCTTGCCGAATTCACTCATAGGCATGAACTCATAGAACACGCCGTAATCGAGCATAAGAAGCATGGCTGGATCAGTCAAATCGCTCTGCAAACCGAAGAATCCTTCCGAAGCATTATATGTTTCCATATAGTGCATATCTGGCTTTGTGATGAGTTGCTTATATTGCTCACGATAAGGCGTGAAAGCAACACCACCATGGAAGAACACCTCAAGATTTGGCCAAACTTCCTCAAGATGAGTCTTTCCCGTCTTTTCCATTATGACGGTAAGAACAGAGAGCATCCAAGAAGGTACGCCAGAAAGATTGGTTACATTTTTCGTCATCGTCTCGGCTGCAATTATTTGTCGCTTAACCTCAAAGTCGGAAATAAGGGCAGTCTTCTTCTTTGGCACGCGAACCATATTTGCCAACGGATTGATGTTTTCAATAAGAATGGCAGAAAGGTCGCCTACAAGAGAGTTTGGCAGATTATAGTTTGGCGCGTGAGAGCCTCCGAGAATCATGGCTCTTCCGTCAAAAATCTTACTCTTTGGATTTGACATCAGGTAAAGAGCAACGGCATCGAAGCCTCCGGCATAGTGAATCTTCTGAAGTCCTTCGTTGGAAACCGGAATGAACTTGCTCTTGTCGTTTGTTGTGCCAGATGACTTTGCGTACCACTTAACCTGTCCAGGCCAAAGGATGTCATGTTCTCCACGACGCATTCTGTCAATAAAGTCCTTGACTTCCTCGTAAGTGTTCACCGGCACATTCTTCACAAAATCCTCGTATGTGTGGATGTTTGCAAAATTATGCTGCGTTCCGTAGAGCGTATCCTTGGCACGATCCACGAGATAGCGAAGTGCCTTCTGTTGAAGTTCGGCTCCGAAGTTGTTATGTCGTTCAAGATCACGCTGACGAGGTAAGAACGCCAGCTTGGCTATTTCAGTTATCATTTTCAATAAATTCAAGTAGTTTCTCTACGGCATCTTCCTCTGGAATATTCTTCATGATGCATTCCTTCTGCTTGTAGAGAGATATTTTTCCGCGACCAGCACCTACATAACCGTAGTCGGCATCAGCCATTTCGCCAGGTCCGTTTACGATACATCCCATGATTCCGATTTTCAAGGTCTTGTATCTTGGATTGGTTTCCGCCTTTTCGCTAATGGCAGCCTTTATCTTTGCTATAGTTTCCTGTAGGTTATAGAGCGTTCTGCCACATCCTGGACATGAGATGTACTCTGTCTTTGTGAACTTCACTCGTGCAGCCTGAAGAATGGAATCAGCAAGGTTCTTGAGTGTCTCGGAAGAGAAATTCGGAGAAAGAATCTCAAGTTCATGAGCTTCGCCATCTATCAGCAAAGCTCCAACAGTCATGGCAGCCTTCAGCTGCAAGCTTTCTATTTCTGTTTCTTCTTCAAGAGAGAGTGTGATCTTGTCATTCTTTATGCTGTCTTTTGCCTTCTGACGAAGTTCTGCACAAGTGGCAATCATCTCCACGAGTTTCTTGGCAACAGGAATCTCTGCTTCAGGTTCTTCGGAAAGAGAAACGCGGATTGTGTCGCCAATGCCTTCTGTCAGCAAAGCTCCGATACCAACGGCACTCTTGATTCTTCCGTCCTCACCTTCGCCAGCTTCGGTAACTCCAAGGTGAAGCGGGAACTTCATGCCTTCCTTTTCCATTTGCTTAACGAGCAAACGAACTGAACGAACCATCACGACAGTATTGCTCGCCTTAATGGAAATAACCACATTCATGAAGTTTTCCTTAACGCAGATGCGGAGGAATTCCATGCAGCTCTCGACGATTCCTTCTGGCGTATCGCCATAATGAGACATGATTCTATCAGATAGAGAACCATGGTTTACGCCGATTCTAACGGCAGTATTATGCTCTTTGCAAGAACAGAGGAAAGGCACAAAGCGGTCTTCTAGTCGCTGAAGTTCTGCCTTGTATTCTTCTTCCGTATATTCAAGCTGCTTGAAAGTGCGAGCAGGATCAATATAATTGCCAGGATTAACGCGAACTTTCTCCGTATGAAGTGCTGCAACATCAGCAACAGCCGGATTGAAGTGGACATCGGCAACGAGCGGAACATTTATGCCGAGTTCCTTCAAGCGATCGTGAATAGGAGTAAGATTCTCTGCCTCACGACTGCCTTGAGTGGTCAATCTGACATATTCTCCGCCAGCTTCGACAATGCGTTTTGCCTGCTGAGCCGAGCCTTCCGTGTCCATTGTTGAGGTTGTTGTCATGGATTGTACTCTGATGGGATTGTTTCCACCAAGCGGAGTATTGCCAATCTGCACCTCTATTGTCTGTCTTCTCTTATACATAGACAAGTCAAAATAATCGTTCTTGCCGCTTTATTTCACGAGGAGCTTATAGTCAAGCGCCTTCAAATCCTCATTAGCCTTTGCTATCTTCTGAGCGAGATTTGCCTTGTAAACCGCAAACTTCTCTGCGAGTTTCTCGTCTGAGAGTGCAAGCATCTGCACAGCAAGAATGGCAGCATTCATTGCGCCATTGATTGCAACTGTAGCTACAGGAATGCCTGGAGGCATCTGGAGAATTGAGTAAAGCGCATCCTGACCGTCAAGAACGCTACCCTTGATAGGCACACCAATAACTGGAAGTGTTGTCTCTGCGGCAATAACACCAGGAAGAGCAGCAGCCATTCCGGCACCCGCAATTATCACTTTTACGCCACGCGCCTTTGCGTTCTTTGCAAAATCTGACACCTGCTTTGGTGTACGGTGAGCTGAGAGTGCATTTACTTCGAATGGAACTTCCATTTCGTCAAGCAGTTTCATAGCTTTCTCCATTACAGGAAGGTCGCTAGTGGAACCCATAATTATTGAAATCATATCTTAGTTTTTTCTTTTCGTTATAGTAACAAAATAGTCAATAAAGCACCTATAAATCCTACGCAATATCCTCCGACAACTTCTCCAAGAGTATGCTGACGGAGTATCATTCTGCATGTTCCCACAATGCCTCCAACAAACAGTATGACGCAAATCCACCATATTGGGTTGAAAACGAATATGTAGGAGAACGCAACAAGGCCGCCAAGGAAGCTTCCTATCGCAGCTGTGTGAGCGGAAATCTTCCACCAAATATTGATTATTGCGCAAACCATCTGAACCATCAGGGCAGCTACAAGTACGGACTTTATGGTGTGGTGAGCATTTATAAGCGTAAGGAGCCAATAACAAAGGAAATAACAGATGATGGAAATGGCATAAGGAACAACTCGCTTTTCCTTCTGGACAAATCGGAACATCTTCATTCCTTGTGTCTTATGATAGAGTGAGATGATCAAAGTTGGCAGCATTACGGTACAGCCCCACACCATGACAATTACCAGAACCCTGTATTGCCATGGAAGAATCTTCAGTATTGAAAAGAGGAAAAGTGCCGCTATTCCTAAAAGCGGGAGATAGAACGGCTTTGAAATCAAACTGACTATATGTGCTATGCGGAGTATAATGCTCACAGTTTATAATAAGTTTTGTTCGTTTTTTACTATGTTATTTCGTATTGTTTTTTCTAAGTCTTGCCACAGGATAGCCCATTCGCTCACGATGTTTTGCTACTGTTCTGCGTGCTAGATTAAATCCTTTTTCCTTCAGCAACGAAGCGATTTTCTCGTCCGGATAAGGATGCTTTCTGTCTTCCGACTCTATGATTTCACGGATAGAAGAACAGATTTGCAGTAGAGTTGCCTCTTCGCCATCATCCGTTTTTGAGGCATAGGAAGCAGCAAAGAAATGTTTCATCGGGAAAATGCCCCACTCCGTCTGAACATATTTGTTGTTACAGGCACGAGAAATCGTGGAGATATCATAATCCATTTCCTGTGCTATTTCTTTTATCATCAGCGGTTTCAGGTCATCATCATCACCGGAGAGAAAGAAAGCTTTCTGGTGATCTATGATATGCTTCATCGTCAGATATAGCGTTCGGAAGCGAAGCTTTATGAGATGGATGTACGAATTAGCCCGCTTAACGCGACTTCTTGCATACACATAAGCCTCATATTCCTTCTTTCGAATTTTCTCACGGTCAACACCTTCGTATTGTTTTATCAGGTCGTCATAGTCTTCCGTGACAGCCAGCGCAGGAACTTTGCCGTAATTTATTGAAAAGCGGATGCGGTCGTTCTCAGTTTCTACAATAAAATCGGGCGTAACTTGTTGCGCTACTTCGCTTATGTTTTCTCCAAGACCTGCTCCAGGACGAGGATTCAAGTGGCGAATCCTAGCCAAAGCCTCATCTATCAAGACACGGTCTTCTCCGATTTTCTTGTATATTTTCTCGATTCTTCCGTGAATGAAGTGGTCGAAGCAATCTGTCAGAATACGCTTCATCATAGATGTTACAGCCGATTTCTTTCGCCTTTCCACCTGGATGAGCAGACATTCTTGTAGCGACTGAGCGCAAATTCCGGCAGGATCCAGCTGTTTCATCTTGTTTATAAGACTCTGCAACTGCTCAGCATCTGTTTCTATATTCTGAAAAAGATACAGTTCTTCTGCCATTATAAGAGGTGATTTCTGCAGGAGGCCATCGTTGTCGAGCATACCCAAGATGTATTCCATCAGTTCCTTCTCCTGCTCTGTCAGTTCAAGCAAATTTATCTGCTCTTGAAGCTGCTGATGTAGAGTTTCACCATCATTGGCTACCTGCTCCATCATAAGCCTTCGGTCGGGAGCGTCATCCATATCGTACAAGACGCCAAAACCCTCATAATCTCCATAAGACTGACTGTCTTCCGTTTCATTTTCGGTTGAAGTGTCTTCATCAATTTCGTCTTGACTTTCTTCGCTTGAAGAGTCTTCATATTGCTCATCTTTCTGACTGCTGCCATAAGACGGCACGACAAACTGAATTTCTTTATCAAGATTATCTTCTCCAGGGTCTTTTGAGAGATTCTCAACAAGGGCTTCATTCTCGCGCAATTCGGTTTCAACATTCTGTTCAAACTGAGCAAGAGGCATCTCCAACAACCGCATAAATTGCACCTGTTGATTAGTGAACCTCTGCTGCTGAATCTGTGTCTGCGTTTGAGATTGTGTCTGACTGAATGTTTGACTTGCACCCATTATTGCGCGCAAAGTTACTGATTTTTTTGCAAACTCTCCAAAACAAGTATGTTATTTTAACAAAAATAAAGGATTTATAAAAATGCTACTTGACATAAGTTTAGCCTACCGCAACATTATATGAGATAAAAACCTTAGGAAAACGACATGAAATCCTTAAGGAAACGACTCAAAATCCATAGGGAAACGACATGAAATCCTTAGGGAAACGACTCAAAATCCTTAGGATTATGATGCAAAACTCAAAGGATTATTTTCGCAAATCCTGGAGAATGTTTTTTCACTCTCTTTCGGACTTTGCATTTTGTGTGACAGAATCAGACAAACAAACTCAGAATTATCATGAGAAAACATCATTTATTTGTTAATAAAACCAAAAATCAACAACTTTATAATGCGAAATAGTTGACAAATGTTTGATTGTGGAAAAATAATTTGCCACTTTTTAGTATAGTAGTCAAAAAAAATGTAATTTTGCGGTCTGAAAGTTTCAAACAACCCAAAATAAACATTCAGTATAACACATAATGAGACTCATTAAAACATTTCTACACATACTCATTATAGCAACATCAGCCTTTTTCGTAGTACCTCTATCTTCTTGCGAAAACAAGAAAACTCGTGAGGAAATTGAGGCAGACTTCAAAGACAATGTTGATCTCTCTTCGGAAGACAATCTTGAGACTTCTGAAAAGCAGCATGCGTCTTATAATAATGATTTGAATTCAGTAAAGGGTGAACTACCATCTGCTGAAGAAGAAAGCAAGAAAAAGGCTGCTGAAGAAGCAAAAGCAAATACAGCTACTGCCCAACCTACCCAGGAAGCATCTGCTGTTCCTACAGAGGGTGTTAGTGTATCGGAAACAACTACTGACTATACTGCAAATGTTAACAGAGAACCTGCTAAACCTACAACACCAGTAGCAACGCAACCTAGCACAGATAAGCCTGCAAGTCCTGCTGTAAAAACAGAACCCGCAAGAACAAGTGAACCGGCAAATAGAGTGGAACCTGCAAAGGCTACTCCTGCTAAAACCACAGATGGTCCAAGACAACCAGATGTCATACAGAAGACAGAACCGAAAAGAAACGATAAGGTTGTTGACGGACAAGCTCAGTAAAAAACTCACAAATTCAGCCAATCATACTATTTGATGGCATGACGGATTTGTAATTTAACGCAAAGACAACTCATGAACAATAACAACGAACCACTTCTTCACTTTGGTGATGATAGCGAAGATATAAACGCTCAGAACAATAATACTCCGAACAACAGCCATATCGTATTCGGAGAAAACGAGGATAAAACAATACAGCAGCCTGTACAGCAAAAGCCTGCAGCACCAGCTCAGGAGCCAATCCAAAGACAAGGTGTACAGGCTCAGCAACCTGTGCAACAGCCAAGACCACAGCAGCCAGCACAGAGACCAGTACAGCAGAGACCTCAAAAGATTCAGAATCCAAACGACATGCTTGGAAAGATGAATCTTCGCATTAATCTTATTGTTGTAAACGGAGCTGGCGTTGTACTTCCTCAATTCAAGGTTGACAGCACAATCGTAAAGAGCGGACAGGAGATCACATTCAACGAGTCGCGCGATGTTTACGAACTTACAGTTGGTGCTGATGGCTATAAGGACCGCCGTATCCAGATTACACAGACAGATCTCCTAAAAGGCGAGAAGCGTGTTTCCTTGGCGACTCAGCTCCAAAGCCTTGTGGTTTCATTCAACACTCCTGACGGTATTAAGCGTGGTTCTATCGACATTGACCAGACAAACGCTATTTACCAATATATTAAAGATGCAAGCCACACAGACACACCTCTTAACGAATTGCAGATCAGCGGTGTAGGTGGAAACCACAAGCCGGTTAACGGTAAACCTAATTTTGCGCCATATCTCATAGCTCTTGCTATTGGTTTTGTTCTCGGTATTGGTATCACTTCTATGTTCAACTGCGGTTCTTCTAGCGAAAAGGACAAGACCGAAATCGTGGACGAAGGCACAACAGAAGTTGTTGACGAAGAAGTAAAGCCTGAAGATCAGCCAACTCTCAGTACGGAAAACGAGCAGAAAGCCGACGAAGAGAAGGAAGCTGACAAGGAAAATGTAGAATCTTCTGACGCAAATAACGATACTCCAGAAGAGAAGGCGGAAGAAGAGCAGAAGGAAGAAAATACTGCCGCTATGGGTCAAACAGATGTTGACTATTTCAAGAAGGCTGATGTTTGGGATGCTTCAATGGCCTCTACAGACGAAGGCAAGCGACTCCTCGCAAGCTTCCGTAATGGTAACATTGAATATATTATAGGTGCAAATGGCTACAATAAGATAGCAGAGAAGCAGCGTAATGGCTACTACAATAAGATTCTTACCGACCTTCAGAAGATTAATACACAAAGCAATAAGGGCGAAGTAAAGGAAATTATCAGCCAGTCTTGCAAGGACGGAAAAGTCAATCTTAACGCTATCTATAATAAGATTCATACAAAACTCTTGAAGTAATATAGCTGATTTCTATGAAATTGCTTAATAGAATGAAAAGGTTACTCATAGTTTTCATACTCTGCATTGCCGCTGTTACAACCCATGCGCAATATCTTAGCGAACGAGCTGATGCGAATGTCCAGGTTCAACTTAATGACATGGAAACTCGTATCAGAATGCTTGAAGAGCAGATATACAACGACACGGTCCAGATAGAGCGCATGTCTCAAGTCATTGATGAGCAACAGGTTATCATTGACTCGCTTTGCCAGGCGTTGCAAATTGACGAAAAAAATCTGAAGAAAACAAAGTACAATCTCAAGGGCGATATCGACGAAAACCATGAGATTATGCTGACAAAGGTGGACTTCCTTCTCAGACAGATCAACACAAAGTCCCTTTGGGCTGGTCTTGTCGGAATAGGTGCCATAATACTCTCATTCGTTCTGTATTTCATTATAAGAAAGAAAAACAGGAAGAACACGCCTAATAATTAACTATGACCAAGCAAGAACTCAGGAATCATATCCGTTCATTAAAAAAGAGTTTTTCCAAGGAAGAGCTCGCTTCTATGTCCGAACAGATTTCCTGTAATCTACTAAACGAAGAGAAAGTTCTTGAAGCAGACACTATACTCGCATATTTTCCCTTGCCTGATGAGGTAGATGTAACGCCAGTTATTGATGCCCTTGTCCGTCAAGGGAAAACTGTTTTATTGCCAAAGGTAACGACTGATACCGACATAGTTCTGTACGAATACCACTCAAAAGAAGACCTAAAAGAGGGGCGATATGGCATTCTTGAGCCTTTTGGCAAGGAGTATTGCGAATACGATAAGATTGCGACTGCTATAATACCCGGAATGGCGTTTAGCGAGAAAGGCGTTCGACTAGGTCGTGGCAAAGGATATTACGATAGGTTTCTAGCCAAAGTAAAGGAAAAGAAAGGCTCACTTCCATTCTTAATCGGAGTAGCTTTTCCATTCCAAATCATAGAGGAAATTCCTACGAATGAGTACGATGTGTTCATGAACAAAGTGATAAAATTGTAAACTATGGTTTTCAAGTAATAAGTGTAAAAGTGGAAAATGCAGCATTTTTCTGAAAAACATCGTGTTACATACTCTTTTTAACGGAAAAAAGGCTAACTTTGCATGCGTAAAAAATAAAAGATGTCAATGGCGTATCCTAAGATAAACCAGAAAACATCTTTGTAAATACAGCAAACAAACTTTTTATAAATACTAATACAGGTAAAAGATTATGGTAAACTACAAAGATCTTGGTCTCGTAAATACTCGCGAGATGTTCAAGAAGGCTGTTGCTGGTGGTTACGCTATCCCAGCATTCAACTTCAACACAATGGAGCAGATGCAGGCTATCGTTATGGCTGCAGTAGAAACAAACTCTCCTGTTATCATGCAGGTTTCTAAGGGCGCTCGTAAGTATGCTAACCCAACTATCCTCCGCTACATGGCAGAAGGTGCTGTTGCTTATGCTAAGGAACTCGGTTGCGAGAATCCACAGATCGTTCTTCACCTTGACCACGGTGATAGCTTCGAAACTTGTAAGGATTGTATCGACTCAGGTTTCTCTTCAGTAATGATCGACGGTTCACACCTCCCATTCGAGGAGAACATCGCTCTCGCAAAGAAGGTTGTTGACTACGCTCACCAGTTCGACGTAACTGTTGAGGCTGAGCTCGGCGTTCTCGCTGGTGTTGAGGATGAGGTTTCAGCTGCTGAGTCACACTATACACAGCCAGAAGAGGTTATTGAGTTCGCAACTCGCACAGGTTGCGATTCACTCGCTATCTCTATCGGTACTTCTCACGGTGCTTACAAGTTCACTCCTGAGCAGTGTACTCGCAACGAGAAGGGTATCCTCGTACCTCCACCATTGGCATTCGACATCCTTCACCAGATCGAGGAGAAGCTTCCTGGATTCCCAATCGTTCTCCACGGTTCTTCTTCAGTTCCACAGGAAGAAGTTGCTACTATCAACCAGTTCGGTGGTCAGCTTCCTGACGCTATCGGTATCCCAGAGGAGCAGCTCCGTGAGGCTTCTAAGTCTGCTGTTTGCAAGATCAACATCGACTCTGACTCTCGTCTTGCTATGACTGCTGCTGTTCGCAAGCACCTCGCTGAGAACCCATCACACTTCGACCCACGTCAGTACCTTACTCCTGCTCGTGACAACATGAAGAAGATGTACATCCACAAGATCGTGAACGTACTCGGTTCTAACGACAAGCTCTAATCTAAATCTTACAAAATAGAGATTCAAAGCCACCATACGTCCTCTGTATGGTGGCTCTTTTTTTGCCTTATTCTCAAAGAATCAAGTAAACAAAACCCACAAAAACAAACTTTTTTCCTTAAGAATCTTTTTTTAGAAAATAAATGTGTAACTTTGCAGCGATAATTATCTGACACTATTAATTAATTATCTAACACAATTAATATGGAAGTAATACCTTCATTTCAGGTTGACCACACTAACCTAAAACCTGGCATTTACATATCACGACAAGATGTTGACGGAGAGTCTAAGTTTACAACTTATGACATTCGTATGACGGCTCCAAACCAAGAGCCTGCAATAAATCCTGCGGCTATGCATACTATAGAACATCTCGCAGCTACTTATCTTCGTAATGACGAAGAATGGAAGGAACGAGTAATCTATTGGGGACCAATGGGTTGCATGACTGGAAGCTATCTCATAGTTAAAGGTTCTTACGACTGCGAGATTATTCGCGAACTTATGATCCGCACGATGGATTTCATTGCCGACTTCAACGACGAGGTGCCAGGCAACACACCAGATGCTTGTGGCAACTATCTCATGCACGATCTCCCTATGGCAAAGTGGGAAGCAAAGCGTTATGCAGAACGTCTCAGAACAGCTTTCTGCTGCGAGTACGATATGCTTCAGCGTGCCGACATCAACGGCATGGCTTTCCATGATGCTTAACATCCACCATACCTAAAGTTTTAACTTCGCCACCCCGCCACCGTTCCCTCATATTAATGCGAGGTTCTCCCTACAATCATGGCAGACAATTTCTTAGAAAAACATCACGCCGAATACGAGCAGAAGAAGCAACGCTGGCTGAAGAAGAAAGCGTCGCATCTTCCTAAGTCTTTCACTAATGTAGGGCGAGGATTTCCGAGCCGTCAACAAAATCAGGAAATGACATTAATTGAATTCTTCAACCAACAGCGTTCAGAATGGCAACTCGCCAAAAAGAACTATGACGATCTTGAGAATATCAAGGTCACAGAACTAGTTCTCTCCAACGGCGTAATAATAAAGAAGCAATGTAATCCAGCTCGTATTGTATCTACCGGAGCAAAGATTGACAAAGCTACTCTAGCCAAGCGACCTTGTTTCCTTTGCGATAAGAATCGACCTGAAGAGCAAACCGCTTTGTCCTTTGCCACCGTTACTGAAGTATCAACTTCGGGCTCTCTATCGCATTTCCAGCTCTTGATCAACCCCTTCCCTATCCTACCTGTACATTTCACGATACCTTCAAAGCATCATGAACTTCAGCAAATAAAGTCTTACTTCCTAGTAATGCTTGACTTTGCCGAACAGAATCCTGATAGTTTCATTTTCTATAATGGGCCTCGCAGCGGAGCTTCCGCACCTGACCACATGCACTTTCAGGCAGGTTTGATTAAGGATGTCCCTTTCTACAACCAAAACACCAACGCTTCAAAAGGAGCCACAGTTCCCGAAGTTTTTACTTCGGGTGACTCTGCCCTTCTCTATCGCAACAATTGGCCTGGCGCTTGCCTTTCTATAAAGAGCAAAGACAAGGAAGCTATCATAACAGAATTCCTTCGCATATACAACGCTCTTCCAATACCAACTGGCGAATACGAGCCTATGTTCAACGTCTTTGTTCGTAAAGATGGCGACAACTACGAAGTAACAATCTTCATTCGTTCTCAACATCGCCCTTCTTGCTACGGAATGGAAAAGGACAATCGCCTTGTTTCTCCAGGTGCGCTTGATATGGCAGGCTTGCTGATAACTCCACGTCTTGAAGACTATGAAACAATAACCGCAGAAGAGGCAGAAGCAATTTATAATGAGGTTTCCGCACCTGAATTGATTGATTATCTCAATTATAACCTCAATCACGATGGCAGGAAACTTGCCGTTGGACTTATTGAAACAGAAGGAGAAATCAAGTATTCTTTCAATGGAGAATACAAGAAACTCCAACTTCTCAACGAGACAATATTTATTCCTACAAACGACGATTGCACATTTACCATCGAGAACATCGTTATTGGGGTGAACTTCCATTGGCAGCAAGAGCGTAAGTTAACCTACTCAGGCATACTCAAACTCACAAAAACTCCAGATGGGAAGAACTGCGCCATTAATATTCTGCCGATTGAAGAATATTTGAAAAGCGTCATTTCCAGTGAGATGAGTGCCATGTCCGATAAGGAACTTCTCAAAGCTCATGCCATTCTTTCACGAAGTTGGCTGATTGCAAACATCAGCCCCCCCCCAGCCCTCCCCCCAGTGGGAGGGAGTATAACAAATGACTCTGAGGTAGAAAGCGAAAACTCCCATTCAAATCCAAATGATAATCTCTCCCCCACAGGGGGGGGAGTCGGAGGGGGGCTTGTTTGGTACGACCGTTCTGCCCACACCATTTATGATGTTTGTGCAGACGACCATTGCCAGCGCTATCAAGGCGTAACTATGCAAACATCTCCGCTTGTAGAAGAAGCCGTAGAAGAAACTCGCGGTAAGGTTCTCATGTATGAAGGCAAGATATGCGACGCCCGCTTCTCTAAATGCTGCGGAGGAAAGTCTGAAGAATACGAATATTGCTGGGACAACACGGCTCATCCATATCTTGTCAGCGTAGATTGTCCATTCTGTAACACAAGAGAACAGTTTGACTCCAAGGAAGAAGAAATGAAGGTCCTCAAGCAAGTACTAAACGATTACGACCTTGAGACACGCCATTTCTACAATTGGACAGCCACTTACGAGAATCCCGACATCAAGGAAATCATTCCTCTTGAACGCGGAAAGAGCGGCAGACTTTGGAAGATAAAAATTGTTTATAATGACGGTCGTGAAGAAATCGTAGGCAAGGAACTTGAAATTCGTCGCCGACTCTCCGACAGCCATCTTTATAGCAGCTGGTTCAACATCCACAAAGCATCAGCCACAGTTCCCGAAGTGTCAACTTCAGCTAAATCAGCCTCCTTCCTCATCGAAGGTCGCGGTTGGGGACACGGTGTAGGGCTTTGCCAGATTGGAGCAGCAGTAATGGCTGCCAAAGGCTATAAATACGACGAGATTCTCCTGCATTATTTCCCGAAATCAGAGATATTATAAGGAAACAACCCTATTGCAACCAAAAAATGTAGGGCGAGGATTTCCGAGCCGCATTCCTATTATATACGCAACATCACCGATATATGCGCGGAACGGTTCGGAAATCCTCGCCCTACTAATAAAAAAGGGAACTGCTTTTTGCAGTTCCCTTTATTCTATTATCTTGCCAAAACTTTCTTTTATTTTACCAAAACCTTCTTTCCGTTTATGATATACAAGCCTCGGGTAGCCTTCTCAACTCGCTGTCCTGCCATGTTGTATATCTCCGTTCTCTTGTTTTGCTCAGCCTTTGCATTGCTGATACCAGAACTTTTATCTGTTATTATAGCCTTGTACAAACGTACGCCTTTGCCATGTATTACAAGTCCCTTCTTTTTCAACTGGTCGTAAGTCGTAGCATTAAAGGTAAGGGATGTAGTATGTTTTGTACCAACAGGAGTATTATAGAATTTACCTGGTTCTAAGTCTCCTGAGAATTGCTTGCTGCCGTCAACAGTAAAAGAAGGTTTGACGGACCAATCTCCGTAGAACAATTGTAATGCGTTATAGCTAGCTTCCTGCTTATACTCTAACACTATGCGTGATGAAGAGCTGAAATTAGCAAACATGGCTGCAGAAATTGTGATGCCGTCACCCCAATTAAGAACTTTGTCGCCTTCGAAACAAACATATTCATCAGCTGCCATCTTGTCTGGATATTCGCCGTTAAAGTTGCTGCCGTGATAAGCTTTTGTTACACATTCAGCAAGATCTGGCTGATTGAAAGCAGGTACGTTTCGCATCGGACCGTCAGACATTCCCATCCAGTAGAATGTTCCCATGCCGGCTGCCTTGGTTTGCTTTACAAAATATTCTGCAAACTGAAGCATAAGCTCACGGCGAACGTCGTAATCAGTCTTGCCGGTTCCCTGATCCACATTGCTCGTTCCCCATTCGCCGAAGATTACAGGACCACCTTTTGATACAAGATTGTCCTTCAGCACCTTAATCATGCCGTCCACCTCACTCTTTATAGAGCTAAGAGAACGGTTTGTAACAGTATTGCCGCTCGTAGTTATAATGTTAGGGTAAGTGTGAACTTCAAAGATGATGTGTCCCTTTCCGGCTTCACCCTCAGGCATCTGAAGCTTTGTCAGCGGATCCTTGAGGTGAGAGTTCCAAGTGCCATAACCGTTTGCCGCTGCGTAAGTGTTTATTACGAGGTTGCGTGAAGCGTTATTTCCACCTGTGGCACGAACTGCATTCACAAAGCTCTGTGCGTAGCCGTTCAAGCCTTTGTAAGCAGAAGCTGCATCTGTAGCATTATATTGGCCAGGTGCAGCAAAAGTGGCAAAGCACCATGAATTGTACTTGTCGAGCATCTCGTTGTAGCTTTCGAAGATAAGTTCCTTGCCGTAGTCTTTGAATTCCTCAGCAATCTGCTTCCATAAACCTTCAAAACGCTCTTTGTTGAGGTTGTATGAATCTTCACCCGCCTTTATCCAAGAAACGTGGCTGTCGCCGTCTGCGCCAGTATCATGGTGAACATTTATTATACAATAAAGACCGTTGTCCAGCACATAATCCACCACCTGATGTACACGTTTCATCCATGCAGCATCAACTTTTCCGTCCTTGTTCATATGGTTGTACCATGTCACGGGAACGCGGATTGCGCCAAAACCAGCTTTCTTCATCATGGCGAAAAGTTCTGGCTTTGTTACTGGTTGCCCCCAATAAGTCTCGGAATCTACGCCTTGCTGTCCCCAATAGTTTGCGACGCTTATGTCCTTACCGGAATTTTTGTGTGCGTCAAGAGTGTTTCCAAGGTTCCAACCTACGCCCATGTTCTTTACCGCTTCGGTTGCAGTTTCTGTGATTTGTGCGCTGATGTCTTGCGCAAATGCGGCTATCAACGGAAGTATAATAAGTCTTTTCATGCTGATTTTGTTCTTGTTAGCGTGTGCAAAGTTACATTTTTTTTTATAAAACAAATGCTTAAAGTTACTTTTCTTCACAAAATCAGATGTTTTCTTTGCGTATTCGGAAGAAAATGTTAACTTTGCAGACGCAAAACGCAAAACCGCAATTATGAAAAATCCTTGGTCATGGGTGCCTTCGCTCTATTCCGCAGAAGGTTTGCCATATGTAATAGTAATGCAAGTTGCTGTGTTGATGTACAAGCAGTTTGACTTGAGTAACACAGAGATTGCGCTCTACACCTCAATGTTCTATCTTCCATGGACAATCAAGCCTCTATGGAGCCCGTTTATAGACATGTATAAGACAAAGCGCTGGTGGATAATCACTATGCAAGCTCTTATTGGAGCAGCCTTTGCCGGTATCGCATTCACCATCCCGACAGACTTCTGGCTTCAAGCTACGATAGCATTCTTCTGGCTTCTTGCCTTTTCAAGTGCCACACATGATGTTGCAGCAGATGGTTTCTACATGCTTGGGTTGAATGAAGGCCAACAGTCTATGTTTGTCGGCATTAGAAGTACATTCTATAGACTTGCATCTCTTTTCGGTTCAGGCGTTCTCATCATGATAGCAGGCAACCTTCAAACCATGCTGAAAGGTAGCGTAAAGTATTCGTGGAGTTTGATATTCTATGGATTAACGGGCATCTTTATCGCCCTTATGCTATGGCATACGCGAGCTTTGCCTAAGCCAAATACAGACAAAGGTCTTACCGGCAATATCACTTTCTCTGACGTTTTGAAGGAATTGTGGGAAACCATCAAGACATTCTTCACAAAGATGCCGCTGAAAGAGGTCATACTTGCAACTTGTTTCATGCTTCTTTACCGTATGCCAGAAGGACTTCTCGTGAAGATTACCCCGCTCTTCCTTATTGAGCAACAGAGCGCAGGCGGACTTGGCCTCTCTCCACAGGAAATCGGTTTCGTACAAGGAACAGTTGGAGTTATTGGTCTAACGCTTGGTGGAATTATTGGTGGAGTTTTGGTAAGTCGAGACGGTTTGAAGAAGTGGCTTTGGCCAATGGTATTTGCCATCACGATTCCAGATGCAGTTTACATCTACCTCAGTATGGCTTTGCCGGATAATTTCCTTCTCATAAATGCTTGCATAGCAATTGAGCAGTTCGGTTACGGCTTCGGCTTCACAGCCTATATGATGTACCTCATCTACTACAGCCGTGGCGAACACAAGACTTCCCATTACGCTCTTTGTACAGCATTCATGGCGCTTTCCATGATGATTCCTGGACTTTTCTCAGGCTGGTTACAGGAAAATGTAGGCTATCAGAATTTCTTCATCATAGTCATGATTCTCTGTGCTATAACTTTCCTCGTTTCTGCTCTTGTAAAGATTGATCCGGAATTCGGAAAGGAGAACAAGAGCGACAAGAATTAAGTCAATTAGAGAATCGCAGATTAAAGTTTTGAATCATGAACATAATACGATGGTTTCAAGAAATAAGAGACCAAAGAAAGATGGCAAAAAACAGCAAGGAAAAATATAGGATAGAAAACGAAATCTTCATGGAAAACCTTTTGAACGAAGAAGGTGTAAACCAACTTCCAAAAGGAATTCTATACAAAGTCATAAATGAAAGAAATGGAAAACAAGCGCAACCACGAAGCGTTGTTTCCGTTTACTATAAAGGTTCTCTTATAGATGGCAAGGTGTTTGATGACAACACACAGCAGGGTTATCCTGATGCATTCCGCCTAACAGACTTAATCGTAGCTTGGCAGATAGCTATTCCGCAAATGAAGGAAGGCGACAAATGGCAAATCTTTGTTCCTTCAGAGCTTGGTTATGGCAAACGCGGAACACATGGAATACCAGGAAACTCTACGCTAATATTTGAGATTGAACTAGTAAAAGTAATGTGATTTCATGCTAACGATTTATAAAGGACGACCAGAAAACATAGGAGATCGCGAACCAAGAGAAGTAAGGGTTTACGATTTGCTTGACAGCCTCAATATAGAATATGAGCGTCTCGACCATGATCCGGCTATGACTATGGAAGTATGTGCGGAGATTGACGCAGCCTTTGAGCGTACTACGCTTGAGGAATTCAAGAATAATAATGCAGAAGACAAAGCTAAACACGCTATCATCTGCAAGAATTTATTCCTTTGCAATCGTCAGAAAACGAAGTTCTATCTGCTAATGATACCAGGCGACAAGAAGTTCCTCACCAAAGACCTTTCGCAACAGATAAACTCAGCAAGACTTTCATTTGCAGATGGAGAGGCTATGCAGAAATTTCTGGATGTAATGCCAGGCTCGGTTTCTGTAATGGGACTAATGAATGACGCCGCTAATGAGGTTCAGCTATTGATAGATAGCGATGTGCTGAAAAGCGAATATGTAGGCTGCCACCCATGCAAGAACACTTCAAGTCTGAGGATGAAGACAAAGGACTTGACAGAAAAGATTCTTCCGGCAATAAAGCATACTCCAATAATAGTAACCCTTTAAGTATAATTACAAAAATCAAACATAAACAATAAAATAATGAAGCAGATCATATACAACACAATTGGCACATGTTCACGCCAGATAATTATAGATATTGATGATAATAATGTAGTACAAAACTGCGTATTCATTGGTGGTTGCATGGGCAATACTGCTGGCATTTCCGCTCTCGTTAAGGGAATGAAGGCAGAGAATATCATAGAAAGACTCAAAGGCATCAAGTGCGGAATGAAGCCAACATCATGCCCAGACCAGTTGTCTCAAGCTCTTCAAGATGCTATAAAATAAACAAATGATTAAATGAAAAAACTATTGTCTTTACCACCAAATCTGGTAAATAGTTTTCATGAAATAGCCAATAAATCCTGCGAAGAATGGTATTGTACGAACGATCCTATCGGAAAGAAACTGGGATCAGGTGGTGGTACAGCTTGGCTTCTTGAGAATTGCTACAAGCAAACAGGATGGAAACCTACGGAAAAGAAGATTTTGCTTCATGCCGGAGGACAGTCACGAAGACTGCCTTCCTATGCTCCTTCTGGTAAAATCCTCACTCCGATTCCTGTGTTTCGTTGGGAAAGAGGACAGAAATTCTCGCAGACTCTCCTTGACCTTCAATTGCCTCTTTATGAGCAGATTATGAGCCAAGCGCCAGGCAATCTGAATACTATGATTGTTTCTGGAGATGTCTTTATTCGTGCCACAAAACCTCTTCAGCAGATTCCAAATGTTGACATCGTTTGTTACGGTTTATGGCTTTCTGCAGATATAGCAAAAGATCATGGTGTTTTTGTAATGGACAGAGAGACACCAGATGTGCTTAAGTGCATGCTTCAAAAGCCTTCTGTCGAGACACTTAGCAAGCTTCTTACCGACCATTATTACCTAACAGATATAGGTATTTGGATTCTTTCTGACCGCGCCATCGAGATGCTTTGCAAGAAGTCCAAGAAGAATGGCGAAATCTCCGAGTATGACATGTACTCGGAGTTTGGAACAGCCCTTGGCACAAATCCTACATCTGCCGATGAAGACCTGAAGAATCTTTCTGTTGCGATACTCCCTCTTCCAGGTGGAGAATTCTATCATTACGGAACTTCGCATGAGATTATTTCCTCGACTCTTGATGTCCAAAACATAACAAACAATCAAGAGGAGATTCTGCATAATTCAAGCAAACCGCATCCTTCCATATTCAACCAAAACTCAAGAAACGAGTTTAAGTTCACATCCGCGAACAGAAATATCTGGATAGAAAATTCGCACATCAACAATAAATGGGAAATAACTACGGAAAACATCGTAACAGGCGTTCCTGAAAACGATTGGGAAATAAACCTACAACCAGGCCAATGTGTTGATGTTGTGCCTGTTGGAGAAAGCGACTTCGTAGTTCGTCCTTACGGTTTTAACGATAAGTTTGCGGGAAAGTTACAAAGTTCTCAGCTGTTCCCTATATGCAAAAATACAGAGGAAGTCGGCAAAGTGCTCAAGCTTATGCTCGGAATGATAGACAGCAAAAAGGGTGCTATTGATGAGCAATTACCTGAGATAAAGGAAAAAGTGAATGAAAATGCAGCTGTTCACATAGAGAAATTCCTCTCAGCCGAGCAGATTTCAAACGAAGCAAACCTTGTCAGACTCAACGAGCAACGCAAGCAATTCCGCAAAGAAAATTGGACAGCTATTGCAGACAACTACGAGCATTCCGTTTTCTATCAGATAGATCTTGAGGATGCAGCTAAAGAGTTTGTCTTGAACGACATTCCTGCTCCAAAAGCAATATCAGAAAAGGCGCCACTTCTCACTCGCATTCATGATGCTATGTTCCGCTCACAAGTTCTAAAGAACAAGGGCGAAGACTACAAGGAAGAAGAGGACAAAGCATTCGCATTGCTTCGACAAGAAAGCCTTCATGTTGAAAAGGTTTCGCCTAAGCTGTCCACCTATAGCGACCAAATCGTATGGGGACGTTCGCCTGTTCGCATAGATCTTGCCGGCGGTTGGACAGATACTCCGCCTTATTGCCTGATGGAAGGTGGAGCTGTCGTGAATATTGCAATTGAGCTTAACGGTCAGCAACCTTTGCAGACATACATAAAACCTTGCAAAGAGCCAATTATCATCATCCGAAGCATAGACCTCGGAGCAGAAGAGCGTGTTGAAACTTACGAAGAACTTGCACAATACAACCAGCTCGCTTCGCCATTCTCTATTCCGAAGTCTGCACTTGCTTTGGCAGGTTTCCTTCCACAATACAGCAACGAGCAGTATGCCTCTCTCCGCCAGCAACTTGAGGCTTTCGGTTGCGGTATTGAAGTAACCATGCTTTCAGCCATTCCTGCTGGTAGCGGACTTGGCACGAGCAGCATGCTTGCGGCTACGGTTCTTGGTGCTTTGAATGATTTCTGCGGACTTCATTGGGACAAGAACGAGCTTGGCATTCGCACGCTAATCCTTGAGCAACTGCTCACCTCTGGTGGCGGTTGGCAAGACCAGTATGGTGGCATTCTTCCAGGCGCAAAACTTCTGACTACAGAACGCGGATTCAACCAGTCGCCAAAGACACTTTGGCTTCCAACAGATGTGTTCAGTAATCCTGATTACAAACCTTGCCATCTGCTTTACTACACAGGAATAACCCGTACAGCAAAGAATATTCTTGGCGAAATTGTACGCCGCATGTTCCTGAATCAAGGCGATGAACTTGCCGTTCTCAGACAAATGAAACAGCATGCTCACGACATGTACGAAGCTATCCAATGCGTTGATTATGACCGCACTGGTAAACTTGTCCGCAAGACATGGGCGCAGAATCAAGCTATCGATTCCGGCACAAATCCAACAGCCGTAAAGCAGATAACAGACCTTGTTGACGACCTTTGTACGGGTTACAAACTGCCAGGTGCTGGTGGAGGAGGTTATCTGTATATGATGGCGAAAGATGCAGAAGCGGCAGCTCGCATCCGTTCTATTCTCCAGAACAACGCGCCTAATTCACGAGCACGCTTTGTGGAAATGAATCTCAGTTCTACAGGCTTGACTGTCAGCCGTAGTTAATCTTGAATCATTAAGCCTAATTTCACTTACATAATCATGCTATTCTCCACACAAGTCAACATACCAACTTCTACAGTAAAACTGGAGCCGCAAGACACGCTTCTCTTCGTTGGCTCATGCTTTGCCGACAACATTGGGAAAAGGTTTGCAGAAAACTCTTTCAAGGCAACTGTAAACCCATATGGCGTGATGTACAATCCTGTAAGTATAAGGCACACTCTGGACAAACTTCACCAAGCGGAAACCGATTCTCCTTCCGTTGCACTTTTCACTCTCGGCACTAACCATGTCTATCGTGAAATCGCAACAGGCGAAATAGTTGACAACTGCCAGAAGCGACCGCAAAAGCTATTCCATGAGGAGATTCTCTCTCTCGAAGAATGTACGGAGGCTTTGCAAGCAATCGTTAGCCATCCACTTCTCAAACGCACAAGACTCATCATTTTCACAGTTTCGCCTATTCGCTACAAGAAATATGGCTATCACGAAAGTCAGCTTTCCAAAGCCACCCTCTTGCTTGCAATAGACACTCTTATGCAAGAAAAGGATTCTGCATCCTGCATTCAGCATTTTGCATTAAACTACTTCCCCGCATACGAAATCGTCCTTGACGAGCTTCGCGACTATCGCTTCTATGCGCCAGACATGATTCATCCTTCGGAGCAGGCGGTAGATTACATCTTTGAGCGTTTTCGCGAAACTTGCTTCTCCGACTCAGCAAATACATTTTACGAAGAATATCAACCAATAAAGCAGGCACTAAACCATAAACCTTTCAACCCAGATTCCGAGGACTATAATCTCTTCCTTGAAAATGCACAGAAAAAGCTTCGCGATTTCAAACTGAAATGGAATCTGTAAATTGTAAACATGTAAATTGTAAATGATAATATGATTTACTCTATTGAAAAAATAACGACGCTCATAGGAGCACATCGTTTCGGTAAAGAAAGTGCATCCATCGGATGGTTACTTACCGACAGCCGCAGTCTTGCCTTTCCTGAGGCAACGCTCTTCTTCGCCATTCATACACAACGAAACGACGGACATAAATACATCCCACAGCTATACTCTAAGGGTGTACGCAACTTCGTAGTGGAAACTCTCCCTACAGACTTTGACGCGAACTATCCAAAGGCTAATTTCCTTCGTGTACCGAATTCGCTTAAAGCCATACAGAGGCTTGCCGAGCGTCATCGTGATGAGTTCCAAGTACCTGTTATCGGCATCACAGGAAGTAACGGAAAAACCATCGTCAAGGAATGGCTCTTCCAGATTCTTTCACAAGATCGTACGGTAACCCGTTCCCCTCGCAGCTACAATTCGCAGATAGGCGTACCACTTTCAGTTTGGCGAATGGACAACAATACGGAGATTGCCATTCTCGAAGCTGGTATTTCGCAGCCAAACGAAATGAAATATCTGCGTGACATCATACAGCCGACAATTGGTATCATCACAAACATCGGTTCTGCCCATCAGGAGAACTTTGAGTCGCTTGAGCAGAAATGTATGGAGAAGATACAGCTTTTCAAGGAAGCTGACATCATTATCTGTCCCGAAGATTCTGACGATAACGGCTCTGCAAGAATCAATCTGCAAGCTTGCTTTGAGAAGGCTAATATAAAAGGAAAAATCATTCGCTGGTCACGCAAGGACGCCGAGAAACTTTCTCTTCCTTTTGAAGACCAGGCTTCCATAGACAACGCTTGCATCTGCTACTCTACCCTACTCCAGCTCGGACTTCCGGAGCAGACTATCATAGAGCGCATGAAGCAGCTTGAACCAGTTGCCTTGCGTATGGAGGTAAAGGAAGGCAATCGCGGACTCACGCTCATTAACGACTCGTACAACTCGGATGTCGTCTCTCTTGATATCGCCCTCACTTTCATGGCAAGACGCAAGGATGCTGCAGATCGCAGGAAATTGCTCATTCTAAGCGACATCCTTCAGACAGGCATGGAGCCGGAAGAACTATATACAGAAGTTTCCCGACTGGCTAACATTCGCGGCGTAGATTGCATAATCGGTATCGGCGAGGCTATTTCCGATAATCAGGAACTCATAGAAGTAAAGGACAAGCATTTCTTCCTCACCACAAACGAGTTCATGGAAAGCGAACTCTTCCGTTCACTTGCCAACGATATCGTGCTCATAAAGGGTGCTCGCTGCTATCATTTCGACCGTATCTCAGACGCTCTTGAGTTGAAAGTTCATGAGACGATTCTTGAAGTCAACCTCAACGCCATAGTAGATAACCTCAATTTCTATCGCTCTCACATGCAGGAGCAGACAAAGCTCGTCGCTATGGTTAAGGCAGATGCTTACGGTACAGGCGCTGTAGAAGTCTCAAAGGTGCTGCAAGACCATCAGATAGACTATCTCGCCGTAGCCGTTGCCGATGAGGGTGTAGAACTTCGCAAGGCAGGAATTACAACGAACATCATGATAATGAATCCGGAAATGACCGCCTTCAAGACCATGTTCGACTATAAACTTGAGCCTGAGGTTTATAATTTCCGACTACTCAATGCTCTCATCAAAGCAGCTCAGCAGCAAGGCATTACGGATTATCCAGTGCATATCAAGCTCGATACGGGCATGCATCGCCTTGGCTTTAATCCAGAGACGGAAGTTGAACAGCTTGTAGAGATTCTGAAATCGCAATGCGCCATAACCCCTCGTTCTGTATTCTCACATTTCGTGGGAGCTGACGAAGATCGTTTCGACGATTTCTCAGCAGAGCAGTTCCGCAAGTTTGAGCATGGCAGCAGCATTCTCCAGTCAGCTTTCTCACATCATATTCTCCGCCACATAGACAACTCTGCCGGCATCATTCATTTCCATGACCGCCAGATGGACATGTGCCGTCTAGGCATCGGACTTTACGGCGTGAACAATCGCGACAACTCAATTATAAACAATGTCTCAACTCTCAAGACCACCATCCTTCAGATTCGCGATGTCCGTAAGGAAGATACCGTAGGCTACAGCAAGCGCGGAGTTCTTGAGCGTGACTCTCGCATAGCAGCCATTCCTATCGGTTATGCCGACGGACTTAATCGCCATCTCGGTCGTGGTAACTGCTACTGCCTGGTTAATGGCAAGAAAGCACCTTATGTAGGAAATATTTGCATGGATGTTACCATGATTGATGTTACGGACATAGACTGCCAGGAAGGCGACTGCGTGGAAATCTTCGGCAGCAATCTGCCTGTTACGGTTCTTTCGGATGCTCTCGACACCATTCCTTATGAAGTGCTCACATCCGTAAGTTCGCGAGTGAAGAAGATTTATGTGCAAGAGTAAAATCGTATAGAAATGAATAACGGGGCTCTCACGAGTCCCGTTACACACACAACAACAATCAACCGTTTTAGAAACGGTATAACAAATTAACAATTATGTAAAATTTCTATTTCCATTTCCATTTACATCTTTTTCCATTTACTACATCAAACATCACTATCCCTTTTCTTTTTGTTGTTGCAAAGTTAAATATAATATTTGTAATCAACAAACATTTCAAGAAAAAAATTAATTTTCGTTGAAAAAATCGCTAAAGTAATACATTTTTTGCAAAAATAGTACATGGATAAGCAGTATAATAACATAACGAATCTCGCAATTCCGGCTATAATAAGCAACTTTACCGTACCTCTTCTAGGCCTTATTGACATGGCTATTGTGGGACACATGGGTTCTGCGGATTACATCGGAGCCATAGCCATAGGTTCCATGATTTTCAATTCCATCTACTGGCTGTTCGGTTTTCTGCGCATGGGAACAAGTGGCATAACGGCACAGGAAGTTGGAAAGCAAGGCAATACGAACATCATTTTCCTTCGATCTCTCGTTATAGGACTTATAATAAGCGTGGTGCTCATAGTTTTCTGCTACCCTATTCTCCAGCTTTGCCTCTATCTGATGTCGCCTGAAGAGGAGCTCGTTCCGCTCGTCAGTACGTATTATTATATATGTATAATGTCTGCTCCGGCTGTGCTTATCCAATACTCGCTAACGGGCTGGTTCATCGGAATGCAAGATACGCGCAAGCCCATGATCATAGCCATATCGCAAAACATACTGAACATCTTCCTCAGCCTAGCCTTTGTCTATGGCTTGCATCTGAAGATTGAAGGCGTAGCACTTGGCACCATGCTCTCACAATGGTTTGCGGCGGATCTCGGAATCTTCTATTTTTATAGAAGAAAGATCGCCACACACGCCGGAGAAACAGCTACTCTGCCCCACTCTCCCCAGAGCCGTATCTTCAATTCGTCAGAGCTTCGCCGTTTCTTCTCGGTCAATACAAACATCTTCTTCCGTACGCTTTTCCTCATGTCCGTCATGTTCTTCTTCACATCTGCCGGAAGCAAGCAGGGCACAGACATTCTTGCAGTAAACAGCCTTCTCATGCAGACATGGCTTATCTTCTCATATTTCATGGACGGATTTGCATACGCAGGCGAAGCCCTTTGCGGAAAATACTACGGAGCAAATAAGCCAGAGGAACTCATCCAAACAGTAAAGGCACTTTTCGCTTTCGGCTGTATCGTAGCTCTCGTCTTCACGCTCGCCTTCATCTTTGGCTATGAACCTTTCCTGTCCCTGCTTACCGACGATCCTTCTGTCGTGAAATCTTCCGTGGAATATCAGTATTGGATAACCATCATACCGTTCTTCGGCATGGCGGCATTCATCTGGGACGGCGTGTTCATTGGTTTGACATTCACTCGACAGATGCTCATTTCGTGCTTCTTCGCAACAGTCATTTTCTATACATTATATTATGTTTACAGCCCTTCCATGCACAATCATGGATTATGGCTCGCTTTCGTAGCTTTCCTGCTTGCAAGAGGTGCAATACAGACTTTACAATTCTTCCGCTCGTTGATATATAACAAAAAGTAAGCAAAATAAAGAAAAAACTGACTTTTTGCTACAAATATTCCCAAAAAGTTACTAATTTTGCAGTCGCAAACGCAAATAAACGACAAAAAGACAGAGAAACACCCTCTCTAACTTACAATTTGTTTGCGAGCACAGACTTAAAGCGACCAACACAAGATTTCAAATAAATACAATAACCAACAAACTAAAAACTAATAAAAGAAATGAACGCACAGAAAGTTCTCGAGGATCTCAAATTGAGATTCCCAAATGAGCCTGAGTACATCCAGGCAGTTGAAGAAGTTCTCGGTACTATCGAGGAGGAGTACAACAAGCACCCTGAGTTTGACGCAGTAAACCTCATCGAGCGCCTCTGTATTCCAGATCGCGTATATCAGTTCCGTGTTTCTTGGATGGACGACAAGGGTCAGATCCAGAACAACATGGGTTACCGTATCCAGCATAACAACGCTATCGGCCCTTACAAGGGAGGTATCCGTTTCCATAAGTCAGTAAACCTTTCTATCCTCAAGTTCCTTGCTTTCGAGCAGACTTTCAAGAACTCACTCACTACACTCGCTATGGGTGGTGCTAAGGGTGGTTCAGACTTCTCTCCACGTGGCAAGTCTAACGCTGAGGTTATGCGTTT
This sequence comes from Bacteroidaceae bacterium, assembly GCA_024401275.1. Classification (GTDB taxonomy): domain Bacteria; phylum Bacteroidota; class Bacteroidia; order Bacteroidales; family Bacteroidaceae; genus Prevotella. The sequence goes on along the minus strand of JAKSLJ010000007.1, from coordinate 587 downwards.
CTGCCAGGCATTCATGCTCGAGCTCTATCGTCACATCGGCGCTGACTGCGACGTTCCTGCTGGTGACATCGGTGTAGGTGGCCGCGAGGTAGGCTACATGTTCGGTGCTTACAAGAAGTACACTCGTCAGTTCGAAGGCGTACTCACTGGTAAGGGTCTTGAGTTCGGTGGTTCACTCATCCGTCCTGAAGCTACAGGTTACGGTACAGTTTACTTCCTCCGCGCTATGCTCAACACTAAGAACGATTCTGTTGCAGGCAAGAAGGTTCTCATCTCAGGTGCTGGTAACGTTGCTCAGTACGCTGCAGAGAAGGTTCTCCAGCTCGGTGGTACTCCAATGACAATGTCTGACTCTGACGGTTACATCTACGATCCAGAAGGTATCGATCGCGCTAAGCTCGACTACATCATGGAGCTCAAGAACGTTTACCGTGGACGTATCAAGGAGTATGTTAACGAATATCCTAACGCTAAGTACGTAGAAGGTGCTAAGCCTTGGTTCGAGAAGGCTGACATCGCTCTCCCATGTGCTACTCAGAACGAGCTCAACGAAGAGGCAGCTAAGGCTCTCGTTGCTAACGGTGTAA
>JAKSLJ010000069.1 GCA_024401275.1 Bacteroidaceae bacterium | reverse complement strand
TATCGTGGCAAGCAAATCATGGACCGAATCATGCCAATGCTCAACATGAACATTGAGTTTCGTGATGGTTGGATGCGTCATGAACTACGCTATCATACGCTGAATGTAGGTGTTATCTACCAAGGCGATGGCGATCAAGAACTGTTGCAGGAATGGAGTGAACGTTGTGCAATGAACCTCGGAGGCAAATCGCTCGGCGTAAAATCTCTAGATAAAGCAGGAAAGGAGGCATCATCATGCATGTAGTCATTATCAACGGAAGTCCTCGTACACGCCAGTATAGCAATACCGACAAGATTCTTGAAGCCTTCGTCAAGGGATTGGAGAAAGAGAACGTCACCTTCGAACTATACTTTTTGTCAAGTCGCAAAGAATGGGAGCCAGCTCGTGAGGCTTATCTCTCAAACGAAAAAATCATCTTCGCTCTGCCGATGTATGTGGAGAGCATTCCGAGTCTTATGCTTGAGTTCCTTGACACATTACCTTCAGAACGACAGATTCCCGCCGAACTCTCTTTCGTCCTTCATGGAGGCTTTGATGAAGGCTATCAGTTCCGTCTTTGCGAGAAGTTGCTGAAGTCTATCACGATACAATTAGGCTGCGACTATGGTGGTTGCCTAATAAAAGGAGGCAGTTTCATGTTGAGATTGTTCAAGAGTGATCAGGTGGAAAAAATGACCAAGCAATACACAAAGATGGGACGTTCATACGCAAGTTACGGCGATTTCCTTACTCCAGAAGCAAAGAAGTTTACTGGTCCTGAGCGCTATCCATGGCTCGTTCGCCAAATCGCAAGCCTCTTCCTCAAGCTGATGGTCAACAAGAAATTCAAGCAGTTCGCCACGGATTGGGGATGTTATAAACCACTTGATCACAAACCTTACAACATATTGGAGGAATGATGAAACTAAGCAGACAAAACATCGCAAAGGCATTGTCCGTAGGCATAATGCTTATGGGCTTTACGCACATAGCAGCAACATTCACTCCACTGATTGCAGACAAACTCGCTCTGCTACCAGAGGGAGCACAAGACACTTTCACGTATTTCAGCCTCATGTGCGGCACGTTGCTCATATTAGGAGGAGGCATAACGTTTGCTTTGGCAGATAAAGTGACAGAATATCCCTTCGTACGTAAGCCATACGTCCTTGCTATCGCCATCCTGACAATTGCAGGAATACTTGCAGCCTGCTTCATGCCCCACAATCCTTTCGCATGGGCGATATTCGCATTGACAATGGGGCTAATGTTGGTAAATGCAACAAAATTTATGAAATGATAGTTTCAATTGCCAACATCACAACTCTATCAAGAATAGTAGGAGCCCTGCGCTTGCTTACGCTGCCGTACAAGAGGGTCACCACATAAGAACAAAAGGTTAATGAAAATAGAACATACTCTTACCATCTTGTTTGAAGCACCTTTCTGGATTGGTCTCTTTGAGGAGATTGTGGACAATCAGATGCAGGTGTGCAAAGTGACTTTTGGTGCAGAACCTACAGACCAGGAGGTGTTGGAGTTTGTGGACAAAAACTGGAATCAGCTAAAATACAGCCGTCCCATCGAAACAGAGTTAAGACAAAGTCCCAAGAACCCAAAACGCCAAATGAGGGAAGCAAGAAAACAAACCAAGAGCACAGGCATCGGTACCAAGTCGCAACAAGCCCTAAGACAACAGCAAGAAGAGAATAAACTGGAACGCAAAACCATCAACCGAGCGTTGAAAGAAAAGGAAAAAGAGCGTAAGTTTGAACTCAAGCAGGCTAAGCGTAAAGAGAAACATAAGGGACATTAAGAAATACAATTATAATGGTTACTGTCAACAATATAATCAATGACATC
>JAKSLJ010000068.1 GCA_024401275.1 Bacteroidaceae bacterium | reverse complement strand
ATACCAGGCTTCACTAAATGTTTAACTTGTCCAACTTCTTGGGTTCACTTCACATGTTGTCCCTTCTGGAGTTTTGGAATTGGAAACGACGCCTCATGGCGTTAAACTGACGCAGAAGCATATATAGTTTTCCAAATTCGCTTCCTAACGACGCCATGGGGCGTCGTTTCCACAAAAGTGCCTCAGAGCGAAGTCGAAACATGTAATTCCCTAAAGTAATTGGAAAAATCTTAATGACCGAAAATGACTAATGGCTAATGACTACGGTTATTTGCTGTGTTTCTTCATTACACTGTATGCTTGCACTATACCGAGTTCACCAGCTACACTGAGATCTTTGAGAGCTTCCTCCTTCTTTCCGAGCTTAAGTAAAGTGAGCCCTCGGTTAAAGAGTGCGCGGTCAAAACGAGGGTCGAGTGCAATTGCTTTGTTGAAGAAATCCAATGCTTCTTCGTATTGCCCTTCATTGGCTGCCACACAACCTTCGTTATAGTTCTCTGCTGGCGTAGTAAGAGAACTGTCGGCTTTTGCCTCTTCCTCCGTGATTAACACCTGGTCAAGGAAACGTTCTTCGATGTTTCTGTTTTGAATGCGTCCGCGCATTCCAGTAACTTCCTTGAAGTCTTCCTTTATTTCCTCATGCTCCACCTCTACGCTATCTTCAACGATCAGCAATCGATATTTTGAGAAGTCTATTTCAGAACGCTTTCGTACCTCGTTGATCTTTGCCTTTGACCAACGCTGTGTGTTTATGCCGAAATGCTTGTCGTTCTGCTCGTTGAAAATCTTGAATTCGTCAAGGTCAGCCTTATTCTTCTGACCTGTCTTGCGGTAGAGTGCAGCTCGTTGCTGTCGTATGTACCAAGAGTTAGGATATTCTCCCAAGATATGGGTGTAGTCGTCAATGGCTGTGTTGTAGTTTCCGATGCTCTCGCAGAGTGCTGCACGCTTGAGTCGCACCTCCCATGAAGAAGGAAGGACGTTGAGAATAACGCCGTAATCCTCAATAGCGCCTTTCACATTGCCTGTACCTTCTCGCAGAACGGCACGACAGAAACGAGCCATGACGTTGCGTGGCTCATATTTTACGATGAAATCAAAGTCGAGTAGGGCGCGGTTATCATCACCAACCTGCATTCTGATGACGGCGCGATTATAGTGAGCGAGAACATTGTTCGGGTCAAGTTCTATCGTTTTGTCGTAGTCAGAAATTGCACCGCGTATATTATTAATGTTTATGCGTGCGAGCGCGCGATAAAGATAATGTTTAGCATAGTTTGGCCTATAATGGATGGCTTTCGTAAGATCTTCCTCTGCCTTGCGCCAATTCTGGTGTCCAAGGTCAACCATGGCGAGAAACTGCCATGCCTTGCCATTATGCTCGTCTATTTCCAAACTCTTTCTTATACATTCTTCTCCCTTTAGAGTGTCTTTCTGGTTGAGGTAGGCTTCTGCGTCAAGTAGGTACAGTTGTGATGATTTGTCCCATCGGCGAAGCATGGTGTCAACATTTTCGTGTACCTTGTCATAATCTTTCTTTTCAAGATAACAATATGTCCTGTTATACCAATAATCCTTGTTGTTGTGCTGTATTTCGATAGCTTTGTCGTAGTCGCTTATGGCTGTGTCAAAATCTTTCTGCTGAATTGCACAGATACCATGAAGATGGTACAGTTCAACAACATACGGATTGAGTTTTATCGCCTCATTGCAGTCGTTGCCTGCACCAATGTAATCTTCAAGATTGTATTTAGCTACAGAGCGTAGATACCACGGTTCGTAAAGATAAGGCTTTGCGCTGATTATCTGGCTGAAATAGTGGATGGAGAGAACATAATCGTTATAGTAGAGCGCAGTGCGTCCTACATTCAAAAGCCTGTTGTAGTTGAACTGTGCAAATGAACTAATGTTTACTACTAACAGTAGTAATATGCCAAGAATGTGCTTGTACACTAAATAAGTGTTACTTCAACGATTTTGTCTTGTAGCTTGCGCGATATTTGCCCTGAGTGAGAGCTTTAAGCTTGTTCTTGAGGAGTGTTTTCCTCAAAGCGGAAACGTGGTCAACATACATCTTTCCCTCAAGATGGTCAAATTCATGCTGCATGACGCGAGCTAAATAGCCGTCAACCCATTCATCGTGCTCGTTGAATTCTTCGTCCATCCATTTTACGCGTATGCTTGTAGGTCGAACGACTTTTTCTGAAAGTCCTGGCAAAGAAAGGCAGCCTTCCTCGCTTGTGTCTTTATCCTCGCCATATTCTTCAATATGAGCATTGATGTAAACCTTACGGAAGCCTTCGTATTCTGGCATCTCTTCCTTCAGTGGGTCAAGGTCGATTATGACAAGGCGAATAGCCTTGCCGATCTGTGGTGCTGCAAGCCCGATGCCGCCAGTGCTTTCCAGAGTTTGCCACATGTTGTCTATCAGTGTCTTGAGTTCTGGATAATCAGGTGTAATGTCTTCTGCCACTTTGCGAAGAACCGGCATTCCGTAAATATAAATAGGGAGTAGCATGGAATTTTTACATTTATATTGTTAAAGACAGTATCAGCGACGGCTTGCCATGTAATCTTGTAGTATGATTGTTGCAGAAATTGTGTCAACAAGAGCTTTGTCCTGTCTGGCTTTCTTTTTTAATCCGGCATCAATCATTGTGCGGTGTGCAAGAACAGATGTGAAACGCTCGTCAAAGAACTCTATCGGCACTTCTGGATGAAGTTTCTTCCATCTGTTTACAAATTGCTGCACGCGCGCAAGGTTTTCAGAAGCCTCGCCGTTTGTTTGTTTAGGCTCACCAAAAATAATCTTCTCTACCTGTTCTTTCTGGATATAATCCTCAAGAAAGGAGAGAAGAGTATG
>JAKSLJ010000067.1 GCA_024401275.1 Bacteroidaceae bacterium | reverse complement strand
TGTATCTTGGCGACGGAAGCATGCAGATTGTTCCGAAGATGTACAAGAACACTGACCGCGCCAAGACTTACGGAGTGGATGTAAACGTGAACTACAGCATAACGAAGGAATGGACTGTTGGCGGAAACTACAGTTACCTTGACACAGACGCAGAACTCTACAACGAGAGCAAGGACCGCTACATGAAGGTGACTATCGATGGCATGGCACACCACAAATGGAACGCCTTTGCCACATGGACACACCGCTTCGTGCCTACATACCGCCTTTCGGCAGGTCTTTACGGTCGCGGAAGCAGCATGCGCTACTATCAGACGGACGGCAACGGCAAGGCTTTCCAGATATGGAAGCTCTCCACAAGCCACGACTTCAGTCGCAGCAATGCTCCTCTGGCATGGCATGTCGAGGCTGGCATCGACAACATATTCAATTATGTTGACCGCACAATGCGACCTTACCATCTTGGAACTACGGCATGTGGCACGAATGTGTTCGTGTCATGCAGCATAAAATACAATAAGGGAAAAAACAAGATTAACACCAAAATAAAAAAACAAACCACTCATGAAGAAGATTAAATCTTTCATGCTCCTTGCTGTAGCAGCAATGGTAGCTTTCGCATTCACCGCTTGTAGCGATGATGACACAAAGGTAGAAGAGCGTTACAACTCTGAGTTCACTCTCGTTGACAATCAGGTAGCTCAGGCAAAGAAGAACGACAAGGCAATCCTTCTCGTTGCCTTCGGCTCAACATGGGACAACGCTTTCAAGGCTTTCGACGCTACTGTCGATGCTTACAAGGCAGCATTCCCTGGCTATGATGTTTACCTCTCATTCTCTTCAGACATCTGTATCAACCGTGCTCACGCTGGTGAAAACACAAACGAGAAGGGTGAGATCGTAAAGCGTGACTACTACTCTCCAAACTACTGGCTCCACGCTATCGGTAAGGCACAGTACAAGGAGATAAAGGTTCAGTCGCTACAGGTTATTCCTGGTGAGGAGTTCGCAGCTGTAGTTGCTTGCGTCAAGAAGTTCGCTAACAACGGCTACATCTTTGACGCACGCCTTGACGACGACTACCTCAGCAAGGTAAATATCTACCTCGGTCTTCCACTTCTCAACACTTGTGAGGGCAAAGGCAACGACGTAGAAACTGTAGCTAAGGAACTCGACAAAGTTGCTGGCGCACAGGCAGCAAAGGGTGTTGTTGCTTTCATGGGTCACGGCAACCCAGACTCTTACGACACTTTCAAGGCTAACATCCGCTACAACCAGCTTGAGGATGAACTCCAGAAGATCAACAAAAACTATTTCGTAGGTTGTGTTGACCAGCCAGAAAACTTCAAGCCATTCGTTTACACTCGTATGAAGGCTGCTGGCATCATTTCAGGCAACATGTATCTCTATCCTCTTATGTCTATCGCCGGTGACCATGCTCACAACGACATGGCAGGCGATGACGATGCATGGGAGGATGGTAAGTATGAGCTGAACGAAGAAGGTGAGGTTGAGGACACCAGCTGGAAGATGTTCTTCACAAACATGGGCTTCAGCGTGCCTGACGAGAACTGCACTCTCAAGGGTCTTCTTGAGTTCCCTGGCATTCGTCAGGTTTGGATCAACCATACAAAGAATGCAGAGCTCCTCGAGGATGCTTACCACTCAATGTATCCAGAGGAATAAAAAACACTAGTCATCTCGGATTATCGAAAGTTCGGATTATCGAGATTTCGAAGATTCGATGAACTGATAAATAACAAATCTAAATCCATCGGATAGGACCGCTGAAACAAGCTATTTCAGCGTTCCTATCTTTTGCCGTTTATAAGAGCTAACATGAAAAGACTCTTCTTCATCATACAAATAACCCTCCTGATGGCGTCATGCAGCGTCACTCAGGACAGCGAAAAGATACTCCTTGCCGACCATCTTTTCCATGAGCATGACTCGGTTCTTGAGCGTGCCGGAAGCTATAGCGAGATTGTGGAAATAAAATATGCCAAAGGTCTGAAGGTGGATTATCATCAGGACGGCATTCATGTTACGATAAGCAATCCCGATCCTGCCGTAAAGAATGCTCCAAGCGAGACTTTCGTCATCACAAAACCTGCTTCAAGATTCATCTGCACCACAGCTCTGCAGCTCGGCAATTTCGAGACACTCGGTCTTGAAGAGTACATAGTAGGCACCAACTCCCTTCGCAATGTATTCTCTGCAAGAATAGTGCAACAGATGGAAGACGGACAGACAGTCACCATTGGCAAGGAAGGCAACTTCGATGTTGAGAGTGTCTTGGCTGCTCGTCCGGATTATATCCTTGTAAGCGCGAGCAAATTCGGTGGCTTTGAAGCCCTTAAAGAATGCAACATCCCGCTGATTCCCCACCATGGCTACAAGGAAACTCACCCACTGGCTCAGGCGGAATGGATAAAGCTTATCGGCTTGCTGACGGGTGAGACTCAAAGGGCAAATGCCGTATTCGCGGATATTGAGCAGAAATACACCGTGTTGAAGCAGGAGGTGGAGAAAGCTTACGCGAAGAAAACGAAACTGCCGACGGTAATCAGCGGACGACAGCTGAGAAACGGCTGGTATTTCGTTGGAGGCAACAGCTATATGGCACAGCTCTTCAAGGATGCCGGCGCCGACTATGTAATGAAGGACAACAAGGAATCGGGTGGCGTGACACAAGACTTTGAGGCAGTTTATGCCAAGGGAATAAAAGCCGACTTCTGGCAGACAGACGGTTCGTTCAACGGAGATTTCACCCTTGCCACACTTGCGGCAGAAGACGAACGTTACGCTGCGATGAACGCCTATCAGAAGAAGAATGTCGTATTCTGCAACCTTAGCAAGACGCCTTATCGCGAACTTGCTGGCGTGCAGCCTCATTTCCTTCTTGCAGACTTCGTAAAGGCTTT
>JAKSLJ010000066.1 GCA_024401275.1 Bacteroidaceae bacterium | reverse complement strand
AGACTATACCCCTGACACCTCGCAGCTCCAGGACATCGCCCGTCTTCACTCCTTGAAGTTGGGCGTATGATAATGAAGAATGCAGAATGCAGAATGTGAGAATTAATGCGTAATTAGATTTCATTGTTTCTTAGAATTTATGCACAGCTCTTGTGTCGAAGCGCATGGCTCTTTGAGTCATGATGTTCATGTTTGACTGATGGTGTCCGCCGTTCTTTATCTTGTACTCAATTATATTAACATTTGGCGGGGTTATAGGGTTGAAAGTGTTAAGACCACTTTCTGTGTTTATGGCATATATCTCGTCACCGCCAACCTGGGTAGAGGAAATCATGCCTGTCAACATTTTGTACATGCCGCCTGTACTTGCATTTCTGCAGAAGAAACTATCTCCTCTTTTTTTAACGGTCTTCTCGTAAGCCTTCCAGAGCTTGGCAGATTTCTTGTTGAGTCTCATATCGCCACCGTTAAGGCTCTTCCAAATGTTCTTGAGTTCCTCCTGGGCAGGGATGTACCAGCCCTCGCCAAGGTTCTTTGCCCACTCAAAGACTGGGAAGTCGCTCCATGAAAGATGGTTGTCGGCAATGAACTTAGCGATAGCCTCCATATTCTTCATTCCGTCTTCAGCATCGAATGCCTTTGTTTGGGTGATGAGGTCCTTGTCCTTCATCCAGTCCTTGTCGCTTTCTCCGAAAGAAAGCAGGAGACCATGTTGACCGCTGTCGTCAACATATGCAACAAGTCCTAACACACCGTTCACGTTGTACACCTGCCCCACTTTGTATTGTTGGGCAAATGATAATGCAGAATGCAGAATGCAAAATGCAGAAAAGATTGTGGTTAAAAAGAGTTTTTTCATAATTATGTTTTTGGGTTTTAAGTTTTTGGTTTTTAGTTTAATGTTGATAAGCCTATCTCCAAAATACATTTGTGATCTCGGTCTTTGGCTGTGCATTTGCGTATGCCACCTGAATGTCTCGCATGACGTTCATCTGTTGCTGTTGCAGTGAGATGGCATCGGAGTATTGGCGCATCATGAAGTCCCACTCCTTACCCTGCTGCTTTTTCAGCTGACTCTTGATCTCGTTGGCAAGTTCCTTCGCCTCACCGTAACAAGCGGCGTCAGGGTATATCTCCGAAAGGAACACACTTGCCGTTGCCGCGCCTTCGCTGTTTGGAGCTGCAAGCCATGCTGCGCGAGCTTGTGCGATGTTCTCGCTGCAATGCTGGTTCACAAACTTCTGATAGACAACCTTCAGCTCGCTTAACGCAATCTCATACCCCTTGCAACATTCGGGAATGGACATCAGCGTATATATGGCAGCATCAAAGTTCTTCATTGCAGCAAGAGTCTGTGCGCTCTTGATGATGTTTGGGTAGTTCTGATCGTAGTATTCCATTATCTTTCGCTTGCCGTTTTCCACGAACGCTTTTATCTCCATGTTGTTCGTGTTGAGCTTCTGGAATGTGTTGATGAGGGCTTTCGTCTCATTGTTGCCGATACCCTTCATCTCCTTCGCATACGAGGCATAAACCTTCTGCTGCTTGAGGTCAACGATATAGAGCGACACGTTGACATCATAAATAATCTTTGTTGGCGCTCCACCGATGATCTGCTTGTTGATGACATCATACGCCATGGCAATGCCGAACTGGCTGTTGTCCATGCCTCCCATGGCGGACGTGTTGCCTGTCAGTGCACGCAACTTATTGGTAACATAACCTATTACTTGCTGATGTGAACTGCCGTCAGTAGCCTGCGTAACGATTGGCCTAAGCGGAATGTCGCATGATTGGGCATGTGTAATGCAGAATGCAGATTGCAGAATGCAGAATGAAATTAAAAATAATCTTTTCATCATGTCATTTATGATTTTTGATGTATGATTTATTTTTCTCCAATTATTAGCTGAGCGTAACCAAGTTTCGAGTCATACACCTTTGATTCTATCTGATATTTGTTGCGGAGATGTTTCCTTAGCTCTTGTGCGAAGCCTCGGGCATCGAGGGCGGTGCCGTTCTCCTTGCTCATTGGAATGCGAGTATTGGTGAACAGCATAGTCGTTTCCGATGTTTCGGCTGTGTTGAACTGATGGTTTACCGTATTCTCTGCCACCCAGTCGTTGATGATTTCCGACAGCTCATCGCCGCCAAACTCCGTCTCAAGGTTTGTAGGGGAGTTCTCGAAGACACCAATCTCAAGAGTTATTTCACGACCGCTTTCCACGCAATCCTGGAAGTGGCTTTGCAGTCTGCTCACGAAGCCATCCATGTTTGCCACAACAGCTTCCTCTATAAGAGCCCCCGCATCCGTGCTGAAACTTGGCATGCCGGTACCCTGTGGAATGCCAGCCACCTGCTTATCGGTATAGGCATCAATGGCATCAAGCATGTAGTTCACCTTATGCTTCGGACCAACCTGAATGATCTCCCAATCCACATATAATATAATGTCCGCCTTTACCTGCATGTTCAGTTCGTCTATGCTTGACTTTTCGAGCTGTGCGCCCGAAGTGCGTGAGGTCGTAATCAACTGTCTTCCTGCACGTCGTGTGTTCGACTTTATGGCTTGCGAGAGATGCTGAAGCGTTATGCCACGGTCGCTGAGCATGGTGTTTATCTTGGAGATTACAGCCATTAGTTCGCGGCTGTCTTGCACGGCACGCTCGTAGTCCGGGCGTCCCTTAATTGAGCCTTGGTCTTCAAACGCTTCCCAGAAGCCGCGCTCCTGGCACCAATGATCCATTGGCACAACCATTATCGTTAGCGGTTTCTTTACGCTACTCCTAACGGAAGCCACTATGCCCTCCTGTTCAAGCAGACTTCTCAACTGGTCCTTTGCCACCTGTATGACACCCGTGACGCGATAGCCGTTGGCGGTCTTGATCGTCTGATAGTTCTGGTCGAGGGAGGTAGCATAGTTTGCATACTGCTGCTCAAGGAGATTCTGGAAGAAGGAAGCATGTTGCTGCTCCTTTTGCGGAGAATCGACTATAGGTTTCTCCGACTCTCTCGCGCCAGTGAAGCCACGGAACAACACACCGTGAATGGCACATTTCTTCAGAATGTCGAGCCCAATGTCCTTCTTACTGTCCACATTTGCCGACACCCTCAGCAGGTAGTAACCGTCAGCCCGCGCCACGCCGGCACTGGCAATCTCATAGTCCCATCCCTTGGTTTTGGCGCTTGCCGTTGAGGGGATAATGCAAAATGCAGAATGCAGAATGCAGAATAATAGAAAGAGAATTCTTGTTTTTACCATATCATTTACGATTTACCATTTACTCCTTAATACCCATTTTTTCAAAAAGGTAAACCAAGAATTCTTGAAATTGGTCAAAAAACTCTCTCTTAGAAACAATTACTCTCTCTTTCTATCTCTCCTACAATCCGTTTATCGCATAAAGCAGTATGCGCTTCGGCCCAGATTTTTTGTACTTGTCATCCAGGTTCGCACTTCCCCCATTGCCCTTTGGAGTACCATTGTTAAAGGAACAAGCCGCCAATAGGGTAATGCAGAATAAAAGAAATAAGATTT
>JAKSLJ010000065.1 GCA_024401275.1 Bacteroidaceae bacterium | reverse complement strand
CTAAGCTCGGCATGAAGTACGCATCTTGCTCTCCATTCCGTGTGCCTATCGCACGTCTTGCTGCCGCACAGGCTGCTGTTGAGGAGTAATATCAAACGGTAGATTCATATAATTATAAGCCGAAACGGTTGAATATACACAGAAAAGGTGCAACTTCCAGTTCATAGGAGGTTGCACCTTTTTCAGTACATTGTTAAAGTTTATTTATGCCAGTCAGCCATGAATGTTAGAACATGTAGGCTGCACCGAAGACGATGGAACGGTTCTTGCCGTCCTTCTTCCAAATTTCAGCCATACCATATTCATAGCCGCCGTAGATTTGGAATTTGCTGAACTCTATGCCTGCCTTGGCGTTGAATCCCCAGTCGAAAGATTCGCTTTTCAGTTCTTTTGCTCCAACAGCAATATAGCCCTTCTTTGTAGCAAGCGAAGCGTAAGGACCTGCCTGACCGAAGATGTATGTGTTGTCAGCCAAAGCTACTCTTCCACCGATGTTCACTGGTACCATGATGTGCTGTGAAGCAACATTTGTTTCTTCTACAAGAGGAAGCTGCTGACCCATGTATTCAACACTCTTGAACTTAGCGCCTCTGAAGTCATACTGTATGCCGGTGCCAAGATAAAGATTCTCATTGAAGTTGTATTCTACGGCATATCCAGCCCCAAAACCGACTCCACTTGATGCTCCAGTTACATCGGAATAAGTACTTGACAGTCCGTTGACAGTCATACCCATGCGCAGTCCCTTTTCAATCTGCGCTGATGCAGTAAGTGCAGTGATTGCCATTACTGCGAGAAGAAAGAATTTTCTCATAGTTTTAAGATTTTTGTTGAATAAATAAAGATAGTGTTATTTCCATTTCAGGATAGGCATTGCCTTGTTGTAGTTGCCCCAGACAGTGGGATGCTGGTTGTGTGGAATGCGATTTGCCACGTCCGCAACATTGTGGCTGACATAGCCCACAATCTCGTTGGCTGAGATTATCCTGTTGCCGTCGAAGTCGGCTGCTCCACACAGTCCCTGCGCAAGGTAATAGGTGAAGAGTCCATTAGGCATCTGTGGCAATTCAAGCGATGTCTCGTCCAGTTGTGAAGAGAGAAAGAACATCACATTGTTGTTTGACACTGCCTGCACCTGCAGTTGCGTTCTCTGTCGGCTCAACCCACCGCTGAAACATGCGTCGGCAAAAACCATCTTGCGACCGGCCCTACAGTTGCGGAACAGTATCTGCATCTCCTGATAGCTCATGCCGCCGAGCTGCGAGTTGGCTTTCATGTCGTAGCAACAGAAGCCGCCCTCATAGCCATGACCGCTGAAAAAGAAGATGACTGCATCGTTGGGAGTTGCCTGCGCGAACACCGAGCGTATGGTCTTGACAACATTGGCATGGGTTGCCTGTGAGCCAGTGAGCGTCGTAATCTGTGCGTCATGCAGCGACATTATCTCATTGAATGTCGCAACATCCTGCTCGGTAAGCCTCAGTCCGTTGATCTGCTGATAGTTGGCGATGCCGACAGACACCACGTAGGTGTTTTGGGCTTGCAAATTGATACTGATCAGCGCAAGGAACAGAAAAAGGAACTTCTTCATTGCCGTATGTTATTCTACGCCCTTGTCGGTCAGTGTAACGGTAGCTGTTTTGTAAGTCTTGCCCTTCTCATCTACAAGTACAAAGTTGCATGTCAGAATACCACCCTTAGGCATGGAACTGCAAAAAGAAGCATTCACAGACTTGTAGGATTCAATGTACTGGTCGAATGCCTTGAGGGCATTTTTCTCCTCAACTTTGCCTAACGTCTTCTTTCCATTAGAAGCATTTTCTGCTTGATCCCATTCATCCATGTATGTCTGTGCTAGATTCTTGCCATTGGCATCAACAAGGTTGGTTTCTACCTTTGTCAAGCCAATGTAGAAAGTTGAGAGACTTTCCTTCCATTCCTCGTCCTCAGAACACGAAGAAAATGACACACACGCAAGCATTGCAACGAATGCGAGCATAAGAAACTTGATTGATTTTTTCATGTTTTTTTGAAATGTTTAAGTTATTGAAATGTTTATTTGTCTATATTATGGTTTTTGGTTTTCGGTTTTTGGTTTTTGGCTATTAGTTCGCTTGGCTAGCAACTAAAAACTTAAAACTAAAAACTTAAAACCTCTTGTTGTTTTTGGGTTTTCGGTTTTTGGTTTTTGGCTATTAGTTCGCTTGGCTAGCAACTAAAAACTTAAAACTAAAAACTTAAAACCTCTTCCCTTATCAGGAACATTCTGTTGTCGTTTGGCACGCTTCCTGACACCAGTTCAAACTCGGTGCCACTCATTGGCTTGTAGCCGTCGTCAAACTCTGCCATGAAGCGGTTGTCCCAGATGCGTCCCTTCTTTGGCTTTATTACGGCAACGCGCTTGTAGGTGGTGCGCTTAGTGGCTGTCTCGCCTACTTCAAGCACCTCGTAGCGAGTATCCGTGCCCATCTCTTCGCGCAGTCCGATAGGGGCTATCAGCGGACTCTTGCTGATGAGCGGAGCCCTTACGCGAAATTCAGGATGCTCTTTCTGTAGCTTTGCCAACGCTTCGTCTATGGCGCGTGTGCTGACCTTGCGAATCTGCATCTCACGATCGTTGATACCCTTGAGGTTAGCGTTGGAACTGTGTACGGTCTGGCTGCCAATGTAGGTCAGAGTGAATAGGGATTTCTCGTTCTTGAAGGATTCCTTCTTTGCAGCGTCAGGCTTGTCGGTGTAATATGCCGTGTAGAAACCGTTTGCTATGTCCTCAGTCCAATCCAGGCGATAGAGGTAGGAGGTTACGGTAACATTGAAGCCAGCGTATTTCTGACCAATCAATGCAGCGCCAGCTTGAGCGTATGTGGTAGCTAATAAGCCTACACCAGGAATCATATTTGCCATACCAGCTATGGTAGTAAGATTTGAAACGCGCCTTTCCCTGTCCTTTCGCTTGTCGCCATACTGAATGTCGTTCACAAGGACGTATGTCTGACCGATAAGTTCCTCTCCGGCATCATAGATTACGCCTTCCTGAGTCTTTCTTGAATAGAGTGCCTCGATGATGTCCGATGCATTCACATTATAAAACCCTCGTTGGAGAATAAGATTCGGGGTGAAGCAGCCTTGCTTGTCCTGGTTGAACCACTTGGCAACGAGTCTTCGTCCGATGGCATTGTCTCGGAGAATGCGGTCTATGTGAGGCTTCTGATTGTCTGCCTTCGACGTGTCGCTGTCTTCCAAGATGCCTGCCTTGAACCATCGCTTGGAGAGATTGAAATCGTAGAAGTTGTCCTGTATCGGAATCTTGTTGAACGCAGCCACTATCTCGTCGGCAAACTCCTGGTTCTCGTGTTTGAGCATCACGGAGTACATAGAGCTCTTGTGATACTTGTAAACATCCTGAGCACAGGCTTGCTGCAAGCTTAAGGCTATCAAGCCAAGTATGATAAATGCTTTTCTCATATCAGTTAGAAATTATAGAATGCCCTTCCTACGCAGAACTTGTCGATGTCCATCGGAGCTGTCTTCGTGAACATCCATTTTCCTGCTTTCTTATCGTGATTGAATACGTCAACCTTTCGTCCCTTGCCTATCGTGGAAGTGAAGACACCATTGATGAAAGGGATGCCACCGGCATCAAGAAGTATTCTGTCCACCTTTTTCGTGTGTACAACATCATCGTTGCCTGAAGGAACATTGATTTCCTCATCTTCCTCCCAGTCCTCTTCCGTATCGGTGTTGCCGAGCCAGTAGTTTATGAACAATTTCAGTTCTCCTACGGACGGGATGTACCAACCTTCGCCCAGAGATTTGCACCACTGATAAACGGGAAACTCGCTCAGGCTGATGCCATTAGCTGAAGCATAGTCAAACAATGCCTTTGTATTAGCATTGCCGTCAGTCTCGCTCTGCATGTCAATCTTCTTTAGGTGCGAAGCCTTTGAACAATAAAGGTCTTTCGCTCCACGGAAACCGTCCACGGACATCATCTTGCCATGAGTGCCTTCGTCGTTGACTTCAAAGACTATACCCCTGACACCTCGCAGCTCCAGGACATCGCCCGTCTTCACTCCTTG
>JAKSLJ010000064.1 GCA_024401275.1 Bacteroidaceae bacterium | reverse complement strand
CCCTTTGTCCAAGCCTTGCCATTTACCTTGACAACAAACTCGCCCTGACGCACCCAAGAAGGATAGCGGAGACGCAGAGCGAAGGACTTCTTCTTGCTCTTTGCAATGACGATCTTGCTTGTCTCGCCGTAAGGGAACTGAGTTTCCTGACGGAGCTGTACGCCAGCTTCTTTCCAGTTGAGTTCAGAAGCTGCGTAGAGGTTGACGGTGAGGTCGTTATCGTTCTTGTGCGTATAGATGAACTGGGTATATTTGCCATGGTTCTCCATACCCGTACCTACACAGCACCACATTGCCTCGTTTGGCACTGAGTAGTTGCGATAGTGGCGTGGACGAGCCGATGTGAAATAGACATAGCCGCCATGCTCTGGATGCTGGGTAGAGAGGATATGATTGAAGGTAGCACGCTCGAAATAATCGGCAAAGAGCGCGTTATCCGGATCCATGCGGTGGAGGTCCTCGGTGAGTTTGAGCATGTTGTTGGTGTTGCACGACTCAAGGCCGTCGATGTCCTGTGTCCAGTCGATGCAAGCTTCCTTGCTTGGGAAATGCTCGCGGCGACTGTTGCCACCGAGGGAGAGGGAGCGGCGATTGACTACCTCGTCCCAGAAGAAACGAGCGCCTTCCTTATAATACTCATCGTTTGCCAATTCGCCGACACGCGCGAAACCAACAACCTTAGGAACCTGCGTGTTAGCGTGAATAAGGTCGAGGTGCTTGCCGTTGTGCTCCTTCATCGGATTGAGGAGCCACTTGTGAGAATAGCGCTTGGCAGCATTGAGATATTTCTGCTCGCCAGTCATCTGATAAGCGTCTGCCAAGACCTCATTGACGCCACCATGCTCCATGCCGAGGAGTTCTTCAAGCTTCTCGTCGCTGACATTGGCAGCAATGTCGATGAGCCAGTTGCAGGTGCCGAGGAAAAGCTGCTTGGCATCCTCATTGCCACAATAGAGCCAAGCGTCGCGAAGACCAGCCTGGATCTTGTGAATATTATAGAATGGCACCCATGCGCCATTGAAAGTACGGAAATCACCCCGTTTGAAGCTTGACCACATCTTCTCGCTGTTAGGGACACCACCGAGGTAGCCTTTGCCCCAATCAGGATAGTTCAGCTCAGCAGCCTCAGCGCACTTCTTGAGTTCGGCAATCATATAGAGCATACGATTCTCGCACTCCTTATCACCCTGAGCTGCATAGAGAGCCATCGCAGTGAGATAGTGACCACCGACATGACCATCGAGACCAGCCCAGTTAGGGAAAAGTGGAGCTATCTCTGGCAGACCAGCCTCCTTACGGAATGGAGCGAGGAGACGATCCACATCATAACGGAGCAGGGTGTGCGCATTGAGCTCGTAAGCATGCTTCAGCGGACCATCAAGAAGAGTAACCTGACTGAGCGGAAACTCGTCCTGATAAAGCTTATCTTGTGCTGAAACGGAAGCCGAAAGCGCCAGAACAGCAAGGGAAAGAATTGTTTTCTTCATATTGATAAATTAGTCAGTAATTGTTGATTTTTTCGTTTGAAAGAATCATTCAGTTATTTGTTAGTTTATTCGGTAAAATTAGTCGGTAATGGATAGTTTTCTTCTGCAAAATTAACAAAAAGCCGATAATCTGCAAAATATCAGGGTAAAATTTCATTCTTTGACAATATTTTTGACCGCAGATAGAGCGCAGATTAGTGCAGATGATGCCAAAACGCAAACAAACAAACAAACAAACAACTTTTATTACCACTCCAGCGGGAAGAGCAGCTTGAAACCGATGTTATTTTGCTTCTCAGTTCGTTATTTTGCGCCTCAATTCGTTATTTGTAGCGATATAGTCGGAAATGCTGGATATCAAACTGCCCTACCGGAATGCGCACATGACGACCTTGGTGAGTCTGATCGCCGCTGAGATGGCGATTGATGTGCATATTGCCTTCCGAAATGCTGACCGACTCGCACTTGGCAAGTCCTATGCGGGTGTCGCCTTTTTTCCATGTATTCTTGTCTGCCTTGGCATCGGTATAGGTGATGACCACTCCGCTTCCTATGGCGAGATAATCTTCCTTGCCGAGACGAAGGATGATGCAGGCTGCCTCCGGCCATTCGGCGTCCTTGGCTCCCGGTTCCCAACCGAGCGAGTAGCTGTGCTTTATGGTGAGGCGGATGCCGTCAGGAGTAACGATTTCGGCTTCGCGCTGTTCATTGTCGAGCAATACGGCGTCGATGTCCTTTGTGCCCTGGCGCTCGAGAATCAATGGCTCTGCCTGGCGAAGAAGCTGATAGGAGGCTCTGAGAGGACTTTGGCTTTGACCTTGACTTGAGAAGGCGTTGAGCTGGTCGTCTTGCGAGAGGTCTAAGTCGGTTTCTGGTTTCTGGTTTTTGGTTTTTGGATACAACGGATAATCCTCTATACTGAACGGACAGAAACCCATAGCGCCATGATGACCGAAAGCGTAGAGCGCATACATGGCATCCTTGTCTTCGAGTCGGATTTCGGGAACGAAGAGCGGATTGTTTTGTAGATGATACTTTGATAACCAGGACTTTATGCCCTTGTCGTAGATATCCACTCCGAGCACATCGATGGAAGGTGCTCCGCAATGCCAGAGGTCGATGAGATGAGCCAACGGACCGCCCGATGGGTACTGACCAGGCTTGCGGTCGCGGCTGTTGAGCGCCACATTGACATACATAGGCAGATTGTAGATGGCACGCCCTGCCTGGGCTATCTGCTCAACATATACGGCGTAAGTCCATGTCTGGAAGATTTCTTCGGTATAGATGTCGTCGCCAAAGAGTTGCGGCCAAGAGACCTCCCCCTTCCCCTCCCCAGGAGGGGTGATTTTCAGTTTGTTCTTTAGGTAAGGATGGAGGGTGCTCTGGTTCTTCCTAAGATAGTTGGTAAGTTGCTGTGGGACAGCACTTTGATAGAGCTTTGTAGCATCAGCCGAATAGTCGCGAGGAACATCAATCATGCCGATTTCGTTCTCCACCTGCACCATGATGACGGTCTGCTCCGTACGGTCATTATCGCGCAGATGCTGCATGATGCGGCAGAAAGCGCGCTTGTCGGCTTCCAGCACATTCTTGCTGAGCGAAGAAGCTTCCTCCACCGGTTTGCCTTCAAGGGCATGAGCGCGAGGAAAACGCTTTGTGTCGCGCTTGAACCACTCTGGCGCATAGCAGCTCATTGAGTTCTTCCATGCTCCGAACCACAGCAGCACGACCTTCAGTTCATTGCGGCGCGCTTCGGTAAGTATCACATCGAGCGAACTCATGTCAAACTGCCCCTCTACGGGTTCAATCAGTTCCCACGAAACAGGAGCCAATACGGTGTTGAGCCCCAGCTTGTGGAGATGAGCGAATGTGCGCTTCACATCCTCTGGCGTTGAGGCAGAAGAGTTGCCCAATTCGCCACCGATCATCAGCATCGGCTTATCGTTGGCTACAATGCG
Organism: Bacteroidaceae bacterium; assembly: GCA_024401275.1. Lineage (GTDB taxonomy): Bacteria > Bacteroidota > Bacteroidia > Bacteroidales > Bacteroidaceae > Prevotella. Next base: position 839 of record JAKSLJ010000064.1, on the reverse strand, counting down.
TGCAGTGCTGTTATCCCGATGCTCCAGTCGTGGCTGGGAAAATGCAAGCAAACTGAATATGCTCGCTATGGCTGTTATAAAAAGTCTTTTCATTTCGTTACTATGATAATAGTCTTTGGATTTCGTTACTATGATAATAAGTCTTTGGATTTCGTTACTATGTCAATAATCTTTGCCTTACGGCTTTCGGAAGTTTCGACACCACCAAGTCGTAAGATTCTTTTATCCAACTCTTTACGAGAACCTCATCGAGCGATTCGTAATACACATCACTCCAATGCTTCTTGTTCCAATGCCATGCCGGAGTGACGGCAGAATATAGTTCCCTGAGCTCCTCGTTCCTCTCGGGAGTCAGCTTTAGGGCAAACCTTGGTTCGCTGTGCTCCATGTCATGTTGACCACCACCAAGCCAAAGGCATAAGAAGATCTTGCCCTCAATGCGAAATGTTATAATGTCATCGCCAAAGGGCTGGTCTTCGGTAACACCAAAGATTGACAGTGTGTATTCTCTTATCTGCTCAATATCCATAGATTCTTCTTTTCTTTTCGGCTGCAAATATACCGGAATTCAGTTAAAATATATATCGGAATTCGGCTGCAAATATATGAATAATAGCGCTATTTCACAATTATATCTGCCATAAAAATGTGTTGCGGCGCAAAAAAAGCACTTTTGCCTTCTTCGCACCGCAACTTTTCAACCATAAAACCCTTCAATTTTGCTTCTTTATTCTATACCATATCCCACATCGAATCGGCGACTGATGTCGAAGAATATGCACTTCACACCGAAAGCATTTTCCTCAAACTCCAGGCAGTCGATGCCGTTAGAGAAACTC
>JAKSLJ010000063.1 GCA_024401275.1 Bacteroidaceae bacterium | reverse complement strand
AGAAAAATCTAAGAAATAAAAGAAGCTTTCATGTTGAGTGTTTCTTTGTTTTCTTATCCATTTTCTTCGAGCTTATAAAAGTTCTTTCGGTTTGGCAAATAATCTCTTAGAGATTCCCTTATTTCAATACTTTCTTGCCGCCAGACACAACGACGCCCTTGTAGTTGCCATTTACTTTCTGACCAGCAAGGTTAAAAGACTGCTTCGTGGCTTGCAGGTTGAAGCCTAAAGACTTGATGGCATCGCTGGAAGAGATATGTTCGATTTTCTGGAGCTCAGCATTATCGCCATCAACAACCATGCCTTCTGTCAGCAGGTGTGCAAGGTAAGCTTCAGTAACAACGATAGAGTAGTACTCGTAATTTACGAGGGTGTTCTGGTATTCTTCGCTGTCCAAAGCCCAACCGAAATGGAGCTTAGTGCCACGGTTACGGCAGAAAATGCGAATTTCGTCGCCTACTTTCACATTTTTGAATGTTCCTGGATTGATGTGCTGGTAAGTAGGAATCTTTGACTTTCCAAACCAGATTACCTTGTCGTCGTCCTCTTTCTGCTCAAGTTTCAGAAGGTTTATTTCTGTAACATTGAATGTTCCGCCGCCGATTGTCAGGCCGTTTTGCTGGATGAGAGGGAGCATTTCCTTTGTAATGCCGATATATACCGGATTCATATCGTTGTTCAAACCGAGTGGACGAGTGCCGCCGCCAGGCATGCTTTCGCTAGCAGGACAGTTAGGATAAGAGGTTATGAACTCATTGCTTGCAGCAGTTGTCTTAACATCATTAATGGTTACTTCGAGAATGTCTCCCGCCTCTGCCATTTTCAGCAGAGAAGCACTAAGTGTGAATTTCTGTCTTGAGAACACCTTTTTCTCGCCGGTATAGAGGGTAATCTTCTCGCCTTCCTGACCAGGAAGAACCTCTGACTTTGACTCCGCTGGAACAGGAATGCCAAGGATGCCGCACATCTTTGCTGCGTATTTGTATCCGAAATGACGGTAGCCGGCAGCAGAGAAGTGGTAGTCGTCGTAAGGATTAGGCTCGCATTCGGCAGAACTTACCACGTATGAGGTAGGAATAGCTGAAGGGAGTTTGTTTATGATATGGTTGAGTGCACCGCGAGTCTCACCGGCGATGAGTGGTACATTCTTTGCGCTGAGACCGAGGTCCTTGAGCATGAGTTGGTATATCTTGTTCACCTCAGTGAGCCATGCGTCACCACTGTTCCAGTTTGATTCGCCCTGATGGAGTAGGATTCCCTTGATGACACCGCTCTTCTGCGCTTCTTTTGCCATAGCAATGAGTCGGTCGTAAGGCTTGTTGTTGTAAGCCTTGCAGTAGTTAAGGAACCAGTCTGGTTTGTTGTCTGCCAAACGAGCATCCACGAGATCCGGGTCGAATATTTCAATCTCGGCACCACCGATGGCAACATTTATCACACCAATCTTGTTGTTTGGCAAGGCCTTACTCATATAGCGACCAAAGTAGTCGGCTACTGAAAGTCCTGTGCCTGGACGGCAGAGTGGGGGAAGGGCTGGATACCAATTGCCCATCTTTCTCTGTGAATAGTTCTGTGTTGCAGGGAAGTCAACGGCTGCCATCATGTAGTAGTTGTCAGGAAGATTCTCGTAATCCTGTTTCTCTGGCTGTGCATTTCCTTCCATATTTGATTGTCCGAAGCATAGATATATGTGGAAGTTCGGGTCTGGAGTTTGTGCGAATGCTAACATTGTCGAAATCGCAGCAAAGAAAGTGATAAAAGCTTTTTTCATTTGTTATGTTGTTTTTTTTGTTCTGTTTATATTAGAAATATCGCTGCAAAGTTATGAAATCAAATGAATATTCGCAAATACTTTTGCTTAATAACCGCTTTTTTGATCCTAAATGTATCTTTTTAATAGGAATATTGTTACTTATGCGCCTTTTTCATTATTCATTATTTGTATTATAAAAGAAAAGTGTTTTTGGTTTTATGGGAAACTAAAAAGTCGCGATTTGCCTATTTCTGCCCAGTCTTTTTAGTGCAAATAAAACATCACCATGTATCGCGTCTATTGTAAGTGTGCTGATATTCAGTGTTTTAATAGGCTTACTGTGCCCTTTGTAATTTTGCGAAGGGTAAAAATTACTCGTGTTTAATATCAAGAAAAAGACAAAAGTTCCTTATGAAAAGGCGATATTTTGGTGTAAAAACAGCTAAAATTTTCAATTTTGTAAACTCTGCATTGCAAAAATGTATATATCTAAAAAATATTGTTTCCGTTATCGCACACAGTAAAATTGCAATTTTGTATATTGCTGAAAATCAGTGTTATGTAAAAAATCGATGTTTCTTGATAATATGTTTCTTGTTCCCGAAAGCCGCGGAAATGTATCTTTTCGAAAAAATAAGGAAACGCGGAATTGTGTGCGTAAACAGTATTACTCTATACCTTTGCACTCGCTAAGACGAAACACAAACTATTTAGACTTTATTATAATTAAATGAAAAGATTATTACTTCTCCTGCCATCGCTCTTGATGGCGTTCATGGCAAATGCTCAAACAGTTTGGAATGGCAATGTTGACTTTGCCAATGGTGGTACTGTTACAGTAAGTGCTTCTCAATTCGCTAACGTTGAAGCACTGAATGGTGTTGAGTATCCTTACCTTATTCTCAACACTACTTCTGAAGATTTGGTAAAGATTGTGGTTAATTTCCATAATGGCGGCAAAGGCGGTTCGCTTGTTACAAATGACCCAAATGCCCAGAAATATGGCATTTACTATTATACTCTCCATCCAGATTATAGCAATCAGGCTTATGCTTGGTATCACCTTGACGCCACAACACTTCAGGCTTTGAAGGAAGGTGGTCTCGTTATTGAAGGTACAGGAGATTTCGTTTGTACATCAGTTGTCCTTCAGGGATGGGAACCAAACGCAGATGTTAAGAGCAGCGATATAAACTTCTCTAATGATTCTTTCTGGTCCCATATATTTTACCCATGGGATCCTGAGGTTGCTAATTCAGAAATGGGATACATCCTTGGTGGTAAGGATGGTCACTATCAGGTTACTCAGCAGTATGTATCAATCAACTTCAAGGGTGACCCACGCGTAAAGGGAACTCCACAGGATCGCTATATCAGCTTGAAGAAGGGCGATAAGATCCGCGTATTCTGTCCAGACCGTCTTCCTGACCTCTATATGCTCAAGGAAGTGGAGATCTTTACGCGTTCAGGATGCTTCCTTAAGCTTGTTTATCCAGAGGGTGAGCGCTTCGATATTAACGGAAACACAGGACACTGGATGGCAAATAAAGACAGATACACTGAAGATATCTGGTTTGAGGCAACAGAAGATGTAGAGGTTGTTTGCGTAAAGTACACAACTATGGCTGCTTCTAAGTCGTACACAAATGATGTCCTCAAGGTCAGTGCAGCTGGTAAAGCTACATTCTGCCCAACATTCGATGTTATAGTACCAAATGGTGTCACTGCATATAAAGCTACAAAAGTATATAAGAAGAATAATGTAGCCTATGTTATTTTCTCAGAAATTGAAGCAGTAAACGGCGAGAAGACAATTCCTAATGGCGAAGGCGTATATGTTGAGGCTGAACCTGGCGACTATGTGTTTGAATGGCGCTCTGCTGGTGAACAGAAACTGAGTCGCTTTGAAGACAACCTCCTCGTGGGTAACAATAATGATAAATTTGCTCCTCAGGATGGAGAGGTTTATATCCTTGCTTCTGGCCCTAACGGTGTAGGCTTCTATCGTAACTATCAAGGTGGTAATCTTCGCCGCGGTGTCGCTTATCTTCCATGTAGCGTATTCGATGAGACTGTAGATGGCGATGGCAGCAAGGATCAGCACGATCATTTGGATGCTCCTGGATTTGCTGGAGTTATCATGGATGATGAGGCCGCTACCATGATTTGGGATGCTGTCTTTGAGACTGAGAAGGAAATCCGCACTGCAACAGGCATCTTTACTATTGATGGCAAGCGTGTGGAGAACATGAGCAAGCCAGGACTTTATATCGTAAACGGTAAGAAGTATCTTAAGAAGTAAACTAGACAGATTCAGGTAAAAAGAAGTAAGGAAAACGAAACGATGGAAAAGAAAACATATATAGCGCCACGATTGCATGTACACGAGATTGTTTTAGAGGCAATGATGAATCAAGTCTCATTGGGCAATCTTAATGATCCAAATGGGGGACCGCGTGTGGATTCTTCATCTGCAATGGCAAAAGGCATGGGTGGCTCAATCTTCGACGATGAAGACTATGACGAATTTGATGATGATTTCTAAGAAATAATTGTTTGTTTATTCTATTGATAATGATTGCCGCAAGTATTCCGGGAGGATATGCTTGCGGCTTGTTGTTTTTTTTCTTATCCCTTTTCTTTGAGCCCCATATAATCTTGGAGAAGCTGATTTTTATT
>JAKSLJ010000062.1 GCA_024401275.1 Bacteroidaceae bacterium | reverse complement strand
GCGAACTTGCTGGCGTGCAGCCTCATTTCCTTCTTGCAGACTTCGTAAAGGCTTTTCATCCGGAACTCCTTCCACATTACGAGCCTAAATACTATAAAATTATCAAATAGACTTTGACCTTGACTTTGACTTAATAATATGAAAGTATATACAAAGACTGGTGACAAAGGGGAGACTTCCCTCGTTGGAGGACAGCGTGTTAGCAAGTGCTGCGAACGTCTGGAAAGCTACGGAACGGTAGATGAACTGAACTCTTTTGTCGGAGTGCTTATCACATATTGCACAGATCAGAAGGACGTTGATTTCCTCGTTAACATCCAGGGCAAACTGTTTGTCGTAGGTGGTTATCTTGCAACAGATAACTCACAGCGTGAGATACGTTCTGGAAATATCGTTACCTCGGAAATGGTTGAGAACGTGGAGCACGAAATCGACCGCCTTCAGGAACTTCTGCCTCCACTAAAGCTGTTCATTCTCCCTAGTGGTTCACGCGCAGCTTCCTTTGCCCATGTCTGTCGAACAGTCTGTCGCAAAGCAGAACGCTGCATACTGCGACTGGCTAAGACAGGAGCTGTTGTTGACGATAACGTTACCGCCTACATCAACCGTCTCAGCGATTATTTCTTCGTATTGGCACGAAAGCTTAATGTTGACAACAATATACAAGACTCTATTTGGAGAAGAACTGATCAATAACACTAAATACTTAACACTAAACACGAAATACTAAACACAAAATCATACATCATAAATCAAAAATCATAAATCCTAATAACCCGAGCCTAAAGTGAATAAAATCTCATTTCTTACAGCTTCCATTCTCAGCCTTACCACACCTGCGCTGGCACAGAATGACAGTATCCGTACTATCACTCTCAATCCTGTCACAGTAACTGGTACAGGAACTTTCCACCGCGCAGACAACTCGCCTGTTGCCGTAAAGGTAATCAGCGCCGAGGAACTGCAAAATGCTCAAGTCACAAACCTTCAGGATGCTCTCACAAAACTTACCAGCAATATCACTACCCATACAAACGGCATGGGCACAACGATAAACTTCAATGGCGTAAGCGACGACTATCTGCTCATCCTTGAGAACGGTAAGCGCATAAGTGGAGATGACCGTTGGAACAGAATAAGCATAGCCAACATCAAACGAATAGAGATTCTCTCTGGTGCTGCGAGTGCTCTCTACGGAAGTGAAGCTATTGCCGGAGTGTTAAACATCATTACGGATGAGTCAAAGAACTCTCTGCAAGTTTCCACAAACACGCAGATCAAGAGCAAAGGTCGCATGACAGACGATATAAACATCGACATCACGCAAGGCAAATTCTCAAGCTACACTTCCTACACTCATCAGCAAGCTGACAATTGGTCAGTAAACCGTTATCAAGCTTTCAGCGAGGGAGATACGGAGGTGTATAAGCTAACGGGAAGACCAATGTTCACTGGCTTCAAGTCGGACAACGTAAGCCAAAGACTTGAATGGCGTTTCAGCGATCAGTTGGATGTCTATGCCAAGGGAAACTATTACGATTACTCCACTCTACGCGACCGCAATGCACAATATTTCACGCAGTCGAAGAAAATAACAACTGATGCCGATGGCAATAAGCAGACGAACTACACCTACGCTTCGAAGCAGGCATATACATACGATCTGCATCACAAGTCATACAACATCGGAACAGGCGCAAGATGGGTACCAAACCGCAATACCCATATTTACCTTGATGTCTATACAGATAATTTCAACTCTGCTTACGACTATTGGCAGACTGCCGACAAGGAGGCGTACGACGAAACTCGCAAGCGTACTCACTACTATAACGAAACTCTCAGGGGCATCTTCCGCCTTAACGACTGGAACAAGCTGTCTGGTGGCTTTGAACTTATTCAGGAGAGTCTCAATAGCACGTCCGACAATATCGACAGCGAGAAGACTTACACCTACAATGTCTTTGCACAGGACGAGATTAGCATAGTTAAGAACCTTGAGGCAGTGCTCGGTTTGCGCTATACTTACAACAACAACTTCGGCAGCAACGTAACGCCAAACCTTGCACTCTTCTATCACGTTGGCCCTCTTCGTCTGCGTGCAAGCTATGCCGGAGGCTACCGCACTCCTACACTCTCGCAGCTTTATGCTACGGATCAGGCAAAGACTTCTTCACGCTATACCATCAACAATACTGGCTTGAAACCGGAAAAGAACGATTTCTGGAATGCCAATATTGAATACTCCAACAAATGGCTGAGCGCTGGTATCACGGGATTTATCAACAATATCCGCGACATGATAAACTATCGCACAATGACTCAGGCGGAGATTGATGCCGACAGTCATCTCTCGGACCTCTTTGACGAAGGATGGACAACAATACGTCAGCGCAGCAATATAGATGAAGCTACAATAAAGGGAGTCTCTGTAAACATTAAACTACTTCTTCCTGCGGGCTTTAGCGTTTCCCTTGGTCACACTTTCAACAACACGAAAGCAAAGACAAAGACTCTCAACGCAAAGACTCAGGAATACGAGATAACGGAATCTCCAGTTGACAAGAGTGTGAAGAATGTTTCCAATGTTCTGGCGGCGTGGAATCACACATGGAGCAACTATCTGCTGAACGTAAACATCAATGGTCATATCCAAAGTCGCCGTTACTCAAGCACATACGGATATGCTCCAGAATATCAGCAATGGGACATCAACACCAAGCACACGATCACTCTGAAGCAGATCGTCGTAGAGCCATCTTTGGGCATTGAGAACATCTTAAACAAGCGTGACACATCTTACTGGAACTCAAACTTCTCTACAGTAACTCCAGGGCGCTCCGTCATGCTCTCACTTGCACTGAGATTCGTGAAGTGATGAAAATAAAAGCCCGAAGCGAACGCTTCGGGAACGGTAGCAGAAAAAAAGAAAATCCGTAAATTGTAAATCATGAAAATATATGTTGCCGGCATAGGTCCCGGTTCTCCTGAAGACATCACACCTGCAGTACTTGAAGCAGTAAGGGATAGCGATGTCATTGTAGGATACAAATACTACTTTCAGTTCATAACTCCATACCTTAAACCCGGTACGGAGTGCATTGACACGGGTATGAAGAAAGAGCGTGACCGTGCAGAGGAAGCCTTTCGATTGGCAGAAAGCGGGAAAACGGTTTGCGTCATTTCCAGTGGAGATGCCGGCATTTACGGCATGACACCTCTGATATACGAAATGAAGAAGGAACGGGGGACCGAGGGAAAAGCCTCGGGAACGGTGGCGGGAAAGCCCGAAGCGGACGCTTCGGGAACGGTAAATGGTAAATCAATAGAGATAGTTCCTCTGCCTGGCATAAGTGCTTTCCAAAAGGCGGCATCGTTGCTCGGTGCTCCTATGGGACACGACTTCTGCGTTATAAGCATGAGCGACCTTATGACTCCTTGGCGTGTGATAGAGAAGCGCATAAAAGCTGCGGCTAGGGGAGACTTCGTCACGGCCGTTTACAACCCAAAGAGCAAAGGGCGCTACTGGCAGCTTCACCGCCTCAAGGAGATTTTCATGCAAGAGCGCAAGGCAGACACAACGGTTGGTTATGTCCGTCAGGCAGGTCGCGCGGATCAGGAGGTAAAGATAACCACACTCGCTGAATTTGACCCAGAGGATGTTGACATGTTCACCATCGTCATTATCGGCAATAGCCAGTCATATCAGTGGAACGGAAAATTCATTACTCCTCGTGGCTATTACCGTCAGCAGGCTGATGAAGGCAAGAACGTGGGTCAGTCGATTATGATAAAGTCTTTCCAGACGATACGAAAGGAACTGAAGAACCCTGATGTGGAGATATGGAAACTATGGCCTATGCTTCATGCTATTCACACCACAGCCGATTTCGACATGGAAAATCTGCTATGGATGGATGAAAAAGCAACGGAAACGCTATACAATAAAGTGGCATCCGGACAGATTAAAACCATCGTAACAGACGTTAGTATGGTGGCTTCGGGCATTCGTAAAGGTGCGCTTGAAAGACTAGGCATAGAAGTGCACTCGTACATCAGTGACCCTCGTGGGGCAGAGATGGCAAAGGCGCATAACATAACGCGTGCTCAGGCAGGCATCAGACTTGCGCTTGAGGATTATCCAGAAGGAAAAGGTGTACTCTTTGCCTTTGGCAACGCACCGACAGCTCTTTTGGAACTCTGCGAACTGATACGCAAGGGTAAATGCAAGCCGGAAGGCATAGTAGGAGCGCCAGTAGGATTTGTGCATGTAGAAGAAAGCAAACATGCAGCAAAACCATTTACAGACATTCCGAAGATACTTATAGAAGGTCGCAAGGGCGGCAGCAATCTTGCCGCAACTCTTGTGAACAGCATACTGACATTTGACGATGCGGTAGGGCTAAGACCTGGACGAGATGTGTAAGCTGCATGTACCATTTACCATTTACCATTTACCATGTACAATTTCACAACTTTGACACATGCAATCTTGTAGTATAATAGGCATAACA
>JAKSLJ010000061.1 GCA_024401275.1 Bacteroidaceae bacterium | reverse complement strand
GGACAATTCGTGAACTTCACAGCATGTACGCTCTTTTCACGGTATGTACGGAAAAATTGACTCCGAGAGGCTATGGATTGTCCTGAATGTGCTGCAAAAATCACATAAATTGGGCTATTTTTTGCAGATTCTTCGTTTTTATTATACATTGTCATTTATTTTTGCTAATTTTGCGCCAAATAATTTATTATATGCAGATAACTTCAAAATACAATGACGGTCAGTTGACCATTGCCATTTCGGGCAGAGTGGATGCCACGGAAGCACAGAACCTTCAAGAGGAAGCGCTTGCCATAGTTGACGGAAGAAACGACATAAGCAGCATTGTGGTCGATGCTTCGCAGATGACTTTCATCTCCAGCCTCGGTCTTCGCGTAATTCTTATGTTGAAGAAGAAGACCAGCGACCTGCGCATCATTGGTGTCAATGCTGACGTCTATAATGTGTTCACCATAACTGGCTTTGACAAGATCATCGCTGTGGAGAAAGCTTTGCCAAGCGTCAGCGTGGAAGGCTGCCCACTGGTGAATGGCAAGAAGGATGTCTATCAGCTCACGGAAGACATTGTGCTGAAGGTTTTCCCTGACGGAACGACGAAAGCTGATGTTGACAAGGAGGTGGCAATGGCGAAGGAGGTCTTCGTGCTCGGCGTGCCTACGGCTATGGCTTTCAACATCGTAATGGTTGACGGCCGCTACGCCCTGGAGTATGAAAGTACTTCGCCGATGGCTATTGACGCAATCCCTCTTGGCACATTGGTGCGCAATCTCCACGAGCAGAAGGTTGATCCTGAGGAGGGAACTTTTGCACCGGGCATTGTCATGCTGAAGAAACGCATAGAAAAACTTGAGCCATACCTCGGCGAAGATGCCGTGAGCAAGCTTCTGCAGATGATAAAGGTGCTGCCTGATGCCACTGCCCTACTCCACGGCAACCTCACCCTGGACTGCATAATGAAACAGAACGAGGAGGCTATTTTCACGAATATGGCAGGTGTCTGCTTCGGACATCCGGTGCTCGACCTCTCGCGCCTCTATGCTTCGTTCTCGGAAGAGCAGAAGGGAGAATACTTCGATATGTTCCTTGATGAATACTTCGACATGGAGTCTGACGAGACCATCAAGCGCAATCGCGAGAACATCGTGATTCTTTCTTCTATATATGAGTTCACAGAGTTGCTTTCAGACGGTGAACCAACGGAAGAAATGGTAGAAGAATGCAAGAAGCGATTCCAGGAAATCATCGCCGACAGATGGGAAGAAATTCTCTCTCGTCTGCGCTTCAAGATGGACTTCAACGAGGAAATCCGTGCTCTTGAACGCAAGCAGTTCTATCTTGACAGCGATGTAAACATCGACTGGATTGCCAACACGCTGGGCACAAACCGCCACTATGTTTCCGACTACTTCAACAAGGTGCTGCACTGCACTTTCAACGAATACATAAACAACCTGCGCCTGACCTACGCTGCAAAGCTTATCAAAGAAGGTCGCGTACAGAAATCGCAGATTTGCTACAAGGCTGGCTTCAACAACGACCACACCTTCCGCCGACTGTTTAAGCAGAAGTTCGGTTGCCTGCCTTCGCAGTATGAATAAGCCCCACCCCCTGCCCCTCCCCCTTATGGGAGGGGTGTTTAATACATTTGCGTTTCCATATTATTAAACCACCTTCACCTCCATAGTAAGGACATTCTTTTTTCCAATGCGCTGATAGTCAACGGTGTCCATCATCTGCTTTATGAGAAAGATGCCGAGACCACCTACGGGGCGATCTTCTGCAGAGAGAGTAATGTCAACATCGCCTCCTTTCGTTGGGTCGAAAGGTGAGCCTTCATCGGTAATTTGCAAGACGAGAATGCCGTCTTCCTTATCCGCCGTGAGGGATATCTCGCCCTCAATTCCTTCGGGATAAGCATAGCTGACGACATTCGCCATAGCCTCGTCCAACGCCAGATTTATCTTGAACGTCATGTCGGGGGCAATGTCGTAAGCCTCTGCCAGTTGTTCCACGAAAGGAGCAAGGCTTGTGAGTTCGGAGATGTTGTTCTTAATATTGAGAGTCATTTTGGTAATGCAGAATTCTGAATACAGGATGCAGAATAGGATATATTTGCACAAAGGGGTCAGACCCTTTTGTGCAAATATTAGTCATTTGGGCAATATCTGACGCAGAGCATGGTGATGTCATCGCTCTGATCTGTCATGCTGGCATGGGCACGGACATCGGCATCCACTTTCTCGATAATCTCACGAGCTGTGGATTGCGCAGTGCAAGATTGGCTTATTGTTGCCATCAGTCGATCATCGCCATAGAGCTGCTTCTGCTTGTTTTCAGCCTCGGTAACACCGTCGGTATAAAGGAAGATGCTTACGCCATGGTCTATCTTCAGCTCTGCTTGCTGATATTCGAAGCCGCCGGCAATGCCGATAGGAATGTTCGTTGGCGCCTGTGAGATGAAGCGGAGCTTGTCCGAAACGCCGATAATCAGTCTATCGTCTTCCTTCTTCACGAACTCGCCATTGGTAATAGGAGCATTGTGACCGCAGTTGCAGAGGGAAAGTTCGCCAGTGAGGAGGTTGCATTTGCCGATATACATCGTGACAAACATATTCTCATCATTGCCTTCAGCAATAGCATCATTCATGGCATTTGCTATCTTTGCCGGTGTCTTCTGGGTGACGGCAATGGTGCGGAAGAGCGTACGCGTGATAGCCATGAAGAGAGAAGCCGGAACGCCCTTGCCCGACACATCGCCGATGCAGAAGTAGAAGTCGTCGCCATCGAGAATGAAGTCGTAGAGATCTCCGCCGACAGCCTTTGCCGGAACGAGCGAAGCATGGATGTCAATCTCCTTGCGTTCTGGATAAGCAGGGAACACTTTCGGTACCATAGCCATCTGGATATTGCGGGCAATGTTAAGCTCACCTTCTATAGTGGCCTTGCTCTTGGTAGTTTCCTCAAGGTCATGGACATACTGATCAAGCGAATTGCCCATCGTAGCCAACGCCGCACGAAGGTCATAAAGCTCGTTGTGGTCCTTTATCACAGGCAATTCAACCTTGAAATCGCCGTGCGACATCTGCTTAGCAGCCTTGGCAAATACCTCCAAAGGTTTCGCAATGCGATTGATGATGAAAAGAGAAACGGCGAGCAGCAGCAGAATACCGATAATCATGTCCAGAAGCATCGCCTTGAACATCTTGTCGTAGCCAGCAGCAATCTCCTTGCGTGGCACTTCAAGAGTAATGGTCCAGCCGGTCTTTGCCACTGGCGCATAATAGACATACATCTTGTCGTCCTTCGTAAAATAGGAATCATTGCCACGCTTTCCTTCCTTTATGTCGTCTAGAATGCTGAGGTTCGGAGCATAGTCAGCCTTTGCAATGGCAGACTCCAATGTTTCCTTCATTATGAAACTTGAGTCCGGATGAGCCACGAACATTCCGTCTTGGTCAATAACGGTGAGCATAGCCGAAGGATAAGGACGAAGCGACTGTAGGGAATCAGCCATGACATTGAGGTTCAAGTCAAGAGCAAGCACTGCGTATGTCTTTCCACTGGCATCTGTGAGTGGAGTTGTATAGGCGGTGATGACGGTCTGTCCATTAGACTCAACGAACGGCTTAGTCCAGCGCGACTTCCCCGTTTTCTTGGCTTCGGCAAACCATTCTGCGTTCTGGTAGTCCTTTATTTCCGCCACGTCACGGCAGATGAATCCGTCGGCAGTGCGCATGACATAAGGTGCAAAGCCTTCTTCGTGTCCTTTCACAACACCTTTTTCGTAACCCACAGCCACGCCCTGAATGCGCGGATTAGCATCAAGGAAGTGCTGCATGAGCGTGTAGATGGAGTCGCGACGATGGGCGATGAGCGGAGATTTGCTGATGCTCACGAGGTTGTCCGAGGAAACTTCCGTGGTCGATAGTCCTTCGTCCAAGGCACGGAGGGCATAGTCGAGCTTGCTGTTCACCACAGCGTCAAGGTCGTTTATCACCTCTTCCCTCACGAAGTGAAGACAAGCAGCAAACACGGCAGCGAAAGCCGCAATGGATACGCCCACAACCCAAAGGCAGAGTTTCAGTTTGAAGGATTCTCGATGTTTTACAGTCATATCAGTTCACATTTGAATGCTGCAAAATTACGAATAAGCGAAGAAATAACAAAATAAAAGCCCAAAAACTTTCATTTTGGGCTTTATATTGAAGTATTTATAACCTTTATCCGTAATTTACATTCTCACTGGTACGTTGTAGAACTTCCAAGAGCTTGTGCCTGGCTCAACGATATCCACTGAACGGCAGCCACCGCTTATTCGGTTGAAATAGAGGCGGAAGACCTGAGACTCGCCTGGATATATCCTCATGGATGTTGAGCTGATGCCTTCTGCGTCATTGAGAGAGTATCTCGCACCTGTGTTGCGATCCTTGAGGTAAGTGTCGCGATTAAGACTAATGGTGGTACTTCCATTGGCATTATTGATGAATTCCATTTCCACTACAGTGTAGTTGAACTCGTTCTTCACGCTGAGCACGCGGCAACCACGGTTGTTTGCGGTAGTAGTATAAGTCATTCCGTTAGAACGAACGTCAACGAGGTCGCTGTATGTATTGTAGCTTGCAGTGCGAACTGGAGCATCGCGCCAAGTGTTATTGTTGCTGCTGCGCCAAGAATCTCTTCGGCTTTCTCTGCGCATGGCGTCTGCACAGCGATCCATCTTCTGGTCTATTACGCGAGCTGGGACTATAAGTTCATCTATGGTGTTGTGGTAGCGTGCATTCTTGTAAGCCTCCATAGCTGCCTCATAATGGCCGAGACGGAACTCATCGTCGCCCTTGTTTATGTAATCTCTGACATGTACCTCGTGGATACGGTGGTTTACTGCCTTAGTGTCGTTCCAATTTAACTGAGCGTTAGCTTCTGTTGCGTTTACTGTGAACATTGCTGCTACGAGAGCTGCGATAGCGAATAACTTTTTCATAATG
>JAKSLJ010000060.1 GCA_024401275.1 Bacteroidaceae bacterium | reverse complement strand
GTGTATTGTTTCACATAATAAAGCCACCTCCAGAAAATGTGCCACACGATACCTCCAAGGAAGTATAATGTCCACCACGAGTTTAGTATATACGCAGCAGCAATCTTTGCCTGTATTTTATCCTCGTTGATCTGATTCTTTGATTCTTCTGAATTTTCAGATTTCTCCTTTTCGAGAACCAATTCGCTTACCCTCACCCTTGTTCCTTTTCTGAGAGAGCCAATCTTATACTTGCTACCCCCAATCACAACCTCTTCCTTGCTATCTGCAAGAATCTCAAGTAATGTACGTTCAGCCTCCTCTGTAGGCTGCTGCACCAATGGTTTCTTCTCTGCCATTTGTTTTAAAAAATTAAAAAAGGGATAAGGGAGAAAGACACCCTCACCCCTTTATGTGTGAATTTTTATTTACACGATTATTAGTTCGCTCTCTGATGTCGGAGTAACCTTAACCGCCCAATATGCAACCTCGTCCTTCGAACGTGCTGCTGTAAGCTCGCATGCCGTAATTATCTCCGCATGGCCTGCGTCATCTGTAAAGATAACAGTTCCCTTTGCGACCTTTATGCTCGACATGCTAATCTTTACGCCAGCAGATCCGGTTTCGTTGATAGGCGTCTTAACAGTCTCTATATCGCTTATAGATCCAAAAAGCTGAGCAACAACCTTTTCATTACAAGCAATATTGAATGATATGTCTGGATCGCCCTTTGTCTTTTTTGATGACCAAACCGCTCCAGTGCAAAGCTTTACATATGAATAGTCTATCTCTCCTGTGTTGTAGTTTATAGAACCTTCGACAACAGGAAATTCGAAGTCTGGAGAAGAATAATCCCCATCAGCAGCAGCGATTCCACTCTTGAAATACACATGCGTGAAATCTGAAGTTACGGTGCTGAGAGAATTTAATCCGTTTGTTACTGCCATAATTGTTAGATTTTGAAAATGGGCAGTCTAAACTGCTAGAATTAGACTGCCCATCTTAATGTGTACTAATGGTATATGTCACTTATTAGTGATCGCCCTTGTGAAGGATGATAATACCTGCACCATCGGTGTTATCCTTTGGAGTAACACTTACGTTGAAGTATGCAGGATTGTCGCCGTCGCCAGCAACAAGACCGCCATACATCTCAACATTGGTGAGGATCAATACAGTCTGACGGTTGTCATCGGTCATGATGAGTGAGCCGGTAACCTTGTTTACATCGAGAGAATAAGAATCTCCATTGAAAGTGCCGTCAAGGCCGGTTACACTGATACCTGTAACTGAGAATGCATCCTTCTTTGTGAGGAAGAGATCGTTGATAGAACCTGCGATAGATGCAACCTGGAATGAGATATCTGAATCGCCCTTCTCTGCGCGTGATACCCAAATAGCACCGGTAGTAAGCTTAATTTCGCTCACGTCTGGCTCGCCTGTATTGAGGGTTACGCCGTCAGAAAGAACAGGGAATTCAAGTTCGCACTCTACACCTGCAGATTCAAGAGTCTGCTTAGTGATCTGATCGCTGTTGTAATATACGTTCTTCATCTTGGCGAAGAGAACCTGAAGATTTGCGGCATCCTTTGCAGGAGCAAGGGTAATTGCCTTTGGAGTTTCTGCCATAGCTGTAATTTTTATTGGTTTGTAAAATATATTTATTCTACCACACCATATCTGTCAGTAAGATTTACAAACAGACTCCCCCTTAATCTCCACACCGTAAATCCCAACTGGTCGTCGCCCGAAATGACCAACTGAGGATTTTTTGCTATCCAACGCATGCCATCGTCGCTACTTTCTATAGGGAATTTATCATTCACCTTGTCGAGCAACTCCTGAAGTCTGTAAGTCCTTTCGATTCCACCCTGTCCGTTTTTGACTATAATATCAATATAGACAGCTGCGTTCTGGTAAGGCCCATGTGTATACAGACTCTTTGACAACGAAACAACAATCATTTCGCTATGATTATCTACGGCTGAAGGTCTATGTCCCGCGTACACAGAATCCATAGGCTCTCCATTCTCGTCAATCTGCGTATCGCAAATATCATTCATCGCTTCGCAAATACGCTCAAGAATATCCGATACGTAATACTTTACTTTCGATGCCATAGATTAATTCATTGTTGCGTTGAAGTAAACAGTGGTTCCCATCTCAAAAACCTCATCAGGAGTGCCAAGAACTACCTCGCAATCAGAAAATCTTCCCTCTACAGAAATCCTATCACCCGGTTTTACAAAGCAACAAGGCATTACGTTTCCTTTTGGACAAGCCTTATCTACGAGTGCGTGAGGAATTTCTACACAAAAGTCAGCCTTCACAATATTGCCAAGAGTAAACTTTCTCATCTGACCAGAACCAAAGAGAACGCACTCACCTTCGTATATGAGTTTTTCTTCAGCCTTCTTAAAGCTCGTCTCACCAACCCTTCTTACTATTCTGCAGAAGTTAGGGTAAGCACCTTTTTGTCCTGTTCTAAGATTCATAACGTCTATTCCTGTTATAGAGTCGCATTCCGTGAGCTACAACTCTGATTGTCGGCTTCTCCGATGGAATAACCAAACTTTCACCATACTTCGCATAAATCCTCCTCATTTCTGCAAGGAGTCGCTTTCTGTCTTCTTCCGAAATTATCGTATGCCCTTCTTTCTGACTCCAAGTGCCATTTGCTATAGCGTAACTCTTTGTTGTTGAAGGTTGAAGATAGATATATTTAAGCAGGTCTGCGTAGCAGAGCTGTAATACATCCATTTCAGAAGCCGACGCCTCTCCGTTCGGATCTACTCCTCTTTCAAAACAGACAGTCTCAATCACATTGTCTGAGATCGTGTAGTCTGCAACCTTACCTTTAAGGTATTGGCTTGCTGTATAATGTCTGTCTTCTGGATGCATGGCTTATGTGTTTACGATGTTATTATATCCTGCAAACCCACCAATAGTCAGATGGGTTTGCAGTTTGTTATTTACTCGTTAACGTAAATATTCGATGGCAATGTCCAAGAATGGGTTGCCTGAGTATTCAGAATAACGATGTTCTTTGGATTGTTGAATACTGGGAATGCCCAGAGTTCTGACTCAAAGATGTTCTGGATAGGACGCTCCTCCCAAGTGTTGAGGATTGCGATAGCATTGTTCTCGCCTACGAATGAGTACTGAGCAGCTGGGCTCTGTCCACCATTCTTTACGCGCTCCTCGTATACAGAGCAAGCATTCTTGATGCTGAAGATGTCTCCGCTCTGGCAGAGTACAACTGCATCGCTGTCGAAGCTCTCGGTATC
The DNA here is from genome assembly GCA_024401275.1 of Bacteroidaceae bacterium. GTDB lineage: Bacteria > Bacteroidota > Bacteroidia > Bacteroidales > Bacteroidaceae > Prevotella. Next base: position 2,730 of record JAKSLJ010000060.1, on the reverse strand, counting down.
AACCTGTGCAATACCATCGATCTCCTTGCAGGTCTTCTCGTCAACGATAACGATTGGAGCAATGCCATAGCCATGAAGAAGAGACATTACGTCTGCCTCAACAAGTGCGTATGTTGCATTGGTTACGTTGGTGAGACGGTTGCGGCACTTTGCGATAACTGCTGGGTGCTTAACGAAGCGGTCATACATTGCCTTGGTCATCTCCCAGTGATCGTAAGGAATGTTGTTATCATCAGCAAACTTCTGAAGCTCAAGCATATCCTCTACTGGATCAACAACGCTTCCGTTGTAGTTCTCAAGTGGCTTGTAGTTCTGTGACTTGTCGAACCAGCTTGCCTTGGTTGCCTTCTTGTTCTCTGCAGGAACATTCATATCAACGCCTACGCTGATACCATCAACGTCTGAGTCAACGATAAGACCGGTTGACTTAGCCTTGTTAACCCAAGAGGTCAACTTGTTGTGCATACCGATGATGAGTTCGTCAGAACGGGTGATGAATGCATCGATGATGAGTCGAGCCATGCGACCGTTGTCGTTTGCTGCGAGCTCCTGAAGCTTCAAGAGATCGTCCTCGTCAAGCTTTGTAGCATGACCGATCTTGAAGATGTTGCCTCCATAGAACTTCCAACCGTTGGTTGAACGGATAGGCTTGTTAGCACCTACTGCGAGGGTAGAAGCCTTTGGAATGATCTGTGAGTCCTTTACGTTGTTAGCCCATACACGGCTAAGCTGCTTCTGATCGAAGCTTGCGCATACCTGCCAACCCTTACCATTATACTTGTCATTAGAGAGGTCGAAGATGGTCTTGAAGTCCTCTGGAGCCAAGTAGCGGCGAAGGTCGAGTGCGCCATAGAGGTCGTAACTGCGATTTGCCATAGTTATTTTCTCCTATTATATTTTATATTATACTTCTTGTTAACACCCTCGAATTACTTATGGTTGCTCCAACGGAAGAAGCAGTTCTGCTCGCGCATGTACTTCTTTACAGCGTCGGTGATAGGTGGAACGCGGCGCTCAAGAACAGCACCATCGCTACCAAATGCAGCAGCACCGTCAACCATGAAGGTCTCTGCATAGCGAACCTTATCACGATCAGTCAATGCGTTTGGCTTAACCTTAATCTTCTTCTCGCTGTTTGCTTCCCAAAGTACAGAACCTGCATTTGCAGTAAGTGCTGCACTGAGAGTTACTACGTCGTAAGCCTCGTTTGCGGTATCAACCGCAGTTACCTTGTAAGAAGCAGATGCTGCGGTATCGAGATCAGCCTGAGCAGGAATGAGCTCCATGCCAACCTGAATACGACTACCCTCAAAGCCCTTCTTAATCTTTACATTCTTTGTAGAAGCAGCCTCAGCAAGCTCGAAAGCGTAATGAATGTCAAATGTGCGGGTCTCCTCGTCGCAATATACTGGAGTACCTGCAGGCAGAATACCAGCTGGGTAAAGTGGGAGCTGATTCAGCTTGAACATACAACCGCCGGTGAGGATATACAGATGACCCTCATAGACAGCGCGTGCTCCGCCTACCTTACCAGAAAACTGAATGTGATTGTCTGCCATAGAAACAAGTCTACTCATAATTTTTCTTAGTTTAGTTGTTTGTAAATGATACGAGTCAGGTTCTTCCTTTACCCGTGTTAATTCTCCGGATTTCTCACTTTGCACCGTTCAAGAAAGCTGCGCGAGCCTTTGCCTTTGCCTCTTGTGCGTCTGATCTTTCCTTAAGGATTGATGCGAGAAGACCATTTCCGCCTCCGTGATTAGTATCTCCGTATGGCTTGGTTCCTGCTGGCCTGAGAATCTTTGTAAGTTCCTCAAATTTAGCCTTTGCCTGCTCAAGAAGTTTGTCTGAAGTAATGTCTTTGCGTTCAATACTTCCGCTAACAACCTCGATTGCATGATTCCAAAGAGCGGTGTCTGAAATGTTGAGTTCGTCCGCCATGTCAGTCACAGCCTTTACAACCGATTCAAACTGGTTCTGGTTCTTGATACGTTCGTTTTCCTCAAGCAAAGCATTCATCTTGTTTGTAAGCTCTGCTATCTGAGGATCTGGCTTCTGAGATGCCTGAATAGCTTTCAAAACATCCTCCATAGACACATTGCCATTCTGCTGCTGTTGCTGCTGGCCACTGATAATCTTAAGGAGATCTTCGATGGTTTTCGGACCATTCTGGCTCTGCTGCTGAACTCCAAGAAGCTTCATCAGCTCTTCCATAGTCTTTGGGGCTTCTGGCTTGAAATCCTTTTTGAAGGCTTCAAACTTTTCGTTGGCCTTGATGTCAACCTGCTGATTGACCTGCGTTGCCACATCGTGAGAGAAATTTCCACCAAGAGTCTTCAGCCAATTAGCTGTAGTAGTGAAGAAATTCTCGTCTGGCTCCCCTTCTTTTGGAATGAGCGGTGTAATAAGACTTGTGATTGTCTGGTCGCTGAGATTGGTTTGTCCAACTCTGTTGCGAACTTCGGTAACGATTTGTGCGTTATCCATAAATGTGAGTAAGTTTTTGCGGTCGTCGCAACTCTGATTTATTTTCTCCATTTCGGCATTGCGCCGATTCCGCGATTAGTAAATAGTACGGTTCTTCCGTATTCGTGGTTCTTCCACTTTGCGCCGCCAGAAGGATTCAAACCTCCGTGTCACGCTCTGGGCGGTGAGGTGTGGGCATGGGGATAACCCATTGCGTGCGCCTGTTCTCTCGGCCATAGCGGCATTTGCAGGAAGGTGTAAAAA
>JAKSLJ010000006.1 GCA_024401275.1 Bacteroidaceae bacterium | reverse complement strand
TGTAGGGCGCTCCAATGCCGCTTAACTATAACCCAGGGTGTCGCTTCGCTTGCCCCTGGGCTAGGTGCTGATTGGGCTTACAGCCCGTTTTTTTTGTTTTGCGGCGAGTTGTAGGGCGCCAATTTCTTAATAGACATCAAGAAAAAAGTTTTTCGCCCACCCTCCAAATCATGCCAAAATCGGGAAAAATGACCAGAAAACGCTCTCCGAAGCAGCGAAAATTTTCCTCATTCGGCTTTTCTGGTTACTTTTTTGGTTACTTTTTGGTCACTTTTTTGGTGGCATTTTCACACTTTCCACCCGTAGATTATTAAAACAAAAAACGAGATAAACAGGAAAAACAAATTTCTTAGCGACTTTGGAAACGACGCCCCATAGCGTCGTTAATGGGCGATGTTTGCTTTGCGGCGGTTTAACGACGCCGTGGGGCGTCGTTTCCAACAAGAGCGTCATTGTTATCAAAGATTTTCTTCGTTTTTTGCTCAAAGATTTAGAGCCCCTTGATAAGGGGCGGCTATAATGCAGGGTTCGTCGCTCAGTAAGTTTCTTTTATTTCTTACCAGTTTCTTTGAGCTACATATAATCTTGGAGAAGCTCCGGCATCTGCATTCCCAAAATGGGAATCCAGTTTAAAGGGGAGTCGCGTTTTGCGACGCCCTTCGAGTTGATCCCACCGCGAAGTGCCATTCGGAAAAAACAATTCCGCATTTTTTCCGCATAAACGCAAACAAACGAACAAGTTTTCTCACACTATCTCTTCAAGGGACTCGTGTAAAAAAGGGAGTTTTCATATTATTCCACTGGCTTAATTACAGTTCTTCATCGTCATCGACGATAAAGCCAACAGCCTTAGATTCCATTCCGCTTCCGTCGGCAGGAGTAGTATCATCCATTGGAATACTGTCAGCAATGAACTGCAAAGTCTCAATCATCACCACTTCCGATACAGGAGCAATATATATCTTCTTATTCATTTTACTACAGGGTTAATAATTATTTAACAATGATCTTCTTTGCAGAGCCATCAGCCATCTTGACGATGTTCATGCCCTTCTGAGGAGCTGCAACCTTCATGCCGTTTGCAGAATAGTATTCAGCAGGAATAGCTTCCGCATTAACACCTTTTACGGCAGTAGCAGCATCATCTTCAAGCACAATGCTGATACGAGCTTCATTTGTGGCAGGAGCAGGAAGATAGCAGCGGTTCTTCACACCAGTTACCACAGTATCACCAACCTTGTAGAAGCACTGCTTTCCGTTCTGCGTCTGGAGGACATAAGCGCCAGCAGGAACCTCAGTGCCTGACTGGTAGAAACCTACGAGACCATTCTTTGTTACTGACACTTCTTCTGTTGGCAAACCTAAGTATGATTCGTTTACATCTGCATCGCTCTTTACGATGACTGGATTGCCAGCAGGAAGAATTCTATCTTTCAAATCAAGTGCAGTGAGTTTTGCCTTATCTTCTTCTACAGTCACGATATAAGCAGTAACACCCTCAGGAAGAGTAACGTCGTATGGAGCTACGAAAGTACCATACTTGCCTGCCTTAATTGTAAGGTTAGCATCTACACCAAGAACGAATTTTGCGTAGTAAGTGTATGTAGCATCATCTACATTAGTTTGAGCAGGAACAATAAATGAATTGTCCTTAACTGTCACTTTTTCTGTACATTCTTCATTATTGTACAAACCTTCCCAAACGTAACCTTCTTCAGGTTGTGTACTTAAATAATAGCTGTGATTCATCGTAATTGCTGCTTTGTTGTCAGCTCCACTTTCTGCTGTTGATTCGTCAGCAAATTCAGGTGCTTCTGCCTTCTCTTTGTAAGAAACGTACACTTTTCCGTTACCTGTAGATTTCACTGTTACTTTAGAATAGAAATCTTTATAGTTTGCTGCCATAGCAGTCAAACTGCCTAAAGCAAACATCACGACCAAAACAGATAGTCGTCTTAACAAATTTAATTTCTTCATACCTTAAGGGGTTTTGATGATTTATGAATTTCGAAATATGTGACTGCGGTTGCTACCGCAATAGTTATCAACGCCATATCCTCCAACTCATGAGGACTTGCTAACATCGCTATCGACCAAGCTATACAGATTGCCGCCATCGGGAGAGCCCAATGCTTTCGCCATTTCCATGCAAGGAGTGGCAATGGGAAGAATGGCACGACGAGCCAGTTCCATTCGGTGCATGTGAGATCAGAGAAGCACACGAGATACAGGACAAAACATCCTATCGCAGCACCAATAGCCAACACTGGAATCCGCAGCAATGCTTTTCGCACAAACACATTTGCAATGGCAATCAGCAACAAGATGATGGCTAACATATCAGGCGTGAACCATGAATATCGCACTTCCCTTGTCGGCTTGAGCAAGGTTGTCGGCTTGCCGTTCAGCAATGGTCGGCCGTATGCTTTCGCTTTACCAAGCACCTCGACCAAATCCTTTGGGAGCACCACCTTTGCGCTTTTGCTTACATCAGGATCGTTGCAATCGCCAGCAATGAATATCGTGAAAAAAACATGCCCCCACGGACTCATGACATTATTCGAGACTATTTCCCTTCGAGTCATATCATAATATTCAGGCCATTCTGCATACTGTAAACTATCTGTATCAATAGCCTCCTCCAGCCATGAAAGCACAGATACCGCGCAACCATTATTCAAGAAGTCGTATGGAATGTCGTCTTCCTCCAGTCGTTCATCCATCTGCTGCCACAATCGCTGCTTCACCTTTATAGGCAGATTGAGCTTATATTCCAGCAGTCCACGACTATCTTCCGCATACTCATTTATGCACTTCCGTGTAGGCACCGCCCTCACGCCCATCTTGAGATTTCCGGCAAAGAACTGCAACACCTTATGGCTCACATCCTCCGACTCCTCGCTGAACACGAAGTCGAGATTATGTTCCGGACATTGGAGTCTAAGGCTAGCATGTCCCACTTCCGAGTAAATTTCCTCTCCGGATGATGCCACGATGACTGAAGCGATGACAAAATCTTCATCGGGATTCTCCAACAGATTTTCCTCTCCCTGTGCATAACCACACAGGCAAGAGAATAGCCATATAGCCACAAATGTCAGAGTCTGTCTTGTCATCTTTTTACACTATAATCATTGAAAATCGGTGCAAAAATACAAAAAAAATGAGATTATCGTAAGAAATTGTACATAAAAAACGAAATTTTGAAACAAAAATTCACTTAATAGCAGAATAAACACTACGCGAAAATGCAAAAACCACCAACAAACACCAACAAACCAACAAGTTTTCCCTTGACTTTCGGCTTGGGCGGAGCAAAACAGGATATTATTTCAATAATATTTGCATATATGAAGAAAATTCGTTAATTTTGCCACATGAATTCTTAATCTTAAAACCAAATACATGAAAAAAATCCTCTTCTCGGCAGCCATGCTGCTTGTTGGCTTTACATCTGCTAATGCCCAACTAAAACTGCAACCAAACAACGTGGACGAAATTCTCAAGGCGATGACTCTTGAGGAAAAAGCAACAATCGTGGTAGGTACCAGTCGTCAGGGTTCTACAGGTGGAAACCAAGATGGTAATAACGGTATGGTTGGCGCTCACGCTGACCTCGTTCCTGGTGCTGCTGGTACAACACAGCCAATAGCTCGTCTCGGAATTCCTGCTTCCATCCTTACCGACGGTCCTGCTGGTGTTCGTATCAATCCTACGAGACGCAACGATAGCAACACCTACTACTGCACAGGTTTCCCTGTAGGAACAGCACTTGCCTGCACATGGAACCAGGAGCTTGTAGAGGAAGTGGGCAAGGCTATCGGCAACGAAGTGCTCGAATATGGCTGCGATGTTCTCCTCGCTCCGGGCATGAACATCCATCGCTCTCCTCTATGTGGTCGCAACTTCGAGTATTACTCAGAGGATCCTTTCGTAACAGGAAAGATTGCCGCTGCATATGTGCGTGGTATTCAGAGCCAAGGCGTCGGAACTTCCATCAAGCACTATGCCGGCAACTCTCAGGAAACAAGAAGAACGGAGGTTGATGAGGTAATCTCTCAGCGTGCTCTTCGTGAGATTTACCTCAAGGGCTTCGAGATTGCCGTAAAGGAATCTGACCCATGGACAGTAATGTCTTCATACAACCGTCTGAACGGTCCTTTCACTCAGGAAAGCCGCGACCTCCTTACCACTATCCTTCGCGACGAATGGGGATACAAGGGCATCGTGATGACTGACTGGACAGGACAGCGCAACACTGCCGCTCAGATCATGGCTGGCAATGACCTTATGGAACCTGGTACACAGGCTCAGACACAGGAGATCATCAACAAGGTTAAGAGTGGCGAACTCAAGGAAGCTGACCTTGACATCTGCGTAAAGCGAATCCTTGAATACCTTCTCAAGACCCCTAAATACCGCAACTACAAGTACAGCAACAAGCCAGACCTCAAGGCTCACGCAGCCGTAACACGACAGAGCGCAAACGAAGGTATGGTGCTTCTCAAGAACACAGCAAACACTCTCCCGATGAAGGACATCAAGAAAGTGTCTGTATTCGGCATCACATCATACGATTTCATAGCTGGTGGCACTGGCTCGGGCGATGTGAACAAGGCTTACACTATCGACATGATGACAGGACTCAACGAAGCTGGACTTCAGGTAAACGAGAAGCTCGCCAATGTCTATAAGAGCTACAAGAGCTATCAGGACAATCTTTCTGCTGCAGTTCCTCACCACGGATGGTTCTGGGGCAAGGCAATGTTACCTGAACTTTCACTCTCTCGCGACATCATCAATTCTCAGGCAGAGGAGTCGGAGATGGCTATCATTACCATCGGTCGTCAGGCAGGTGAAGGTAGCGATCGCAAGGAGGCAGACGATTTCAACCTCACTGAGGTGGAACAGCAGCTCATTGGCAATGTGTGCTCTGCTTTCCATCTGAAGAACAAGAAGGTGGTTGTGATTCTGAACATGGGTAATGTCCTCGAGACAGCTTCCTGGAAGGGCAAGCCAGACGCAATTCTCCTCGCATGGCAGCCAGGACAGGAAGGCGGCTATTCTGTAGCGGATGTTCTCACTGGCAAGGCTACTCCTTCAGGCAAGCTCACCATGACATGGCCTATCGCACTATCAGATGTTCCTTCTTCTGCCAATTTCCCAAATGTTCGCAACGGCGTTCGCGTCAATGGCAAGCAGGAGTTCAATGACTTCACTCTCCACAAGGAAGATCTGAATGTTGGTTACCGCTACTTCAACACCGTTGGCAAGGAGGTTTCTTATCCTTTCGGCTATGGTATGAGCTACACAACATTCTCATACAGCAAGCCAACTGTCAAGGCTACAAAGGACGGTTTCGTAGCATCAATCACAGTAACAAACACTGGCTCTGTAGCAGGCAAGGAAGCTGTTCAGCTTTATGTTTCTGCACCTTCAGGAGGTCTTGAGAAGCCAGCAAACGAGTTGCGTTCATTCGCAAAGACTCGTGAACTGAAACCTAACGAGAGCCAGACACTCACGATGAAGGTTTCTGCTTACGACCTCGCTTCTTTCAACGAAGCAACACAATGTTGGGAGACAGCTGCCGGTCGCTACACAGTGAAGTTTGGTGCTAATGTAGAGGACATTCGTGCCACTGCCATATACTCACAGCCAAAGTTTGAGAAGGTACAGTGTCATGATGTGCTGAAGCCAAGCATGAAGTTGTAATCTTCAACTCTTGGGGAATTGCATCTATAAGTTGGGTATCTACTTGCCGACACGGTTTCGTGCAGGATTAGAAAACAGGTCTGGGAAAATGCCGATGTGCTGAAGTACGCGATTCCATCCCACCTGCCTGTCGAAGTCTGTCTGCTGGTAGATGCCCAATGCTTCTTGGTATGTCGGAATCTCTTTGAGGAAGGTGTTGGAAACCTTGTCGTAATATGCATCGTTGAACGGTACTATCGTAATGCCTGGCGAACACAACTCGTATGCCTGATCGATGCCCGGCTTTTCGTCGCCTAAAGTACATGAGATGTGACCAACTTCCTTGAGTGCCGCAAGCATCTCTGCTCTCAGCTGCTTGAACGGATTGTTCCTTGCGCCAGCCTCCGTAAGCTTATTGTCAAGAATACGAAGAATGTCGGTGAGAGAGAATGACGGTACGCTCTGGGTAATGATTACTCTCTGCAACCAAGCCCACTCCTCAGGGAAACTCTCGTGGGCATTCCGTGCATTTTCAGATTCGCCATATTTCATCCAATCGACGAGACTTGACAAATATACAGAGTTCGCGGCATAAGGGTACTCCTCCAATTGGTCTGCCTCTACGTAAGGGCAAAGTGACTCAGGTATGTAATCGAGTGAATAGAAGTCGTTGACGTACGCTATCTGACAGTTAGTGAATGCATAGTTTATGTAGCCCGAGAAATGCTCTCCGAGAGTAATTCCCTTGACTGTTGGCTCCACCGACTCATCGCTGGTAAACTTCTTCGCCATCGTATCGGCAACCTTATTGAGCACAGCAGTCAGGATGGGGAGTTTGGAGAGGTCATAAAGTGCAATGTCGTGGTATTTGCCGCCATAGCCCAAACCTATCAGTTTACCGCTTGTCCACCATTTATCTGAAACCAGATAGTCTGCAAAGTTGTGCATCGTAGCCTCAAGTCCCGCATAGGAGGTGCCAGTCTTCTTTAAGTCATTGATAAGTTTCGAATAGTCTCCACCAGCACCTGGAGTCTGTTCTACAGCAGCAAGCAGATAGTTCGCGCAGTCGGCATAACCATAGAGATTCTCGTACATGCTCATAAGGCAAGCGTCATCATACAGCAAGTCAACCATGCCTGCCGATTTCTTGACGCCATCAACAACAGAACCAAGACTCATGAGTGCCTTTGTGTTGTCATCCTGCAAGATGGCACGGCTGATCTGCTTGTTGGCACGACTGTCCTGCTTGCCGTCCCTAGCCAGCTGCCAGCCTGAACCGTGACCGCTAATGATGAGAATGGTACGCTTGGCATTAGGATGCTTATTCATGCTCCACGAGATAAAGTCTGCGAGAGCATCGCTTTTCGCCATGTCGTAAAGCGAATTTGCAATAGATTCACTCTTCAATTGCGAAAAGAGTTTCGCGAACACTTGATAAGAATTACTGATGATAGGATAGTCTGCCACAGCCTCCTTCATTGTGCCTACAAGATGGTCGTTGTCGTCAAGATCCAGGCGGCGTGTGCCGTCAAACTGAGGGTACAGTTTCTGCTCTTTGGCAGAGAGCTTGAACTGGACAGTCATCTTGACATTGTCGCTGCTGCCTACATCGAGAGCCTGATATATGTTTGACATGATAGCCGCATCAAGGTTTCCACCTCCAACGGCGTACAGCATGACAAGATAGTCAGGACCTTCCTCCTTGACTTCCGGTTTGTCTGAAGCTTCCGGAATGTCGAAATCATCATGGTCCGAACATGCACTGAAAGACACAAGGGCCAACAGTACAAAGAAAATGGATTTGATACTTTTCATAATAGTTTCATTAAATTAAGATGCCATCCGCTTGATGCTCGAATGCGTGCGGATGGCTTACATCTTACTACTTCTGTGAGAGAGCGGCTACAATGACTTTTGCGCAAGAGTCATACACCATTGCTCCATTGTCCTCAAGCAGCATCTTGCTTGGAAGGATGTGTGAACGAACTGTTATTAGCTGCTTATCTATTTCACCCATAAATTTGCCGTTTTCATATACAGCCTTCGTTGGGCCTGATCCGTAGACCATGGTAAGTGCTTCTTCTGGCATGCTTGCAAGGGTTGTCTTGATGTTTGCCTTCGGAGTGACCTTGGCTTCTACATAGCCTACACCCTGCCTTCCGTTTACTTCAGTATAGAAATACTGATACCTAATATTTTTAGCATCGATGTTTTCTTGTGATTGAGCATTGGCTTTTGTCAGAACTACTTCCTTTGACTGGTCGCCACTGTGCAGAACAAGCATTACATCGTACATGTCAAGGATGTTGTCTGACAGAACTACTCCATAAGCTGGAACCGCGTTGCTCTTATCCGGCTTCTCCTGAGCGGCTGCCTGCTCTGGAACGATAGGATCGTCGGCGTTGTTACAAGATGTGAAACCTGTAGCTGAAATGATTGCTACTGTTGCGAACATGATTTTTGAAAGAAACTTTTTCATAATGTTTTGAGTTTTAATTTTAAATTTTTAATGTTAAAGTTTTAAGTTTTGAGTGTCATTTGATTTGTTTGACGATGCAAAGGTATGGGGTTTTGAAAAGGTTTCACAAACACTATATGAAAAGAAAACGTACAATCTGTGAATTTCACAAACTGTACGCTTAATTCAATTATTGTACGGGAAAAAACGGGGGAAAAACGCAAACAAACAAACAAGTTTTCTCACACTATCTCTTCAAAATCCGAAAGGCTGGGGCTCCCACAGATCTCACTGATAACCACAGATGAGACTGCACACACAAAAAAGCCATCCGCAGATACCGTTATGTATTCTGCGGATGGCTGACATTATATATTAAAAGTTTCGCTCTTGATTGATTTTTGCGGTTCGGTTTAGTATGGCTTCATATTCGTGAAGCGCTTTTCGATGTTAGTGTAGAAGTACTGGCAGTCGTCGGTTGAATAGTGATCCCACCACTTGAGAGTCTCTGTTTGCATCGCATGATGCTCTTTACGAAATTCAATCCACATGCATCCCACTTTCCAGTTCTTACGGATAGGATCCTCGTTTTTATCATTGGCAACTACCACATGGTTGAAGTAGCAGTTAAAGTTACGGTTGTACCAGTGTTCTTTCTCCATCCAGCATCCGTCGCTGAGAGTCATGATATGCTTCTTGCTTGCGTCAAGACCGTCAAGATTGAAACCTGCATCCTCCATGATCTTCTCGAAGGTAACCTTCTCATCGCTGTCCTTCTTCTTGAGGGCCTTGTAGTAGTTGAAGATAGCTTCTGCCTCAGATTGGTTGATGGAGCGATCGAGAACGGTCTGATTGCTTGTATTTACATCGCCATACATCAATGTCTTCAAATCATATTTGGTAGTATTGTTTGGCTGCCAAGGATGGTTCTTCATATCGCGAATCTTGATATCCTTGTTGAATACGATGTTAGCGTTCTTTATCTGGCAAATAAGCTTGTCGTCATGACGAGGGAAAGTTGCGATGTCTTCTCTGCTATAGAAGTCTATGAATTTCTTGAACGCGCCATTAAGTGCGTTGATATTTATACCAAGTTCAGCTAGGTCAACTTTCCTGTCTGCTTTCTCTGCAATGTCATACTGATGCTTGTAGTGTGCAAGTGCAAGGATATAGCCTGATGCACACATTGTTATGTCGGCAAGGCGGAGCTGTTCGCGCTTCTGGTAGCCCAGATGTTCCCAAGGTGTGGTCTGGAACACCCAATAATCGTACATCTGAGCAATGTTCATCTTGCCACCTGTGCGGAAATCAGGGATATAGTTCATCATTTTCGTAATTGCCAATGAAGGATCTCCACAGTCGAGTTTCTGCTTTGCCCAACTATCGGCAATGCCGTATGCAGACTCAATGTCGCCTTCTCTAAGGAATTGAAAATATTGGTTGAGATAATCGCCGTTGGTAGCAAAACTATAGTATTGCCACATGTGTTCATTGTAGTACTTTGCGGCATCATTGTCTTGCAGTGCCTCCGTAAGGTCTTCGACCATACCCTTAACTTCTTTCAGATCCATGGAAATAGTCTCAAGCTGCTTTGCTACAGGGTCTTCTGCGAATGTTTTAGCTATCGTATTTCCTGCTTGACACAATGTAGCAACTCCCTTGGCAACTGCCAGTACGGTTCCCATTGTTATTGAGCGAGATTGTGCAACGGTGTGCTTTGGACCGAAGTTAATGTCTGCTACATACTGGTCAGGAGAAGTGGTACCGCAATTGTCATAATCGAACTTGAAATTGTTCACGAATACGGAGTCATTAGCAGATACCTGGGTCGTGCTCTGTGTGGCACTTGGGGTGTTAGTTGGTTCATCTACATAGTCGTCTTGCTGACAACTTGAAAGTCCGAAAACTGATGAAAGTCCTACTAAAGCGGCGCAAGTCATTACTTTGCCATTGCCGATAAGATTAAAATGCTTTTTCATAATGTCTCGTTTTTGTTTTTTTAATGTTCCAGCCGAAAAACGGCAGGGAACTGGGTTTGTTAATGTTTTTAGTTTTGAGTTTTTAGTTTTGAGTTTTTGTCAATCCCTGCATTATAGCCGCCCCTTATCAAGGGACTCTAAATGTTTGACGCTGCAAAGGTATGGGGTTTTGAAAAGGTTTCGCAAACAGTATATGAAAAGAAAGCGTACAATCTGTGAATTTCACAAACTGTACGCTTTATTCATTTATTGCACGGAAAAAACACCAACAAACACCAACAAACCAACAAAAAATCTCTCGACTTTTGGTGATTTTATTACAATTGGGCAGATCTTTGGAAACGACGCCCCATGGCGTCGTTAGGGAGCGAAGAAGGCAGCGCTAATATATGCTTCTGCGGCGGTTTAACGACATGGGGCGTCGTTTCCAACTTACCAAAACGCTCTATGTTCCGATAGTGAGAATCGAACTCACGAGCTTGCAACGGTGTGTAAGCTTTCGCCAACCGAGTATCGGAGTGCCATCTTGGCGATACTGTGCGCCAAGCCCCGCTGCCCTGTTCAACTGTCCAGATATGCAAGAATGAAAACCAGATCAAGAACCTGCATGCTCCATCAAAAGCAAAATCATTTGGCGGTGTTGTCACAGACCGCTCGGCCTGTTGCCGAAAAGAGGTTGGAGATGCAGAGAGTGTGGATTTCCTTTGCCTACAAAAAAGCATTGGTATAAATCCTAGTATTTCCTGGAATAAGGACAATCTAAAGAGCGATTCGGCAATGCGGTTTGCGGCAGTCCGTCCGCATTGCCTACGAGTTTATTAGGGGTTCATTTATTCCTTGTGCTTTCCCAACTGTCGAACAGTTTGGTACATTGCCTCAAGCGACGTAGGAATAATGATCTTGAGGTCGTTGATTTCATTTGATCGCTTGTTGCGATACTCCTCGAGTGCGCATAGTTCCTCGTTGTGCTTTGCGTTGTATGCAGCCAAGGCTTTGGCGTATTCGGCATCCTTTGACGCCTTGTCAGCCAAGAGTCGGGAGGTGATGTTGTGCTCTATCTTATTGTATTGAGCTTGACATTCGCGATACTTGGCTTGAAGCTCAAAGAAGGTGCTATCCACCTCCTCTACAGAAAGGCTTGGAGTGTAGTAGTTGATGATGGTGTTTGTACCATTAGCCAAATAATTGATAGGATTCACGATTCTTTCGGCAAGGTCCTTCTTGGCTTCAGAGAAAGCTTCTCCCGGATGAAGAAACTTACCATAGACAGCAGCGGCAGACTTCAGAGCATACATACGGTTGCGCTCCTCGGCAGTCATCTCAGAGAGGATGTCTTCGCGAGTAAGATATGTAGGAGATTCGGGAGCCTCGGCAGGCTTTTTGCCAGACCAATTCTCGTAATTAAGCATTTTAAGCTCGTATGCCATAGCATCCTTTGCCTTGATTCCTTCACGGAGCCAAGCGATGAGAGCGTGGGCATCAGCGATAGCCTTAAGCTTATCGGCGACGTCAGCGAGGGAAGTAACACCCGATTTCACACGATTCTTTTTGTCAGAACCGATAATCTCAATATCCTTGTTGAGAAAATTGATGTTATCCAACTCGGTAAGAATACGGTCAACATATTCCTTGGCAAGATTAGCAACGAAGTTTGCAGAAGTGGCTGTCAAGCCCTTAGTACCGAAAAAAACAGTATTTTTGTCCATAGTTTTTTGATTTTTATTGTTTCTGGGTGCAAAGGTAGGTTCTAAGTCTGCCAAATAATGGCTGTCTTTCGAAAAAGTTTTGAATTTCGGTAAAATATTTCAAAAAAATAAAAAAACTAGAAAGTTGGTAAAGGAAATGCTAACTTTTTTACTACCTTTGCAGTGTAATTCAAAGAACAAACCGAATATAATTATAACTATACATTAATATATAAAGATAGTATGGCAAAAGTACTTTTCAAAGAGTATCTGTGGCTTATTGCACAGTTGGCAAAGGAAGACAAGACCTTCGCTGAATTGCAGGAAAGTTGGCGTTATCGCCTTGAGTATGATGACGATCAGCGTGAACTTGCTGAGAAGACGTTCTATAATTGGCGTCAAAAGATTCCTGGAACATTCGGTGCGATAATAGAAAGAGTGCCTGGTACGCAGAAATACACCATAACAAATCGCCACTCTTTGTTCAAAGACGATGCTACACGATGGCTGCTACAATCTATGGCTATCAGCAATGCCGTGGCAGAGAGCAAGAACATGCGCGACAGAGTTATTCTGGAGCACGTGCCGTCAGGAGAGGTGTGGCTTGAAGATATTATGCGTGCTCTTCAGAATACCAAGGTTATAGAGATGCAATATACCAAGTTCGGACAGGAACGCAGCAATCACAATTTCAAGGTTGCACCTCTTGGCTTAAAGATGCACGAGCGCAGATGGTACTTGCTTGCTAACGACCTCAGCGAGACGGCACACAACGACGAGAAACTCTCCAAATGGGATAAGTTTGGAGTGATAAAGGTTTATGCCCTTGATCGCATCGACCGATTGTGGGTACTGCCAGAGACTTTCAAATATCCGAAAGGATTTTCCACACGTGCATATTTCGCAGAGTTCTATGGAGTATGGGCAAATTACACCACTCCGCTTGAACGAGTACTGATAGAAGTGCCTTATTGGCAGGTTCCGTATGTCGATAATCTTCCGTTCCATCCTTCGCAAAAAAAGATTGAGGAGAACGAAAAGACCGCAATCTACGAGCTAAGACTTCGCCCAGAGCCTGATTTTATGCGTGCAATGCTGTATCAGGGCATTGATGTCAAAGTCATAGAGCCGCAATGGCTGCATGACAGAATGGCAGAGTGGACTGCCCAAATGGGCTGTATGTACAACCCTGATTCATTTGAAACAGACGAGGAGTAATCAATCATAACAAATGAATATTTATATCCCTCACTCCAGACTGGTGGGGGATTTTTTGCGAATAATTGAAACTTTTTTCAAAATCCGCCATTATTTGGCAGACTTTGAACCTAACTTTGCAATCAAACAATGAAAATCATGAAAAAATACATAAAGACATTCACGTTGCAGGAACGATTCAATGCTCTCCAAAATGCGATGGACGAAATGATGAACCTGCTTAACATCTTGGCTTTCCACGGAGAGAAACTTCTCCTTCACGACATTACTCCAAGCCAGAAAGCCGCGTATTGCAACCTTAGTTCTGTGGTTTGTCTGCTACAAGAAGAGTACGATTCTATCGCTCCTATCATGCAGGAAACCGAGTCGCTCTATCTTGATCATTGTTCTGTTGAAGGAACGGAAGTTGAACTTTTCAACGACATTCCAGAAATCCGCACAGAGTTTCTCCCTAATGAAGGCGACATGCTTGATTTTCTCATAGATATCGGCTGCATTGAGATTGAGGGCTGCGAGAATGAGCAAACCTGTAAATCAGACTATTCTGTTGAGGATATTCTTTCACACCTTAGCACATTGTACACTTATGCTCACGCATATAAATCCGCAATCCAAAACGCAGACTTCATTGGTGTGTGGATACAGGTCGGCCATGCAATCAAACGAATCTGTAGCAATCTAGCAGCAAAAGAGTATGACGTTCTTGTTGCCAGCTATAATCTTTAATTTCAAGCGATATAAAAAAGCGTTTACCTAGATTTTTTTTGAGTGGATTAGGAATGTAAGATGCCAGAAAGTTTCAGTATATAACTGCAAAATAAGCTGGAACTTGGCATTTTTTCGCATGAAAAATGCTTTTTCTGATCTATAATTTTGGGATTCACAAATTTATCTATAACTTTGCGTCATTAATCTTAGACAGCATAAACTATCATGAACTACATTCACAAAATTTTTCTTGAGTCGCCAGAAGGAAAAGCTGTTGTTGATGCTTTTACCTTTAAGGCTGACGAGGATGAACTATGGGACAAGAAATTGGAAACTATCTATTCTCTTGTGGAAAAAAAGGAAAAGGACTATTACAATGCATATAGTCCCGACGTGTTTGTTAAATTATTCAACCTAGCCTATTTGTCAATTCGTGATTTCTTAAATCAAAACGAAGACGTTGCTAAAATTGAGGATGAAGGCGAGTTCTACTCTCAGTTCATGGGAGGCATTGAACTTTATTATTGGGGACATGAGACAGAAGAATCTAAAGAAATTGTTCCTTTAAGTGTTTTCTGCTCGTCTGGAGACCTCAGACTCAAAGCATCATATATTCCACAATTATCAATTGCAATGTATGCTATGTGGGAAGAAAGTCTGTATTATCCAATTCTGTTTAATCAGAACTATCAGGTTTTTGAAAATCGCTGTAACTACCTCGGGATTGAGCTTCCTGGTATTCCGCTCCAGAAGAACCCGGATCTGCGATTGCTATATTACTATGATGTTTGCTGTATTTTGGATAAATATCGAGCAGAAAACGAACTTACGAAGGCTCAGCTTTGCGCTTTGCTTTATTCCTTTGCTCCAAATGCTATAGGAGATAATGATGACAATAAGGTGCAAGTCGATAACTTGCCTGCTCCAACTCGTATCTGGTTAACAGGAGCAAGTAAGGATGATTATAAAGCTATGCCCGATATTACGGAAAATGTATGGGCATGCAATGAGGCTACAAGACGTGGTGATATCATTGTGGTTTACGCCGTTGCTCCTAACAGTTGTATTCATTCGGTATGGCGTGCAGGGCAGGACGGTAATGTTAATCCTTTTGATTATTGGTGCAACCGTTCTTTGGTGGTGAACAAGATAGAAGTTCCTCATATATCTTTCAAAGAACTTACAGAAGATCCATATATGAAGAACGTTTCAATAGTTCGTCGTAAACTTCGTGGAATCAATGGTGTAGAACTGAAAATAGAAGACTATAACCAGTTGCTGCGCATGTTTGAAGCTAAGGGATTTGACACATCTGTTCTTCCTCGTATCGAAGCACCTGAGATAGATTTTGCCAAAGACTGTAAGATAGAGAAGGATGTAGAGGAAAAACTTCTTATTCCGCTTCTTGAGAAACTTGGCTATAGCTCGGAGGATGGAAAAGACTGGACTCGCCAGGTTATTGTGAAATTTGGACGAAAGGAGAAGGCTATTCCTGATTTTGTTTTCTTCAAAGATGCAGAAAGTCAGTACCAAGTTAAGGCTCCTTTCCTCATTGAGGCAAAGTATGATATGTATAACAATAATGAGAGGCAGAAGGCATATAACCAGGGAATGTCATACGCAAACCCACTTTCAGCAAAGATGTTTGGCATCTGCGACAAAAATATCATTCGTATCTACAAACGTAAGAAGGAGGCTTTCCGCGGTGAGCAAGACCTTGTTTTCGATCACACTTGGTATGACTTGTTAAAACCTGAAATTTTCAATGAATTACAAAAGTTTATCGGACGTGATGTAGTCGCAAAAATGAAATAATCTTTTTATATTATGGCAAAAAGAATCATCCAAATTCCACTTGAACAAGAACTGCGTCAGCAATTGTATGATGCCTTGCAAGGTGATGCTGTACTTAAAGTTATGAAAACGCTTAAATGTGCAAAAGCATCTAATGCGGCAGTACGTGAGGAAATCAATCAAAAAGGAGGCATCCTGCTTGACGAAAAGTTGTTAAGACGCTATCCAGAGATGTACACGGATGTGTACAATGCATTCCAAGAGGTTAAAGAAACCTTGGGTTTCAAGAAGGATGTAGAACTATACATCGAATTTTCTCGTGAGCTCAATGCTGCTTCTTTTGCAAGCCAAACCAAGGGAGATCCACATATTGTAACAATAAACTCTGTTCTGCTAAGCACTATGACTATTGATGAGTTGAAAGCCATCATGGGTCATGAACTTGGACACATAATTGAGGACACTTCCACATTAAGACTTATTACGAATTTCATCTACCCAAATGAAGAAAACTTCACTGGACTTATCAATGAGAAGTACCTCTTATGGTCAAGACTGGCAGAACTTATAGCTGACCGCTATGCATATCTGGCATGTCCAGACCTTGACATTGTGTTCTCTGCATTAGAGAAACTTGAGTGTGGATTGGCGATAGGCGATTTAGGTTTCCGAAACTTTGACCAATACTTGAATAGTATCGATAAGGAACTTAAGCAAATCAGTCGTTTTGAAGATGTGTTCCAGCATACTCATCCGGAAAAGGCTATTCGTGTAAAATCATTACTTCTCATGGCATTAAAGAGCGAAATCGGTGATGAAGCGTACGAAGAAGAGATGAACTATTTGATGTCTATTCTTTACAAGTTGCGTGATTCGGAACTGGATTTCCTTATCGCAAAGTTTGTTGCTCTCGCAGGAACAAAAATGGCAGAAGCTGATGGAGAGATAACATCAGAAGAGCTGATGCAGATATACGGACTCATTTCTGATTCACAAATGCAGCCTAAGGAATTCTATGCTGATGTTATGAATGTTGAAGACAGGGAGTCCGAATTAGGCAAAACCATTCGACGTATTCTTAAACTTGATGCGGAACTGGCTCCGGCAATGTTGAGATTCTTGGTGAAACTTGCTATGGCAGATCTTAACATCAATGTTGAGGAGATCAATGTTTTGATGTCACTTGGGAAAAAAATGCATCTTGAGACTCAAGAGGTTGCAAATCTCTTTTCTGAGGTCATGGCAGAAGAATTTGAGGCTTCAAAACTTGTACTTGATTAGGCTTTGGGTATTTTGCAATATAGTAGGTTTATGTAAAGACTATAAAGAAAACGATTTTTTACAACCAATTTCTATGAAGATTTACTATAGTCCTGAGTATAATGGACATCTGTACATTGATTTTCAGAAGCATGGAAACATTGCTTTTGACTGTGAATACAAAAACACAAGCGGTTTGGTAGGCATGCTGGCAACTATGCTTGGTGTTTACCAAAAGGATATTTCTGCTGGTGAACGACTGGCTGAATATTACTCGGTGTTCTCCAAATATATGGAGCAAAATCAAAATAATGTGTTCAGCGCATCTTTTGAGAAGGCAGCTTTGACAACTGCCCAGAAGTGTCTACTGTGGCGAGATGAACTTGCAGAATATGGATGGACCTTCGACATGCCAACTGCAAGCCAGAGAATGAAAGTGCTTTCTGATGTGGAGAAGGACTTTCATTGTCCAGGAAATGTTGAATTTCATAAGAAAGTATTTGAAGCTCTCAAAAAGAATCCTACTATACTGAAAGGCAGTCATATAATAGTGCCATTCAAAAAGAAAATGCTGAAACCGTTTGTTCAGCAGTTACTTACGCTACTTGAAGATGGCGGCTGCAAAATAGAATACAAGCTTCAGGATGACTACACAAAGCTCCTCTCACCAGAGAAACTTGAAGTTTTATGGTTTACTCTAAAAGAAGATGCTATACAATATTTGACATCCCTTCCAGATGATGCCTACAATGTGTGGATCAATGGCGACAACAAACTTCAGGACAACTGGCTCCGTATGGCTGGTCATCCCGTCGCTGGCTCCACACTCAGCAATGCAAGTCCTATAACGCTTCAGTTGCTTGCCCTTGGAATCAACCTGTTCAATAAGCCGCTTGACCTTAACACTCTACTTCAGTGGCTCACAACTCCTGTCCATCCGCTTCCAGGAAAATTCCGTTATGACCTTGCGGATATGATAGTAGGTAAAGGAGGGTATAGAAACGAAGAGTGCCAGGAGTTGATTGATGCGTATATTGCAGGTGATTACCTTGAAATAGAAGATGCTGAAAAACTTACTCCAGAGGAACTTGATGAAAAGAAAAATTCAAACCTCAAGAAGAGGGAACTTTATGCTTCACTCTTCCTTCCTGACATAGATGAATTTGACCACATAACAGAAAATCAGCAGCAAGAAGACATATTGATAGATCGTGCTAAGCTTTGGCTTTTTGCAAAGGAACTGTGCACGTGGTGTCAGCAACGTATAATAATCCTTAACGAAAGCGCTGAAGAAAAACAAATACGCGAGCAACTCTTCAAACTGCTTGATATGCTGAACAGCTTCTCTAAGTTAACACAGCAAGAGGAGCGCGATAAGGTACAATATTCTTTGGTAGAAGGTTGGGTGGCAAGTCTTTCTTCAACAGGCGATTTCTGTCAGTATCATGCCCAGGCAGGATGTCGTGACACGATCAGTTCTGGGGCAGCCATCGTTGACAATGCAAAGACTGCAATATGGTGTGATGTATATGGCGTATCAGAGCATCGTCTTTCTTGTTCATTCCTGTCAGCCTTGGAATACAATTCGCTTAAAGACAAGATGACTTTCTGGAACAAAGTTCAGGAGCGTGCATACTACAATGCAGTGATGATGTATCCGTTCGCCCATGTGGACGAAAAGCTTGTTATAGTGAAATGCGACAAGAGCGGTTCAACGAACTTGGCAAAGCATCCTGTCATGATTTGGCTTGAAAACAATGTGAATATTGAAGATTTCTATAAGCAGGTTTCGTTTGATGGGATTCCTGAAATTGAAATGGAAAATTTCTGGAATGGTAGTCAGCCAAAGTATGCTTATATTGAAAATGCAGAAAAGATTAACTGGCCTACGCACGAAAGCCATTCTTCATTGGAGACTCTTATTCAATACCCTATAGACTATGTCATGGACTATGTCCTGAAGTTAAGGGGCAGCAATACCATTGAATTGGAAGGTGTGAAGCGTACTCAAGGAAATGTTGCGCATGCCGTTATCGCAGAACTCTTCTCTCCATCGGCAGATACCACAGATTACAGTGAAGCTTTTGACAAAGTGATAAATGCATACGGTGCAGTCCTTTTGCAGAAAGAGAACATTATGGCGATGAAGCAACTGAAAACAGAGTTGAAGGTATGCATTGATAACCTGAAGGAGATTATCTCGAGTAATAATCTTGAGGTCTTGGAGTGCGAATATCCTATTGATGAGACAGATATAGGTTTGCGCACTGCTGATGATATCGCCATACCTGTAAAGGGATTTGTTGATATGACGCTTAAAGACGAAAATGGAGATGTGGTTGTATTTGATTTCAAATGGACTTCTTCAAAGCGGTATTATGTGGGTAAGCTCCAGAACAACACGGCAGCCCAGCTGGTACTCTATCAACAGCTCATTAAGGCGAAAGACAATAAGAATGTTGCAAAATGTGCATATTTCCTTATGCCTGAAGGTCATCTCTATAGCACGAGCCATTTCAAAGGAGAAAATTCTTATCGCATAGACATTGATGAAAATGCTGTAACAGACATCTTTGAGAAGATAAAGAATTCGTACAAGTATCGCAGAGAAGAGATAATGGGTGGGCGTGTAGAAAATGGCGAAGGTCTTGAACCTGAGTACTTGGATTATGGATGTAATACTGAGGAGAGAAACCTTATGCCGTTGGCTACTTACAACGATTTGAAAACAGAAAACGGATTTTCTAATTTTGGATTCTTGAAACGATAATGAAGAATATAACATACATAAGTGCAAGTGCTGGTAGTGGTAAAACATACACTTTGACAGAAACACTTGCCAACCTGATTATTGAGAAAAAAGTGGAACCAGAGCAGGTCATCATTACCACTTTTACTGTTAAGGCAGCTGAAGAAATTCGTGAAAGAGCCAAAGTAAAGCTTTACGAAAAGGCTAAGAAGGAGAATATGCCTGAATTAGAGCTTATGGCTCAGAGACTTGACAACGCTCTTATCAATACAATACATGGTATTTGCAACGCTTTCATCCAGCGCTATTGGTTCTTCTTGGGCATAACTCCTGAGCAGAATGTTTTGACTGATGAGGACAAAGCATTCTATATAGATCAGTCTTTGTCTGAGGTGCTTACATCTGAAGAACTGCATTTCCTCAATGAATACGGAAGACTATTCTCTATGGAGAAGGCTCTGCCATACGGAGCAGACAAGTCGAATACAACATTCTGGAAAGAAGACTTGAAGAAAATCGTGGATTTGGCAAGCGGCTTCAACATCAAGGATCTCAAACCAAGTCTTGAGCATTCCCTGAATCTGGTTAGACGCTTTAAGATAGAAGGCCTTCATGTTTTGCCACCTTCCTACAAAGAATTGAACAGTATTCTGGATGAAGCTAAACCTTTTTGTACGTCAAAGGGTAACGCAGAGGCTTGGAAGAAGTTGCATGGTAATGTAACAGAAAGCTATGGTTTTGCGAAGGATCTTTCAACCCTTCTCGGAGGAACCAAAGCATTGAAGAGTATTGGTGAAGATTTTATTGGTTCATACGCTCAGTATGCTCAAAGCGAGGAGGTTGTCGCCCTTGAAGAAAAGTACATCACTACTATCTTTAATCTTGCAGAAAGATGGAAAAGCGGCTACGAAGACTATAAGGAGCGTCATAACATCCTTGACTTTTGCGATATGGAGCGCAATATGTTCCGCCTGCTTACAGAACCGCAATTGGAAGACGTGAGAAAAGAGATTGCCGAGGAATATAAGTATGCCTTTGTTGACGAATACCAAGACTGTTCTCCTTTGCAGGTTCAAATGTTCGATAGGTTGTCAAATCTGTTAGTTCAAAGCTATTGGGTTGGCGATGCTAAGCAGGCTATCTATGGTTTCCGTGGAACAGACTCTATACTAACAGATGCTGTTGTGGACAATATTGACAGTATCGATTCATGCAAACTTGCAAAGCCACTTGATACGTCATATCGTTCTGTACCAGCCATTGTTGACGCTGTCAATAAAACCTTCATTCCTCTCTTCAGTGAGATGAGTGAAGAGCGTGTAGTCCTAAAAACATGTGAGAAGAAAGCGGAAGACGGAAAGCAGATAGAGAATAGTCTTCGCTTTGTTGAATTGCATGGAAAAAATCTTTCTGAGGAAATTGGAGATTTGGCATATTATATCAACGATCTTGTAAACAATCAGGGAGTTACTCCTTCTGATATAGCCGTTCTTGCTCGTGGTAATGACTACTTAAATGAACTGGCTGACATATTATATGAATACGACTTACCTGTTAATCGCTCGTATGAAAGGACAATAAAAGACGATGATGACATTAAGCGAGTAGGTGTCTATGACTTGATTTTTGCGATTCTGAAGATTATCGATAACCCATACGATGAAATTGCAAAAACGCAGATAGCTAACCTTACGGCTAAAGGATACATTAACGGAAAGATTATAGACGAAAAGCTTGCATGGGACGAGCTTCCTAAGGAGGAACGCGGAGAGTTTCTTGCGGATGTTCCTATGATTAAACGCATTGTTGCCTCACGCCCAAATTATCAACATCATTCCATCAAGAATATTGTTGAGACGATTATCGTTGAACAGGATCTTTATTCAGAGGCAGTAAGAATGTGTGGTGATGCTTCTATTCTTCAGTATGTTATGGATTTAGCTGCTGAATATGAGGAGAGATGCTGTACGATGGCCATTCCTTCTACAATTCCAGGCTTTATCAACTATGCTTGGGATGCTCCAATGACCATAGATGGCAATCCAGATGGCATAACGCTCACAACATATCATGGCTCTAAGGGACTTCAGTGGAAATATGTTATCTTGGCTTCTCTCAACAACAAACTGAATGATTCCCCTCGTTGGGGGTCAAGAAACTATAAAGGTGTCAATACGGAACATCCTGAGTTACCAACGAAAGAGAATCTGTATCCACAAATGAGACTTCGCTTACAGCCATGGGTTCTTGGGGCCAGCCCTAATCTTACTCCAGAGATGCTTCAGTGTTGCGATGAGGAACACATAAAAGCCATCAAGGAAGAGAATGTTCGTGAAGGTAAAAGATTAATGTATGTAGGTATGACTCGTGCTGCGGATGTACTTATACTTGCCGCACGAATCTCCGCGAAAGGTGCTGCCCAACTCAACTGGTTTGATGAGATTGGACTCTCAACTAACAGTAATCCTTCTGGTGACGATTATGATTGTCTTGGTATTGAAGTATCTTTCAAGATTGAACATTTGGAAGAGCCTGAGCCAGAGTTAACTTCTGAAGAAGGTTCTGAAGACACATCTGAAGGTGTGACTGCAGAGTCCGAGGAAAATGCAACTTTTGAACCTGCTTTCGGCGAGGTCGCTGGAGAAGATATGCCTCCTGTTTTTGTGCAAACACTTAAGAGCAATATTTGCGATGCTCCTTTGCGCGACCAACAACCAAGTGGCATGAAGGATATGGGGAAGGTAGAGCGTGTAGCGTATTGGAATAAGCGTCTGCGCCTCAAGGGTTCTATTGAAGATAATGTTATAGGTAATTGCATTCACAGCATATTCTGTGGCATAGAGTCCGACAGTAGCATTGAGCATATTAACGCAACATTGGCTGCTTATGGTTTAGAACCAGGAGATACAACTGCTACGGACATTATTGATACTTGGAAAAGGTTTTATGGACTCATGACAGAGAAATACGGCAAACCTGTTAAAACATATCACGAATTAGGATTCAAGCACAAGTTCAATGGACAAATCTTTACTGGCAGCATGGACTTCGTATGGGAGACCGCAGAAGGATGTGTGCTGGTTGATTATAAGACGTGCCAATTAGGTGTTACGCACATTGAGGACGAAAATAACGAGAAAGGCTTCTATGCAGGCAAATACAAGGGGCAGTTTGATTGCTATGCAGCAGCTCTCAAGCAGGCAGGCAAGACTATTGTTGACCGCTTGATATTCTATCCAAGTAGCGGACTTGTTGTGAGATTTGTTTAACTTTTAAGGGATTAATCTGGAGGATGTGTCAAAAGTAAAATGGCACATCCCCTATTTCTTTCATATCGCAATGAAGTTGTTCATGTCAGTTTCTTAAAAAACGAAGCAGAAGCTTGCTTTATCGTCTGCAAAGGTAAGGAGAATGTCTGCTAAAATGTGACCGATTGCGTGGAGAAACTCCAGGAGTTGCAAAAAATTCCGTATACAAAACCAGTTGGAGTTTATATACAAAACTATTACTGTCCGCTAAAATGCGAATTAGCTAATGGTCAACATTCGCAACAGGAAATAAACCTCGCATAAAGCACTTAATAAACTTCACATAAAGCACTTAAGTATGAAAAAGACTCTTATCACTCTCTCACTGACACTTTTCTCCCTCATTGCCTTTGCACAAGAGAACACAACGGACTACATCTACTGCCCTAACGGTTTCAGGGTGATTGAGGTGGAATGTCCTTACCGCCCAGGATATAACGACAAAAGCACTTGCATCGGATTGTACAGTGCCGATGGAAAGACATTGGTTCAGGCGCTCCTTCTTAATGGCTATGGCGAATATTTCTACGTAATGGATGGCACTGAAACGATTGCCAGCAAGGCTTTCCAATACTTCTCGAACAAGCGCGTCTATATTCCGTCGTCCGTGACCTCAATAGCTCCAGACGCCCTGACTTGCACCTGCATTCCTAACGGCACCGGCACAAACAACTTGCCGAACAGGATTGTGGGCATATACAACGGCGCTAAGGAATATAAAGCCACAAAAGTAGTTGACCGCGTAACCTTCGATGAACCGGAGACTACGGGGACTTATAGCGTGGATGGCAAGAAGATGGAAACTTCGGAGCAGGGCGTCAATATCGTAAGGATGTCTGACGGCAGCACCAAGAAGATTGTGGTGAAATAAGGAAAAAGGAGTTACTCGGAACCGCCATTGATAGCTCGAAGAGTTTTCTTGACGCTATCATAGACATAGATGACGTACCAGCCAGACTGTCCACCGGCAGCATGACCTCCTACGTAATATGTGTTCGGATTGCCTTTGTAGCCTTTATGGATGGTGCCAAACATTGTGCTACGCGCAAAATCCGTAGCATTTGATATTGCTGCGGCTATCGGTCCCACCTTTGCATCACCATCAAAACCTACGAGTTCCCAGTAACCTGTATTCACGTATTTATTCACATTCGCAGGGCAGAAAAGAGCACTGAGCGGCATATTGTTGTTTACTTTAACGATGTTCTTCGCCTTCTTCGCAACATTTGCGTCAGTAACCTTATCGCTTTCCTTCTTGATATTTGCAGAACCATCGTAATAGTCGAAAACGAGATATGACGGATACGACTTTGCTTGAGCACTAGGGGATGTCTTGACATTCTTGTTGAAATAAATCTCAACATGATTTTCATTTACCACATTGACCTCTATATTGCTCAGTGTCTGCTTATACTGCGGATTTTTCTTGAACATGGAGTTCAGATTCTTGGCAATGTCTGCCGACTCCAAACAGTCAGTGTAATAGAAAGCCACCTTACCAAAGTAACTTGACACTTCGGAAGCGGAATGGCGATTGATGCCTTCATTCCAGCGCTTTAGCAATGCCATGCAGGTCTTTGCTGCCTTGACTGATTCAGCATCTTTCTGGTTCAGTTTATACTGGCTGTAATTTGTGCTTTGTCCAAATAGGGAGACGCTAATTGCCAATACGGCAAGTAATGAAACAAGCTTTTTCATAGGATGTTATTTGTCTGAATTAAGGTTTCTAGTTTTCTTTCGATAAAACAATAATAACTGTCTGATTAAAGAT
Organism: Bacteroidaceae bacterium; assembly: GCA_024401275.1. Taxonomy (GTDB): domain Bacteria; phylum Bacteroidota; class Bacteroidia; order Bacteroidales; family Bacteroidaceae; genus Prevotella. The sequence continues at coordinate 88,654 of JAKSLJ010000006.1, read as the reverse complement.
ATTAATCGTCGGCAAAGTTAAAACATTCCGCTGATTTATGCAAGAAAATTGGAATAAACTTGAAGTTTTGGTCATAACTTTCCCCATGGTGGCACCTTAGCACCAGAATTCTGGCTCGCCAACGGGCTGCATTTCGCCTTGACATTTTGGGCAAGTCTTACCGTCCCAGACCTTTATGTCGTCGCTCATACATTTCGGACACAATCTGCCGTATTCCGAGCCAAAGGATGGAGCAACCTCAGCAATGATGCCACCGACAGTCAGGTTCTGTATGGTGCGACATTCGCCACATACCACCTGGCTAATGCGCTGCTTGAAGAATCCGTAGCCGGAATAAACTTCTGCTTCGTAGCCACATTGCTTGCAGATATGTCTTTGTATGCTTGCCATAATAACCGTAATGAACGGTGCGAAAATAAACAAAAATCTTACAATAATTCTAACAAGAATACTCATGTAATGAGTGCTGTAAGATTTGCTTCTATTTTTATTGTTGAACACAAATCTCACTAATTGCACAAATGTATGGCCCCTCTAATGTACCGCTCTAAGATTATATGTAGCTCAAAGAAACTGGATAAGAAATAAAAGAAACTTACTTGACGAAGTAACCCTGCATTATAGCCGCCCCTTATCAAGGGGCTCTAAATCTTTGAGAAAAAACAAAAGAAAATCTTTGAGAAAGATGGTGGTGGCTCTGATGAAATTGTTTATTTTCTAATACTCATATATAGGCGCGTATTTTTTGTTCATATTTCATTTCCTTTTCTGATTGTTTTTTACGGTCATTGCGCTATGTTTTGCAGGAATAAGCGTACATTCGGTGAAAAGAGCGTACTTGCCGTGAAGTTCACGATATGTCCGAAAACATTTCATGAATTGTTTGCGAAACCTTTTCAGGACACCATACCTTTGCACTCAGAAATCAAAAAACAAAAACTCAAAAACATTAACTAAAACACAATGAAAATGAATGTTAAATCTATTGCAATGGCTGCTATTGTAGCCATTGCTTCTCCTTTACTCACTGGTTGTCAGCAGGATAACGAAACAGACATGACAGACAACTCAGCCTCAACTGCACAAGACATCCTGAATGTCAAACCGATAAACGGAAACATCGCTGACATAGACGGCTACGGAATGCTTGTGCCATCGTTCACTCCAAGCGATCTTCTGAAAGCCGGTTTTGAATATTCCGATTTGCTCGATGTGAAGATAGGCGAAAACATAACTCTCCACAATGTGCCTTTCGTGACTGGATTCAACGAAGTCGGCGTGTTTGAGACTTGCTTCTGCGACTATAATGCTGAGGGCAAGATGTACGGATTCGGTCTTCTTCATGGCAATTTCTCGGAGCGCATTGGAGGCAAGATTGGCGACAAAATCGAGATAAGCCTTGCCAAGCACAACGGCTACAAGGAGACATGGGAGGTTATGAAGTCCATCTACACGCCGAACCGCAGCGACTACTCCTCTGATGAAGTATTCGCGAATTTCCGTGAGGTGAAGACTACAGGCATGGCAAGCGGTGTGCTCTACCGTTCAAGCAATCCGCTGAACCCGAAAGACAATTGTGTTCGTTATGCTTATGTTGACAAATTGGCTGCACAGGCTGGCATAAAGACCGAGATAGACCTTGCCGACACGAACGAGAAGATAGCCAACTATCGCAACATGGACGGATTTACTTCACCTTATTGCCTGCAGCTTTTTGACGAGGGAAGCACGATTGCACTCGGACTTACAGCCGATGTTTATTCCGAGACATTCATGAAAAAGATGGGCGAAGGTCTCCGCTTTATGCTCAATCGCGAGCCTCCTTATCTCGTTCATTGCAATGAGGGCAAAGATCGCTGCGGATTCGTCATCATACTCCTTGAGTCGTTGGCAGGAGCTTCTTATCAGGAGGTTGCCGATGACTATATGCAGACGCTCATCAATTTCTACAAGATACAGAAGGACGACGCAAGCTACAATCTGCGCAAGTCCTTGTCGGTGGACAGACTCGTATGGCTCTTCGAGAATCTTTCTGAAGTTGATGACTTTGCAAAGATTGACTGGACTGGCAAGAATCCGGCAAGCGTTGATATCCAGAAGGCTGCTCGCGACTATGTCATAAAGTGCGGACTGAGTGAAGAAGAATGCACGAAACTGCAGCAGAAACTGCAAGGTAAGTAGTACGCGGTGAGGCTGTTACTCGCTATGCTGAACATACGAAAGTTGACAAATTTGTTCCGAATTTGCAGATAAATAATCAGAATTGTTTGTATTTCAAATATTTTTACTATTTTTGCATCGTTTTATGAAGGTCCCCGACCCGTAATACTGATAAGAAAATGAAAATACTTGGAAACTTAATATGGTGGCTCTTTGGCGGTTTGGAAGCCGCCATTGGCTATTTCTCGGGAAGTTTGGCATTAGCCATAACAATCATCGGAATACCTGTAGCCATACAGACATTCAAGATTGGACTGCTCTGCCTATGGCCATTCGGTTCTACTGTCCGTGATACGGATTGTCCGATAGGTTGCATTCGCATTCCGCTCAATATCCTTTGGCTGATCTTCGGCGGATTGTGGGCGTGGATAATGCACATGTTCTTCGGTTTGTTGCTTTGCATCACGATAGTTGGAATTCCATGGGGCAAGCAGCACTTCAAGATGGCTAAGCTGTCGCTTGCTCCTTTCGGAAAGGAAGTTAATCTGAATAGTTAATTGACGGAAAAATTAGAAACAAACATAAAACTCACCCCATACAATGAAAGTATTACTTGTAAACGGAAGCCCACGTCAGAAGGGCAATACATTCACAGCGCTCAACGAGATAGCTCAGCAGCTTGAGAAGCAAGGTGTAGAAAGCGAAGTGATGTGGATAGGCAACAAGGCTGTTCGTGGTTGCATCGCTTGCGGAGCCTGCAAGAACAATGGCGACAGCCGCTGCGTCTTTGGCGATCAGGACATCACCAATGAAGTCATAGCAAAGATGGCTGAGTGCGATGCCATCATCCTCGGTTCACCAGTTTATTGGGGACAGCCTTCAGGACAGCTTCTGTGTATGCAGCAGAGAATGCTCTATGCCGGTGGCGCAAACTTCCAGGGCAAGCCGGCAGCAGCAGTTACCGTTTGCCGTAGAGGTGGAGCAACAGCAGCTTTCCAGGCACTTCAGATGCCATTCCAGATGTGCAATATGCCGCTCGTCGGTTCGCAGTATTGGAACATCGCGTACGGTCGTGAAGAAGGACAGTCGGCGCAGGACATGGAAGGCATGCAGACAATGCGCACTCTCGCCAACAACATGGCGTGGACTCTCAAGAAGATGCATGGCATTGAGACAACAGACGCTCCTGAGCGTGAGCCTTGGACACCAATGCACTTCATCAGATAAGCTTAAATTTCCCCACCATTGAAAGATAAAGGAATCGTATCTGCCTTTCTTTTTAAAATATTTGGGGTCTTCACTTGTCTATATAAGTAGAGCAATAATTACATCTAATGAAAAGACTAATAGGGGAAATAAAACAATGGCTAAGCAAATTGTCATTCAGAACAGGAGTGATAGTATTGCTGTGCTGCATACCTTGCTATATTCTATCATTTGCCCAAATGTTATTACCCCTCAGCACGTCTGCAAAAGGGGTGCTTTGGTTCATTCTGTTCGGGTTGGCGAAGACATTCCAATACGGAGGTATAACCATCCTTGGTGTTGAAGGTATGAAACGCTTGAAACAGAAATGGAATAAAGACACAAAACAAGATTAAAAAGATGAAAGATTTTCAAAGGCGAGTCTGATGCAGACAATCATGTTTATCCTAAAGAGTACAAGGAAGGGGGTGTAACTCAGCAAGTTACACCCCCTTCCCCTATTTTTACTTATTGTCTGTTTATCAAACTTACTTCACCTCCTCGAAAACGACTTATATTGACTATCAATGCGTTAGCATCAGGTGTTGCTTACATGTTGCAAAAACGGAAATAAGCATCCAAAAGCAACATGTAACAAAATCGATGCAAAGGTACTCATTTTCACCCAAATAACCCAAAATAAACACATAAAAAATCACATACTTGCTACATATTTTTTGATGTCTTGGTCTTCAAGTATAATTGATGATTGAGGCTATAAATATTATAGTTTATCCTTGAGAATCTCCACCAATTTATAAATATTAGAAGAAGGATTCTGGAATTCCCTAAGTGCTTTTGCTCTGTCAATGGCTACGCCTATATGTTCTTTCAAAAATGCCTTTTGTGTATCAGTATAAACCGACTTGTTATAGTTGTTCCATACAGTGGCACTCTTTTTCAGTTCCTTTAGTACCGCATCTGTGTTTAAGGAAGACTTCTGGTCTTTCGCATGTAGAAGCAACCAAATTTCAAAACATGGGTTGCTCAATAGGAGTTCTGCTTTGCATGACGTAACTTTCTCGTTGACGGCAGTAACATCCATATCATACATCAAAAATGTATCAACCTTGTCTAGTGCAGAAATCTTAAGTTCCTTTGTGCGTTTATCTACAAGCGACTGACTAATCTTAGTTCCTTCAACATGAGATACAATGCGTACAGGGGATTTATACCACCTCTTTAATAGGTTGATATAATTTTCCTCGGTTTCACCTTCGCATATCACCAAGGCAATTCTTCGCATCCTTTTATCGGGTGCCTTTTCTCTTCTACTTGCCATGGTTATCCCTCCAATAATTGTTTTATACTATCAACAGAAGAATCAACATAAGGTACTGCATCGAAGCGACCTTGTATATAGCCTTTCTCTGCATCCATGTTCTCTCGGAAATCCTTGAAGTCATATAATGAATAGACCTCAGTAGCGCCATCTTCCGTCTTATTGACAAATACGATTTGATCTCTTCTTAGTCTCTTTACATCAATAAGATTTGTATTGTGAGAAGAGAACAGAAGCTGGCTACCTTCTGATGCATGTATCAGATCTAAGATGAAATCGGCTAATCGAGTGTGGAGTCCCATGTCAAACTCATCAAGCATGATGCCTTTTCTGTTCTTCACAACATCAAGAAGACGGAGAAGTATCTGAAAAAGTTTTCTTGTTCCATCAGATTCCTCCATATCCATATCAAACATTACATCTTTTTGATTGCGATGGAATGTTTTGAACTTCAACACATCTACAAGTTTCACCTCAATCTGTCCCAATACGGCAGCTGGAGCAAATACCTGTTCCTTCCTGGCTTCAATGTCAGTTATATCTGTATCACATATTTCCAGAGCTTTGAGGATAACCTTCTTGAAACTATTGAAACTTTCAAGAACCATCATCTCGTTAACATTTACCAAACCTAGCAGGAACTGATTCTGAAAATAACGATATAGCTTTTGTGTAAGCTCTCTATTCATTGAGCTTGCTCGACTGAGGAATAGATTCTTGTCGCTAGTGTTCAACACAACATCTGTAGGCTTACTAAAAACACCGGAACCAAAGCTATACTGACCATCTATATCACGGACAAATATTTTCGCACGCCTACCTACAGGATAATGATATAAACTTTCTGATAATATTCGGTTCTTTGTGAGTTCGTAGGAGTATTCGTATTCTACATTATCGCATACAAAATCAATCAAAAATTTGCTAGGCTTGTCCTGATATCCCTCGAACTTAAATGGTTCGAAATTGAATACCACACCCTCATTGTTAAGGTGTGAATCCAAAATCATTCGACAGCAGAAATTGATCGCTTTAAGTATGTTTGACTTGCCTGACGCATTAGGGCCGAACAATCCTACAGACTTAAGAACAGGAACGCCATTCCAATTCAGAACATTATGTCCCAGTTCACGAGCCAATGCAGTATTTATGTTTGCGGCTCTGAAATCAATCCTTATTCTGTCTCTTATAGAGAAGAAGTTTTCAAATTCGATTTTAAGTATCATCTGATTGTTGATTTTGTAGATTTTCTGCAAAATTAAGCATTTAATTTGATTTTACATCCGTTTTGGCAGAAAAAAAAGAACTTTCATCACCATATTTAACACTTTTATAGATAAATGTCATTCGTAACAATCAATTTTCCCTATTTTCATACGCAAAAATACTCGTTAAGTATAAACGGGAAACGTTATTTGCCATTATCGCATCTAAATATTGATAAGTCTGTCAATATTTTGCTTTTTTCTATTAGAATTTTGAGCATTTCTGCATTTATATCATTTATTTTTAGTATTTTTGCACCAAACAAAGCGATTCAATCATGGCAAAATTAAATAGAATACGGGTAGTACTTGCAGAACGCGACCTGAACAACAAATGGTTGTCCGACAAACTGGGCAAGGATCCTGCAACTGTTTCCAAGTGGGTGACCAATACCACCCAACCAAGTCTTGAGGCACTTATCGCTATTGCTAATGCACTCGAGGTGCCTGTACAGGAACTTGTAAGACAAGAAGAGTTCAACCAAGAGAAGAATTCTTGATTGAGATAAACGTATCAAAAGCAAAGACCGCAACAATAATGAATAAATTCACCATACAGCAGCTCCAGCAGATGCGCGAATCCGAAGACGTGCCATTGATGCGTGTCGGCGAAGAACTCAAGCCAATGTCCGATGCCATGTATCTCAAGATTCTGCAAGAGTCCGAACCTGACTTCTCTGAGAAGATCTGCGAAGGACTCTCGCTTGAAGACCTTGACGAAGAAGCAATCCGTGTGATAAAGCAGGGCTATGCCCAACGTTGGAACAAGCCAGAGTTTGTGAGCACACCAACTTTGCAGGTGCTCCGTGATTTTGCTCTCATGAATAAGGATGGTCAGTTGACCAATGCTGCCCTCATCCTTCTTGGCAAGTCAGAAGCAATACGCAAGCATCTGTATTGCAATCGCGTGACTGTAGAGTACCGCCTATATCACTCTATGATAGAATACACTGCACGTCAGGAATTCCAAGAACCACTTGTACTGATGGTTGATTCTGTGTGGAACTACATCAACCAACCTGCCAGCAATCCATTGCAACACTACAATGACGGTTTCCGCATTGGTGACATTCCTGCGTTCAATCGAGAAGTAGTACGAGAGGCAATCCTCAATGCTTGCTGCCATCGTGTGATGTACATTCAGAGCGATGTGGTCATCAAGCAATATCCCGACCAACTCATCATCACCAATGCTGGAGGTTTCCCTGTTGGTGTTGATGTGGACAATATCCTTACGGTTAATAGTATGCCACGTTGCAAACTCATCACCGAGGTATTGCAGAAGGCAGGTTTCATCGAGAAGAGCGGACAAGGCGTTGATAAGATGTTCTACCATTGCCTAATGGATGGAAAGCGTTTGCCTGATTATTCTTTGACAGACGAATGGCAGGTATGCCTACGACTCCCTGGCGAAATCAAGTACCCTGCCTTCATGCTCTATGCTCGTGAGTTGCAGAATGCCCGACCAGCAAACAACAAACTCAATGTATTCGACCTTCTCGCCCTCTTCCGTGCTTCGCAAGGCGAAAGCCAACGCCATACAGATGAGGTAACACTACGCAAACTTATCGACGAAGGATTACTCATCTCAGCACAAGATGGCTACAAGTTGTCTGATAGGTATTATGAGATCGCCAATAATGTCGGAACTGTCGAGGACGAGCGAAAGGATGATATTGTAAATGTCCCAGTAAATGATACGGTAAAATTATCGCAACTTACTGAAAGACAGAAAAAGATTTATCATATCATAAAAAATGGCACGATAAATGATACTGTAAATGATACTGTAACTGCCAAAACAATATTAGAATCATTAGGCACCAGTATTATAACCATAAAACGTGACATTGCAGCTATGCAATCAGCAGGATTAATAAAGCGTGTAGGAAGCGATAAGACCGGACATTGGGAGGTGATAAGATAAATTAAATAATATGAAACTCGGTAAACTTGAAAAGATAACAGATCTTCGTTCTATCTGGAAGCACGAAGCAAAAGACTTCACACCTTGGTTAGCAAAGGAGGAAAACCTTGAATTGCTGAGTGAGGCGGTTGGAATTGACATTATCCTTGAAGAGCAAGAGTCAAACGTCGGCGATTTCAGCGTTGACCTTTATGCCACTGAAGAAGGTACTGGGCGTAAGATTATTATTGAGAATCAGTTGGAAGAAACCAATCACGACCATCTTGGCAAGATTATAACATACGCTTCAGGTAAGGATGCTGAAGTTATAATCTGGATTGTGAAGAAAGCTCGCGACGAACATCGCAAGGCTATAGAATGGCTCAACCAACATACGGATGAGAATTCTGCTTTTTTCCTTATTGAGATAGAGGTGTGGAAAATCAATGACTCAGAGCCAGCGCCCAAATTTAGCATTATTGAACGTCCGAACGATTGGGCTAAGGCTATGAAGAAAAGTACAAGCCTTTCGGAATCTGCTTCCCTAAAACAAGAGTTTTGGAAGGAGTTCAACAACCATGCAAACAGTAATGCAACATTTACCAAGACGTTCAAATTACGCACCCCACAGGCTCAACATTGGTATGACCTTGCTGTTGGTTCGTCTGCATATCACATTGACATGACGGTCAATACCCAGAAGAATGTCATAACAGCAGGTATCTATATCAATGAGGATAAGACGATCTTCAAGAAGTTCAAAGATCATGCAGAAGAGATTGAAAAGGAACTTGGCACTACCGTTGAATGGCGTGACGCAAAGAAAGCTTCTCGCTTCATCGTGAGCAAACCTTTTGACATAAACAAATGTGAAAATTGGGAACAAGGCTTCGCATGGCTATACGAGATGTGCCTGAAGATTAAGGCGGTAATTAAGAAATACGATAAATAGGTTATAGATGTTCTACGAACTAATAACACACAAAAGAAACCAATGGTTTCAATCAGAGGATTGCACCATACGCCCTTTGCTCCAGTACATTGAGCAGAGAGGCATGATGCGTGATGCCCAGATTGAAGCAATAAAGACATACCTGTTTCTGAAGATAGCGTGCAAAGGGAAACCTTTGTTTTTGTTGTTTTCAGAAGGCTACTTCAATGACACCAACATAGGAGCAGAGGAACTTACCGTAGAGACACGTAATGTACTTGAAACAAACAAAGCTGCGTTAGCTTTGTTCCAATATTCACGTCTGAAAGACAAGAATGGCAAACAGCTTGCTCCTGAGTTGGAAAAGTTCATTCGTCACCATGCCAATGAGGTTGATTATGAGCAAACATTGCGTGACATTTTTTATGGTGTGACGTATGCCGATTATCTTTTCAGCCTTCCAATGGGTGCTGGCAAGACCTTCTTAATGGCAGCATTTATCTACATTGATTTGTATTTTGCACAGAATGAACCTGAGAATCCTGTTTGGGCTCACAATTTCCTCATTCTTGCGCCATCAGCCCTAAAGTCAAGTATCATACCCAGCCTGCGCAGCATTCGCGAATTTGATCCTTCTTGGATATTCTCAGAGGTAGAGGCTCAAAAACTAAAGAGACTCATACAGTTTGAGATACTTGACGAACTGAAATCCGCAAAAAAAAGTAATATTGTAAAAAATCCTAACGCCCAGAAGATAAACAACCACCTTATAGGTGGTGAGGCAATGGGCATTATTGCTATTACCAATGCAGAAAAGGTTATCCTTGACCGTTTTAACAATACAGAAAAGAGCCCTCAGCTTTCTGATAGTTCACATTTGAGCGAGGAAGAGCATAAAAAACTCAAAGAAGAGTTGAAGAAGAATGACATCGCCAATGAACTCCGCAAGATTATCGGTCAGATGCCACATTTATCCGTATTTATTGACGAGGTACACCATGCTACTGATGGCGAGATAAAACTTCGTCAGGTCGTTACCGAATGGGCAACAGAAAGCAAAGGTTTCTGCAACGTACTTGGTTTTTCTGGTACGCCATACCTTGACAAAGCCGAAAAGACAACGATAGGCGGAAACTTTGTCATCAAGAACACTAATATCAGCAATGTTGTATATTATTATCCTTTGATAGATGGAATTGATAATTTCCTGAAACGTCCTACGGTAAAATATGCAGATAGCGTATCGGAAGACATTCTGAGGAATGGTGTACGAGAGTTCCTCGAAAAATACAAAGATACCATTTATACCGATGGCACAAGCGCAAAACTTGCTATCTATTGTGGACAGATTCCTACACTCGAAGACTCTGTCTACCCTCTCGTATCGGAGATTGTCACAGAGTGCGGCATGAACCCTGCAGATGTTATACTAAAGCGCCATAAGGGCAATAAGCAATACCCGGAACCAGAAGGCTCTGAGGCAGAATTTGCGAATCTCAACTCTCCATTGAGTCGTGTTCGCATAATACTTCTTGCACAAATAGGTAAGGAAGGATGGGATTGCAAGAGTCTTACAAGCGTTATCTTACCACACGAAGGTGTATGCCCTAACAACATGGTGCTACAGACATCTTGTCGCTGCCTGCGAAAGGTGGTCAAAGGACAACGTGAGTCCGCACTCATCTGGATGAACAAGCAGAATGCAGACAAACTTAACAAGGAACTCAAGCAACAGCAGAACATTTCGCTAAAAGATTTTGCAGAGAAGCCAGAAACTCCTCGTAAGCACATAGAGCGCTACTCTCGCAAGGATGTACCACCAATAGACTTCTATCAGTTCCGCGTATTGTATAAAACCATTGAAGTTGAATCACAACCGGATACATCTGCTCGTCTGTCCGATCCTGCCTTGTTGCGTAAGCTGGACAAAACTCTTGTTACCGTTCAGGACATAAATGGTCAAGTGGTAAGCTACGATGAACTGGCATTCGACAGTATTGACAACCAATCTTTCCAATGGTGGATTCACGAAATAGCACGCGAGTCATTGGGAACTCTAAGTGTAGCTAAACTCATGGAACATGAGGCACAACTGCAAACCATATATGACCAAACGCGTTCAGAGGAATACGACCACCAGCATATCCGTTCAATGATACGAAAGGCATTCGTGCCTAAGCGCGATTTTACCATCGTGGAAGAAATCGTACCGGACGAAGCAAGCATCCTGTCTGTTGACCATCCAAAAGCAATAGATGTCATTGACGACAGCCTAATTTATCCAAAGGAGGCAGATGTATTGCAAATTCTTGACTGGGATGCACATCCAGAGAAAGGCAAAATCCCGGAGGAGAAGCTTAAAATGATAGATGAGATGAAAAAGATTCCCGGTATGAGTGATGAAATCATTCAGATGACATTGAAAGGCATCATGTCGGAAGTTGAGAAAGACCCACATCCAGAACGTCTCCAGACTTACCACTATCTGCCATACCGCTTCGATAGCAGACTGGAATTAGGATATTTCAGCGAAGCTCTCCGTGGCATAATGCATGACCGCAAGTTAGAGTATTACTTCAATGGTGACGACACGCTGACGAATTTCAAGATCCAGTGTTACAAGAAGGTAGGGAAGCATTGGCAATATGATGGTCTCTATGTTCCTGACTTCCTCGTAATCAGTAGAGACAATGAAGGCAAACTTGACCGCATCTGCATCATCGAGACAAAGGGCGCAGGCTATGCTGCCAAATTCAAGGAACGACTTGAGTTCATGCGCGATGTGTTCGTTCCTCGCAATAATGAGAAATACGGACGTAGTCGCTTCGACTTCCTATATTTGGAGGACACTATCACTCCAGAAGAACGTGTGCAGAAAACCATATCAATGATTAACGATTTCTTTAAATAAGCATTACTATAATGGCAACAAGATACATTCCATATTATCCCAATACACTCGAAGGACAGGCACGTCTGGACAACTTCGTTCGTACCAATCGCATGCTCTTCTACAAAGACAACAATCAGGTGAAGACTCGCATACAGCGTGGTATGCCATTGTACGAGGTTGCAGAACGAGAGACTGTAGGCGAAAACCCGCAGAACAACCTTGTGATGCACGGAGAGTGTCTCTCTACCTGTGCTTATCTGAAGGAACAAGGCATAGAAGTGGACTTGGTTTACATTGACCCTCCTTTTGCCTCTGGTGCTGACTATGCAAAGAAGATTTATATCCGACGCAATCCGTTAGTTCAAAAAGCCATTAGCGAAGCTGAGCAGCAGTTGGATAATAGCGAGATGCAAGCTTTTGAGGAGAAAATGTATGGAGACATCTGGGACAAGGAGAAGTACCTTAACTGGATGTATGAGAATCTTATGGCAATCAAGTCTGTCATGAGTGGTACGGCAAGTATCTATGTGCATCTTGATTATCACATTGGACATTATGTAAAGATTCTCTTGGATGAGATATTTGGGGAAGAGAATTTCAGGAATGAGATCATCTGGTATTACACCAATAAAATGAGTGGATCAACAAGCCCTCACGACTTTGTATGCGAACATGATACAATTTTCCGATATACAAAGTCAGATGATTATTTATATAATGTCATTACCGAAGAACGTGAGCAAGCAGTTAAACAAAGCAAACGAGTTAAGGTTGACGGAAAGAATATGCGAGCAAGAGATGAGGAAGGAAATATTATATATGAAATTTCTACAGATAAAAAAGTAAAAGATGTATGGCAAATTCCGTACATTGCATCTACAGATTCACAACGTGTTGATTACTCAACGCAAAAGCCTGAAGCATTATTACAGAGAGTAATAGAAGCTTCAAGTAACGAAGGAATGCTCGTCGTAGATTTCTTCGGTGGTAGTGGCGTAACGGCTACTGTAGCTCATAAATTAGGCAGAAGATTCATCCATAACGATGTGAACATCAATAGCATCCAAACGGCTCGTGATCGATTAGTAGCAGCTGGTGCCCAGTTCAAGATGATGGACATTAAGGATGGCGTAAGCCTTTTCCGTAACCCTGTGCAAACGATGGATAAGTTAGTGAAACTTATTCCTGGTCTTAACACGGATACTTCGCTTAGCAAGAAGCTCTGGGCAGGCAGTATAACTGATAGTCAAAAGGGACAGATGCCTGTATATCTGCCAAACCTTCTTGATAGCAGTAAACGCGTAATGGATAAGACGGAGATGAACCATATCATCCGAGAGGCATTGCCTGACCTCAAAGACGATGTGAAGCAAGTAGTGGTTTACTATATTGACGTTGAAGACATGGACGAACTGCAGCAGTTCATACATGACGAGAACCGTCAGACAGATATTGAGATTGAACTTCGAGACCTGAAGTTTGTGCTTGATGAAGTCGTGCTCGAAGACGAAGCCACATGGACTCTTGAAGAAGTAAACGACGGATTGTTTAAGGCATGGCAAGTAAAGATTAACACCTTTCACAGCGACTACCTGAAGAAAAAGATTGACGAGTTCAACTTCAAAGGCGAACAGCAAAAGGCAAAGAAAATCGCAGACGGAAAACAAGCAAGCTTTACGCCTATAAAAATCAGCGACGAAGGACTTGAATGTATAGAATGGCTCTCTCTTGACTGCACCGAAGCTGGCACGGATGCACCATGGCATAGCGACGTAGAAGTAAGAATAGAAAAGACTGGCGCAGTAACCCTCAACGGCAAAAAGACGCAAGACCTATGGGATGCTACTATCAAGTCAGACAAGAAACCCCTCCGTTTAAAGATACGCAGCATCTGCGGAGACGAAACGATATTTGTATTTTGAAAGCCTTTATAATAGACAAACTCCAGCATCAGTACTATGGCAAAACTTGTTTTAAAGAAATCAACATCTAATTCTGATGAATTTGATTATGGCAGCATACTCTTACTGCAAAATCTTTTCTTCAAACATGGAGGGGTGAAAGAAAGGCTAGAAAGAGGCGGTAATCTGCCTATGATTGATGGTTATCTTGAACTATTAAATAAAGAATCTGTCATGGATGCAAAAATAACAGTTCAAGTTAAACATCTAACATACCATCCTATAGAATCTGATGCATATTATGATATACCAAACGAGGTCTTTGCTTATGCAAATCTAAATAAAGGAGAGGTTGTTATATTTGTAGCTTGCGACACTGATAATAAAACATTCTATTGGAGACACATAGATTCATACGCCATTCAAAGCTTCATTAATTTACCTAATGAGAATCAGAAGACCCAAAGGTACCATTTTAATCAATCCGAAAAATGCGACAAAGAAAGTTTATCTCAGACATTAATTAAATGGAAAAAGATTTTCGAACAAAAGATGGCATCCATTAAGGACGAGAAGTATTTTGCAGAGCAATTTGCAGAAATACATAGAGTTCCTTTTTCAAGAATCACCCCATTTTTCTCAGATTTATCAGAATCACATATCACTAGGCGTGAGGTCGGGGATTTGATGGATTGGATAAACTCAACTTCAACCGAAGGCAACAGCAACCTATGCATTTTACAAGGTCAGGCAGGAGTAGGAAAATCTGTCGTTATTAAGAAACTTATTGAGGAACTTGACAAACAACAGGTCAAGACTCTTTGCATAAAGGCAGACAGTCTGAACATGATGAGTAACGAAATGTGGCTTGACAAGCTTATTGAACATATTCAATACTTGAAGTCTGATCAGCGTAACCTTGTTGTAATTATTGACCAAATTGATGCTCTCTCTCAATACCTCACAAACGACAGAGACAAAATCAACATGTTTGTTACATTAATTTCTGATTTGAAGGTTTATCAAGATGTCAAAATTGTTGTGTCTTGCCGGAAATATGATCTTGAATATGACAATAACCTCAAATCCTTATGTCACAAAGCACATTTTGTTGACTTAGGGAAATTTTGTCTGGAAGATGTCAAAAGAGTGTTAGATATGCTTAAAACAGGGTTAAGCAAACAAATTGACACTCAAACAACCGAACTTTTACAAACAGCCCATTTAATGAATCTGTTTTGTATGGTTTATCAAAAAAACAACCATTTCCTCAAAGTTAGCAATGCCCATCACCTTTATGATGAGTTTTGGAGGTTGCTTCTTGGAAATGCACCAAAAACACTAGAGAAATGCTGTGTAGAAACAACGCTTCTAAGAATAGCAGAATGTGCACAAAATCAGAAAACTTTATCTCCAATCATTTCACTTGACGCAAATGGAGAATCTGCTCTGGAATACTTAGCAAGTAATAATGCCATCGTAAAAAAAGACAATTGTTATTCATTTTTCCATCAGTCATTCTACGATTATACGCTTGCTCGGCTATACACACAGAAAGAAGGTAGTTTCTTTGAAAATATACAAGGTTGTTTCCAAGGTATAGAGATGCGTTCTACGGTAAAAGCGGTATTGGAGTATGAACGTGCACACACTCCTGAACTGTATTCCAATGATTTACGACTTATACTCAGCTCCTCAAAGATCAGATTACATTTAAAATTGCTCACCCTTTCTCTGATAGCAATGTCGGAAGATGTTTGTAATTATGAGCAAGAGATTATATCATGTATATGTAGCAAAGACGAGAAATTATTATCCTATTTTTTACGTGGTATTCGTCATGACAAATGGTTTACAACATTGGAACATATAGTATTGCCATTAGTCAAAACACTTACTCTGCAATCACCACTATTATATCCTATAGCCAATTATTTATCTTGTGCTTCCTTCAATTATCCCAAAGTAGTATTTGTAAGTATAAACCAGAGCAAAGACAATGACGTCAAGAGATATATAACGAACTTTATCTTAAGAGGTCATAATGATTACAACAGGGCTTTTGTAAGGGATGCATTGCTGTCTTCAAATCTTGATTCTCACTTTTTCATTGACGCATTATTAGACGCTTTGCAAACAAACAAGAACTTCGTTTTAGAGGAGGCAAAGAAGCTTATTAATAGTTATCTTCTAAGAGACAAGGAACAAAAAAAGGGACATGACGCTTACATGGTTGTGGATGTTTTATGCAAGAAATTGGCAGAAGAACATCCGAAAGAGTTTATGGTAGTATTCCATTCTGAATTTATAAAGATAATAAAAAAGGATAGTAGAGAACACTACATACCAGGCTTCACATACAATAAAGTATTTGGTTATAATATGGATGATTATGACCATAAGCTTCTCGATTTATACAAATCACAACTTAGCATGTTTTCTAATGAAGAAAGCACAATAAAACCAATGGTTCATGAACTCTTGGCAACAAACAATGTAAGTGCAGTTTGTATTGCCTTTGAGACAATGGCGATGAATCCGCTTTTGTATAACGAATGGATTCATAATACACTATGCGATTTTGACATGATGGATTCATTTCTTAATGGAGACATAGAATACTATTTCCTTATTTTGTTAAGAAACTGGTATCTTCTACAAGATACTAATCAGAAATCATCATACGAGAAGCAAATACTGAACTACAAGAGTAAAAATGATGGTCTCACAAACAAAGATAGAAATTATGACAGAAGGCTTTATCCATTTATTGGCTACAACAAATGGAAACTAATTTCTGTAACAATACCTGTCAACATAAAGAATGCTGATATAAAAAGAACACGACAAGAGTTAAACCGTCGTTATTACAATAAGCCGTATGAACTTAAGAAACCTGATCATAGTGTACACCTTGCAGAGATATGTGGAGGAGCTTTAAGTGAAAAGAAATTCCAAAAGCTATCGTTTCAAAAGTGGCTAGAGTTATTCGCAATAGATGAGCAATGGCATCATAATAGAAAACCTGTAGATATTCGCATAAATGCAGACCAGTTCAAGAAATGTGTAAGTAATGAGTCTCTTGGGTTCAAGTCTTTCGTTTTTGATTTATTCGCGGATGATTCAATAAAGACAATCTATAAGATCGCAGGAATCAAGGGACTTCTTGAAGGAGGCATAGAAATAGGTCTTGCATGGCCTTATGTTAAACAGTTCATGAATATAGATTTTGTTAAGAGTTATCCACACGATTTCAAGGAAATCATACAGCATTATCTAGAGACAGAAAACAAATATATTGACGAATTGGCTCCATTCTTAATGTCTGTAGCCATTCTTCCAAATGAGGATAATCATAGGCACATTTCTTTGCCTGAAGCAGATGGACTAAAAGAAGGTGCCAATAGTTTGCTCACTAAGGCTCTGAATAGTTATCAAGGGATTTGTGTTGACTTGATCACAAAACTTTGTGGTATTGAACAGCGCAAAGCTCTTGGATATCAATTAATCAATGAGATAGAGGATAGAATCAGTGAGGATGTAAGACTTTTTGTCGTATACAAAACCTTTGACCAAAAGAATTATGATGAAAATTTAACTCAAACAACCTTTAAACATTATATCAATAGATTACCAGTTGAGTCATTATATGTTTTGGCTAACACAATTCAGTATTATTGGTACAACAATCCAAAGATTGTAGAAGACTATATAGATAGAATCCAAGAAGATGTTAGGACTCACGAACTACTAGCGGAGATATACTTCTATGGGATTACCGGGCCTAATATGGCAGACGAAAACAGCACTAGACTTGAAAAGTTTCTCTCGTTAAACGAAGAAGACGTTATTGCTGATATTGTGAAAATATGTCTAAAGAGTTATAAACATGCGGAATACAAACTCTTATGTGAACAATACTTAAGAAGATTCTCTAATGACGGTCGAGAAGATGTAGTACAAGCATATTGTTGGCATGCCGAAGAATTACCCGATGAGGCATTTGATTTCTTTGTTGATGTATATTCTTGTCTCAACACAAATAAGTATCGTGATGTCATAGAGGAACTGAAATACATACAAAAATGCGTCATTCGATATCCGCGTGAATGTTTGGATTATATTCAGTCTCTAGACTACGAGAATTGCGAGTACGATTTCTTTGTGGATGAAAGGATAACAGAAATTCTCTTAGTAATATACAAACGGCTGAATGAGATTTCTGATACAGAAACCATGAACTCGTTAATGGATACTTTTGAGGAACTGATGTGTTCTGGAAATAATAGAATAATAAATAAGATAGATATTACCTGACAAAAGTATAAATCATCCATAAAAATACATGATGTAATAAATGACAATTGTCTTGAACTTCCATCAGCACCAGAATTCCTCTTCTCCCTTCGGCTGCATCTCGCCCTGACATTTTGGGCAAGTCTTGCCGTCCCACACCTTTATGTCGTCGCTCATGCATTGCGGACATAGTCTGCCGTACTCCGAGCCGAAGGATGGAGCAATCTCTGCAATGATACCGCCCACAGTCAGGTTCTGTATCGTGTGACATTCGCCACACACCACCTGACTGATGCGCTGCTTGAAGAATCCATAGCCGGAATAGACCTCCGCCTCGTAGCCACATTTCTTGCAGATATGTTTCTGTTTACTTGCCATAATATAATAATAAAAACGAAGAATAGCAAGAAATATTATATGAAACAATACTATCTGACTTCCTCGCAACCACATGATTGACCATCTTTGCCCATCAAAACATAAATGCCCACATCAATATTTTGATTATTAATTGTTGTTTTTTTGATTATACAAACATCTATAAGAATCACAAAAAAGAAGGGATACAAAAAAGAAGGATTGAAGCCAAACGTCAATCCTTCTTTCCGTTTTCTATCTCCCCCACTCTACTTCTTCTGCCACCCGCACTTAGGGCATTTTCCGTTCTCGTCAAGCTTTACGCCGCAGAGTGGGCAGCGGTCGAAGTGGTGCTCTGGGCAGTATTCCTGTGATGCCTTGTTCGCTCCACTCTTGAAGGTAAGCTTGGCTATTGGGAGTTTGTTCTTCAGAAGGTCATAGACAATCTTTATCATGCCCTCAACAGTCATCGTCTCTTTCGTTACCACGAGGCGGCAGTCAGGGTAAGCCGTTGCCCATTCCGTCTTGAAAGCTTCGCCCTTCATCGTGTTGAGCTTGTGACCGTCCTTGATGCCCTGCTTCTCATAAACATCAAGAATGGCTGGAAGAAGAGGATCGTCCTCTCGCAAGATGAGCGCATGGTCAAAGTTCTGAAGGACATCCCACGCAATCTTCTTTATTTCATTACAAGGAAAGACCATGTTCACCTGTGGCGTAACATCATCTTCCACCTCAATCTTCAGGACTCCGGTGTGACCGTGCAAATACTGCGCTTCGCCCTGAAAGCCATAGAACCGATGCGCATACTGAAGTTCAAATTTCGTAATACTTCTCATAGTGCAAATGATTTTTTGTTGTTAGACATGCTGAACAGAGAGACACTTCCCCTCTATTTTCAAGTGCAAAGGTAAGCAACAATATTCACACATTCCTGAAGTATTAATTATATTTTCGACACAGTCATATAAGCTTTGCTCATTGCACAGCCTCAACCTACCAAAAACGACAATGGGGTGCGACTCAATTGCGAGCCACACCCCATTGCTATTCTAAGAATAATCTAAATTACTTAACCTCCTCGAAGTCTGCGTCCTGGATGTTGTCGCCGCCGTTGTTGTTTGGCTGCTGTGGACCGCCCTGCTGACCACCGAAAGGACCGCCTGCGCCGTTGAAGCCGCCCATGTCTGGACCTGCCTGCTGACCGCCCTGAGCTGCCTGAGCCTGCTGATACATCTTAGTAGCGGCTGCGTTGAGCTCTGCGATAGCAGCGTCGATAGCAGCGATGTCTGCAGCCTTATGAGCATCCTTAAGCTTGCTTACAGCAGCCTCAACCTCAGCCTTTACTGCTGGATCGAGCTTGTCGCCGCTTTCCTTGAGCATGTTCTCTGTCTGGAAGATCATTGAGTCAGCCTGGTTGAGCTTGTCAATCTTCTCGCGCTCAGCCTTGTCAGCAGCTGCATTAGCTTCAGCCTCAGCCTTCATGCGCTCAATTTCCTCCTTTGAAAGACCAGAAGAAGCCTCGATGCGGATAGACTGCTCCTTGCCTGTTGCCTTATCCTTTGCAGATACAGAGAGGATACCGTTTGCGTCGATGTCGAATGTTACCTCAATCTGTGGCACACCGCGTGGAGCTGGAGTAATACCGCCGAGGTTGAAGTTACCGATAGACTTGTTCTGTGAAGCCATTGGACGCTCACCTTGGAGAACGTGGATAGTTACCTCAGTCTGGTTGTCGGCAGCAGTAGAGAATGTTTGTGTCTGCTTGCAAGGAATTGTAGAGTTAGCATCGATGAGCTTAGTCATCACGCCACCCATTGTCTCGATACCAAGAGTAAGAGGAGTAACGTCGAGGAGCACGATGTCGCCTACGCCTTCTTCCTTGTTGAGGATAGCACCCTGGATGCAAGCACCTACAGCAACAACCTCGTCTGGGTTAACGCCCTTTGAAGGCTCCTTGCCGAA
Source organism: Bacteroidaceae bacterium (assembly GCA_024401275.1). GTDB lineage: Bacteria > Bacteroidota > Bacteroidia > Bacteroidales > Bacteroidaceae > Prevotella. The sequence goes on along the minus strand of JAKSLJ010000006.1, from coordinate 68,456 downwards.
GTAGTTCTTAACGATCTGCTGAACAGCAGGAATACGAGTAGAACCACCTACGAGGATTACTTCGTCGATATCTGATGTAGAGAGCTTAGCATCGCGCATAGCGTTCTGGCAAGGAACGAGACAAGCCTGGATGAGGTTGTTAGCGAGCTGCTCGAACTTAGCACGAGTAAGATTCTTCATCAAGTGCTTTGGCACACCGCCTACAGGCATGATGTAAGGGAGGTTGATTTCTGTAGCTGTAGAGCTTGAGAGTTCAATCTTTGCCTTCTCAGCAGCTTCCTTGAGGCGCTGCATAGCCATTGGATCCTGAGTGAGGTCTGCACCTTCGTCGTTCTTGAATTCCTGAACGAGCCAGTCGATGATTACCTGGTCGAAGTCGTCACCACCGAGGTGAGTATCACCGTTTGTAGAGAGCACTTCGAATACACCGCCACCGAACTCGAGGATTGAGATATCGAATGTACCACCGCCGAGGTCGAACACAGCGATCTTCATGTCCTTGTTAGCCTTGTCAACACCGTAAGCAAGAGCAGCAGCTGTTGGCTCATTAACGATACGGAGCACGTTAAGACCAGCGATAGCACCTGCCTCCTTAGTTGCCTGGCGCTGAGAGTCAGAGAAGTAAGCAGGAACTGTGATCACAGCGTCTGTAACTTCCTGTCCGAGATAGTCCTCAGCAGTCTTCTTCATCTTCTGGAGAGTCATTGCCGAGATCTCCTGTGGAGTGTACTGCTTGCCGTTGATGTCAACGCGAGGAGTGTTGTTTACGTTTACTACTGAATAAGGTACGCGAGAGATTTCCTTCTCTACCTGCTGGTAAGTCTCACCCATGAAACGCTTGATAGAGTAGATAGTGTTCTTTGGGTTTGTGATAGCCTGACGCTTAGCTGGGTCACCAACCTTGCGCTCGCCGTTCTCTACGAAACCGATTACAGAAGGAGTTGTACGCTTACCTTCACTGTTAGCGATAACCACTGGTTCGCTACCTTCGAATACTGCGACACATGAGTTTGTTGTGCCGAGGTCAATACCAATTACTTTTCCCATAGTTGTATTTTCTTTTTATTATTATTGTTCGTTTTATTTGCGGTTCAGAAATTCTTGCCCTAAGTTGGCGGCTCAGAAATCTTCGCCCTACACTCAAATAATTACAAACGCCGTGCCAAAAATCCAAATTCCATCTCTTAGACGAGAAAAAACATTCTTTTCGGTCGCCGTTCGAACATTATTATACAAATACTTTGCCAAAAACCGCAAAATGTTTAACTATGTGTAAAAGAAAACAACTTACTTCTGCAAAAAGAAATCAATGCTCAGAAAAAAAATAGATGAGAAACATTCCAACTATTCCTTCTAATAATTTTTCAGTTCCTCTAAGAAACGAAGGATATCTATAACCTCAACATGAGGAAATGGGATTGTCTTTAATACGTTGAAGCGCTTGTCGTTAGAGACAATGAACCTTGCATCTGCTTTTATAGCACAATCTACGAATTTATTGTCATCCTTATCTGCTTGGATAAGTTCGAAACGATAATACACTTCAATGTGTTTTGTGTTACTCCTGTTTTGAATAGCAGAAATGACATTACTGGCAATCTCGGCGGAACCAGTCCGCTCTTCTATAATTTCTTGATATTCATTCAGTATATCATCAGTAAAGCACAAGCAATACTTGCCTGTCATGAAATCTCTCCATATCGGATAATAGCAACTTGTTCTCTTCAAAGACGAGACCAAGCAATTGGTGTCTAATACTATCTTCTCCATCTAAATTAATATATGTAGGGAGTACGCATGTGTTCTGTATGCCAGGACTCAACAGTTTCATTGGAGAGTTTTCCCTCGTCACAAAGTCTATCCATGGCATCAAGAGCCTTGTTGGAGAAATATTCTGCAATAAGGTTGCGTATATCCTGCATAGTATGCTCATCCTTTACATTTGCTATGCTTTCAAGTATTTGCATTTGGTAGCCAGTAAATACAGATGCTGTTCTGACATTATAAGCAGCCGCAGATTCGTTAACCATCTGTGGTTCCTGTTCTTCTATTGTATATTGTTTCATATTATCTGTATTCTATTTAGTTCATTAATATTTTGGGGAGTCAGTTCTCCCATAGTAAACTATTATCTTACAACATGGGTGCAAAGTTACGGATTTATTCCGAAAGATAAAAGAAATTACAAGAAAAATTACTGTTGTCATCAAAAATGACACGCCTCGGAGGTGTCCTGCCTTCAGGACACCAAGGGAGGATAGAGTTATCTCTCATACCCTAACACATCCTCATCAAAGTTTCCATAATAAAAAAAGCAAGGCATTGAGTACATCAAATTCGTACGCAGTGTCTTGCTTTTGTAGTGTGGGAATGAGTCGTTGACCTATCACCTGACTCGGAAGTGGCAACAAAAACGGCTAAAAGCCGTTAACATTCTAGCCTAGGGCAATGCCCTAGGTAAATATAGATTCGTTTGGAAATCGCTGCAACGCAGCAACAACAATATTTCACAACCCAAATACGAAGGGATATTTGGGCTATGTTTCAGGGCGTTGCCCATCATTGTTGTTGCCGCGTTGCGGCGAATTTCCCCCACCACATTCATTCCTAGGGCGTTGCCCTAGGCTATAATGTTTACGGCCTTCAGCCGTGCGAAGAGTGGCCCTTGGAGAGAGGCCACTCCCTTTCGCATCCCCCCAACCAGAACTCTAAGGAATAAAGGAATAGGGGGAATGAGGTAAAATCTAACCCTACAGGCACTACGGGCAGACAGCTCGGACAGACTGACCGTCGTAGCGCCAGCCCTGGGTGTTCGTGTAAACATAGCTTGAATTGATATCGAGGGAGTACGCGCTGAACGAAGCACTCGTGTAGAGCGATGACGACCAGTAGGAGCCGTGCGAACCAGCATCGCTGCGATAACAGTCTTTGCGACGGCCAGCAGCAGGGAGGAAAATGAAGTTAGTTAGCGTACCACCTTAAAGGCTGGAATATCTGCGTTGGAGATGGTTATCAGCAGCACACCGATCGGTAACGATGCTAGCGACACGGTTGCCGAATCTCCTGTACGAATGATGTTTGGCGATTGTTCTATGCCATTGACTGTATAGACGTGTATCGCCTGTGTTGGATTTATTCCCGTAATCTCAACGACATCATCTGCTACATGCCTTATTTTAATATCACTCACCGTTGTCGGCTCAATGCCATCCACCACGTCACCTTCTGCCTTGAAGCTAAAATTACAGACACTCGCCTTGCTGTATCTGACCTCCATCTTTGGCGATGATATAATCATGTCATTGTCCTGGAACGACACCTGCGTCTTACCAGGAATAATGTAGGCCACCTTGCTGCCGCCACGCAACTGCAACACAAGCCACGTATCACTGACAGCGAAGACTGACAGCGTAAAGCAGAATAGTAATATGTTCATCAACAGGCGTCTCATTTCACTAATCTTACAGAGAAAGTGTTAGTACATGGATATTCCATACGGTAGATGTTGGCAGAATCAAAGTAAGCGCCTACTGCCGAAGCTGGCACACCTGGCAGGCTCTGTGCATCGGCTGCCGTCCAGTATATACCGATGCAACCACGTATCTGCACCTTATTATCGAACGACACACCAGTTGCAGGGATAAAGATGCTGCGACCACTTGGACCTGTTATCACACGGCCACCAACACCATCACGAACCTCCCAACTCCATCTACAGTTTTGATACAGTTCCTCCCATTCCTCGTTTGTTGGCAATCGCCATCCATCTCCCCACTTTATGGCATTGCTGCCGGCATCGGCCCATGTGAAGCGACCGCCATCATCACTGGTCAACGTAGCACCAAGATTATGGCTTGCCCACTTAACTGACAAGCCGAGGTCAACGGGATCGCCCACTACACCACCAACACCGTCAGCAGCCGGATTGTCCGTTGACGACTCAGCCTCAATCTCTACATACTTCACGTCACTGATATTGTATGTAATTTGCTGTCCATTATTCAGATGTACGGTCATTTTCTGTTGTGCCATTGCTGCCGTAGCTATGAGCAGCAGCGCCAACTCAGTCAAATACCTTAGATTCATATCCTTGCAATTTTTAGATAACAAAGGCTATATTGTAGCCACAAATAGCCATTATTCAACGGCAAAGTTAACACTTTATTCTTAAACTCCAATGAAATCGTTGGAAATATTGCACATTTTCACGCATTTCCTTTTCAAAAGTACTTTTTTTTCTTAATTTTGCTGCGAATTATAAAAAAAACGCAAAACACATCCCTCCCCGTCCTGCAAGGAAGGGGCTGGGGGAAGGTCTATTATGAAACTGATGTACGTACACGGCTTCGGCTCATCAGCACAGTCAGGCACGGTAAAACTTCTCCGCGCAAGTCTGCCTGACGATGAGGTCGTAGCAAGAGATATACCTATCGTTCCGGAGGAAGCCATTGCCATGCTCAAGCAGATGGCGGAGGAAGAGCAGCCTGACATCATCGTCGGCACTTCCATGGGCGGCATGTACACCGAACAGCTCAAGGGCTTCGATCGCATTCTCGTCAATCCTGCTTTCCAGATGGGCGATACGATGTCTTCCCACGGCATGATCGGCAAGCTGACTTTCCAGAATCCTCGTGCCGATGGCGTACAGGAGTTCATCATCACGAAGGCTATGGTGAAGGAATACGCAGCCATCACGCAGCTCTGTTTCCAGGACATCACCGACGAAGAGCGTGGCAGGGTTTACGGTCTTTTCGGCGATGAGGACCCTATCGTCCACACCTTCGACCTCTTCCGCGAGCATTATCCTAACGCCATCCATTTCCACGGTGAGCATCGTCTTACGGATCATGCCGTCCACAACTACCTACTGCCGCTCATCCGCAAGATTCGCAATAAGCAGCAAGGCATTGAACTGCCACCGCTCTTCATCCATTTCGATTGCCTTCACGACCAATACATGCAGGCAGCTTCTTCACTGCGCATTGCCTACTACCAGCTTATCGAGAAATATACGGTTTACATCGTGGCAGACGCACCTACCAACGACCATACATATATAAATAATGTGCAGACGTGGGTGGAAAAGTACCTTTCCGCACCGGCACACGACTCCATAATCTTCACCAACAAGCCGCAGCTGCTCCTCGGTGATTTCTACATCACGCGCCAGGAAGAGCCGGATTTCATGGGCACAAACATCCAGTTTGGCAGCGATACATTCAAGTGCTGGGAAGACATCTGCACCTTCTTCGAGAGGTTGGGATAATTTTTGAAGAAAAAAACATTAACTTTGCAACAGAAAAACCAAAAAACGAATTGCGCATTATGAAAATCCTTCTCTTCTGCGAAAACAAATACGCCATAGACATTCTCCGTCCCATCCATGACGAAGCCGTTCTTGAAGGCGACAACGACATACTCTGGTTCATCGACCAACGCAAGATAACAGACTTCCCTTACAAGGACGAGGTGCGATACACGTATTCTATTCAGGAGTGCTACGACTATCATCCAGAAGCAGTCTTCGTGCCGGGAAACATCGTGCCTTACTACCTCTCAGGAGTTAAGATTCAAGTTTTCCATGGCTATGCCGCAGAGAAGAAAGACCACTGGGTAATCCGTCGCTACTTTGACACTTACTTCACTCAAGGACCATTCTTCACAGGACCGTTCAAAAAACTCTCTCAGAAGTATGGCGACTTTGAGGTTCTTGAGACAGGTTGGCCACGACAGGACTGGATAGCGCGCCATCGTCATGACTATGACGATATGCGCCAAAAGCTCCTTGACGAGCATGGCAAGGAACGCATTGTCCTCTATGCTCCGACATTCTCACCATCGCTCACTTCACTCGGCGACATGAAGGAGGCTTTGCGCTCACTCGTGCGACTGAACAAGGACACTCTCGTCATAATGAAATTCCATCCGCTGACGCCGCAGCATCACATAGAAAACTACCGACAGCTTGCTGCCGAAGAGAAGGACATTCTCTTCATTGACGATTTCACCGTCACCAAGTACATGCTGATGGCAGACGCTATGATTTCCGACACATCATCAACAATATACGAATTCCTCCTTCTCGACAAGCCTGTCATCACCCTTCGTGCCGTAGCAAAAGACCTCTATTGGCAGAACTGCGACACGCCGGAGGAGATTCCGGCAGCCTATCGTGCCGCCATCACTGACGATCCTGCCCTTGAGAAGCGACAATGGATTATACGCAACTACGACCCTTACACCGACGGAAAAGTTGCCCATCGTATGCTTGAAGGAGCTCGCGACTTCATCCGTCGTCACGGCGTACCAGAATACCGTAAAGTCAATCTCTGGCGCAAATACACCAGCATAAAGACTTTCGGAAGGATAAAGAAATAGATATGAAACAACAAAGGCTCGTGTTCAATCTGACACGAGCCTTTTTCTTACCTTTATACTATTAGAACTTGAACTTTCCTTCGCGATCGAATGGAAGAGGATAGTCCGTACGACCAGGGATTGGGAAGTCGTTCTTCCAAGAAGAAGCGTCTGTAATGCCCCAGAAAGTAACGCGCTTTACATGAGCGGAATGCTTGTTGATGATGGCAAAAAGTTCCTTGAAGCGGTCTTGCCAAGGCTTCAACTGCTTAGCATTGATGCCGTTCTTGTAAGGGTCTTTCTCTGGAGTGTATTGGAAACGTGTTGAAACATCAGCACCTGTGTAAGGGTTTGGCAGAATAGACATGTCAGTCTCTGTAAGCTGAACATCAACACCAGCGTTGATAAACTCAGTGATAGACTTCTCATATTCCTTAAAATCAGGGAAGTCCATGCCGATATGTGTCTGCAAACCAACAGCATCAATACGGATGCCCTTGCTCTTGAGACGCTGAACCATCTTTACAACAGTGGCACGTTTGCCAGGAGCTGACATTGAATAGTCGTTATAATAAAGCTCTGTGTTAGGATCAGCTTCCTGAGCGCACTGGAATGCCCAGTCAATGAACTCCTCACCCATGATCTTGTAGAAGTCGCTCTTGCGGTAAGAGCCATCGTCTTCGATAGCCTCGTTTACAACATCGTAGCCCTTGATCTTTCCACGGAAATGACCATAGACTGTGTTGATGTACAAGCGCATGTTAGCCTTGAGCTGCTCCTTGCTAACGAGACTTCCGTCTTCGTTGTGGCAAAGCCAGCGAGCACACTGAGAGTGCCAAATAGGAGCGTGGGCAATGATTGTGAGGTTGTGCTTCTGAGCATACTCTACGAACTGGTCTGCGAGTACGAAGTCAAAGATGCCTTTCTTAGGAGAAATGACCTCAGACTTCATGCAGTTTTCCGCTGTCACACAGTTGAACTCATTTGGCACCACACTCATCTCAACCTTCATCTGCTCGCGATTTCCCACAAGTTTGTAGCTTGGGTCGTCTATCTGATGCTCAGAAAGTCCGAGATCAGCAGCCACAACCCACTGGTTGACAGTAGCACCGATAAGGATGTTCTCTGCAGGAATAAGCTGACGAAGCTGCATGTTCTTCTGTGCACTTACGCCAAGAGAGCAGAGCAACGCTGCTGATAAAAGTATCTTTTTCATGTTCGTTATGGTTATAAACCCTCCCAAAAATGGGAGGGAATAATCTTATTTCTTGTTACGAGCTTCAATCTCACGGTTCATTTCGTCAAGCTTCTCGTCAGTGAGTGGATACTTGTAGATGAGGAAACCTACAACGATGAGAAGGATAGCAGGAATGATTGTTGTGAACCAAAGGATAGCGTTCTGAACTGTTGCAGAATAATCTGCCAGATTCATGTAGTAAGCGTTTACAGGACCGCTGATGAATGATGCGAGGAATACGACAATGAAGATTCCAATCATCAACTGCAAGCACTTGTTTGCCTTGAACTCGGCAAACATCTCGCCGTAGGTAACAGGCTTCTCTGGAGTGGTGGCAATATTCTCCTTGCAGCTCTTGAAACAATAGAACAGAAGACCAAGACCTACAATAGCAAACAGCGATGTTACCGAGAACCAAGCGTATGGGTCGGTCTCGAGTGCAGAAGACTCGCTTGAGAGGTCAAAACCAATCATACCCATTACAAGCGGAGTAATCCATCCAGCGATAGAGAAACCTGCCTTGAAGGCAACACCAGCCAGAGCGTTTACTGTAGCAGCAGGACGATTGCCAGTACGATACTCAGCCTCAGTAATAACTTCAGGAACGAGCGCCCACATGAGTGAACCTACGAGCAAGCCGACACCAGTCATCACCTTGGCTGTCTGTACCAAAGTCTTACATTCTGCCACATTTGATACGTTAGGAACGATATAAAGGATAGCAAAACCAATGAAACCAATGGCAAGAAGTGTGTAGTAAAGCCCTTTCTTACCCAATTTGCTCTTAAGGAATGGAAGCGATGGAAGGATTATGAACGCCGGGATAGTACCGATAGCCATGAACAATGCCTGATCCCAGTTGATGCTTGCGCCGGCAAAAACAGCCAAGCCGATTGGGAAACCTGCCTGAACAATGATCTGACCGATGTTGGCGCATACCATACGAGTGGAAGTAAGCTTGAGAACCTCGTCGTTGTCACGAGTCATACTTGCCATGATAGAGCCGTACGGGATGTTTACCACGGAGTAGATCATGCTTAATAAACCATAGCTTACTACAGCATAACCCATCTTGGCACCTTCTGACCACGCAGCCACCTGAGGAAGCATGAGCAAGCATGCCGCAATTGTCAAAGGAATACCACCATAGAGGAGGTAAGAGCGGTATTTTCCGAACTTAGGATTGTTGTTGTCGATGTAGCGGCCAACCACAGGTGACCAAATACAGTCGAGGAGTCGTACCACGAGGATAAGTGTGCCGACAAATTCAGGGCTGATTTTCAATACTGTTGTCATGTACAGCATCATGTAAACAGCCACTGTCTGGAAGATGAGGTTCTGTGCTAGGTCACCAGAACCGTAGCCGATGCGCTGCATCCAGCTAAGCTTGTAAAAGCCATTGTTTTGTGAATTTTCCATTATGGTTAATGTATTTAAATATTATTATTTTCTTTTTGCGTTAAGGGGAGAGCTAGAAGGGCTTGATTACTTCTTTATAGCTTCAGCAGCCAGCTTTCCCATCAGTTCATAGCCTGCTGGATTGAGGTGTAGCCAGTCATCGCTGTACTTCTGCAGGAGCTTTGCAGGGTCCTGAGGGTCTTTAACAGCTGCATCAAAATCGATGACACCGTCAGCAACCTTCTGAGTGCGAATCCATTCGTTAACAGTCTGGCGAGCTGCCTCATGGAAGAAAGTGTAATAGCCATTGCCCTTGAAAGGACAGATTGTTGCTATATAAACCTTCATGCCAGCAGCGTGAGCCTTCTCAGTCATGGTCTTGTAAGCCTCGATAAGCTCGTTTGCTCTAACGATACTGTTGTCTTTGTCGCTGTTTTCTCTAGCACCGCCAATGTCGTTTACGCCTTCGTAGATGATGAGGGTCTTTGCTGCAGTCTGAGCAAGAACATCGCGATCGAAGCGAACGAGAGCAGGCTGACTAAGACCGCCGCGAAGAACAGCATTGCCGCCGATACCCTGATTGAGGACTCCCACCTTGCCTTCGAGAGCTTCAGCCATGCGGTCTGTCCAGCGGTTCTGGAGGTTAGTAGTTGTTCCGCGACCGTCTGTGATGCTATTGCCAAGGGCTACAACAACCGGAGTCTCCTTTGGAGCCATGACATCAAGCGATGCGATGTTGTACCAGTGGTCAAGACGTTCAGCAGATTCCACGCCGAAGTCAGACTTTGGCTTTGCCTCGCCTTCGATGATATAAGAAGTTGTACGAGAACCGCGATGAGATGTAGCGTGCTCCGGAGTTTGGTTTCCGTAAGAAATGGTAACTGAAAGGCGCTGAAGTGGCTTGAGGTTGTATTTGATATTGTCAGAGTAAATGTCCTTGCCTGCCTCAATCTTCACGCTGCGCTTGCCGTTGAACGTAAGATATTTGGCAGTCTTTACATCAATGTCGTAAAGGTCTTTTGTGTCTGCAATATAAACGGACTTGATTTCAACAGCCTCGTTTCCGAAGACATTGCTGAACTGCATACGCATCAAATCGCCACCGATTGACACATGGATAATCTCACGAACAGCACGATTTGACAGGCTCTTCTTTGGCATGTCACTTGGTCCTGTGTATTCAACAGCTGTTGCCCAGGTGCCAGTCCATTGCATATCCTGTGCATTTGTGTTCTGAGCGTTAGCTGTAAGAAAGCCCAAAAATGATGCCAAAAATAGGCTACATAGTTTTTTCATAATCATATTAAGTTATTTGTTTTCTCGGATTAGATTTCAATCACAAAGAAATAATAGTCCATTATAATTTTGCGCAAATTTACAAAAAAAATGCGATAATCAAGCACGGAAACATTATTTATATGATACAAATGTATCATTTGAAAAGGTTTTAGTTATGATTTCTTGATTTATTTTCATTCACTAACGGCAAACAACATGTCTTTTCCTTATTTTTTCTACTGTAAAAAAGGTAAGACTCCCCCGCCCTATTCTGCCATTTTTTCCACAGAAAGAAAACACATATTTCCTAAAGTTTCAAAATGTTTCTCCAAGGATTACAAAACATTTCTCCAAGGATTACGATTAATTTTCTTACAAGAAATGAAAAATTTTCTTATAAGAAACAAAACAATTTCTAGTAAGAAAAAATTATTTTTCTTATAAGAAAATGACACGTCCCGCCAAGGATTACAAATCGTAGCCCCAAGTAAAACGGATCAAGACTCCAAGGAAAACGAATTGAAATCCCAAGGAAAACGGATCAAAACTTCAGGAATTACACATTGAAAGCCTAAAGAAGGAATCCCCAAAAAACAAAGAAGGAACACCAAAAGTCACAAACCTATTACGCGCCCGAACATATAATATATGTTAAAAAGAAGTAGTATAATGTAAAATTTCTTTTATATTAGGACGATATTCATTCTTTTTTTCATAACTTTGCCCCGATAAAAGTACTTGTTTCACCTATTTTAGCAAACAAAAAGCTCAAAAATGGCAAAGAATCACAAATCATTCATCGCACACCTGATAACGGTTGTTCTTGCAATGCTGCCAATTTTCTGCAACGCCCAGTCGCTGGAGTCGCTGTGGAAGGAGCATGACCAGGCTATGGCAAAGGACCTTCCTCAAACTTGCCTTAAGATTCTTGACAAGATTTCAAAGAAGTCGGAAAGCGAAAAAGCATATGCCAGTTTGCTGAAGGCGGAACTCAAGAAAGTGGAGATTATGGATGAACTGGCTCCTGACTCTGCAGCAATAACAACCCAGAACCTTCTGAAGAAAACCGAGAAAATGAAGAGCAAGGACAAGGTGGCTTACGCTATCCTTAACCTCGCCATCTCACGCGGTTTTCATTCTTTGCAGATAAAAAACAGCAAAACTTCTAAAGATTATCTCGAGGAAGCCTTTGCCGACATGGACATTCTTGCCAACACAAAGACTGACGATTGGACCATGATCATAAAGGAAGGTTCAGGTTCCGAGATATTCAACCGCGACATACTCTCCCTGATAGGCATTGAAGCTTACGAGCATGAACGCCTCTTCAACTACTACAAAGAACATGGCAACCGCCGCGCTTGCGCTTATTTGGCTCAGAATTGGAATGTGAATAAAGGCAACCAGAACCTGCCTACATACATTGAAGAGTACAAGGATCTTCCAGAAGGCGCTCTACTAGCAAAGCAGTATTATCAGTATTGTAAAGGCAATTCTAACATTTCTGCTGCTGAACGCTACCAGCTTTTGCAAACTTACCGCAAGCAATGGGCTGGAACGAAGGAGGCTACGATATTCGAAAACTTTGAGAAGAACGAACAGCAAGCTTCGCTGAATTTTCTTTCTATCCCGAGCATTGTACGCTCAGACAAAGTAACAACTCTTCCGACAACGTCAAAAAACGTCAGCAAAGCAAAGCTAACCATCATTCCGCTTAATGTGGCTGGTCGTGATATTCCTGAGAACGACCGCAACAAATATTACGAGAATCTGCTCTCGAATTATGCAGAAAAGTCAGGCAACGGCTACAAAGGACAGATAGAAATTGCCAAGAACTTCAACATTGAGAACTATTACACTGAGGCAAAAGACAGCATCACAATCCCTGCTCTTAAGTGCGGTGTCTATATGCTGAAACTTGAGTCTCAGGACGAAAAGGATCAACCTTCATACAAACATCCTGACAATTTTGCGATAAACAAATCTTCAACCCGCACTGTTGACTACGCGCTTTTCTACGTCAGCGACCTTAAGATTATTCGTCTCGGTCTGCCAGACAGAAAGGAAAGAATTGTTGTCGTTGATTCAAAGACTGGCCATGAGGTAAAGAATGCCAAGACTAAAGATAGCGGCTACCGCGGTATCGTAGCTTATACTGATACGGACAACGGCATGCCTTATACAAGAATCTACGAACAAGAATTCCGCTCCTACACTCCAGAAAAGGAAGATTATCACATCAACATGTACCTTGACCGCGGCATCTACCGTCCTGGTCAGACAGTTCATGTGGCTGCCATCTCGCATAAGATAACAAACGGCATCAAAACCAATGTCGTGGCAAACGAAGAGATAGAGTTCACACTCAAAGACGCCAACTATCTAGAGATAGCAAGCAAGACTGTGAAAACCGATGATTTCGGCACAGCCACTGCGGATTTCGTTCTTCCGACAGACAGACTCACTGGCGAATGGCTCATTGAAGTTGAGGGGGAAGAAGATGAAACAGAAATGTATTTCAATGTTGAGGAATACAAACGCCCTACGTTTGAAGTCACTTTCAAGAAATATGAGAAGGAATACCAGCTTGGCGATACCATCAAAGTCACTGGTGTGGCTAAGACTTACGCCGGCGTTCCAGTGGCAAATGCAAAGGTTGCCTACACCGTAAACCGCCAATTGCCTTGGTGGTGTTGGTGGAGAGGCTACGGCATTGGTGACATAAAGAGAGACACCGTGGTGACAAACGACAAGGGTGAGTTTGAAGCTACTGTACCACTCGCTATTCCAAAAGACCAGAAGATAGACGATAAGAACGACATAATCTGCTATCATTATAAGATAGAAGCTGCCGTTACGAGCATCTCCGGCGAAACTCGTGAAGGTGAAGAGAGCCTCACCGCTTCCAACAAGCCACTGATGTTCAAGATTTCCATTAAGGACAAGTTCCGCAATGATGAGAATTCTGGTTTCTCCGTTTCCGCCAAGAACAGTGCCGGAAAGGACATGAAGGAAGCCAAGCTTGCATTCAAGATTGACAATCAGTCTAAGCAATACTCTACCGTAAAGGAAGTTAACGAGGCTATAAAGACTCTTCCTTCTGGCAAGCACAAGATAATTGGCAAGGCTTCGTATAAAGATATTGTAGAAAACGACACGGTCAACTTTACCATCTTCTCACTTGATGACAAAACTCCAGTAGAATACACAAAACACTGGAATTACATCACTCACCAGAATTTCAAGGACGAGAATGACGTTATCACACTTCAGTTCGGCACTTCGACTGAGGATGTGGAGATATTCTATGATGTTTTCGAAGGCGGCAAGCACAAGGAGTCAACTGTTCTTCATGCTTCGAACTCTCTTATTCGCAAGGATTTCAAGGCTGTCAAGGGCAAGAACATTCTCGTTTCTTACGCTTGGGTGAAGAACGACACTCTTTATTCACATCAGTATTGCCTCTATCAGCCAGAACCAGAAAAGAGTCTTAATGTTACTTGGAAGACATTCCGCAACAGGCTTATCCCTGGACAGAAAGAAGAATGGACGCTGAACATTACAAATCCTCGCACCAAGGGAACAGGCGATTACCAACTCCTTGCCAATCTCTACGACAAGAGTCTTGATGCCATTGCTTCGTCAGCATGGAACACGCAACTTGGCATTAATACAGGTTATTCAAGTGCAGAATGGAACACGAACCATACCATATTTTCTTCGCTGAGAATCAATCGATATTATGAGATTGCTTCTTTCAAGGAACCTGACCTTAGCAAATTCTACATCTGGCCTTTCAGCTATGAAGGAAAATACCGCCACTACTCGAAGGCAGTGTTGCTTGACGCAGCTGCTGGTGGTGCCAGAGTTTATGATGTTGTGGAAGAGCAACCTGTATTTGCTGCACCAGTGGCAAAACAGAATTCTGAGGTTAGTGTGGCTGCCCAGGAGGTTAGTGGAACTATAGTTGACGAATCTGGCGAACCGATTATCGGTGTCTTGGTTAAGGAACAGGACACACAAAACTCAGTGGTTACAGACATTGACGGCAACTATACTATCAGGCTCAGCAAGAAGGGAGCTTCTATCATAGTCTCTTATATCGGCTATATGTCTCAGACCCTTTCCACTGCTGGAATATCTACACTCAATGTGACTCTTGAAGAGGACCATGCTGCACTAGAGGAGGTTGTTGTCGCTGGCTACGGCGTATTGAGGAAAAACACTGTTGCAGGAAAGATTGCTGGCATAAAGGTAACTCCTGAGAATGCTACTACGACAGAGCCTATACAGATGCGCAGCAACTTTGCCGAGACAGCCTTCTTCTATCCACAGCTCATGGCAGACAAGAACGGCGATGTTAACATCAAGTTCACTCTGCCAGAAAGCACAACAACATGGAAGTTCCGTGCTCTTGCTCACGACAAGGAAATGAACAACGGCATGCTCCAGGACGAAGTTATCGCTCAAAAGCAGTTGATGATTTCGCCTAACATGCCTCGCTTCATCCGCAAGGGCGACAAGGGTGTGCTCGCTTCCATAGTCAGCAATCTCTCGGAAAAGACTCTCAACACAAAGACAACCATTGAGATTCTTGACCCAGAAACCGAGAAAGTTATCTACACAGAAAGCACTAACAACACTCTCGAAGCAGGCAAAACGGCTGCCGTAAACTTCAATCTCAATCCAGAAGCCTTTGCAGCTACTGTTCCCGACGCTTTTCCGTCGGGCAACACCTCCGCTTCTGCCATCCTCCCTCTCTATATCGTAAAGATCTTCACTGAGGCTGACGGCTATTCCGACGGCGAGCAGCATTACCTTGCTATTATAGATAATGTAGAGCCTGTGATGACTACCAAGTCAATCACAATGATAAAGCCAGGCAAGGAAACTGTCACTACTGCAGACCTCTTCCCTGCCGACGCTACAGACAAGAAGCTCACCGTAGAATGGACAGAGAATCCTGCATGGCTTATGCTCGAGACTCTCCCTTACATGAACAGCCAAGACCAGACTACCATCTACTCTAAGGCTGCCGCTTACTACGCAAACGCTCTCGGCGCAAACATCCTCAAGGCGATGCCGGAGAAGACAAAGCAGACCATCCTCCGTCAAAACGAAACAGCCCCTGTGCGCGAAGCGTCAGCTTCGGGCAACACCGCCGCTTCCCCTCTCGAAAAGAACGCCGAGCTCAAGACTCTCCTCCTCAACGAGACTCCTTGGGTCATGGACGCAAAGAACGAGACCGAGCGCATCCAGATGCTCCGAAACTTCTACGACGAGAACAAGCTCACTTACAACCAGGAGCAACTCATCAAGAAGCTCAAGGACGAACAGAAGAGCGATGGCGGCTGGAGCTGGTGTCCAGATATGCAAACATCTTACTGGATGACATCGGAAATCTGCGAACTCTTCGTGCGTCTCAACAACATGATTGGCAAGCAACAGGCAACAAGCGACATGCTCAAGAAGGCGATGGCTTGTCTCCAGAAAGAAGCTCATAAGGAAATCATCGAGTGGAAGAAGGAGGAAAAGAACGGCATCACACCTTATATATATGATTGCTACGCCCTTCAGTATGTCTATCTCAAGGCTCTCTCTGGCGAAAAACTTGCTGGCGAAGAAAAGAAAGATGCCGATTTCGTCATCAAGTATCTCAAGAAGCAGGAACGCAAGAACTCGCTTTACATGAAGGCAAAGCTCGCCATCGTACTCCATTATATGGGCGAGACAAAGATGGCAAAGGAATTTATCCAGAGCATCAACGAATATTCTGTTTACAAGGAACTCGACGGCCGTTACTTCGACACTCGCCGTGCCGGTTACTCTTGGCGCGACTACAAGCAGCCAACACAGACAATGGTCATCGAAGCTCTCAAGGCCATCACGCCTAACGACCAGCAGACAATTGCCGAGTACCAGCGTTGGCTCCTCATGCAGAAGCGCAACCAGATGTGGGACACTCCTATCAACACAGTGAACAATGTCTATGCCTTCGTTTCTCCTGCTCGCACAAACGGCAAGAACTCCACAAAAGCCCCTGCGTCTCAAGCGACAGCTTCTGACTACGCCATCATCTCAGCCTTCGGTGCTGACGGCAAGGGCTACTCAAAGGACATCTATGTTGAGAAGAACATCATTCCTGTCGTAGAATTCGAAAAGACAAACGACCAGGTTTCTTGGGGCGCTGTCTATGCTCAGTTCAAGCAAAAAGCAACAAATGTCGCAGACTTCTCAGAAGGTCTGAAGATCACTCGCGAGGTCATCAGCCCAGAAGGCACAGCTTCTACTTCGTTGAAAGTTGGCGAAAAGGTCAAGGTTCGCATCACAGTTGTTGCCGATCGCGACTACGACTTTGTGCAGATTGTTGACAAGCGCGCGGCTTGCCTTGAGCCTGTCAGCCAGACTTCCGGCTATCGTTGGAGCAACGGCGGCTATTACGAGGCACCTCAGGACTCTCGCACTTGCTACTACTGCGACATGCTCCGCAAGGGCACTCACACATTTGAAACAGAATATTTCATCGACCGCGTTGGCGACTACCAGAGCGGCACTTGCACCGTTCAGTGCGCTTACTCTCCAGAATTCTACGGTCGCACAGGTGCCATTAACATTAATGTGACCCCCTAACCCCCAAAGGGGGAATCTTTAATAGATTCAGAAAACATATTTTGAACATACTATAACCTTATGAATAAGACTATTAACATCTCCCCATCGGGGAGCTTGAGGAGCTTTCTTGTACTCCTCCTTACAGCCCTATGGATCTCTCCCCTCGTGGGGGAGTCGGAGAGGGTCTTCGCCCAAAACATCGATGCGGAGTTTGATGTCATTGATCTCGGTGACATAACCTTCCAACAGCCAGTTACCGCAACTTTCAAGATGAAGAACCGCGGTTCTGAGTTTTTTCTTAATCAGGCAAAGCCTTTCTGCGGTTGCACCAAGGTAACTTACCCAAAGAAGAACATCAGCAAGGGCGAAAATTTCACCGTGGAAGTAACCTATGACGCAGAGTCTCTTGGACATTTCCAAAAAGATGTCGCCCTCATAAGTGACCAATTCGAGAAGCCTTATTACCTTACCGTGAAAGGAAATGTGGTAGCCTATAGCGCAGCAAAACAAGGAGGCTCAACCGTTGGCGATGGCAATCAAGCAGCAATTCTCATGGGCAAGATGAAGCTCTCTCGTGACAACGTGGAATTTGCCGACACATACCGTGGCGAATCACTGCAAGAGAAGATTATCATCACCAACATGAGCCAAGAGCCTATCAGCCCACAGATTATCTTCCTGCCTCATTACATGACAGTCCAGACAACACCAAATGCCATTCAGCCAGGCAAGCAAGGCGTAATGACATTCACGCTCAATGCCAACATGCTTCCGCGCTATGGTCTGAATCAGTTTACGGTAGGAATCAATCCAAACCCAGGCGAGACTCACTCTAAGGAGCGTGAGATTCTTGTATCAGCAATCAAGCTCCCTGCCATCCAATACTCTGAATCTCAGCGTAATCGTCTGCCAGTCCTTGACCTCTCGTCTAACATTATAGAGCTCAACAAATCACTGAAAGGCGATGTAATACTCATGAACACTGGAAAGTCCAATCTCCAGATTTCCACAATCCAGTCATACACACCTGGCCTCAACATCACTCTCAACAAGACCACTCTTGAGCCAGGCGAGACAACTGTTCTCAAAGTAAAAGGCGTGAAGAAGAATCTGAAGGATTTGAAGACACAGCCTCGCATCCTTATTCTCACAAACGATCCGAACAACCGCAAGACGGTTATCGACGTAAAATTTAAATTGTAAGCCATAAATGGTAAATTGTAAATCCGTAAATCTGTAAATGCCATGATGCATCATCACCCAGAAAATAGCGACGAATACAAAGGACTTGTTGTAAACGCTGGCGTAGAACAGCCTTCAATAGTCAATCCTTATTTCAAACGCATACGCAAACGCCCGAAGCAACTCTCTGTAGATGAGATGGTTGACGGCATCTTGAAAGGCAATATCACAGTGCTTTCACAGGCTGTAACGCTCGTTGAAAGCGTACTTCCAGAGCATCAGGCAAAGGCTCAGGAGGTCATTGCCAAGTGCTTGCCATACGCAGGAAACTCCATCCGCATCGGTATCAGCGGCGTTCCTGGCGCTGGCAAGAGTACTTCCATCGACGAGTTCGGCTGTCATGTCCTCGACCGCAAGGGAGGCAAGCTCGCTGTCCTTGCCATCGACCCAAGCTCTGAGCGCTCAAAGGGCAGTATTCTCGGCGACAAGACTCGTATGGAGAAACTATGCGTTCGCGAGAACACCTTCATTCGCCCTTCGCCATCGGCAGGTTCGCTCGGTGGTGTGGCACGCAAGACTCGTGAGACAATCATCCTCTGCGAAGCTGCCGGTTTCGACACAATCTTCGTGGAAACAGTCGGCGTTGGACAGAGCGAAACAGCTTGCCACTCTATGGTGGACTTCTTCCTTCTCATTCAAGTGGCAGGCACTGGCGACGAGCTCCAAGGCATCAAGCGCGGTATCATGGAGATTTCCGACGGAATTGTTGTCAACAAGTGCGACGGCGACAATGTTGACGCTTGCCAGATGGCAGCAACCCATTTCCGCAACGCCCTCCATTTCTTCCCAGCTTCCGAAAGCGGCTGGGTGCCAAAAGTGCTTACCTACAGCGGTTTCTATGGCTACGGCATCAAGGAAGTCTTCGACATGATCTACGAATACTTCGACTTCATAAAGGCAAACGGCTACTTCGACTACCGCCGCAATGAGCAGAGCAAGTACTGGATGTACGAAAGTATCAACGAGCAACTCCGCAATTCTTTCTACAACATGCCACAGGTAAAGGATGTCATCAAGACAACGGAAACAGAGGTTCTCACAGGTCAGAAGACAAGCTTCATTGCGGCTAACGACCTGCTTGAACTTTACTTCCAGAATCTAAAGTAAGTCATTATATACAACAAACTAAAGGTGCTGATAGAAATTGACGAACATAGCGGTTTCTGCTTCGGCGTAACAACTGCCATCACGAAGGCAGAGGAGCAGCTGAAGGAGTCGGACAAACTGTATTGCCTCGGCGATATAGTCCATAACGGCATGGAGTGCGAGCGACTGCTGAATCTCGGACTCCAGACCATCAACCGCCATGAGATGGAAGAGCTGAAAGACACAAAAGTTCTTCTTCGCGCTCACGGCGAACCGCCAGAGACTTACTCGCTTGCACAGCAGAATAACATCGAGATCATCGATGCCACCTGCCCCGTTGTTTTGCAACTCCAGAAAAGAATAAAGCAACAGTACACGCAGAATCCTGACGCACAGATAGTTATCTTCGGGAAACCAGGTCATGCTGAGGTTCTCGGACTGGTAGGTCAGACTGAAGGAAAGGCGATAATCATTGCCACCTTCGAGGATGTGAAAGGGCTGAACTACAACCGCGACATCTATCTTTACTCGCAGACAACAAAGTCTATCGAGGAATTTCACAAGATTATCGACTACATAAAAGACCACATTTCGCCTGACTGCACATTCAGGAGTTTCGACACCATCTGCCGACAAGTGGCAAACCGACTGCCTAATATTCAGGACTTTGCCAAGCGTCATGACGTCATACTCTTCGTCTGCGGAAGGAAATCCAGCAACGGTAAGGTTCTCTTCAACGCTTGCCAGCAAGTGAACGAACGCTCCTACCTCGTCGAAGGTCCCGAAGAAATCAATTTCAGATGGCTTCAAGGCATAGAATCCGTAGGAATCTGCGGAGCCACAAGCACGCCGAAATGGCTGATGGAATCTTGTGCCCAAGCCATCAAAAACCAAAAACTAAAAACCGAAAACTAAAAAACAAAAACTAATAACCAAAAACCAAAAACCAAAAACTAAAAACCGAAAACAATATATGAACACATTACTATTCTTAGCCGCACAGAAGGCGACAGAAGCTGCGGCGGAAGCCAGCGAGATAGTCGCAGAAGAAGGCGGTTGGACACTCAAACAGTTCTTCATTGATGGCGGTCCGCTCTTCATGTCCATCGTTGCGTTAACTCTCGTACTTGGTCTGGCGTTCTGCATCGAGCGCATCGTTTATCTCTCACTGTCAGAGATTAACGCCAAGAAACTTCTTTCGGAAATAGAAGACAAAGTAGAGAACAACGATGTTGAAGGCGCAAAGGAACTCTGCCGCAACACTTACGGACCAGTTGCTTCCATCTGCTATCAAGGCTTGCTCCGTAAGGACGAAAGCATCGAGAACATTGAGCGCAGCATCGCGTCTTACGGTTCTGTACAGGCAGCCAACCTCGACAAAGGTTGCTCGTGGATCACGCTTTTCATCGCCATTGCACCTTCGCTCGGATTCCTCGGAACAGTCATTGGTATGGTGCTGACTTTCAACGATATCCAGAATGCCGGCGACATCTCTCCTACCGTCGTGGCAAGCGGTATGAAGGTTGCGCTCATCACAACCATCTTCGGTATCGTTTCTGCTGTCATTTTGCAGATATTCTACAACTTCATCCTTTCAAAGATAGAGCATATCACATGCCAGATGGAAGAAGCAGCCATCACGCTCATGGACATCCTTTCCAAGTCTAAAGCAAAAATCTAAATTCAGCCCTCATCTCCGATTATCCCCTGCTGTATCAGCAGGGTCCCCAAATCCGTAAATTGTAAATCAGTAAATCAGTAAATGAAAAGGTTTTCTCCCGAAAAACTCTCCCACTACATACTCTACGTCCTCATCGGCGTAACCGTAGTCATCTTCCTTGCCTACTATCTCGCTGGATATGAGAATGTAGGCGGTGTTGCCGATGACCAGACAGCCCCAGTGCTTATCGGTCTGCTCATCACCTTCCTCTTCGTCATGATTTTCCTGGCAGCCGTAGCAGCCATCGTCATGCTGACACGCACACTGTTTCTTCGCGACAAAAAGAAATAAGTAGGCTTTCTTGCCTACTTATTATTGCCTGTAAGTTTATTCAGAATGTCTTGATTCAAGCGCTGAATATTCTTACCCGTTTCCACTATATTACTCTGCAAGGTCTTACCCGTCTCAACGATATTGCTTTGCAGAGTATTGCTTTTTTCCGCAATGTCATGCTGTATCATCTTGCCCGTTTCCACGATGGAGCGATGCAGGGAGTCCAGGTCATAGAAGAACTCGCTCAGCGCAAGCTGGAACATGTTCGGGCGACGCTTTTTCTTGTCAGCATGAGCATTCACCACCACGTTTATGCCTTTCTCCACAAGATAAACCTCCACTGTAGCAGGCGCCATGACCGGCTCACCGTCAAAGTGGATGAAGCCCGCATTCTGGCGTTTTATCGTCATTTTCTTTCCGCGATAGATGTTTATCTTAGAGTTCTTGTCGAGCGTCTTGTTTATCATCTCCATGTTCACCGACACCGCATTAAGCAGGTTGAACGGCTCCATGACCACAATGTCCAGCACTCCGTCGCGCATTGAAGCATGTGGGGCAATGTAGGCATTGTTTCCATACTGCGAAGCATTGGCACAAGAAATAAGCCACGCATCCTGCGACACCACTGGTTCGTCGTCAATAGAAAACTCATAATGCTCCGGCTCGTAAGTCAAGCCGTCAGTCAGGATTTTCTCCACATAAGTCATCATTCCGCGCTTTCCGGCACTGGCAAACTTCTCCGCAATGAAAGCGTCAAAGCCTACTCCGCAAGTGCAGAGGAAAGGATGATTGTCAACAACGCCATAGTCCAGACTGTGCACCACCATCTCGTTTATCAGTTCTATCGCCTGCTTTGCATTCATCGGGAGCATCAGGTGCCGAGCCAGTCCGTTGCCACTGCCGCAAGGAACAATAGCAAGCGCCGTGTCCGTCTGCACAATGCCTCTTGCCACCTCGTTAACAGTGCCATCACCGCCTACAGCCACAACCACATCTATATGGTTCTGGGCAGCTTCGCGGGCTATCTCCTCAGCATGTCCGGCATATTCCGTATATCGGATTTCAAAAGAAAACAAGTCCTTCCTGATGTGATGCTCTATCAGTTTCGCTATGTTTTCCTTCCTTACCGTACCGCTTATAGGGTTCAATATGAACAGGATTGACTTCAAAACTTATTCCGTTTTATTGGTTGGTGCTTGACAAAAAACACGCATTTTAGCACGCAAAAATACAAAAAACATATCACTTTTACCATAAATGAAATACTTTTTTTTGCTTAAAGCGATGTTTTTTTCACATTTTTTAAACTTAATTGAAAATTATTTGTAACTTTGCAGCCGTTTATACACATATTTAATATAAATAGACTAAAACCAGAATATGGGACAATTACAAGAAAGATATAAGAACTATCGCGAGCCTCAGAAGTTTATGGAGGCTGGAATTTACCCTTATTTCCGCGCTATCACTAGCCATCAGGACACTGAGGTGGAAATGGGAGGACACAAGGTTCTTATGTTCGGTTCTAACGCTTACACAGGACTCACAGGCGACAAGCGTATCATTGAGGCAGGAAAGGCTGCACTCGACAAATACGGTTCTGGATGTGCCGGAAGCCGATTCCTCAACGGAACTCTCGACATTCACATCCAGCTTGAGAAGGAACTCGCTGAGTTCGTTGGCAAGGACGAAACACTCTGTTTCTCTACAGGATTCTCTGTAAACGCAGGCGTCATCGCAATGGTTGTCGGACGTAACGACTACGTCATCTGCGACGATCGCGACCACGCTTCCATCGTTGACGGTCGCCGTCTTTCTTTCGCTAAGCAGTTACGCTATAAGCACAACGATATGGAAGACCTTGAGCGCATTCTTCAGGGACTTCCTCACGAGGCAATCAAACTCATCGTTGTCGATGGTGTATTCTCTATGGAAGGCGATCTCTGCAACTTGCCAAAGATTGTAGAGCTCAAGCACAAGTACAACTGCTCTATCATGGTTGACGAGGCACACGGTCTTGGCGTCTTCGGTCGTGACGGACGCGGTGTCTGCGACCACTTCGGACTCACTGACGAGGTTGACCTCATCATGGGTACTTTCTCTAAGTCTATGGCGTCTATCGGTGGTTTCATCGCAGCTGATTCAGACACAATCAACTACCTCCGCCACACTTGTCGCACATACATCTTCTCTGCCTCAAACACACCTGCTGCCACAGCTGCCGCTCTCGAAGCGCTCCACATCATAAAGAGCGAGCCAGAGCGCATCGCAGCACTTTGGAAGGTTACTGAATACGCCCTCAAGCGTTTCAAGGAAGAAGGCTTCGAGATTGGCGACACAGAAAGTCCAATCATCCCTCTCTATGTACGCGATGTTGAGAAGACATTCGTCGTAGTGGCAAGAGCATTCGAGCGCGGCGTTTTCATCAACCCTGTTATCCCACCAGCATGTGCACCTCAGGACACTCTCGTTCGCTATGCACTCATGGCAACTCACACTGAAGAGCAGGTTGAGCGAAGCGTACAGATACTCAAGCAAGTATTCGTTGAGCTGGGCATCATAAAGTAAACCCCGCCCAAAAGCTTTAAAAACAGAAAACAAAAGCTTCAATATACTATTCCCTGCCGTTTTCGGCAGGGCTTTTCATTTATAATTTTTCATTTTCACATGAACTACTACTCTACAAACCATAAGGCTGCCGACGCCACTCTCGAGCAGGCTGTAGTCAACGGACTGGCAGAAGACCGCGGTCTTTACATGCCATACGAGATAAAGAAACTCCCACAGGCGTTCTTCGACAACATCGACAAGATGTCGTTCCAGGAGATAGCCTACAATGTGGCAAGCGCCTTCTTCGGAGAAGATGTTGACCTCGATGCCCTCCAAGACATCGTTTACGACACTTTGGCTTTCGACTGCCCTATCAATAAGGTAGAGGAAGACATCTACTCGCTCGAGCTCTTCCATGGTCCTACGCTCGCTTTCAAGGATGTTGGCGCACGCTTCATGGCACGCCTTCTCCAATACTTCATTAAGAAACAGTCGGGATTAAACACTCCCCCTGTGGGGGAGAAGGAGGGGGTCAATGTTCTCGTTGCCACTTCCGGCGACACCGGTTCTGCCGTAGCCAATGGTTTCCTCGGTGTTGACGGCATCCATGTCTATGTGCTCTATCCAAAGGGCAAGGTCAGCAAGATTCAGGAGAGTCAGTTCACCACACTCGGACAGAACATCACAGCCGTTGAGATTGACGGTGTTTTCGACGACTGCCAGGCACTCGTGAAGTCAGCCTTCATGGACAAGGACCTCAACGAGCACATGAAGCTCACATCAGCCAACTCCATCAATGTCGCTCGTTTCCTTCCGCAGGCTTTCTATTATTTCTACGCTTACGCACAGCTCAAGAAGATCGGCAAGGAGAAGGATTTTGTCATCTGCGTGCCAAGCGGTAACTTCGGAAACATCTGCGCCGCACTCTTCGGCCATCAGATGGGACTCCCAGTGAAGCGTTTCATCGCGGCAAACAACGCCAACGACATCTTCTACAACTACCTCCAGACAGGCAAGTATGAGCCAAAGGCTTCCGTTCAGACCATTGCAAATGCCATGGACGTAGGCGATCCAAGCAACTTCGCCCGCATCTACGAACTCTACAAGGGCGACCACTCTCAGATCACTTCGCTCATCTCCGGTGCCACATACACCAACGAGCAGATTGCAGAGACCATGAAGCAGTGCTTTGCCGAGACTGGTTATACTCTCGACCCTCACGGTGCTTGCGGCTATCGCGCACTCAAGGAGCAGCTTCAGCCAGGCGAGCACGCAGTCTTCGCGGAGACAGCCCATCCAGCCAAGTTCAAGGAAACCGTTGAAAGCATCATCGGCGCAGAAGTAGCAATCCCAGAACGCCTCGCAGAGTTCATGAAGGGCACTAAGCAGAGCATTGAATGCTCAAAGAACTTCGCCGACTTCAAGGCATTCCTCATGGCGGAATAAAGATCATTTACAAACAACGAAATAAGCATCTGCGCAAGAGCCTTCCACGCTTGTGGAGGGCTCTTTGCGTTATACACTTTTGTAGTTTAACGATTTTAGAAGCCAAGGAGTTATGAGTTGCCGATGACATATTTGCACAAAAAAATGTCACAAAAGAGCAACTTGTCGTTTGACAAATGTCACTAAGTAACAACAAATTGGAAAAACCATATATATAAGCACATATATTGTAACAGAAAAATAGTAAATTTGCAGAAATTGGCGCAAGACTATATAGTCGCAGCCCACAAAAAACAAATAGCACAAAAACATTATAAATATGATAAAAAATCTACTTCTAAGTGCAGTGCTTTTGCTCTGCTGTTGTGCATCCGCTGGAGCACAGCAAATCACATTCTCCAACACAAAGACACCAGTTACTGTTCACAAGAACATCAAGAAAGCACCTGCCAACGCATTGAAATGGGGCTACACTCTTGCCGACAACTTCTCTGCTCTTGGCACAAACGCTACGGGTACGTTCGGTGTTGCCATAAAGGTTCCAGGAACCGGCGAACTGAAAGGCGGCAAAGTGGTGTCAGTAAACCTTCCTGTTTACTACACAGGCATGAAGAACGTATCTGTTTGGGGGGCAAAGAGCCTTACCAATCCAACAAAGGTTTTCGAGAAAGCCGTAACGGGTGACCTCGAAGCGGGATACAACGAGATTACACTCGACGAGCCATACGAGATTGACGGCGACTTCTTTGTTGGTTATACATTCACAATCACATCTGTAACAGACTCAAAAGCTGGACACCCGATAGGAAAAGTTGACGGTGATGCACCTGGTTCACTCTATATCAACCAGAATGGAAGTTTCGTGGATTACACAGGCGGCGGCTACGGAATGTCAGCTCTTCAGATATTTGTTACTGGTGTTCAGCAGGATGATTACAATGCTGTATTCCGTCTCAACAAGGGTATATTCACCGTAGCAGGCAGCAAGAACGTTGTCCCTGTAGAGCTCTTTTCCAACGGAAAGCAGGACATCAGCAACATAGAATACTCTGTGGGAATAAATGGCAAGACAGAGACTAAGACCGCTGACGTTGCCGTATCTGGTGGATTCGGAAAGAGCGGTAAGGTTGATATCTCGTTCACCGCACCTACTGCCATCGAACCTTACAACATCAAGCTGACTATAGACAAGGTAAATGGACAGGAGAACGCAAACAAGACTCCTCTCTACATCTATGGCGACAACGTAACGAGAAAAGCTCCTTACAAGGCTCTCGTTGAGGAATATACGGGTACAAACTGCGGATGGTGCCCACGCGGATGGGTCGGCATGGAGGCTATCAAGAACCAATTGAGTGACATTTGCGTGCCTATCGCCGTGCATCAGTACAATCCAACAGACCCAATGTACATCGACTACGATCTCTATGCCATGCTTCCTGTTGAGGGTGCTCCAAGTGCAGTAATCAACCGCAACACCGGTATCGACCCTTATTACGGTGAAAGCAACGATGTAGATTTCGGCATTCTTCAGGACGTCAAGGACTTGGCATCTACAGTGTCACCTGTTGACATCAACGTCAAGGCTGTTTATAATGAAGATCAGACAAAGGTAGAGACAACGGCAGAGATTGAGTTCCTCAGCAACAGCGGAACATATTCTGTAGAGTATGCACTCACAGCCGATGCTCTCAAGGGAACTTCTTCCGCATGGAGACAGAGGAACTATTACTACAGTCACCAGACTTCCGATTACGATATTGATCCAAGTTCCGAACTTGTTGATTTCTGCATCGGAGGAAAGTATGGCAAGGAATTGGTGTTCCTTACATTCAACGACGCAGCTATAGCCTCATCGTATGTCGGTGGTACAAATACCGCATCAGAGATGCCTATAGACTTCGTTGCTGGAGATAAATTCAATGACACGTTCACACTAAATATGCCGACAAAAGCGGCTCTCAAGTCTGCAATCAAACATGATCAGGTTTATGCAAACGTCATGGTGTTCGACGAGAACGGCTATTGCGTGAATGCGGCTCGTGTGCGCGTGCTCACACAAGAAGAAGCTGGCGGCATTAAGACAATGCAGAATGTAGAATGCAGAATGCAGAATGCTTACAACCTTGCAGGTCAGCGCGTCGATGCAAATAGCGTTCGCGGAATCTATATCCAGAACGGAAAGAAGTTCGTGAAGTAAGATAAAGACAAGATGAAAAGAACATATACCATACTCACCACCCTGCTGCTTGCACTAACCGTGCAGGCGCAGACGGTGACACCAACATGGAGCGTAAGCTTCGACAACAAGAGCGACCTTGATGGCTTTACCATCATCGATGCAAACGGCGATGGCCATATGTATGAAGGCATTCTGCGTGGCGGTTGGAGCTGGCTTAGTCACGAAGAAGTCAACGGCGCCGCATGTTACTATTACGACAGAAACAATGCCGCTGACGACTGGCTCATCACCCCGGGAATAAACATGAAGGAAGGCAGAGACTACTACCTCACCTTCGATGCCAACGCAGCAAACATCTATCCAGAGCGTTTCGAGGTTTTCTTCGGAACAGCACCTACCGTTGACGGCATGACCGAAAGACTCATTGAGCCAACAGTAGTGAACAAGGGTGAGTTTGAGGGGTTCAAGGCTGACATTAGTGTATCACGCGCGGGCGTGTATTATATAGGAATACATGCCATCAGCGACAAGGGTCAGTATATTCTTGACATCAAGAATATAAAGGTAGAGGCAGGACTCCTTGCCGATGCACCTGCTGGCGTAACAGACTTCACGCTGACAGCCGACCCCGCTGGCTTGAAGAAGACTACCGTTGCCTTCACTCTTCCTGCAACATTGAACAACGGACAGCCTCTCACAGAAATCACAAAGGTTGACGTTCTGCGCAATGGCGTTAGCATAAAGACTTTCGAGAACCAGCAGCCAGGCGATGCTATCAGTTTCACGGACGCTGTTCCTGCAGAAGGTCTCTACACTTATTCCGTAATTGTCTATAATACAAACGGTGATGGCGCACCAGTTCAGCAGAAGGTCTTCGTAGGTTACGACGCCCCTACCCCACCTATCAACCCTCATGTTGTGGATAAGTTCACAAGCATCGACCTCGTCTGGGAGCAGTCGCTTGGTCAGAATGGCGGCCTGATAAAGCGCTCAGACATGAACTACTACATCTATGCCATAGATGATGAAGGCGTTGTTGGCGACCGCTTGGCAACTGTTACCAAGGGCAAGCTTCTCTACAACATCCCTATGGACACACAGACAGGCGAACAGAAGCTTCTCACTTACGCCATGATAGCGAGCAACTCACAGGGACTTTCCGAGCGCGTTGAGACTAAGGGATTCCTCGTGGGCAAGCCTCTCTCATATCCTTTCGCAGAGCATTTTGCAGAGCAGGGAATTGAGAACTTCTGGTGGGTAAGCGGCAAGGGACTCGGTTTCGAGAACGGATATGCTGGTTTCATTACGACAAAAAGCGCAGCAGAAGGCGACAATGGTTCGCTGCTCTTCGAAGGCTTCTTCGATGATGATGCCATAACCCTCCACTCCGCAAAGGTTTCCCTTGAAGGTTCAGCACACCCTTGGCTCTCGTTCTGCCACAAGACGATGGCAGGAACAGAGGTTGACATGAGTGTCGTTGCTGTTCGTCCAAACGGTGAATGCGTCACTCTCCGCAACTTCGACTACAGCACTTACACAGCTGCAGACTGGACTCGCGAGCTCATCGACCTTTCTGATTTCCAAGGAGATAATTATATCGTCATTGAGTTTGTCTATAATAACCACAGCGACGAAAAGGCTACCTTGGTTTATCTTGATGACATCACTATCGGCGAGGTTGCTGACTATAAGATTAGCGTCGGATTCAATTGTCCGGAGTCTGTTGTGGCAGGTCAGGATTTTGCTCATTCAGTAACTATCACAAACCTTGGAACAAAGCCGCTCAGCGGCTATCATGTTCTTGCCACTTGCGAAGGAAAAGGCATTGATGAAACTATCAGCGACGAACTGAAGCCAATGGAAAGCCGCACTTTCACAAATACTGTTAGTGTTCCTTTCGAGGATGCTGGCAAGCAGTATGAGATAAAGACAGAAGTTACAATGCCGGAAAGTGTTGACGTTTCTGATATCCAGACAGAAGATGCCAAGACTGTTAAGGTTCAGGCAAGCGACATTCCAACAGTGACAAACCTTGGTGGAAGCAAGGATGATAACACACTTACCATCACATGGCAGGCTCCAGAGAATCCTTCTCTCAAGGTTGTTGATGACTTTGAAAGCTACTCTCCATTCCTGACAGAAAGCATTGGCGAATGGACTTGCATTGATAAGGATGGCGGTATCAGCGAACAGCTATTCCAGGGCTACGAAACTGGTCTTGAGGATCAGACTTACGCTTTCACCACTTTCAACCTCAGCGCTTTGAACCCAGGTCTTCTCGACACCAACGAGGAGTTTGCTTCTCGCAGCGGAAATCAGTGCATGGCAGCATTCTTCTGCCACGACGGCTTCTACAACTATCAGAATCAGAACAACTGGCTCATATCTCCTCTGCTTAACGAGAAGTCGCAGAAGATCACGTTCTATGCAGCAAACTATGACATCAAGGCTCCAGAAGTATTCGAGATCCTTTATTCTATGACAGACACAGAGCCAGAAAGCTTCATCCGTATTGGTGCAGAACGCCGCGTTGCCGATGGTCAGTGGCATCCATTCACAGCCACACTCCCTGCTGGTGCTCGCTACTTCGCTATCCACCATTACACAGATGCAGACAACGCCTACATGATCAGACTTGATGACATTTCGTTCACAAAGGCGCTTGAAGTGGAATCTTACGACATCTATATCAATGGTGAGTTCGTAGAAAGCACTACCGACTGCCAGTATGTTGTAGGCTCACCATCCGACACAGACGAATATTCTGTTGCTGTACGCTACACAGACGGATCTGTTTCTAAGCCTTTGGCAGTTGAAGTAATAGTCGGAATTGAGAACCTTGAAAGCTCAAAACCTCAAAACATTACAACCTCAACCTACAATGTTGCCGGTCAGCGCATTCCAGCAACAAAGCGTGGCGACATCATCATTCTCAACGGAAAGAAATATATTAAATAATCCTTAATTAAAACATTATGAGAAAAACTTTAACTCTATTTGCACTACTGATGCTGGCATTCATTTGCCCGGCAGCAGCGCAGCAGATTGTGATTGACGAAATCACAATCCAGGGTGCAGAATCGTACACCGTCAACGAAGAGATGGTAGTACGTTTCGAAGTAAACAACAAGACTGGTGTACCTCTCAAGGCAGACGAGTACTCGCTCAAAGTGAATGTGGGTGGCGTTTATGCAGGTAAGCCTGCTGCCACAAAGGACATTGCCAACGGCAGCTATGAAACATTCATGGCAAAGATTGCTCCACACAAGGCTGGTGAAAATCTCCCTGTAGAAATCGTGTTCGAAGGCATGGGAACTGTCAAGGAAGTTGCTCCTACCACAGTAACAGTAAACCCAGAAGTTCCTTCTGGCGATGTACAGATTGGTAATTGTGCGAAGCCTTCTTCTGACACAGACTACACAAACGTCCTAAACACTTATTACAACTATTCACAGACAGAAATCGTCTACACAGCAGCAGACCTCGACCTTGCTGATGGAACTGCGATGACGGGACTTTCTTTTACAGGTTACAAAGAAGATGGACGTATCGTCCCTGTTAAGGTTTGGGTAGAGCTTACAGATGATGTCAAGCCACAGTCAACTAACAAGACAACGATGTACACTTCAGACAACCTCATCAAGGTTTATGATGACAACTACTCTTTCAAGGCTGTTGGCGATACATACTCTCATGAATCAGTATTCTCTATTACCTTCCCTACTCCTATTAACTATGTTGCAGGCAAATCACTCCGCGTGATTGTACAGACAGAAAAGGCATCAGCATATTCTTATACATACATCTCTGTTGACAAGACAAAGGGTGGACAGGTAGCAACTCGTTGCGTTGACTCAGACTTGGAAGGACTCCAGGCAAAGGCATTCAAGGCAGATAGCTACGGCACTCCTTACTACCTCCCAATTCTCAAGCTCGCTATCGAGAAGGATCCTACTATTGTAAGTGGTCAGGTCTATATTATCACAAAGAACAATGAAGTTGCATATCCAGAGAATGCTACAGTAACATTGGCAAATGGCAATGTTATGTACTTCGCTCAAACAGACGAAGATGGTAACTATAGCATGCCTGTCTGCAGGGACAAGCTTACTTACGAGGTTACCGTTGAACCACAAGACTATGTAATCTTCCCATACTCAGAAACACTCGCACTCAACGGCACCTCTACAACAAAGAACATTGGTCTCAAGGAAGCTGCTGGCGCTTATATCCTTTCTGCTGAATTCCCTGAAACAGGTGTAGAGAACACTCCTGTAACCGTTAAGGCAAACATTGCCAACTACGAGGCTGAGGACATGGATGACACTAATGCTAAGGTTATCCTCAAGCTCGATGGCAAGCAGGTTGCTGAGGCAGAGGACCTCCTAATTGATGCATTCGACAACGACAATGTTACTCTCACATTCAATCCTCATGTTTCTGGCACGAAGGAACTTACTGTAGAGGTTTATGTAAACGATGTTCTCCAGCACTCTAAGAGCGGTAACATCACAATCTCTAAGGAATCTGCCACTAATGACTTCACTATCAAGGGTAGCGAGGTTACTGCAAACGAGACTACAAGTCCTATCCGTCTCTACTCTACACACAGCTACAGCCAGACTCTCCTCACATCTGATATGCTCAGCGGTCTTGCAGCTGGTTCAAAGATTACTGGTCTTAAGCTTGAGTCTGCACAGAGCTCAAATACAAAGAACTTCAACTTTGACGTCAAGGTTTGGGTGATGAACACAGAGGATGGCGTTGACAATGTAACAGCGCCTAGCGTTGAAGATATAACTACTGACCCACACTCTGCCGACTTCAAGCAGGTTTACTCTGCTACTCTCGTACAGCGTTACCATGGCAAGTATAATGATGGATCTGTTACATACGAGAAGTTCTTCGACCTCGTATTTGACGAGCCATTCATTTACGAAGGCAATAATATCCGTATCGCGATGCGTGCTGACATCCAGGGCGACGGCTATCAGCAGACTTACTTCAAGGCTATCAAGGACGTAAGAACAAGCTGGTCAAAGAGTTCTGACAACCCTACGATTGATGGTGCTGCTGTTGACATCATGGATTACACTTGGGCTTCTTCTGCTGCACTGACTCCTGTATTCACTCTCGTTGTTGACAATGCAAGCATCGTAACTGGTGCTGTTGTAAACAAGGACACACAGGCTCCTATCGCAAATGCAGAGGTTAAGCTCACTGCTAACGATGGAGCAGACATCGTTTACACTGCGACTACTGACGCTGAAGGAAAATTCTCTGTAAGCGTTATCCAGGCTAGCCACAGCTTCACCGCATCAGTTTCTGCTGAAGGCTACAAGGCTGTTGAGAATGCAGGAAGCATAAGTGCAGATTTCGATTCTCCTTTCGACCTCGGCACTATTGAACTCGAAATCGCGGTAGAAGGAGCTCTCGTCAATGTTGATCCTGTTATTGGCTACGCTACATTCTATGATTCTGAACACGCTGTTAATGTTCCTGCTGGCGTTGAAGCATACGTCTTCACTCAGCTTCTTGACATGACGATGCCAGGACTCGTAGAATACTCTAAATTTGCAGAGGCTTGTGGCGAGGAATACGAAGGTGTAATTCCTGCTGGCGAGCCTATCGTTCTTAAGGGTTCTGGTGATGTCGTTCTTGAATATGCAGAAGCTCCAGACTTCGATAGCTTTGCTGAAATGGGTGCAAACTTCCTCGCAGGAACAGACACAGATGTCACGACTCCTGCTCCAGTATGGGCTGAGGATTATTACGAGGCAGACGAGTTCTACTACTATGCTCTCTCTCTCAACGAGAAGAATGAACCTGAAAGCGTAGGCTTCTACTGGGTGGATGAAGAAGGTTCTGCATTCACAAACAAGGCTCACGAGGCTTACCTTGCTATCCCTAAGGAGATGTTTGAGCCAGGTGATGCCAAGTCAGCATTCCTTTTCAATGGTGAATCTGCTACAGCTATAAAGAACGTAAATCGTGAAAGTAGCAATGCCAAGCTGATGTTCAACCTCGCTGGTCAGCGCGTAAACAAGAGCGCTAAGGGCATCATCATCAAGAACGGCAAAAAGTTCATGGTTAAATAATCAAATCGTCAAATGAAGAAAACTCTATTAATGGCAATGGCAGCAGCAATGCTGTCGTTGCATATCTCAGCACAGAAGGCTCCAGCCCGTCACTCTGCCATACAGAAGAAGGGTGCTGGTCTTCAGATGCTCAGTGCCAAAGGTGCCCTCGACCTTGACGCAGTAGCTCGCGGTCGCAAAGCTCCCCAAAAGGCTGCTGGCAATGTAATATACTCTCAGGACTTCAACAATGAGCTCGAAGGCATCAACAACATGACTGTCATTGACACCAACGGAGATGAGCACACTTGGGAGTGGTACGGCAACCGCGCCCGCTGTTCTTACGACCGTGTAAACAAAGCAGATGACTGGTTGATTTCCGAAGCCATTCATCTTGAAGCCAACAAACTCTACACATTCTCTATCAAGGGACAGGCTTATAGCGACCGCTACGCAGAGCGTTACGAAGTGAAGCTCGGCACTGCTGCCACTGCGGAAGCCATGACTATGCAGATCATTGAGCCACAAGTAGTGAAGAGCGAGGTAAAGGTGGAATGTACAAACGACCACATCACAGTTCCTGTAACGGGCGACTACTACATCGGTGTTCACGGCATCTCAGATCCAGACTGCATGTATCTCTATGTTGATGACATCGTGCTCGCAGAAGGTGCAGAGATATCTAACCCAGGAAAGGTTACTGACCTCACAATCACTCCTGACGCTGCTGGCGCACTTGCTGCTACAATATCTTTCAAGGCTCCAACTACACAGATCAATGGCACTGCCCTCACAGCAGCCATGAACATTGAGGTAAGCCGCGACGGAAATGTCATCAAGACTTTCGAGTCAGTACAGCCAGGCGAAGCTTGCTCGTTCGTTGACGAAGCAGTTCCTTACGCTGGTGCTCACGAATACAGCATCAAGGCAAAGGTAGGCGATGGCGATGGCGACACATACGTCATGAAGGTTTATGTCGGTATTGACGAGCCTTCTGCCCTTCAGGGTGTCCGCGTAGTTGACAGAAACAACACAGTGGATTTCTGTTTCGACCCTATTTCAAAGACAGGTCTCCATGGCGGCGTTGTCATTCCAGAAGAGACTACAGTTGACCTCTGGAGCGTTTACTTCAACGACTTGAGCGGCGGTGTATCACTTCAGGAGTTGGTAGAAAGTGGCAACACAAGTCCGATTACAACAACCTACAAGACAAACGTTGGCGAACAGGCTGTTGAGTACTGGGCTATGATTCCATGGAATGAAGCCGGCAACGGTCCTACAGAGTGGGTGCCAATGTTCGTTGGTGCGCCTACTCCTATCCCTTACTTCGAGACATTCAAGGGCCACAAGTTCAACAACTTCTGGACATACGACATCAGTAGTGCAAGTGTTGTGCTCAACTATGGCTACAGTTCTTCTGACGACGACGGCTCAAGCATCGTCTTCGCCTCTGTTTCAGACGACGAATATGGTTTCATCGAGAGCGGTAAAATCGACATCAAGGGTGCTGCAGAAGCTACAATCTCACTTGATGTAAAGGGTGAACCAGGCAACACAGTAACTGTTCAGGCTATCGGTACAGACGGCAGATACATTACTATAGCAACTCTCCCTCTCACTGACGAATATGTCACTCACGCCATCAGCCTCAAGAACTTCAACAAGGGCAACTTCGTTCGCGTTCGCGTTCAAGCTAATTTCGCAAAGGCAGGCTCTGTCTTCATCGACAACATCTGCGTGCTCAACCAGCTTGACAAGAACCTCGCCGTTACAGAAATCGCCATTGAAGACAAGCCTAAGATCGGTTCTGAGAGTGAAGTTCTCGTAACTGTTACAAACTACGGTAAGCAGACCATTGAGGATTACACTATCAACCTCTACGCCAATGGCGAGAAGGTTGCTGAGCAGAAGGGCTCTATGGAACTCGAGCCGATGAAGAACGTTACAGAGATCATCTCTTTCGTTCCTTCTATCTTCTGCACTGGTACTCTTGAACTCAAGGGCGAAGTGATATTTGCTGAAGACATGGATGCCAACGACAACAGCAAGGCTATGACTGTAGAAATCAGCCAGAGCGCTGAAGACACGCCAGAAGGCTTTGCAGTGAAGTTTGAGGATGGCAAGGCACTCCTTTCATGGGACAAGGCTACAGACACTCCTAAGGTAGTAACGGAAGACTTCGAAAGCTACACTCCATGGATTGTTGAGCCTAACGAGCCATACTCTACAACTACTCTCGGCCCTTGGACTCTCGTAAACAACGACCTCTCTTACGCTGGCTATCTCTGGAATGACTATGAACTCCCATGCGAATTCCAGACATTCGCTTACGTCGTAACAAACATGGACGATGTTTTCGGCGAGGAAGGAAACATTTACCCAGGCCACTCAGGAAAGCAGTATCTCTCTACATTCTACGGTTATGACATCGAATCGCTTGACATAGAGACCATGGATATGGACTTCGCAGAGCAAGACGACTGGATCATCTCGCCAGAACTCTCTGGCCGTGAGCAGGAAATCTCATTCTGGTATCAGGCTCCTTCTCCAGAGATGATGCTAAGCGAGTACTTCTACATCCAGACTTCAACTACCGACAACAAGCTCGAGAGCTTCACTCCTCTCACAGACGATCTCTTTGAGGTTAAGACATCTGCAGAATATGATGACTGGAAAGAATTCAAGATCACTCTTCCTGCCGGCACAAAGTACTTCGCTATCGACCGCAACGATGGTGCTGACGATGGTATGTGGTTCATGCTTGATGACATCACTTACGAGAAGGTTAAGAAACTCCCTGTTTCTTACAACATCTATCTTGACCACCAGCTCGTAGCCACTATCCCTGGCGATGCAGAAAACTATACCTTGGAGTGCGACATCAACAAGCTTCACGAGTATAGCATCACAGCCGTTTATTCTAACGGCGTTGAATCAGAGCCAGCATCTATCATCGACGATGTTACAGCTATCAATGGTGTAAGAGCAGATGGCGAGAAGAACACAATTCTCTTCAACATCGCCGGACAGCGCGTCAACAACAATGCTAATGGATTCATTATAAAGAAAGGCAAGAAGTTTATCAGAAAGTAAGTTCCGATAAAACATAAGCTATCTTTTAGCATCAAAAGCATTTATAACTACAAAAGAGGATATGCCTATTTTCTTCAAGGCATATCCTCTTCGTTTTTTATCTTTTTTGTGTTTTTACCATCCCTTGCGATATTTTGCATGTTTTCTGCATATATACAAGTACTTCGATAAGTATTTTCAAAACTTTTTGTTAACTTTGCACCCGAAACACCCAATGCCTCTGTGCAGATGTCTGCCGATTGGACCGAATGTTTAACCCAAGTACACAATAATTATGAAGAGACTCTCCGTAACGATGCAAATCATCATAGCCCTGGTGCTATCCATAATCGTAGGAACACTGATGCAGGACTGCGCCTCTGTGGCAGACGAATACATACTGCCTTTCGGTACGATATTCCTTAACCTCCTGAAGTTTATCGTGGTACCACTCGTGATAGTATCGATAATCTCCGGTGTGCTGTCAATGGAGGACATCCGTAAGGTAGGAAAGATTGGCATCAGGGCAATGGTTTATTTCACCTGTACCACCATCGTAGCGGTTACGCTGGGCCTTGTGGTATCTACCTTCCTGACCTCATATTTCCCTACCATCAACCTCGAAGGCGTTGAAGCCATGGAGATTCCCCAGATCACTCTCATGGATCAGCTGGTGAACATATTCCCTAAGAACATCATTGAGCCAATATCGTCCACACAGATGATGCAGGTTATCGTTATAGCCTTGTTCTTCGGCTTTGCCATAGTCCATGTTGGAGAGAAGGGAAAGCCGACAAAAGACCTCATCGTTAGTCTCAACGAGGTGATAGCAAAGATTCTCTCATACATCATGGCTGTGGCTCCGATAGGAGTATTCTGCATGCTTACGCCAGTGGTAGCGGAAAATGGTCCGAGCGTGTTAGGTTCATACGCAGTGCTTATCGGTGTGGCATATTTATGCTTCGTGCTTCATGCCTTGTTGGTTTACGCTCCATGTGTGTGGGTTATGGGCGGCAAGAAGCCAACGGAATTCTTCCGAAAGATGTTTCCTGCCATGCTCTTTGCCTACTCCAGCGACTCTAGCGTTGCCACACTGCCATACACCATGCAGTGTACAGAACGAATGGGCGTAAAAAAAGACTTGGGCAACTTCGTATTGTCGCTCGGTGCAACGGTCAACATGGACGGTGTAGCCATCTATCTTGGAGTTACCAGCGTGTTCATGGCAACTTGCTGTGGCATGGAGCTTAGCATGTCGCAGTATATCGCCATTGCCACCTCTGCCACGATAGCTTCTATCGGCACACCGGGCATTCCGGGAGGTTCGCTTGCCCTTATGGCTATGGTTTTCGCATCGGCTGGCATACCACTGGAGTGTGTCGCAATAGCAGCAGGCATTGACCGCATCATTGACATGGGCAGAACCACAATGTCCATCACAGGCGATGCCAGCTGTGCCGTGATTCTTCAGCATAATGAGGACAAATCAAGGAAATCACAGCCTTAATTTATGGAGACTATATAGCATTTGTCCTTTTTGCTTGTAGGGCGAGGATTTCCGAGCCGCAACACAGTGATTCGTGCGGTCAACGGCTCGGAAATCCTCGCCCTACATCATGGGGACAACTCATATATTATTTCCTATGGTATTAGGAGGAAAACTTAGCGGTTTTCCTCTTTTTTTGCGTTTTTCTGCCATCTCATGCAATGTTTCGCTTGTTTTCTGCGTATATATAAATAGAAGACAACATAAATAATGGCAGAAACCGAGATACATATCATTGAGGGACTGAGACGGCAAAGTCCCAAAATGCAGCAACAGGCGCTGGAGCTTTACGGCAATCATGTCTGGGCTCAGGTGTTGCGGCTGGTAACGGCTGTGCAAGATGCTGAGGAAGTGTATCAGGATGTGTTTGTGAAAGTCTTCAGTAATATAGGGATGTTTGATGCGGAAAAGTCGTCGCTGAAGACATGGATCTCCCGAATAGCCTACAACGAGTCAATATCATTCCTGCGGCGAAAACGGCAGAAGGTGATATACTTTGAAGACCACGAAGGCAAGGCTGAGAAGTTGTCGGAAGAAGAGGTTAATGCAACATTAGGCAAACCTGACGAGGAAACAGTACAACTGATACAGACAGCTATCCACCATCTGCCGCCCGATGAACAAGCTCTCATCACAATGTTCTACTACGACGAGCTGAGCTTGAAGGAGATAGCCTTCATAACGGAATCCATTCCGACAACCATCGCTTCAAAGCTCAGCAGAGCAAGAAAGAAACTTTGTAAAATCATTAAAATGCTACAATCATGACAGAGGACAGAAACATTAAGAAAAATCTCCACGAAGCGATTCGCCAGGAGGAACTGTCGCGTCCTCCGATGCCTAAAGACCTGAACGCACGACTCATGAAGCGTGTGGAGAAGGAGGTCAACAATAAACCGGCAAAGAAATCTTTGCGCCTTATATGGCCATGGGTAGCAGCGGCTTGCGTAGCGGCAATAATAGCGGTTAACTTCACTCCACCAAAGCAAGATGTTACGGATTCAGGCAAGACTGAAGTCGCTAAGGTTGAAAAAGAACCGGCAAAGAATCAGTTGCAAGAAACCAAACCGGATGACGCTCAACCTCTTATAGCCAAAGCAGAACCTGAGAAACCACAGAAACAGGAAGCGCAAACTCCCGCAACTGTTATATTTACCCCTCCGGTTATAAAGGCTAATGTGGAGGAATATAAGCCGCAAGTTACAGAACCGATAGAGGAATCCGTTGAGCAAGAACCACTCTTGGCAGTAGCGGAAAAGCCTCAGCCTCAGCAGAAGCCGAGAGTTCTCACCGAACGAGACATTCCGATAACCCGTCCTGAGAACTACAAATATACAGAAGAGGAAATTGCTCTGATGAGGAGACAAGCAAATGAAGCTTACCTCAAATGGATGGAGCTGGAACTCGAAATAGCAAATCATTATTACGAACAAACCGCAGAAAAATAAAGACCCCCTAGCCCCCCAAGGGGGAACTTTTAATAGACTTGGGGGCAGATAATAGTTTTTTCATAATTTGTGAGTTAGGTAATAAAAGATTAAAGAAACTTTTAGTCTGCCACTCTTTGCAATAACTTATATTCAATTTATAAACTTAAAATCATCCCACAAAGCTATTAACATCTCCCCTTGGGGGAGCTTGTGGGGCCGTTCTTATAGTATGAAAAAGATATTTGTAATGTTGCTCATTGCTCTTGCAGCAGTTGCAACAGCCAGCGCACAGAAGTCAAAGGCTAATGCCAATGTACCTACAAACGTGATTAGCCGCTTCGATTATATCGTCAATATGTATGGGCAGACCGACAAGCAGAGATACTCTGTCATCAAGAACCCAAATACCAACCAGATAGAATCAAGCGAGAAGATTACCCATTTCGTATGTGGTGACGCAATTGAAGCTGATTTCATAAGAATGGCATTCACATCTGATGAGCACCTCTGCTATCAGATTCTGCATCTTGTACCAGGCGACAGGGATTTCTACTCTATCAAAGTTGTCAACAATGAACCTGGACAGAAGACCCTCAACCTGCGTACAGAGACGAATCAGGAGATGTGGTATATGGCTGTGAAGAATACTGAGAACCCTCAGTTGCGCGATGTATATGCCATTACATGGGAGAAGAATAAAAAAGGAGATTTGGAAGGCGATATATATATGGTCACCTCCCTACGCCCAGACATTTACCAGCAGAATCTTGAAAATTCGAGCAAGACTTTCAAGATTGAAGGCCGCATTGATGGCGAGATAAAGGATTCGCTTTACAATGTGTATATCGCCGATTCATACGAAGAACTCAACGCTCTCGCCGATGATGACTATGTAGCTTGCGTGCCTGTAGTGAACAAGCGATTTGAGTACAGCGTAGAACTCGACAAGCCAAAGGCAGGTCGCATCCGTTGCATCTTCCCTGACGGTTCGCTTTGCTCTGCATGGATAAACCTCGACATGGTGCCAGGCGAGACTTACCGCATCACCGTCCATAATGGCTACTACGACGAAGACCGTGACTATGAGCAGCGTGTTGGACGCTACTCTGGCAAGAGTTTGATTGCTGGATATGATAATGATGATAACTCTTCACCTGTAGTGCTTGACGAAAAAGGAAATGTGGTTGAATACTCTCCTGCAGAACAAACTTCTCGGCCGTTTGCAAATTTGACAGAGGATGAGTTGGCAACGGTTCAGGCAAAAGCTCAGGCTATAGAAGAAAGAATAAAACTCGTAATGAACTTATGGGAAAATGGCATTACAAAAGTACTCAACAGCACAAGCACAGTTTATCAGAGTGGCAAGCGTAAGGAAGTAAGCGACATGGACACCTTCTTTGAACAAATAATAAAACATAACGAGCAGATAGACAAGCAGTTTGAAGACCTACTAAAAACACTCAACGACTACAAAGTTGAAAAGAAACACATCGTTGAATTAATCAAGGAGGGCATCCTCAATGATTTCCTGAGTAAACAGAACAAAGCGCTTATAGGTATTTATGCCCATTTGGGTTCCCTTTCAAAGGTTGGTACCAAGTGCCAAAAGCAGGTGAACAAGCTCACCGAAAAATATCTTAATGAAATGAGCAAAGTAATGTAAAATACTTAAAAAAGGTGGACTCGGTCCACCTTTTTTGGTGTACAGAGGGAATAAAAACATTAAAATATTGTATAAAATCTCAAAAAATATGTACCTTTGCATCGTTTCCATAAAACTCAATAAATAGAACACATTTATACTAAAGAGTAGTCATGAAAATACAATACATGAGCGACCTCCATCTGGAGTTTAAAGAAAACGCTCATTGGCTGAAGGAACACCCAATACCAGTTACGGGTGATATCCTTGTGCTTGCAGGCGATACCATATATTTAGGTGATGATAGTATGATGCGCCATCCTTTCTGGGATTGGGCTTCAGAGAGCTATCGTCAGGTAATAGTATGCCTTGGAAATCATGAGTTCTATAAGTATTATGATCTATCAACGCTAAAAGAAGGCATGATAGGAGAAATCAGACATAATGTACATTGGTATTATAATGTATCAGTTAAAGTGGACGACATTGATTTTATCGTTTCAACATTATGGGCATATATCCCTGTGCAAGATGCTTTTCAAACAGAACGTTGTGTATCAGACTTTCATAGAATTATGTATAATGGACATACCTTGACAGCAATTGACTTCAATGAAGAGCATGAACGGTGTTTGAATTTCATAAAAGATTCCGTTTTACATAGTACCGCAAAAAAGAAAATAGTAGTGACTCATCATGTTCCATCTTTTGAATTATCATCGCCAGACTTTATGGGGAGTCCAATCAATGGTGCTTTCACAGTAGAACTTGGAAACTATATAGCCTATTCCGATATTGACTATTGGATTTACGGACATTCTCATCGCAATATAGACGGAGTTATAGGCAATACAAAATGCTTGAGCAACCAACTTGGATATACATTTCATGGTGAGAATACTGACTTTGAGCCATCAAAATATATAGAAATATAATCGTTCAATAGCTTAATAAACTATCTCCCATGCCAGACAAACTTACAGAGGAACAGCGCCACAGAGTGATGGCTGCCATTCGTGCGAAGAACACGAAGCCGGAGATCATTGTGCGCAAATATCTGTGGGCATGCGGTTTTCGATATCGGCTTAATCATCCGCGGTTGCCAGGGAAACCGGATATCGTGTTGCGGAAATACAGGACTTGCGTATTCGTGAATGGTTGCTTCTGGCATGGACATAATACGACCCAGACCCCCTCTAACTCCCCCACAGGGGGAGGACCAATCCATCCGGAAGGCAATCCCTCCCCTGTGGGGAGGTCGGGAGGGGTTGGTGTCTTGGAAAGCTCAGAATGTTGCAAGATTCCTAAAACAAATACGGAGTTCTGGACGAAGAAGATAACGCGCAACCAAGAACGCGACGCCGAAGTGCAGCGAAAACTACTGCAGATGGGCTGGTACTCCATCACGATATGGGAGTGCCAATTGAAGCCATCTGTCAGGGAACAGACACTTGCCTCACTCGCCTTTACACTCAACCGCCTCTTCCTGAATAGGTTCAGAAAAGTGAAGACCTACAAAATTCAGGAAGAAGAGGAAGTGAGTATGGTTGCGGAAGACGAAAGCCTTACTTGAAGAAAAGATAGCCGTAAAGGTAGCACCCATAGCCGTCTTCGAAAGTTTTTTCCGTGATATGTAGTCTCGTGATAACGAGCACGGCGTTCTTGTCTTCCGATGTGTAGGCATATTCCTTGTTGTCGTCAAGGTCAGCGTGCTGTATTTCAAATACGCCATGATCGGCAATACTGAGCTTGAAGGTCTTGTCGTTCAGATCATAAACGAAATTTGCAATGTCCTTGCGCTTGTCATCTGGTTTTGAAACTATGGCTTGATTAACGTTTATATCCAACATGTTCTTGTAGCCTTCAGGCACTGTAATGCTACAGTCATAGTTGTATTCCATCTCTCGTGAGTTCAGGACCTTCTCCTTGTCTTCCATGAAGTCATCGTAGTCCCAGCTGTATAGTCGGGGTGCATCATCGCCGAGCTTCGCCGTATAGTATTTGTAGTCAACGTCTGAACAATCATAGAAGGCACGATACTGCTCGTGTGCAACGTCTTTCGGTATTGATAGGAAATATTTGCGCAGGTCGTTATCCCCTTTAATTGTGTTCTTGGCAGGATAAGCTGCTAACGCCTTGTCAAAACGACTGAGGATTGTCCAGCGAGCTATGTTTGTATAGTTCAACGGATGGCACGAAGTG
The DNA here is from genome assembly GCA_024401275.1 of Bacteroidaceae bacterium. GTDB lineage: Bacteria > Bacteroidota > Bacteroidia > Bacteroidales > Bacteroidaceae > Prevotella. The sequence goes on along the minus strand of JAKSLJ010000006.1, from coordinate 25,106 downwards.
GCTATGAGGATGAGAGAGAAGCTGATGCTTATCCAATGGATGCGGCGAGCCTTGTTCAGCCAGAGACCAATGGCAACGGCGTAGAACCAAACGTTAAGCGTGAGAACATAGAGACGGTTTGCCGTGATGCCGTAGTCCATAAGTCGTCTGCCAAGACCTATGCTCATCAGTACAAGCAATGGCAGAACGGTAGGCAGAAGCCATCTCATCACCTTCTTCTCGAAGCCTTTGTGCTCCTTGTCGTTAATGTAAGGGTAAAGGAGGAATGTAAGGCATACTATTCCAAACATTAGTGCAGAGACCATGCCTGCCAACATTCCCTTTGGCAATGTCCAAGTGAAGAGAATCTTTGCTCCATAGACATAGAGAACAATCATGTAGAGCAGGGCGAGAGGGAGGAAAAGGTAGCGTGAGATGCCAAGAACGAAGCGGTTCTTCGGCAACATATCGTTGTGCTTCTGTTCGCCTTCTGGTATGCGGATAAGGAAAAGGAGCACAGGTATTGTTACAAGGCAGAGCACTGCAAGCACACCATGAACCTTATATTCCACTTTCAAGCCAAACAACTCGCAGCTTCCGGAATAGAGGAAGAACAATCCGAGCAACATGATGAGCCCGACGGCATAGCCAATGGCACCGCTGAGCATAAGGTTGAAGACGAAGTTCCATGACTTCCTATCGTCCTTTTCTTTATAGAATGGCAGAAAACAGACAGCCACGACAAGGGCTGTGATGGCGGCAGTTTGTGCAATGACCATCGCTGTGGAGATCTCGTCCATGGCATGCAGAAGGAAACTGTCGCCGGAAAGAGCGGCTAATGCTATGCCCAAAGCGGTGTTAGCCTTGCCCTTTTTCTCTTCCGGCATACCTTCTGCGCAAGTGTGGTAGAGCAAACTGACTAACATTCCCACGGCAAGGAAGAATGTCAGCGCATTAGGACTCTCCTCAGCCAGCACCAGATATACCAACTGAAGACTAAGCGTAGCGAGGAAGGCGATGGTCAAAGGAAAGCGGAGCACCGTTCCCTTTGCCGACTCAACGAGTCGTTGATAGATTGATTCAATGTTCATGGCAAATAAGTTACAATTTGTCTCATTTCGACAATAGTCTTAGTTCGGAAAGCAAAATTGTAAATCCGTAAATTTCCTTACCATTCTCCCCAATAGCTGCGGTCAAGACTTCGGTAGAGAACAGCTTCTTGGATGTGGCGTTTTTCAACGGTTTCGCTATTGTCAAGATCGGCTATTGTTCGTGCAACCTTGAGTATGCGGGAGTAGGCGCGGGCGGAGAGGTTGAACTTCTCCATGGCTGTCTTCAGGACTTCCATTGCGTCGGGTGTTGGTTCGGCGTATTTGTGGATGAGTTTCTCGGTCATCTGCGCATTACAATAAACGCCAGAATCGTTGGCGAAACGCTTGGTCTGTATCTCACGAGCTGCAACAACACGAGCACGGATGTCACGGGAAGGCTCGCCAGGCTGAAGCTTTGCGAGGTCGTTGAACTTCACATTCGAGCATTCTATCTGAAGGTCTATGCGGTCGAGAAGTGGCCCGCTTATCTTTCCGAGGTAGCGCTTTATCTGTCCCGGAGTACAGTTGCAGTCGTGCGTCGGATCGTTGTAATAGCCGCAAGGACAAGGGTTCATGGCAGCAACGAACATGAAGTTGCAAGGATAGTCAATATTATATGTAGCACGAGATATGGTAACCTTGTGGTCTTCAAGCGGTTGGCGCATAACCTCCAGCGTCTTTTTGTTGAACTCTGGAAGCTCGTCGGCAAAGAGAATTCCGTTATGGGCAAGCGAAATCTCACCGGGACGCGCAATAATGCCGCCGCCACAAAGGGCGACTTGTGAGATTGTGTGATGTGGTGAGCGGAATGGACGGCGAGTCATCAGCGGCGAACCGCCAGTAGCTGATGTAGGAAGCATTCCGGCAATGGAGTAAATCTGCGTAGTCTCAAGACTTTCGCCTAGACTTAACGGAGGCAAGATAGTAGGCAGACGCTTCGCCATCATAGACTTTCCGCTGCCCGGGGGACCTACCATAATCATATTATGTCCGCCAGCTGCAGCCACCTCCATAGCGCGTTTAACAGACTCTTGTCCCTTGACATCGGCAAAATCAACATCAAACTGTATCTCTTCTTCGCAGAATTCCTTGCGAGTATCAACGAAAGTAGGCTGAAGACCTCTCGAATTTCCGCTGACAAAATCTATTACCTCCAAGATATGGTTTACTCCATAAATAGGCAGATTATTGACCACAGCCGCCTCGCGCTCATTCTCCTTCGGCACAATCATGCCCGCGAAATTCCTTTTGCGTGCTTCAATGGCTATTGGCAATGCGCCTTTTATCGGCTGGAGAGTGCCATCAAGTCCGAGCTCACCGAGAAAGAGGAAATTGCTGATAGCGTCTTTCTCCACATGCTTGTTCAGTGCAAGCAGGGACATCGCGATGGAAAGGTCGTAGCCACTTCCCTCCTTCTTCAAGTCAGCCGGTGCCAGATTGATAGTATATTCCGCCGTCCTCGGTGCTTTGCCTATGGACGTAAGTGCCGCTATAATGCGGTCGTGACTTTCCTTCACGGCAGTATCGCCAAGTCCGGTGAGGTTATAACGAATGCCCGTCGTACTGAAAGCCTCTACGTTTACGATATTCACCTCAAGCCCATTGAGAGCGGCACAAAACGTTTTTACTATCATAAAAAATCTTTTGCAAAATTAACAATTTCTTGCGCTCCATAGGTACTTGGCGAGCAAGCAGGGAGTGCAATTTACCATTTTTATTTCTGCAAAAGTAATTGTTTTGTTTCATATTGCCAAAAGAAATCCGCATTTTTCTTGCAAACTGCCATTTTTTCCGCCTTTCGTTCAGCGTATTTCAAAATAAAAGCGTAACTTTGCAGTCAAATCAAACAATAGTTTTCTATGAAACTGACAGTAATAAAGGTAGGCGGGGCTGTAGTGGAAGACGCTCAGCAACTACAACAGCTGCTTAAGGATTTCGCAGCAATAGAAGGCCCAAAGGTGCTCGTTCATGGTGGAGGTCGCCGTGCAACAAAGGTGGCAGAGCGCCTAGGCATTGAGACAAAGATGGTAAACGGCCGTCGCATAACAGACAAGGACATGCTAGAGGTTGTTACCATGGTCTATGGCGGACTGGTCAACAAGAACGTCGTTGCCGGTCTTCAGGCTCTCGGCGTAAACGCAATCGGCTTGACTGGTGCTGACGGAAATGTGCTGAAGGCTCACAAACGCCCTGTGGTAGATGTGGACTACGGCTTTGTCGGCGATGTGGACAAAGGCAATCTCGACACGCTCTCCATTTTGCTTCATGCGGGAATAACTCCTGTAATGGCTCCGCTGACTCACGACGGCGAAGGAAATCTGCTGAACACTAATGCCGACACCATCGCGGCAGAAACGGCAAAGACTCTCGCACGCACCTACGATGTAACACTGATCTATGCTTTCGAAAAGCCTGGCGTACTCAGCAATCCTGACGATGACGACAGCGTCATCCCTCTCATCACACGCAAGTCTTACGAGCAACTTAAAGCCGACGGCACCGTTTCTGGCGGTATGCTGCCAAAGATAGACAATGCCTACAACGCCATAAAGTCTGGCGTTAAGGAGGTTATCATTACCAAGGCTAACGCTATCGACGGAGAACACGGCACGAAGATAATCTAATGAATCTTCATATAACCAACTAACTAACCAACCGACCAATGAAAAATCTGCTTATAACCCTTGCTGTAATCTTCTCCATCTCTGCCTTCGCTCAGCCAAAAGAGCGCAAGGGCATCACAAATCCGTGGGCTCACGACCCAGTGATGATCAAGGACAACGGAATCTACTATGTGTTCAGCACCGGTTGGAACATAGGCGTGATGACTTCCACTGACCTGAAAACTTGGGACATTCAAAAACCGGCTCTCGGCGAAACTCCTGTTTGGGCAAAGAACAGCATCAAGGAATATACCGGCCACACATGGGCTCCAGATATCGTAAAACATAACGGCAAGTACCACTTGTTCTACTCATGCTCTGCCTTCGGCAAGAACACTTCTGCCATCGGTCATGCCGTAGCAGACACGCTGAATCCAGACAGCACGAAATGGCGCGACACGGGCTGCGTGATAAGAAGCATTCCGGGCGAGACTGACTGGAACGCCATTGACCCGGCGGTAAACTTTGACGAGAATGGCAATGCTTGGATGACTTGGGGCTCTTTCTGGGGCGGCATACAGTTGGTGCAGCTTAACAAGGACCTCACGGCTCCTCGCTTCGGTGCTGAGCAGAAGACTATCGCGAAGCGACTTAAGACACCGGACGTTCTGGAGAGCGACACGAGCAGCACTCACGCCATAGAAGCGCCTTTCATCTTCAAGCATGGCGGCTACTACTATCTCTTTGTTTCGTGGGACTTCTGCTGTCGCGGCGAGAACAGCACATACCGCGTTGTCGTAGGACGATCAAAGACTATCGACGGCGACTACAAGGACAGGGAAGGTCGTAAAATGACGGAAGGCGGCGGAACTCCTGTCTGCTTCCGCAGCGATCGCTACGTTGCTTCCGGCCATTGCTCTGCATACACTTTCGACGGCAAGGATTACTTCCTATGCCACGGCTATCTTCGCAGCGAGAAAGGCTCTGAGCTCATTGTCCGCGAGATGAAGTGGGACAAGAACGGATGGCCTATCGTTGAGTTTTAATATACCTGCATCTGCCAAGTTTGGCAGATGCCTCCTCCAAAAAACATGAAAGAAATAAGAATAACCGACTTTGAGAACGTATCCATCGGACAGGCTGACGACCAGATTGGCAAGACTGGCGTAACGGTCTTCATGCTGGGTAAAGATGGTATGCCAGCCGGCATTGACGTGCGCGGCGGTGGTCCTGCTTCACGCGAGATTCAACTGCTCTACCCAATGTCTTCAGCGCAGGTCGTACACGCCATCGTGATAGCCGGAGGAAGCGCCTTCGGACTCGATGCGGCAACCGGCGTCATGGAATATCTTGAAGAGAAGGGCATCGGCTTTGACGTTGGTGTCACAAGAGTGCCACTCGTCTGTCAGTCGGATCTCTTCGACCTTACCGTGGGCGACTGCAAGGCGCGACCAACAAAGCAGATGGGACGCGAAGCTTGCCTGAATGCAGGCAACTACCAAGACGGACAACACGGTGCCGGAACAGGTGCTACGGTGGGCAAACTTCTCGGCATGGAAGGTAGCATGCCAAGCGGCATCGGCAGTTATGCGGTGCAGGTAGGCGATCTGAAGGTCGGTGCGGTGGTTGCCGTGAATGCCCTCGGCGACATCTACGACTGGAAGACTAACGAGAAGATAGCCGGTCTTCGCAATGCTGAGACTGGGGATTTCATAGACAGTCAGGAAGTGCTCTATAACAGAGTAGAGCGCATAGACAACAAATTCGTTGGCAACACAACGCTCGCCGTAGTCCTCACAAACGGCAAATTCAACAAGATGGAACTCGGCAAGATTGCGTCCATGGCTCACAATGGCTATGCTCGCGCCATCCGTCCGGTTCACACTTCTGCCGACGGTGACAGCATCTATGCTGTTTCTGCCGGAAACATCAACGCAGACATTGACGCAACAGGCGAACTCGCAGCAATGGTTGTTGCAGAAGCCATCAAACGCGCCGTAAAATAAATGGAAACAAAAAGCTAACATAATGAAAAAGACCATCTTACTTTCATCACTCCTTGCGGCATCTATAGGAATGTCGGCCCAAGGCATCACGCAAGAAATGCTCTCTAACTTCAAGAAAGAGACTAATGTAACCGGTGCTACAAAAGCCATCAAGAATGCTCTCGCTGCAAACAGCGTGGCATCAATAGCACTGAACCAGGACAACCAGACGGAAAAGGATGTTTACTTCAGCAACAGCGTGCCTTCAAAGGGCATTACCGACCAGCAGTCATCAGGTCGTTGCTGGCTGTTCACCGGTCTAAACGTGCTTCGTGCAAAAATGATAAACGAGCAGAATCTTGAAGGCATGGAGTTCTCACAGAACTATTTGTTCTTCTACGACCAGCTTGAAAAGGCGAACCTCTTCCTTCAGGCTATCATTGACACTCGCCAGAAGCCTCAGGACGACCGCACAGTGATGTGGCTGTTCCAAAACCCTCTTTCTGATGGCGGCACATTCACTGGCGTTGCTGACCTCGTTACGAAGTACGGCGTAGTTCCAGCAGGCGTCATGCCAGAGACCTACGGCAGCAACCACACAAGCACTTTCACTCCATACCTGAAGCGCAAACTCCGCGAGGATGCTCTCGCCCTTCGCGCTGACGCAAAGGCAAAGCCTGCCACTCTTCAGAAGCAAAAGGAAGCTTTCCTTGCAGAGATTTACCGCATGCTCGTACTCACACTCGGCGAACCTGTCAAGGAGTTCACTTGGGCACCAAAGGACAGAAACGGAAAGTATAAGAGCGAACCTAAGAAATATACTCCACAGTCATTCTACCAGGAATTTATCAACCTTGACCTCCAGAACGATTATGTGATGCTGATGAACGACCCTACTCGCGAATACTGGAAGACTTACGAAATTCAGTATGACCGCCACACTTACGATGGACACAACTGGCTGTACCTGAACCTTCCGATGGAAGATATAAAGGAGGCTGCCATCAAGAGCATCAAGGACAGCACAATGATGTACTTCTCTTGCGACGTAAGCAAGTTCCTCGACCGAAAGACAGGAATCGCCGACCTTGACAACTACAACTACGACGAAATCTTCGGAGTGAAATTCGGCATGGACAAGGCACAGCGTGTCAGTTCTTTCGACTCCGGCTCTACTCATGCCATGACTCTCAAGGCTGTTGACCTTGACGCTGAGGGCAAGCCGGTAAAATGGGAAGTGGAAAACAGCTGGGGCGCCACATCTGGACACAAGGGACATATCATCATGACTGACGAATGGTTTGACAACTACATGTTCCGCCTCGTTGTTGGCAAGAAGTACCTCACAGAAAAGGTGCTCAAAGCTGCTCAGCAGAAGCCAACCATGCTTCCTTGCTGGGATCCAATGTTCGCTGAGGAATAAAAAGTTAGGCGACTATATAGCATCCAAAAGGCATGACACATTATCTCCGCCATATCATAGCAATTGCTGCAACCATAGCCTCGCAGCAGATGAGTGCGCAGTTTGCCATTGAAGTGGTAAAGGAAAAAACTGCCACTAAGGTCAAGACTATACCCGTTGCCCAATATAGCGGAATTACGCACATTGAAGGCAATACCTTCGCCCTTGTAGATAACGGCTCAATGAAATGCGGCTTCTATCTCATGGACATTGAGCTGAACGCCAAAGGGAAGGTCTCTAATGTGCAGAGCAAAGGCTTCTTTGGAGAAACTACCGGCACCATGGATTACGAAGGCATAGCCTACAATCCACAGCAAAAGACGCTCTTCGTTAGTCAGGAAGCCGACCACAAGATTCGCGAAATGAACCTTGACGGCACGCTGACAGGCAGGGAGATAACCTTGCCCGACAGCATCGGAAATGCCATGACCTTCAACAGAAGCCTTGAGGCTCTATGCTACGACAGCGAGAGCGGACTGCTTTGGACTGGCACGGAAAGTACGCTAAGCCTTGACGGAGATGCAACTACTGACACTAACGGTAAACCTTCCATCATCCGACTCTTTGCCTTTGACGACAGTCTGAAACAGGTAAAATGGATAAGATACCAGACGGACACTCCCGCTTACACAAAGAAAACTCCAAAATTTGCCTTCGGAGTAAGCGCTATAACGACTGTGGGAAAGAATCAACTTCTTGTTCTGGAAAGGGAGGCAAGAGCCTGGACAAGCATTCCTACCGCACTGAAATCCAAGGTAATAAACAAGGTTTATCTGATAAATGTCGCTGACCTTAAGGATGGCGAATATGCAGAGAAAACGAAAGTTCTGGAATTTTCCACTCCATTGAGGTCATGGGCAAACTACGAAGGCATGACCATAACACCACGAGACGAAAACGGAGAATGTACCCTCATCATGATTAGCGACTCAGAAAACAGATACAAGAAGTCTGCCAGCATTTTCAAATTCTCCTTGAAAGACCGCTTCAAATCTGTTAAGCTGAGAATACACGATTAAACTTCTATACATCAAAAAATATGAATTCATTCAAAAAAACTCTTTTAGTTTCAATATCCCTATTAGCACTTTCAAGTCCTATGTCAGCACAGTCTTCATCAGAATTCATCGGCAAGAACACTGAGAAGTTCGACTCAGAACTCATGACTCCAGAGGCTCTCTGGGCAATGGGACGCATCGGTGCCTATCAGGTTTCGCCTGACGGAACGAAGATTGTCTATCAGGTAAGCTACTACAGCGTAAAGCAGAACAAGAGCCACAGCGTTCTCTACATCTCAAACATTGACGGCACAGACAAGAAGCAGCTCACAAAATCAAAGCAGAGCGAGAGCGACGCTGCGTGGATAGAAGGCGGCAACCGCATAGCTTATCTCACTGGCGGTCAGATTTGGACAATGAACCCAGACGGAACAGACCGCAAGCAGCTTTCCGTAGAATGTGAAGGCATTGAGGGCTTCAAGTTCTCTCCAGACGGAAAGAAGATTATCATCATCAAGCAGATTCCTTCATATGCCAGCATACAGCAGCGTCCACTTGACCTTCCTAAGTCAACAGGCTTGGTAATAAACGACATGAACTACCGCCACTGGGACGAATATGTGGAAACAATCCCGCATCCTTTCGTGGCAGATGTTGTAAACAACGACCTTCTTCGCCTCAAGGACATTCTTGAAGATGAGCCTTACGAATGTCCGGTAAAGCCTTTCGGCGGCATCGAGCAGATTGACTGGAGCAAGGACGGCAAGACCATAGCCTACACTTCTCGAAAGAAAACTGGCGTGGAATATGCCACTTCTACAGACACAGACATCTACTTATATAATATAGAAACTGGCGAGACAACAAATATCTGCAAGCCAGCCGAATACAAGGAGCCGGAGATTGATCCGTCAAAGTCTATGGCAAACAATCCGGTAAACTCTAAGGAAAATCTCAAGAACAATCCGGGCTATGACATGAATCCACAGTATTCTCCTGACGGAAAGTACATCGCTTGGCAGAGCATGGCTCGCAATGGCTACGAAGCCGACCGCAACCGCCTTTGCGTTTACGATGTACAGAAAGGCACGAAGACTTACGTTACGGAGTCTCTTGACACCAACGTTGATGCTTTCGTTTGGTCGCCAACAGGCAGAGAACTCTATTTCACAGCCGTTTGGCATGGCACAACCCAGATCTACAGCACCAACCTTCAGGGCGAAGTGCGCAAGATTACTGATGGCCAGCATGACTTCGGTTCGCTTCAGGTGTTCTTCACAAATGGTGCTACAGGCAATGCAAAGAGCTCAAGAAGTGCCAAGAAGTCAAAGCGTAACAAGAGCGCAGCACAACAGATTCTCGCTGAACGCCACTCTATGAGCAAGGCTGCTGAGCTTTATCTCGTCAACCCAAGCCTTGACACTCAGACAGCAGAGCAGCACACTCAGATAACAACCGAGAACGAGCACATCTACAATCAACTCTCTTTCGGTAAGGTTGAGGAGCGTTGGTGCAAGACTTTCGACGGCAAGGACATGCTCTACTGGGTTATCCTGCCTCCAAACTTCGACGCAAACAAGAAGTACCCTACCCTACTCTTCTGCGAAGGCGGTCCTCAGAGTCCAGTTTCTCAGTTCTGGAGCTACCGTTGGAACTTCCAGATCATGGCTGCTCACGGCTATATAGTAATAGCTCCAAACCGTCGCGGTCTTCCTGGTTTCGGTCAGGAATGGCTGGAGGCAGTTTCTGGCGACTGGACTGGCGGCTGCATGAAGGATTATCTCACTGCCATTGACGATGCTTGTGAGAAGCTTCCTTACGTTGACAAGGACAAGCTTGGCTGCGTCGGTGCAAGCTTCGGAGGTTTCTCCGTTTACTATCTCGCAGGTCATCACGACAAGCGCTTTAAAGCTTTCATCGCTCACGACGGTGCCTTCAACCTTGAGTCAATGTACACTGACACTGAGGAAGCATGGTTCTCTAACTGGGAGTACGACGATGCTTATTGGAACAAGGACCAAACAGACCGTGCAAAGAATACTTACGAGAACTCACCTCATAAGTTCGTTGACAAGTGGGACACTCCTATCCTCTGCATCCACGGTGAGAAGGACTACCGCATAAACGCAAACCAGGGCTTCGGCGCATTCAACGCAGCTCGTCTCCGTGGCATCCCAGCCCAGCTCCTCCTCTATCCAGACGAAAACCACTGGGTGCTCAAACCACAGAACGGTATCCTCTGGCAGCGCACATTCTTTGAATGGCTGGACAAGTGGTTGAAGTAAAGCCCACCCAAGCCCTCCCGAAGGGTGGGATGTTTAAGTGATTTTGAGCGTGTATTGTTCTGCTTTTTTCATCTACAAGTAAAATAATTCCACAAACATGTTGGTTATTTGAAAAGAAAGCCGTAACTTTGCACGCAAAAGATACACTCCCTTTCTATTATTAACTCTCTAAACAAATTGCACTATGGCATTAGCAGTAAAAGACATTGCCAACAAGCTTCTTCATAGGGCTTGGATGGACGAGAGTAGTGAATTGCTCTCTAACATGAAGCTTCAGAAACTGCTGTATTACCAGCAAGGTTTTCATTTGGCATACTTCGGTACACCTCTTTTCAATGAGGACATCGTGGCATGGCAGTATGGTCCTGTTGTGCCAGAGGTTTATGAGCTTTACAAGTCATACGGTCGTGCGGGGATTGAGCCAAAGGGTGATCCTATAGCACTTGAAACTGAGAAGGAAGAAAACCTTTTCAACGAAGTGTTTGAGGTGTACAACCAGTTCTCTGCCGCAGGATTGGTAACACAGACTCATAGCGAAAGCCCATGGATAGACACTCCAAAGCAAGGTGTTATTCCTCAAGAGGCTATGCGAGTATTCTTTCAACAAAGATTGGTGTAGGCCATGGCGACAATAAAGAATACTCCCAAGACACTAACCATCTCTCGCCAGAGAGTTGAAGAACCGCCAAAGGTCACTTTTGGATTTGAGCACCTTCATAATGTATCGTGGACAGACACAAAGGATGTTCGTTTCTTTAAAGATTTCCTTCTTCATCTGCAAAAGTTCTCTTCCATGACTTGGCAAGCTATCTATTCTGCTCCTCGTCATGGTTTGGGAACAGAGACTTTACCCATCTCAGCCATCAAGCCACAGATAATCGGCATTCCAAACGAAATCCAGAAGCTACTCGTTCTCCGTGCCACAGGAGATAACCACCCATTTCTCGGCTACCGTGAGAAAGATACCTTGCAAGTTGTATTCATAGAAGCAGAGTTTGGTGATGTGTATAGGCATTAGATTACAACGATTTATGGCAACAGATAAAAAAGAAGCGATGATGAATTGCACAACACTTGATGAACTCATTGAGGTTGAATATGGACCAAAAGGAACACCAAAGCGTGACCAATTTGATGCAGAGACACAAGAATTCTGTGTTGCTCAAACGCTTCGTGAAGAACGCATTCGTACCGGTCTTACATGACTAGAACGAAGAACATTAATATTTCATAGACAAAAACACATTGAATCAAAAACGAAGATATTCTCTTTTGTTTAAATTGTTTGAATTCCTAACAAATCATCTTTAGAAATATGACATTTACAAAATCAATTAAAACCTGCTTTTCTAAGTATGCAGATTTTACCGGAAGAGCAACAAGATCAGAATATTGGTGGTTCTATCTTTATTATTTACTTCTCATGTTATTTTCGTTAATTATGATAGGTTCTGGTAAACCCATGCTCATCATTGGCATCATTGCAGCTCTTGCTTGGACAGCATCCATAATACCATATTTGGCAGTAACAATACGCAGACTGCATGATACTGATCATAGTGGTTGGAATCTTCTGCTCTGTGTTATACCTTATATAGGTTCTGTTTGGCTTCTTTATGTATTTTTTCTAAACTGCAAACGAAGTGACCCCGCAGAAAACGAATACGGTCCTGTACCAGAATAATTCATCTCTATTGTCAATTATAGCATTATGCCACATGAAATCAATTCAACATGACATAACATCCCTTTCCAAGCATTTGTTTTGGGACATGGACATTTCACAAGTAACGTGGGATTCCTGCCCATCACAAATCGTTCAGCGTGTGTTAGAGTATGGTACACTGGAAGATTGGCGCATAACGAGAAATCATTATGGGCTAGAGCGAATAGTGGAAATATGTAAGAAACTCCGTACGCTTGACAAAAAGGCGTTGTCATATATCTGTTGTATTTCAAACACAAATAAAGAGGACTATAGATGCTATCACTTTTCACAGTCGAACCCGACACTTTGGAACTCTTAAAGAAAGAGAATACTGCCCCCCAAAAAACGAATGTAGGTCCTCATGACAATCATGAAGACCTACATTCTATTATGTCCGAAAACCGTTTATTACTTGCCACCGAAAAGACCACCAAGCACTTGCTGAGCCTTGCCAATAATCTCTTCACTGAGACTTTCCTGCTTGCCATCGCCATCAAGATCGCCAAGGCTGCCGCCTGTGAACTTTGAAATGAGGTCTTGAGCACCTGCAGGAATTTCAGTTCCCTGAAGGAGTTCTGATAACTTACCGAGATCTGATGGTGACTTGATTTGTGAAAGATCTACCTTATCACCGAGCTGGCCTTTAAGCTGACCGAGAATCTGAGTTAAATCCATAAAAATATTAGTTTAAGGTTAATGAATTAGTTTCAAAAGTTTGAAAATCTTTGGGCAAAAATACGATTATTTATTGAACTTTCCAAACTTTTCCGAAAAAACTTAAGCATTTGTTTTGAAGTTTACTATTTTATTGCTAATTTTGCAGCGAATTATTAATATTAACACTCAAATGGACGACTATTACGCGGAAAACTTTACTGTTTAAAGCGTGAGGCTGAAAGCTAAATTCTCAGGCTTTGCTTCACGGTTGTAATTATGTTTTCCTTCAAAGAAACAAAGCTTATGAGAACTTTCTGGAACTACAAGGATGGTTTGCGTGCCATCCCTGAATGGGAGCCTAACTGCTGGATGCAAATGACATGTCCAACAGACGAGGATCGTGAGTTTGTTGAGCAGAAGTTCAACATCCCTGATTATTTTATTACCGACATTTCCGATACCGACGAGCGTGCCCGTTACGAATACGATGACGGTTGGATGCTCATAATCTTGCGTATTCCTTTTGTACGCGAGGTTCGCTCACGAACTCCTTACACTACGATTCCACTCGGTATTATCCACAAGCGCGATGTAACCATCACGGTTTGTTTCCACGAGACAAACATGCTCATTGACTTTGTAAGCTATCAGCAGAAGCGCGGCTTGGGCTTCACCGACTTTGTGGATATGACCTTCCGCATTTTCCTCAGCAGTGCCGTTTGGTATCTGAAGCGATTGAAGCAGATAAGCACTCTCATTGACCAGGCAAAGCGCAATCTGGATAAGAATGTCAACAACGCATCGCTCATCGGACTCTCTCGCCTTCAGGACTCTCTCACATACTTTGCCACTTCCATCCGTGGCAACGAGAACTTACTTGCAAAGTTGAAGTTCAAGTTGCAGATAGACGAACTTGATGCCGACCTCATCGAGGACGTCACCATTGAGATGTCGCAGGCAAAGGAAACGACGCAGATTTATTCAAACATCCTTGAGAGTACGATGGACACATATTCGAGCATCATCAACAACAACATGAACACCGTGATGCGTACGCTGACATCAGTTTCCATCATCCTCATGCTCCCGACATTCATAGCCTCTCTCTTTGGAATGAACCTTGTCAACGGAATGGAAGAATCCGTATGGGGCTTCCCGATAGCATTGGCAATCTCATTTGTGGTTTCTTTCGGAACAATCTGGGTATTCAAACAAAAGAGATTGATTTAATCTAAAGCGAAAAGATAAAAGATATCAGTAAAAAAAATGAAAAGTGAAAAATGCTGCGTCTAAAAGAACTGCGCGTTGGCATTTTTCACTTTTCACTTTTTATTTATTGTTTTCTCTTCTTAGAAGAACCATGTGGCAGAAATCTGCCATGCATTGTTCTTGAGGTCTTTCCAGGAGTTCTTCACCTTATTGTCGTAATTCTCCTGGTTGAAGTCCTTTACGGAATTACCCATCACGATGTTGTAGTTGGCAGCAACCTCCACTTTTCCAAGAAGAGTAATTCCGGCACCGATATTCACTGAATATTCAGTATCCTTAAGTGCTGCCGAGAATTTCTCACCAGCATAGTTCCACTCTATCTTATCGCTACCCATATTGAAACTTACCTGCGGACCAGCCTTCAGGAACGCCTCAACAGTTTCGCCATAGCCCAAACCAAGACGGGCATTGATAGGAATGGAGATGGACTTGCGCGTAATGTTGGGAGAAGTGGCTGACGAAGATACATGGCTTGAAGCAATCGCAAGCTTTGCGTTACGTTGCTCATACACTGCCGAAGCATCAAAGCCTAAATGAGCAATGCCCAAGGCGCAGACATTTCCTCTTATCATAGGACCGATGAAGAAACCCACTCTGTTGTCAGCCTTGAAGACCTCAGAGTCAACACTCATCTTGGACACGTCAAAGCCGGCTTTTAAACCAAGCCTTACCTGCGCAGACGCCGCAAGAGAGAGAGAGATCAATGAAACAATTGCTAATATCTTTTTCATACGTTTGGTATCTTAATGCCTCTGACGGCGTACTGTTACAGCTGCACCAGAAGAGCTTGAGGTCTTTGGTTTAACGGTCTTCTGCTTCTTTTCAGAACTAGAAGAAGAGTCACGCTTGTTTGCGCGAGCTTCCTTCTTTGCTTTCTTGTCCTTAGGATTAACCTTTGCAATGGAATCAAGCGAGTCTTTCTTAGCAGGATCTCCGAAGACTGTCTTCTCAAAAGCAGCGATTTCTTGCTCTATGCGTTCCTGCTCTTTCTTGATTTCCTCATTGGTCTTGCAGTACTCACTAATCTTCTTGCCCTGCATGTTGACTGTCTTATAGATATTGCCTTTATAGACATTCTTTGTAAAGAAATCGTCCATGCTCATTATGGCAGCATTGTTCAGGTTGCTAGTCATAACGGTCTGCTTTGAAAGGAATGGAGCAAGTTCTTCATACTTAACCCAGAAAAGCGGATAACTAAGTGTTGTTGCCTCACCCCAATCGTCATCATCTTCCTTCTCAAGGATAGGACAGAGTGCGAGTACCTGAGTATGGAAAGTAGCTGACTTCTGGTCGTAGAAGGAAGATTCCTTTATATAGTATTTCTTAACGCGGGCAGAAGGAATGTCGGCATTCTCTATACGGACGCGTCCGTTGGCATCTTTCTCATAATAGATGTCATAATCCTTCAAGAAGCGCATTGGCTTGATACGAGCAGAATCCGTGAAATTCTCATTGCCATCGAGCTTATACTCATAGCACTTCACCTGACCAGACAACATCAACTTGAAGATGTAAGTAAAGAGATTCATCTGCGAACCTTGTGCTGTAACAGGATAGTAAAGTCCAGCATTAGCATCATCAGCAAGGTTCAGTTCGCGATAGACATCGCGTCTCCATACAACATCCTCGTCCATTGTCTGCGCACTTGGGAATGAAATCTTGGCGCGATTGGTCATATTGTTAGCGGCAGAAGTCTTCTTTTGAGCTGCCTGCTGTGTACGACGCGTTTGCGGTTGAGCTATCACCACGAGTGGCAACATTGCAAATACTATAAATAGCAGTTTCTTCATTGTTCTTATTTTGCCATTAGCCTCGCGCACGATGCGCGAACATTTTTTACTTTATACGAACTTCCATTGAAGTGGTAAGTGTTCTTGTTATTCCGTCAGGTCCTGTTGCATTCACGTTCTTTATCAAGAAACGCTGTCCAGGAGAAAGCTGTCTGATTTGTCGCTTCTGCTGATCTGAGAAAGATGCACCGTTTGAAGCAATCGGAACAACTGTGTTCATCTCGCCAAGGAACTCGCAAGAGAAGCTGTTCACACGGAACTCTATGTCGAGAAGTCCATCGTCAATTGCAGCACCTATTCCGGCTGCATTCATGATAGCAGACTTGGATATGCGACCGCCCTTGTACCTGTCAACACCCATAGCGATGTATGGCGATGGAGGTGGAAGCGGGCGAACCTTGTATTCGTACTTTCCGATTTCCTGACCATTAGCAGTTACCGTGAAGATAGCAGGAGTTCCGGCTGCAGTAGGTCGTGCAATGTATGTGCCATCTCCGTTGGATGTAACAGAACCGCCTTCCATTGTAACGGAAACACTTGACTGAGGAACGCCAGAGACAGTGAAGCTCAGTGGGTTGTCATAGCCAGCATAGAGGACATTCATCATCTTATTGGCAGTCGTAGCGGAATGAGCAGGTTCGTTAGGAACCATGGAAATATTCCTGTTGACCGGAGCATTTGAAATCTTAGGCTGCGCAATGATAAGTCCTGGCATTGGTGGCTCTGGCTTGAAGTAAGGCTCTTCGTTATGCTTATAGCGAGCTATGAAGTCGTGGAATGTTTCACCTTCTGCATAGCGGACATCGCTCTGAAGCTTTGAAAGAAGAGTGATAGCTGCCGCAACAGGCATGCTCTCAAAAGATCTGTTGATATCCATCTGGATAGCCTTCTCAACAAATTCCTTCTTCTGCTTATCGTTCTTAACAAGTTCAAGCATGAGTGAGCGGAACTTACTGATAGCAGCCTCCAATTCCTTGCCTCGTCCCACACCGTCAGCAAGCATGACGCGAGCAGCCGACTCAAGGTCGTCCTTTCCTATAATATTATTCAAATCACCATTAGGACCATCAGCTTGCTTCACAATTGCGATTTTCAGTTCCTCTGCCAAATTGTAGAGAGAGTCAGCCTCTATCTTCACACGCGCAGCCTTGTCGTACCATGGTCTTACACCAGCTGAGTCCTGAGCCATCAGGTCAATGAATGTATTGAACGATTCCAGATTCTGTCTGGAAGCATTCTCCGTTGTACGCTGTAAACTCTCCTGCACCAATGTGAAGCCGTCCAGCACCTCATTTGAAACATTGAGTGCCAGCATAGCCATCAAGACGACGTACATAAGGTTTATCATCTTTTGGCGTGGAGATACAGGTCTTTTCTTTATTGCCATCTTTTTTTATTTGCTGTTCATTGCTTCAATCATACGAGCATAAATCTTGTTGAGCTCTTGAATCTGCTCTGAAAGATGCTTTGTCTGCTCATTAATCTCGTCGATAGTGCTGATTTGAGCAGAAGCACTCTTAAGCTGCATCTCGTAAACTCGTGAAATACCTGTGAGCGTACGATTGAGAGTTTCCATTTCCTCAGAGTCGCGAGTGAGTCGCTGGCTTTGGTCAGAAACCTGTGCAAGAACTTCTGTAAGGTGCTGAAGCTGCTCAATATAGTTGCCTGTAGCCTCAGCCACTTCGGCGCCAAGGGCTGGATTGTTTGCTGAAGGTTGAGCTGCAACAGGTGTCTGCGCACCATCACCTGCAAGGGCAGAAATTGCTCCACTTCCGACTTCCGAGGTATTATCATCAGCATTCTGTATATCAATAGGTACATATTCTGTAATATGCACACCATCATCCTGAGGCTGTTCAAAAAGAGGTTCCTCGTCATCATTAACATGGATAGGAAGGTCTTTTCCTATCTCAGTCTTGTCAAATGGTCGGTCGAAACCAGAAAGGAAGAACACGATAACCTCGGTTCCCATACCGATATAGAGCATAAGGTTTGCTCCTTCCTGGTGAGTAAGTTTGAACAATGCACCGAGGATTACGACTGCAGCACCCCAGCTATAGGCATAGTTCAGGAAAGTCTGACCTGGCACGCTGTCAAGCCATTTCTGCATGTGATAGATGATATTGAATTTGCTGTATTTAGTCATAGTGACATTTATCAATTAGACGATTTGATGATTTGACGATTTAATTCTGCATTCTAAATTCTGCATTCTGCATTAATAGAGGTTACCTCTTCTTAGGCTTAGCGCTCTGCTGGCTGGCAAGACTTCTTACGCAGCGGAAGCCGATGTACGAGCGTGGTTGGTTCTGATATTCCCATGTACGCCATGCTGATCGGATAAAGCTCTCAGGGTCTTTCCAAGAACCACCACGAACACTCTTCTTCTTCAACTTATAAGGGTCTTCCTTAGCTGCGTTGTAGGAAAGCTGCGGATTAAGGTCATTCATCGCCTCAACACCAGCTTCCGTATAAATGGTGCTTGTCCATTCTGCCACGTTTCCAGCCATGTCGAAGAGTCCGTTTGAGTTGGCTCCGAAGATTCCCACACGAGAGGTTATCAGGTTGCCATCTTCGGTATAGTTACCGCGATCAGGCTTGAAGTTTGCATAGTAACAGCCGCGGTCGTTCTTCACATTCTTTGTATCCCAAGGAAATTCATTTCCCTCAGCACCACGAGCTGCATACTCCCACTCAGCCTCTGTCGGCAGACGGTAGCGCTGTACATAGCGTGCCTGTGGTCCGAGTCCTTTCAGCAGATATTCCGTACGCCATGCGCAGAAAGCATTTGCCTGCTCCCATGTAACGCCGACAACAGGATAATCATTGTATGAAGGATTAGAGAAATAATAGCGCATATAGACCTCGTTGTCAGAGTTGCTGAAGTCGTTTACCCAGCATGTAGTGTCAGGATATATATTAACAATGTATGTGTTAAGGAAATCCCATGCACTTGAAAGCTGGCGGTCAATAGTCTGACGAACAATCTTTCCTTCATCGTCAATATATGCAGTGTCTTTTGAAATCATCACTACCTCGTTTGGATCCACCTGATAGTCGGTATTGAGATTTCTTTCCTCTGGATTAAGACGATTGCGACGAAGAGCTGCTGCCGTGTAGTCGTAGATCTCGTAGCGGAAGTTCATCTGACTGTAGTCGAGCATCTTGTCTCCTGTTACGGGATTTGTAACATAGAGGCTCTCAATGGCACGAAGTTCATCCTCGTTCGGTTTGCGAGGCAGAGACTTCTTCCAGTTGATGCGTGGCTCGATAGGATCGCCGTTCTTGTCTTCTGTTATCATGTACGACTCATCGCCGCCGTAAGCAGGATCTGCCAGACGGGTACGGAGAATTGAATCGCGTACATAATAAACGAACTGACGATACTCAGAGTTCGTAACCTCAGTCTCGTCCATCCAGAATCCATCCACAGAGATTTCTCTTACAGGAGTCTGCTTACCCCAAAGTGAGTCCTGCTGCTCAAGACCCATCTTCAAGAATCCGCGCTTAACGAGTGTCATGCCGAAAGGTGTAGGCTCAGTAAAACTCTTGCCACCACCAGTGCCGACGAGTTCACCTCCACGTCCGCCGACAGACGCATTCTTACTGCCTGCACAAGCTGCAAGAACAAGCACTGCCAATATTGGTAATATTATCTTTTTCATCTTGAATAATTTTCAATTACTAATTCTGCTTTCTAAATTCTGAATTCTGCATTCTGAATTCTGCATTTACAAGAACCTCACACTCTTATGCAGGTTTCTGCCTTTCTTATGGAAGTCTATGTCCATTTGGTATCCCACATAAAGTTCATGGCTACCGTTGCCAGGCTTTATCTGCGAAGTGTAGATCTCGTAGCTGTAGCCTACGTTGAATCCTTTTACCAAGGCTCCGAGATAAACCGTGGCTGACTTATCCCACGCATATCCCAGTCCGGCATAGTATTTTTTCTGGTCGTTCGTATATGCCACACGGCAGGTTACATCCTCGCGATGATCAACTCCGTCCGTGCGAACTATGAACGACGGATGTATAGTAATAAACGGATTTCTCAGTTTAATATTGTAACCACCGTGCAAATAATACGACGAACTGACATTTATCTCGTTTGTTTCGCCTAGTTCTACCGTCGGCGCAGTAACATGCTGCATGGCAGCTCCCACATACCAGTTGTCATGCTGATAATGAACGCCGGCAGCGAAATCCACAGAATTTCCATTCACCTCAGATGAAGAGAAAGCCGGGTCGCTTGCGTCTTCCAGGTCGAGTTTGCTTCCATCAAACTTCTCCGTAAGCAGTCCCACCTGAGCTCCGATACTCATCTGTCCGCCGGCAAGCTTTGACTTTGCAGCATATTGGGCAGATATTTTCTGATGAGTAAACAGACCTATCTGGTCGTTAAGCAGCTGTAAACCAACGCCATGATACATTTTCATTGCATACAATGGCATATCGGCAGCCACATACATAGTCTTTGGACTATGGCGGAAGCCAACGAAGCTCATGGCATACGCTCCAGTGATATTCATTTTCGCATCTTTTCCGACCGCAGCCGGGTTGTACGAAGGCTGCATGTCAAAATAGTGCGAGAACGAAACGTCATACTGGGCGTGGGAGAAAAGGCTCACCGCCAAGGCCGCTAATATGGTTAACAGGTTTTTTTGCATTGCACAATACAAGATAATAACGCACGCAATCATTATTTATTGCAAATTAATGGACATATCTTAAAAAAAATATCTTTTTTGAAAAAAACAGCCTTTTTTCTTTTTTATAATATAAGAAAATTATATCTTTGCAGTCTAATAGGATGAAGCACATGGCTTAATATCATGATTACTAACTAATTAACTATAGAAACAAAGAAATGAAAACTAACTACGAAGTGCGTTACGCTGCGCATCCTGAAGATGCAAAAAGCTACGACACAGCACGTATTCGCCGCGATTTTCTCATCGAGAAAATTTTCGCTGCAGACGAAGTAAACATGGTTTACTCCATGTACGACCGTATGGTTGTAGGTGGAGCTATGCCTGTAAACGAAGAACTGAAACTGGAAGCTATAGACCCTATCAAGGCTCCTTTTTTCACCACTCGCCGCGAGATTGGTCTCTTCAACGTAGGCGGAAAAGGCTGCGTGAAGGTTGGCGACGAGACTTTCGAACTTGACTATAAGGAAGCTCTCTACATTGGTCGTGGCGACCGCGATGTCATCTTCGTTAGCGCTGACCCAAAGAAGCCAGCGAAGTTCTACTTCAACTCTGTTACTGCACATAAGGAATATCCTTCAAAGAAGATTACAAAGAACGACGCCATAGTTGCTCACATGGGCTCTCTTGAGATGTCTAACGAGCGCGACATCAACAAGATGATTGTAAATCAGGTTGTTGACACTTGCCAGATTCAGATGGGTATGACAGAGCTTGCTCCTGGTTCTGTTTGGAACACAATGCCGGCTCACGTTCACTCTCGTCGCATGGAAGCTTACTTCTACTTCGAGGTACCTGAAGATCAGGCTGTTTGCCACTTCATGGGCGAAGTTGAGGAGACACGCCACCTCTGGATGAAGGGCGATCAGGCAGTTCTCTCACCAGAATGGTCTATCCACTCTGCTGCTGCAACCCACAACTACACTTTCATCTGGGGCATGGGAGGCGAAAATCTCGACTACGGCGATCAGGATTTCTCACTCATCACAGATCTGAAGTAAAGAGCCTCCTATCTACCGAAGGGGGAACTTCTAATAGACTCTTTCGCTCAAAAAGTAATCAATAATACAACAATAACTTAAATGTGATATATTTCCCCCACAAAACATATCACTCCCCCTCCCATTAAACGGGGAGGGGGTTGGGGGGAGAGGCTTACTATGTTCTCATTAAAAGGCAAAAATGCCTGGATCACAGGCGCATCATACGGTATCGGCTTCAACATTGCACAGGCATTCGTAAATGCAGGTATCGACAACATCATCTTCAACGACATCAACGAAGCAGCCCTTGAACGTGGTCTCAACAACTACAAGGAGGCAGGCATCACAAACGTTCACGGCTATGTTTGCGACGTTACAGACGAAAACGCAGTTAAGGCACTCGTTGAGAAGATTCACGCTGAGGTTGGTCAGATCGACATCCTCGTAAACAACGCAGGTATCATCAAGCGCATCCCAATGCACGAGATGAAGCGCTCTGAGTTCCAGCAGGTTATCGACGTTGACCTCGTAGCACCATTCATCTGCTCTTCAGCTGTTCTTCCAGAAATGATGGAGCGCAACGAAGGTAAGATCATCAACATCTGCTCAATGATGTCTGAGCTCGGTCGCGAGACAGTTTCTGCTTACGCTGCTGCTAAGGGTGGTCTTAAGATGCTCACTCGCAACATCTGTTCAGAGTATGGCGAGTACAACATCCAGTGTAACGGTATCGGTCCGGGCTACATCGCTACTCCACAGACAGCACCTCTCCGCGAGAAGCAGGCTGACGGTTCACGCCACCCATTCGACTCATTCATCTGCGCAAAGACTCCTGCCGGTCGTTGGCTTGACCCTTCTGAGCTCGGTGGACCAGCAGTATTCCTCGCCTCAAAGGCTTCTGACGCAGTAAACGGTCACGTTCTCTATGTTGACGGTGGTATTCTCGCTTACATCGGCAAGCAGCCACAGTAATATAATAGTATTAAAGATGAAAGATTAAAAATGAAAGATTAAAAGCGCAACCCCTTTAGTTTTTAACTTTTAATTTTTAATTTATTATAGTAATGACAAATTGGCTAAATAGATTAATTCGTGCCCCTCGCACCCGCGGTTTCGGAGTACAGTCGCCTACCGACTACCACTTCATCCGCCACGTCGTAAGGCAACAGTTTCCCTATTACGCCTACAACACATTATCAAGCAAAACAACTCATCTCAGCAAGCGCGAAGTAGAGCTGCTACAGTTCTATCTTCGCCTTGCAAACTACATCCAAGACCGCTGGCAACTATATATAATAGGTAAGGACAATCTTGGAGCCATAGACACAAATCTACGCACACTCTACCTTAAGGCAGGAAGCAAAAAGGTGAAGGCAGTCCAAACAAGCCGACTCCCCTCCAACCTCTCTTCGCAGCCAAGTGTGCTAATCGTAGAGAACCTCGCCTACAACAAAAGCGTCATCAAGGAATGCGCTGAGGCAACGGTAATCTTCGATATGGAGGACATCGCAGTAGTATTCTGCAATCCAAAACGATTCAAAACAATTTACAAGATCAACCTTTAATAATACTTTTAATTTAATTTCACCATGGCAAAGATTTATACAAAGCACGGTGACGCAGGCATGACCAGCCTCATCGGTGGTGTGAAAGTTCCTAAGACTCATCCACGCATTGAAGCTTACGGCACTGTTGACGAATTGTCAGCACAGTTAGGAAAACTCGCTTCTTACATGAAGGACGGCGACAACAAGAGTCTCATCGTTCGTGTACAGCATAACCTGTTCACTCTCAGCTCTTATCTTGCCACTGACAAGGAGCAGACACCGCTCGCCCAGTCGTTCATTCTCGACGAGGAGGAAGTGCGCGTTCTTGAAGAGCAGATTGACTATCTCGCCATCTGCATCCCACCACAGACATCGTTCATCATTCCTGGCGGACTCCCAGAAGCAGCGCAGGCACATGTATGCCGCACTGTCTGCCGTCGTGCAGAGCGCCGTATCTTCTCACTCCATGAGATTTCTCCGCTCGACCCTTGGGTAATGCAATACATGAACCGTCTCTCCGACTATCTCTTCATGCTTGCCCGCAAGCTCAACTTCCATGAAGGAGTACGTGAAGAGACATGGAATCCGAAGAAATAATAAAAAAACAATAAAAACATGTACTGGACACTTGAATTGGCCTCAAAATTGGAGGATGCTCCATGGCCTGCGACAAAAGAGGAGCTCATTGATTACGCTCAGCGTTCCGGCGCTCCTCTTGAGGTTATCGAAAACCTCTCAGAAATTGAAGATGAAGAAGACATGGTCTATGACACTATCGAAGACATTTGGCCAGACTATCCTTCAAAAGATGATTTCCTCTTTAACGAGGACGAGTACTAATCGCAAACTCAATTTTCAGCCCAAATGGACTATTCGGATTACCCCAATAGACTATTTGAGTTAAACAGTAATTAAGTGGAGTTACACTCTTTCTCCCAAAGGAGTTAACTCCACTTTTTTGTGCAGTTTTGTATCGTTCTAATCGCTCATAATCAGACTTAATTCGCAGCTGAGAGCATCAAAAAGTAGGATTTCTCATGCAAACAACATAAAAAGTAGTAAAATCCTGCTGATTTTACATTAAAATCACTAACTTTGCACGCAGAATAAATCTAACGCGCATTGACTATTAATATGAATAATGGTATCAACATATCACAAACTCAGATTGTGCTTGCTTTTGTTGCAACATGCATAGAAGCAACAGCACGAACATTGGGGGTATCCTATCGTGAGGTGTTTTTGCGCATGAAACGCTTGGGGATGATAGAAAACTATATATTCCCAAACTATGGAGTACTTCATACGGAAAGTCGTGAAAACATCGCACTTGATATGATAGAGTGCATGAAATCGTGGGAGGCAAGGTTATGAGTACTGTCCCAGCAACTCATAGACAAATATCTCATCTTCAATGGAGCAGAATCGAAATAGTGATCCAGTTAAATCTCCTATTATTCAGGAGATTATCATGAGCAACCGTATAGGGAGCATCAGCATGGAACTCTCTCGTCGATTGGGTATTGAGCCAGAGAAGGCTTTGATGCTATTCTACGAGAGTCAGACATGTGCAGACCTTCACGATCGTTCCACAGGTCTCTATCTTTACGGCGACCTCTATGTTGCTGATGAGTATATGAGAGAAACTAATCAGTATAGTTCGCAAGAAGGATAAATAGAAAACGAATAACATAAAGTCAAACTAATAAAACTCAATAAATTTGTCTTTGCCCTCGGCATAGACGCAACGAAACAGACATACTAGAAACAATTACATATTGAAATATAACGCGCATTGACTATTATTTGCGTTCGTCTGAATAGCCTCGGAAACTATCATCGGAATAAGAACACAAAGAATAGTGGTTAGGCAGCTTCCTTGGGAGAAGTGTGCCTTATCGCTCTATATAAGGGTTCAATGTTCATGCTTTAGGGCATGTGCATTTCTTATAGAGCGATGAGGTTCCATTCCGAGGCAGCCTCGACGAACGCATAAGAAGGTTCATGCCCTTTTTGTGCGCTCACGTGAGTGGTAGATCG
>JAKSLJ010000059.1 GCA_024401275.1 Bacteroidaceae bacterium | reverse complement strand
TACTGTGAACATTGCTGCTACGAGAGCTGCGATAGCGAATAACTTTTTCATAATGGTTTTGGGTTTTAAGTTTTTGGTTTTTGGTTTAATGTTTTAGTTTTAAGTTTGAGTGTTTCCCCTCCCCCTGTGGGGAGGTCGGGAGGGGTCTTTGTTTTGTTTGACACTGCAAAGGTAGGGAGTATTGAAAAGGTTTCGCAAACACTATATGAAAACAAAACGTACAATCCGTGAATTTCACAAACTGTACGCTTTATTCATTATATGTACGGAAAAATTGGGTTAAAAACCTCGCATTGAACGCTCATTTGTCCCTTTTCCCAGTTTTTTACTTTTCAGAAGTAATTTGTTCATTAATATAAAGAACATTACCTAAACATAAAAAAGTTATGAAAAAATTTCTTTTCTCACTCGTTCTTGCTCTCGTAACACTCGGAGCAAACGCACAAGGCTTTGGCGGTGGTCGCCCACAAATGAATCCAGAAGACATGGCTAAGCGTCAGGTTGATCGTATCAAGGAGACTTGCCAGACTTCCGATGAACAAACAAAGCAAATCTATGACCTTTATCTTGCGCAGCAGAAGCAGATGATGGCGCAGATGGATTCTATCCGTCAGGCTGGCGGACAGTTCCAGTTCAACCGCGAGGATATGCAAGCTCGTCGCGAAGCCATGAATGAGAAGATCAAGGCAATCCTTACTCCTGAGCAGTATGCTAAGTATGAGGAGATGCAGAAGCAAATGCGCGGACGCATGGGCCAGGGTCGTAGAAGAGAGTAAGTACGATAGTATATTCTCTTATAAGAAAATCACATATAAAATTATAGAATAAAAAAGCCATCCGCAAGTACCTATTGGTAGTACATACGGATGGCTTTAGTTATTTCTAAGAAGTGACTGTTTCTATTTTTATTTTGTCAATTCCTCTGGAATCTGTGGCATAGCGCCGTTCTGTGAGCAGACGAAGGCAGAAACCTTAACTGCTGTCTCGTGAGCCACTGCGATTGGCTTGCCGTTAAGTACACAAGCTACAAAAGAGCCTGTGAATGAGTCGCCTGCGCCTACTGTGTCAGCAACCTTTACCTTTGGAGTAGCCTGGAACGAGAGATCGTCAAGAGTTACTACATAAGAGCCGAATGCGCCACATGTGAGGACAACCATCTGGAGGTCGTAGATGCGGATGAGATCACGCACCTGATCCTCAAAGCTAACAGGCTGGAGGAGCTCGTTCTGTGGGTCAACACCCTCAATATCACCGAGATCAAGGAGCTTGCATACCATAATAATTTCTTCATCGTTGATCTTAAGAACGTTACAGCGACGGAGAGACTCCTCAATAACCTCCTTAGAGTACCAGTTCTGACGGAGGTTGATGTCGAACACCTTGAGAGTGCCGAGCTGTGGCATTGTGTCAAGGAACTTCTGCACTGTAGAGCGAGTAACGGCTGTACGCTGTGCGAGAGAACCGAAGCAAACGGCACGAGCGTTCTTTGCGATTTCCTCAATGGCTGGTGTCCAAGGGATGTTGTCGTAAGCTACGCCAAGGCAGATGTCATACTGTGGGATGCCGTTGCCAGAGAGTGTTACCTGAACAGTTCCTGTAGGGAAATCTACTGTCTCAAGGTGGCTGTTTGCACCCTGTTCTTTAAGGATCTTCTTTATTTTCTCACCATCAGCATCGTTGCCGATAGCAGATACGGCGATACCATTAAGACCGAACTGACTTGCGTGATAAGCGAAGTTGGCAGGAGCGCCACCGAGTTTCTTTCCGTCTGGGAGACAATCGAAAAGAATCTCACCAAGACCTACGATATAATCTTTCATAATATAGAAGCCCCCTAGCCCCCGAAGGGGGAACTTTTAATTGTCATGAGGGCGATTATTTTAGTTATTAATGTTTAACGATTACTCAGTTACGAATAAGAGCTCCCCCTCGGGGGATGGGGGGACTTACTTCAACTTATTAATGTAAGTGAAGAGATAAACGACACCTGCAGTCATTACGAGAACTGCTCCTGTCTGTCCCATAGCATCAGATGCGAGACCCATGAGGATTGGGAAGAGAGTGCCGCCGAAGAGACCCATGATCATAAGTCCTGATACCTCATTCTGCTTCTGTGGCTCAGCCTCAAGTGCAGTAGCGAAGCACATAGAGAATACGTTACTGTTACCATAACCTACGAGAGCAGTAGCTGCATAGAGCACCCACTGGTCTGTACCGAAGTAGAGACCTGCCATCGCAAGAGCCATCATCACTACTGATATGATGAAGAAGGTGCGTGTCTTCAGTACGCGGAGGAAGAACGAACCTGTGAAGCAACCAATAGTACGGCCAATGAAATATACAGATGTTGCGAAACCTGCCTGCTCAAGTGTCCAACCGAGACGCTCCATGATGATCTTTGGAGCTGTTGTATTAGTACCAACATCAATACCTACATGGCACATGATACCAAGGAACGAGAGAAGAACGATAGGCTTGCCAAGCAATACGAAACAGTTGGCAAACTGCTTTCCGACACTGATGCCAGAAACTTCTGCAGGCTCTTCTTCAATAATAGAACCCCAAAGGATTGCTGTTGCGAGCACTCCAATGATGAAGTATATCACGAAGAGAATGCGCCAATCATAACCGAAGGTTGGAATTGCAGCTGCTGCACCCCATCCGGCAATGATAGGTGCCATGAAACTTGCGATAGCCTTGATGAACTGTCCAAAAGTAAGGGTGGAAGCCATGTTGCCACCTTTAAGGACGCATGTTACCAATGGGTTGAGTGAAGTCTGCATCACAGCGTTACCGATACCGAGAAGGCTGAACGCTATAACCATTATTGGAAGCGTGTTGCCAATGAGAGGCAAAAGAAGAGATACGGCTGTAATGGCGAGACTGACAAGTACAGTGTTCTTGCGGCCAATCTTGTTCATCAGCATACCTGTAGGTACGGAGAAGAAGAGGAACCAGAAAAATACAAGACCTGTCAAGGTGTTTGCAAACGAATCGGACAGATCGAAGTCCTGCTTTACATAGTTGCTGGCAATGCCCACAAGGTCAACGAAACCCATGGCAAAGAAGCACAGCATTACGCTTATGATAGCTATTTTGTTTGATTTCATAGAGCCCCACCCCTACCCTCCCCCCAGGGGGAGGGAGTTTTTTAATTACCCTTGGGTGGTGAAGGGGAATATTATTTGATAATTATTCAAAATGCGATTAGCCCACAAAGCCATTATTATCACCCTCCCCCTGGGGGGAGGGCTGGGGTGGGGCTTCTTACTTTTCGATTTTTACCTTATTAAACTGTGACTTTGGGAACACAAGATTTGTGATGCAGACCTCACCGTTGTTTCCGAAAGCCTCAACGCTCGACTTGTCGATGAAGAGACGGAGGGATGTGAGCTTCTTGCGTACAGGAGCTACTACAGGAGCTTCGTTCTCACCACCAGCCTTGAGGAAGTTTGCGTTAAAGCCTGTCTGACCACTCTTGCTGCGATCTGCTGTGAGAGTCATTGCCTTCTGGTCGTAAGTGAGAATGTATTCCTCGCCTTCATCGTTAGAGAGGACGATCTTGCATGAGCCCTTAATCTTCACAGTCTTGTCAAGTCCCTTGCCATCGTATTCCTGTGCAGGAGCGCTACCGAGGTAAAGCTTCTTGTCGGCACCTTCATAGAGGAATGGATCGCGAACGAGAGAGTTTGCTGAGCGGAACTGCTTTGTAGGAACTTCGTTGGCATACTCCCAGTTTGACATCCATGCAATCATTGGCTGACGACCGCCAGGAGCGTTAGAGAATGATACTGTAGCATAGTGATCCTTGCCGTAGTCCTGCCAGAGAGAGTTGCCGTTAGTATAACGAGCCTCATCGTCAACAGTGAACTTATGGCCGTCGAAGTCGCCTACGAAATACTGTGTTGCGCTACCACCGTTAGCACCACCAGGGTTGATGTTACAGATAAGCACCCACTTCATCTCGTTGATCTTGAGGCGATCGTTCTTTACACGAACACGCATGAGGTCTGGGCATTCCCAAACACCACCATGACCGCCGAGACCTTCGCCGAAGCGAGACTCTTCCTTCCATGTCTTCATGTCAGGTGAAGAATAGATGCGCATCTCCTGACCGCAAGCGAGGATGAGGTTCCAAGCGCCGATTTCATCATTCCAGAACATGTTTGGATCGCGGAAATCCTTGATAGGAGCAGTGAGAACTGGGTTGCCTTCATACTTAGTGAAAGTCATACCGCCGTCTGTACTGTAAGCGAGACACTGTGCCTGGATGTCGCCTCCATGAGGAGTTGGACGAGCAGCTGTGTACATTGCAACAACAGCGTCCTTGCCGAAACCAGTTGTGTTGTTATGGTCAACGATGCAAGAGCCGCTGAACATTGCTCCCCAAGTGTCAGGAACAAGAGCAGTAGGCTGTGCAGTCCAGTTGATGAGGTCAGTAGAAGTAGAGTGAGCCCAGTGCATGTTTCCCCACATTGAGCCATAAGGATTATACTGATAATAAAGATGCCAAACGCCATCCTTGTAGAACATACCGTTAGGGTCGTTCATCCATCCGCGCTTTGGAGTGTGGTGGAAAGAAGGGCGGAAAGGTTCATCGATAAGTTGGAAGTTCTCGTCGTTGTTCTGCTCCATCTTCTTGAAACAGATGCAGCCCTCAGGAACATCCTGTACGACTACATTAAAGCCCTTCTCGTTGAGCCAAGGCTTCATGTCGAGCGCCAAATAATAATCGACATTCTCGCGAGCCATACGCACATTCTGGCGCATGATCTCAGTGTTGCCAACGACAACACAAACACGACCTTCCGGTGCATTCTCCTGAATAGGAAGCCAAAGATAGCGACCATCATTGCTTGCAGGTCTTACGATAGTCTGTTCGCAAGCCTGATGCGTAATAGGGGGAACAGCCGCCGAGCATAAGGTTGGCAAAGCAAAGAGTGCAACCAATAGTGATTTTGTTTTCATTAGGGTTGAGTATTTATTTTTATTTTTTAATATTTTAATTTTAAATTGTTATCCTGAACACAACCCTTTTACCCTCAAACACTTTTCTTCAATGTCTCACATTGAAATCTGAAACAATATAATTAACCAAACTAACCTTATTACCCAAATTGAATAAACTAATGTTTCGTTTCGAGTGTTTCTCAACAGTCTTTTATCGGCTGCAAAGGTAACGTGTTTTATTTATAATGGGCATAAAAAATCTTTCATGCTATACAAAAAATGTTGCAAATAGCTGTTTTTAATGCCATTCGCAACATTTTTCACCTTTTTTCAGTCCCAAATGGAAGCAAGAGGCCAAATGCTCATCTCGTATGCTGTGGAAGGTTTCAGAGCAAAAAACTCGAAAGCAGTCTGGTCATCACCGGCAAAAGTAGCCAATGAGAACACGTTCAAGCCATCTTCGGAGAATATTTCCACGCTGCATTTGTCAACGAAAATGCGCAGCTTCAGCTTGCCATTGATCGGCGCAACCTTGCCATGGCATGTGCGCTCAAACTTCTCCATTCGGAAATCTGCAACCTGAGTGCGGTCAACAGTAAGGGAGTGGCTGTCTGTGTCGTATGTAACAACGAGCTTTCTGCCACTTCCTACGCAGAGGTTCATTCCGAAGGTGTTGCTCTTTGCGCAGTCGAATGTCACCTCAGCCTCGTAAGTGTTGCCAAGAGAAGAAATCTGCTTTACAGGAGTGAAGCCTGTCTTGAGTTTGCCTTTGAAAGTTTTCTGTTCACCACGAAGAGACTTCATTTCTTCCTTTGGCTGTTGCGAAAGACGATAGCCATCTGGAGTCTTGCGAAGTGACAGACGACGAGGAATAGACCAGAAGCCCTTTCCGTAGCTACTGTTAGGCAGCAAACGGCAGTAAGTCCAGTTGGACATCCATCCGACGCTATAGACCTCATTGTTGAGCTTTCCGTCAAAATCCTTCACAGTGCGTGAAGCATAAAAGTCTGGTGCGCGGTCAACATAAAGTCCGGTTTCCGGCTCAAGACCTTCGGCGTGGAACTCCTTGCCGTCCCAGTCGCCTACGAAATATTGCTCATTGTCCCAATCGACAGAGACTACAAGCACCCATTTGTATTTACAATTTACTAATTTACCATTTACAAATTCTCCTGTTCCCTCAACCGGAAGCTTGAAGAAATCAGGGCACTCGAAGCAACGGTATGTGCGACCGGCAGGTCCGAAATCGCTGAGCCATGTCCAGTTCTTGAGGTCTTTCGACGCATAGAAAGCCGCCTTGCTCTCAAGCGTCTTGCTGACAACCATAAGCCACTGCTGCGACTCCTCGTGCCAGATGACAGTTGGATCACGGAAATCCTGATAGCCGATGTCAAGAACAGGGTTGCCCTTGTAGAAGTCAAAGGTGCGGCCGTGGTCATTGCTTATGCCAAGACCTTGAGTCTGAATCTTCGCGCTGTCATTGTTATGAGTGAGACAAGAGATGTATATGCCCTTGCCAAAGCCAGCGGTATTGTTGGCATCGGCAACGACGCAACCTGTCCAGCAGCCTATTCCCTTAGGAACATTGATCTGCGAACGGTTGTTTATCTCATTGAAATGCACGAGATCTTCCGATTCTGCACATCCCCACCAATAGCAGTGGTACTTGCCTTCGTAGTAGAGAAAACCGCAAG
>JAKSLJ010000058.1 GCA_024401275.1 Bacteroidaceae bacterium | reverse complement strand
GAAGAACATAAATACGCAGCCGCTGACGTGAAAGACGTTCTCAAGGGTATCGATGCTCTTGAGAACGTAGAGGGTTATGTCAGCGTGAACTATGTCGGATATTTCTACAATACCGACAAGGATGTTCGTGACTGCGTGTTTATACTTCCTAAGGTGTTGTTAGAGGATGTGAAGGGCGAGGAACTTGTCTTCGGCAAGTACCGTCCAGAGGAAATCATCAACCTCGATGCCAACAACCCACTGACACAGACGGAGAAGGACTTCATCTATGAGTTTGCCGTATGGATATACCGAACTATCGTCGTATTCCATAATGACAAACGAAACAAGACCTCCATTGTCTATCACAAGAAGATCGCGGAAGTTGGCAAGGGCGGCAAGCACCTTAGCAATACCTTCCTCGACATCTTGCTTTCGTTGGTGCAGTTCAACAAGGACAACCAGGATTTCTTCTTCTATACTCTGCGTAATATCCATGCAGGTTTCAACAAGATAAACTGGACAAAGACAATCGGCACCACAACCGCCATCATACAAGATGGCAATGCTGTGTATCTGCATCCAGTAAACAAGAAGAGACAAATCAACTTCGATGAAGAGTTGCTTGTGATCTTCTTCTCTATCCTGAACTACATCAGCGAACACTACGGATTCCCTGTTGACATCAACTGCAACTTTGAACTGATTACAGGTAGGCAGTTCAAAGTGTATCTGAATGGAATGGGCAAGATGCACCTGAAGCAGATAAAGTACAAGTACTTCTCTGACAAGGCTCTTCAGCTTTGGGATTTGTGCTATGCTTTCTTTGATACGGCTCGTCAAATCTATGTCAGCACCGAACAGAAGGAATATCTCCTTGTAAAGAACTTCAACATAGTCTTCGAAGCAATCATAGATGAGTTGGTTGGCGATCGCAACATTCCTGCCGGACTGAAGGAACAAGACGACGGAAAGCGCATTGACCACATGTATAGTTACCAAGGATTGACTACACATGAAGAGGATAAGCCAATCTA
Organism: Bacteroidaceae bacterium; assembly: GCA_024401275.1. GTDB lineage: Bacteria > Bacteroidota > Bacteroidia > Bacteroidales > Bacteroidaceae > Prevotella. The sequence goes on along the minus strand of JAKSLJ010000058.1, from coordinate 6,190 downwards.
CTACATTGGCGACTCCAAGTACTACAAGCGTGGCAACAAGATTGGCAAGGAATCTGTCTATAAGCAGTTCACTTACGCTAGGAATGTCATACAATGGAACCTGAACCTATTCATGAACGATGATAGGGATGATGAGGAATTGCAGTATGACAAAAAGAACTTTGGCAATGTTCCTAAGTTGCGTGACGATGTGACTGAAGGTTACAACGTGATACCAAACTTCTTCATCAGTGCGAAGTTGAACCAGGAGCTTAGCTATAGGGACGAAGTTGAGATTACCGATAAGCAGAAAACTCACTTCTCCAACAGCCACTTTGAAAACCGTCTCTTCGATCGTGACACATTGCTGATATGCCACTATGACGTAAACTTCCTTTATGTCATATCTCTCTATGCCCGAAACAACAGTCTCCAGAAAGATGCTTGGAAGAAGCAAGTGCGTGACAAGTTCCGTGCAGAGATTCAGAGAATGCTTACAGAACAATACACGTTCTATGCAATGCAAGCGCATCCTAATGTAGATGCAAAGAACTACCTGAAGGAACACTTCCAACAAACTCTCGGCAAGATTTACACTCCATTCAACAATGATGAGATTTTCTCTTTGGCTCTCGACAAAGAAGATCCTGAAGGTAACAACGAAGAACTACTTGCAGAACTCCGCAAGCATTTCTTTGTCGTTGAAAACGGAATTGGCAAAGACCCAGAGCCTGCATTGACTGAGGAAATAAACACAAATGGTGATAAGTATAAAGAACCACCTACCAAAGGACAAAAGTGCCTTATCTTCAATCTACTTGGAGAACAATATACCAGAAGCGATGACAAACTCAAAACTGATAGCAGATTTGGTGTTGCCATTCAGTCAGAAGCCGGACATAATGTACTGCAGATTGAAGAAGGTTTGGCGTCTATTGCATATCTTGTTATAACCAATAAGAAAGAATGCCGCGTATATCAAATCAATGAGAAACCGATATTCTTGCCTGGTCAAGATTGTCAGACCATGTTGAATACCAAAAAAGATGCCATGGTATATTTGGTTTTCAAAGTGGAAGTACCGACTGAAGCGGTGTCAAGAATCCTTGTCGATATGATAGACATGGATAAGGTTCGTGAAATATATGGCAATGGTCATGGCATCAAGATGATAGACTTTAATTCAATACTGAACAGCGAATAACTTAACGCCTAAAGGCAGAGTAATCATAGGTGAGTTAAAGAACCGTCCTTTTGACTCACAAAATGTTTCAATTTTTAATCACTAATGAATTATATATTGTTATGAGTAAATATATTAACAATGATTATATAGGCGTAGTTAGACAGAAATTGAATGACAAATTTCTCGACTATGTTCAAGTTTACATCAATAAGAGATTCTCAGAACTATCCAGTATTCTGGATGATATGAAAGAGAATGATAACAGGAATGTTTTTGATCTTCAAACAGCATTTACTCGCATCATTCCTCAAAATGGGAGTCCTAAATACTTCAATTTCTGTTTGCCACGTTCATATAAATCTTCATATATTGGAGCTATTTATTATCCGGAAATTCTTAAATATGACGAATATCAGAAACAGATAAAAGAGTATCGGGAAATACAAGAAAAATCAGTTAAGAGTTCATTTGAATATATGTGCGACCCGGAAGGCGCGATGAGAGACTTGAAGAATAGGGTTCACAACTTCATACATAATTTTAAAATTAAATTTCACGATGCTGCCATTAAGTATATCAATGCATATCAATACTATCTTACATTAGAAAATCTTCAAAGAGAAAACATCAATAAGATGTTCTCGTCTGAAAATATAGGGTGGACAGTATATAATTATCCTATAAACAAAGATTTGACATTCACTGTTAGAAGTAATTTTGGATATGGTAGTAGTTCATATTTCTACGTAAATCTAAAGTACAAAGGTATTGACATACTGCCATACTCTGATGTTGTAAAGTATTACTATGCTAATATGCAGGATTTTGTGCGTTATACAAGATTATACGAACCTGACAGATCTAGTTGGGATATAGCTTTATCATTCGTAGTAGATACTTCCAACGAAGCTATTGCTAACAAAGAAGAATTCATAAAGAAATGGATTATGAATGAAGTAGAAGAAATGGTTTCAGGACTTAATCGTCTTGAAACTAATCCTACTGCATATTATAAGAGCATAATAGATATTAAACGGGAGAAACAAAATCTTATATGTTTTAGAAATGTTCTTCCTGAAGAGATAAATGAATATAAAGTCTACCCAAACGAATCAGTAGTTGCATATCAAGCAGAGAAGATAAGCGGCGCGTTATTGCTGCTTGAAAAGTTGTCTAAATTAACTACTATTTATCCTGATGTAACGAAGACTATTGTAAGAATTAAGGACATGAATCAAGGTTTATTACCTAAATTCAGGTCAACAAAAAAAGAAATAGAAATAGAGTTGGAAAAAAGAAGAGAAGTAGTAAACAAGCTGGAAAAAGAAGTCGAGCAACTGAATGAAAGTATCAAGCCGCATGAAGAAGCTATAAAAAAACTTTTTGAGATTGCTAAAAAGGAGAATCCAGCTACGTTTGATATTCGTCGTAACTATGAATCAAAAAATCCTGATTATGCTATGACAAAGAAAAAAATAGATGATATTAGGAGGAATATAGATGAAAAGAAGATGGATATCAGGAAGAGGAATAATTTCGCTAACCGTCTTTCTGAATGTATTAATCGAATAGTACAGTATGTGACAAACGTTGCATAATGTTCAAATGCCCAGATATTGTGACAGTGGACGGTTCTCCTTCACATCAATTGTAATTGCCGCGTTGCGGCGATGCTAACATCCTTAATATCAGTTCCTAGGGCGTTGCCCTAGGCTACAATGTTTTCGACTTTCAGTCTATAACCGCTATAGAATTTTAAACACTCTTCACTCTTCATGTTTTGCTGTATTATATTGGGAATTAGCGAATTACAGAATGAAGAGTGCATGAAGAGTGTATTCATATTACAACTTCGACAAACTCAGGGCAAGCTCATGCCAATAACGGAAACGGCAGCTCTCCCCAATCTTCTATCAGTCGAGAAATGTGTCTTGTTATGAATGAGCTGGTACACATTATTTGCGGTGTAAATGACGATTGGTGGAAATGAAACTATTGTGAAAAAAACATACAAAGGGTAATACAATTCGTGTTCTTCGGTCTTACAATCCGTATTCCCCGGTCTAAGGATTCGTCTCCTTTGGTGAAGCAGTTCGTTTTCTTATAAGAAATCAAAATTTTTCTTATAAGAAAATATATTTTTTCTAGTAAGAAACTGTACCTGTTTCTAGTAAGAAAATAGATCGTCCGCCTTGGCGAAAGTTTTAGTCCGCCTTGGCGAAAGTTTTAGTTTGCCTTGGCGAAAGTTTTAGTCTGCCTTGGTGGGAGTTTTTGCCCGGCTTGGTGGGAGGTTTTGCCCGGCTTGGTGGGAGGTTTTGTATGAAACTTATTTTCGGCTTGTGGTGTCTGCCTTTGCCGTTGCTTTCTTCCTGTTGGCGGCTCTGATGGAGTCGGCTATTCGCTTCTGCTCAAACCTGATGGAGTCGGCTTTGCGCTTTGCTTCTTCCTTTTCGCGACGGATGTCTTCTGCCGTCTTTTTCACTCCAACGGTAGGAGTCTTGTATGGTTCGCAAGTGATGAAGTTGTTGCCGCCGTAGATTTCGTATATCTCTCGTATGCGCTTGACATAGTTGTAGGTCTCCGTGCCTCGCATGCCGCCATTCTTTACCATAGGCAACCTGTAGGCTTCGGGCTCTGAGAGCAGCAGGACATAAGGCGCCACATAGTCCCAGCGCGTGATAGGCACGCTGTCGGCTTCTGCCAGAGCTATGGCGTCAAAGATATGTCCTGGACCAGCGTTGTAAGCTGCCAGCACGAAGTTTTCCTGCTCGTAAGTGGTCTCGATGAAACTGAACTTTTCCTGAAGTTGCGAGATGTACTTCACCGCTGCCTTTATGTTCATGTCTGGTGTGAACATTTCGGAGAACGGCAACCCTAAATCGTCGGCGGTCTGAGGCATTATCTGCATGAGTCCGCGCGCGCCTGCCCACGAGATTGCCTCGCGGTCGAAGGTGGATTCCTGATAGCACTGTGCGGCAATGAGTCGCCAATCCCATTTGCAGAATCTTGCGTATCGCTGGAAGAGTTCGTCATACTGCGAAAGGTGGCGTGCCTTCAGGTCGATGTACATCGGATATTCATGTCGCACGATGCCGCCGTTGAGCAGCCAGTCTTTCTCCATCCTCTCGACATAGCTGACGATGGTGTCGTTGTACCATGCGTCAAGGCTGTCCTGGAGTTCCCTGCCTGCTGCACGGAGATCGCCTGGAGTAGCCATAGCACCCACATCACCCTCGAAGCGCTTCAGTCGGGCAAGCACCTCAGTAGAGTCCTTGCACGAATCGACAACGAGTTCCAAGCCCTTCTGTCGTGCGTATTGCTGCATGATGAGATACTGCGTTCCGAGCTGGTGGTTGTTGTATTTGTAGTATGTTTTTTCGTCAATGAAAGCGAGCAATCTGATCTCTCCCTTCTGCTTTATCTCCTTGAAAGTCAGTGCGCGAGCGGGTGGGGTGGTGTCGTTTAGGAAGAGCGAGTCTCCCTGCGGCGTTATGATGAAACCGTTAAGGTCGGCTTTCTGGCATGCTGCGGCAAGTATTATTATGAAAAGTATGTACGGAAGATGTTTCATTAGTTGGCTGCTGTTGTTGCTCTTTGCGGAGTGGCAGTAGGATTGAATTCCCGTATGCTGTTTTCATTAGGCTTCGGCTGCGAGTATGTTCTGCCGGTAGCATTGTTCTCTCCGCCGTAAGTGGCATAGCGACGGCGTATGTTGTCAACATATCCCACGGTCTCCGAACCTCGCATGTAGCCATGCTTTACGAGTGGGTTGCGGTATCCGGCAGGTGTTGCCAGCATAAGCACATATTCCTTTACATCAGTCCAGCTGTGAGGGTTCTTGCCGTTGGCTTGTGCAAGTGCCATGGCGTCGCGCACATGGCCGGAGCCACCATTGTACGAAGCGAGCACGAAGTTCTGTCGCTCGTAGTTGTCGCTAATCTCACGGAATGCGCCAGACAGCTCCACGATGTAACGGCATGCCGCTGCAATGCTCTTCTCCGGGTCATAGACATCATTTGGAGCAAGTCCGAGGTGTTCGGCAGTTTTCGGCATAATCTGCATGAGACCTTTGGCTCCGGCAAACGAAACTGCCTGAGGGTCGAAGGTTGACTCCTGGTAACACTGTGCGGCAATGAGTCGCCAGTCCCAGCCGGTCTGCTTGGCATACTGCTTGAAGAAGCGGTCGTAGTCGGAGATTACGCCACCCTCCGGATCGCGGAAAGGCGAGTAGATCTTGCGCTTCACTCCACCCAAGGCTATAATCTGTCGCTCCTTGTTTGATGTCTGGTTGAGGAGCGAGAGGGTGTTCCATTTCTTTATGAGTCCCTGCAGTTCCTTGCTTGCGGCGCGGAACTTGCCCGGAGTGTCGAAGGCAACGATGTCGCCCTCGTTTCTCTCCAGTCGTCCAACCATGTCGGCAGAGTCACGGCAGAGTTCCACTCTGACGCGCACGCCGAGCTTTTCTGCAAACGACTCCACGAGCATATATTGCACACCGAGGTGGCAGCCGTGATACTCGTAGTATGTCTGAGGGCCATTCTGCGTGAGCATGATGAGTTCGCCGTTCTCGACGAGGTCGGAAACGGAGAATGTCTTGCTGGTGTCGCCCTTGATCTTGCCGCTTGTGTCCAAGGTGTCGCCCCAAGGAGTGGTGATGGAATCTGTTTTGCTTTTCTCTTCCTTGCACGCCATGAGCAGTAGCGAGAGAAAGGCTATTATGGGAATGATATTCTTCAAAGAGTCAAAATTTTAGCTGCAAAATTAGTGTTTTTTCTTGTAATATTCTTACGATTGCGTCTTTTTTAGCTCCTTAAGCCCTATAATTTAAGATACTTTAATAGTTTGCCCGAAAAGCGTCAAGATATTGCTAACTTTGCATCACCAAAAATCATTTGATGACAATACACAATATGACACATTAACCAATTTGGATATAAAACAAAAGAAAATCTTTGAGAACTGCATCGCTCCAAGATTATCTGTAGCTCAAAGAAACTGGATAAGAAACAAAAGAAAGTAACTTGG
>JAKSLJ010000057.1 GCA_024401275.1 Bacteroidaceae bacterium | reverse complement strand
TGTATGTTTCATGTAAACCTCTTGAGTTGTGTCCAACTTCTTGGGTTCACTTCACATGTATATAATGTCCCAACTTATATACAGTTACAAAAAAAAGCAGTTAAGATTTCTCTTAGCTGCTTTTTGTACGCCTGCAGGGGCTCGAACCCTGGACACCCTGATTAAGAGTCAGGTGCTCTACCAACTGAGCTACAAGCGCATGGCTTAGTGTTGTAAAAGTTGTTAAACTTTGTACGCCTGCAGAGGCTCGAACTCTGGACACCCTGATTAAGAGTCAGGTGCTCTACCAACTGAGCTACAAGCGCATCACTAAGCATTGCCTTTGAGTGATTCTATGAAAGAATTTCCCCGTTAGCGGCTGCAAAGGTATAACTATTTTTGAAAACAGCAAAGAGTTTTCTTGTTTTTTTACTATTTCAACCCATTGTTTCAATATTATCTTAATGTAAATCACTTTGAATTCAGAAAACACTTTTATTTTTGCAGCATGAAAGAAACAATTATCCAACTTGCAAAAGAATATGAAACCACTGATTTTATCAATGGTGATCCATCTTGGTTCATGCACCAAGTAGAAGGTGAACTAAACAAAGAAGCGCTTGCCTTTGTAGCTTCTTGCTTCAGTTATGGAAGCCGGAAACAATTCCTTCCCAAGATTCAATCTCTGCTTGATGCGAGCAAAGGCGATTTTCACAAGTGGATAAAAGAAGGAATCTTCCGCAAACATATTGCCAACAATGATGATTGTTTCTATCGATTATACTCCAATCGCATGGTTTTACAACTGCTCAACAAGCTACAACTTTGTTATGAACAGCATGGTAGCATGAAGCAGATGATAAAGAACTTAGCAGAAAAAGACCAAAACAAACAAAAAAACAAAACTATAGATGCAGAAAATGGCGGCAAAATTCCTGCCATTTCTGCTTTGGAAGTAATTACGGAATGGTTTCAAGGCAACATAGTGCCTAAGAACACATCATCATCTTGCAAGCGACTTTGTATGTTTTTGCGTTGGATGGTTCGCACAAATTCTCCCGTTGATCTTGGCTTATGGTCGGACATTATTGACCGCAGAACTCTTATCATGCCTCTTGACACCCACGTCATGCAGCAAGCAAACCGACTCGCGCTTATCAACACAAAAACCACTTCCATGGCTACAGCTCTTAAGCTTACCAAGGAAGTGGCTAAGATATTCCCGGAAGATCCACTAAAAGCGGATTTCGCATTATTCGGTTATGGCGTCAACTCTGGAGGTAACCAATGATTACTTCAACTCATAGCCGACGCTCTGTACATCACGACTGTTAGGGCCAATCATGATGTCAAACTTACCTGGCTCAAGTACAACATTACCCTCGCCATCGTAGTAAGAAAGCATACCTCTGGTCAGTTCAAAGAGAATCTCCTTGCTTTCACCTGCTTCAAGATGCACACGCTGGAACCCCTTAAGTTCCTTAACAGGGCGAACAATGGTTGCGTCAATGTCATGAATGTAGAGTTGTACGACCTCATCAGTTGCACGAGAACCTGTATTGCTTACTGTTACGGTAACCGTAGCAAGATCATTCATGCTTCTGCCCTTAGCAGGGCCAATTGCCGGTTTTCCGTAATTTACGGTTGTGTATGAAAGGCCGTAACCGAAAGGATAGAGCGCACCATTGCGAACTTCAAAATAGTTGCTCTGAAACTTGCGATAGCCCTCTGCGTCATCTGGCACAGGACGACCTGTATTCATGTGGTTATAATAAAGCGGAACCTGTCCAATACTCTGTGGCATGGTCATTGTAAGGCGACCTGATGGATTCTTTTCGCCAAAAACCACATCGCAAATGGCATCAGCAGCTTCACTACCACCAAACCAAACATTCATAATAGCAGGTATATTCTGCTGCTCCCAAGTCATAACAGTTGGACGACCAGAGAAGTTAAGTAATACAATCGGTTTGCCCAGCTGTGCGAGTTCCTTAAGCAAGTTCATCTGCTCGTCCATCAATTCGAGTGTGGCACGAGAAGAACTTTCGCCACTCATATCAGCAGTTTCGCCCATAGCGCAGATAATAACATCAGCTTCTTTAGCTACAGCGAGAGCTTCTTCCCTACCCTTCTTGGCATCAATTCTAGGAATTGTCTTTCCGAATTCAGCAGCAATCTGCGTCTTTTCATCGGCACAAATATTACATCCCTGAGCATAAAGAAGTTCTGCGCCTGTGCCTTTCAGAACCTCTGCCATTGATTCGCGGAGAGTATTGTAGCGTTCATGAACGGCTGCAACAACCCATGTGCCAGACATGTTGCTCTTAGTGTCGGCAAGAGGTCCTACGAGAGCTATCTTGCCTTGTTTTTTCAACGGAAGAATGTTTCCTTCATTCTTCAGAAGAACGAAAGTTTCTGCTGCCAGTTCACGCGCTGCCTTGCGATTCTCTGGAGTAAAAACATCCTTTGCACGACGCTTCTTGTCGCAGAATTTATAAGGATCGTCAAAAAGTCCGAGAAGGTATTTTGCCTCAAGAATACGGCGTACGGCATTGTCAATCTCAGCCATTGTAACCTTACCTTCTTCAAGCGATTTCTTCAGCGTCTCAATATAACCGTGAGCACACATGTCCATATCGGTACCGGCTTTGAGCGCGCGTACAGAAGCTGTCTGCAAATCACCGGCGCCATGAGCTTGCATCTCAAAGATTGAAGCATAGTCAGTTACTACGAATTTATCAAATCCCCACTGCTTGCGAAGCACGTCGTCGATAAGCCATTTATTTGCCGTAGCAGGTATTCCGTCAACGATATTAAACGATGTCATGACTGAAGCAACGCCTTCCTCAACGGCTGCTTTGTAAGGTGGGAAGTACTGATTGTACATTCTCACGCGACTCATATCCACCGTATTGTAATCACGGCCAGCTTCGGCAGCTCCATAGAGAGCATAGTGCTTCAAACAAGCCATAATATTATCCGACTTTGAGAAATCACCTTGATAGCCACGAACCATAGCGCGAGCAATCTCAGAACCGAGATAAGGGTCTTCTCCACTACCTTCAGAAACACGTCCCCAACGAGGTTCTACTGAAATGTCAACCATCGGTGAATATGTCCACATTATACCGTCGGCTGATGCTTCCTTAGCGGCAATTCGAGCGCTTTGCTCTATGGCAGGAATATCCCAAGAACACGAAAGAGCAAGCGGAATCGGGAAGATTGTCTCATAGCCATGAATAACATCCATACCCACGATAAGTGGAATGCCAAGGCGACTGTCCTTCACAGCTATTTCCTGAAGTTCGCGAATCTCCTTCGCTCCCTTAATGTTGAACACACCGCCAAGTTCGCCTTTCTTTATGCGTTCTGCTACGGCAGATGCTTTCGTTCCACCGGTAACAATGTCGCCGGCAACATCAAGATTCATCTGACCGAGTTTTTCCTCAAGCGTCATTTTCAGCAAGAGATTGTCAATAAACTTGTCTCGCTTGGCATTGTCCTGAGCCATCGTCGCGCAGAAAGCAAGGCACAACATGGAAACTGTTAAAATTATTTTTTTCATGGAAATGTAGTTTAGTTGTATAACGATGCAAAGTTACACATTTTATTTATTATATGCAAAAGATTGTACTTGAAAAAAGAAAAAATGAAAATCATTTGCGTTTTTTCCATATTTTATATAACTTTGCAACCTGAAAAAGAACTTAAATTCTGAAAGGAATACCCCACTCAACCTCATTTTCTGAGGAGAATTACATACTATGATTAAGCGATTTCCATGCAATATGTTTGAAGAGAACTGCTATGTTCTCTCTGATGACAGCACAAAAGAATGCGTCATCATTGATTGCGGTGCATTATACGAATCTGAGGCAGATTCCATTATCAATTATATCAAGAACGAAGGCTTGAAGCCTGTCCATCTGCTCTGCACTCATGGACATCTTGACCACAACTTTGGCAACGGTGCAATTTACGACGCATTCGGGCTTAAGGCAAAAGTCCATTTTGAGGACGAGAAGATGCTGAAAGAGATAAACAAGCAGACAAAGCAGTTCTTCCAGGTGGAATACCAGTGCAACACTGCCCCTATAGGCAAGTTACTTACTTCTGGCGAAACCATCAACTATGGCAGTCAGACACTTGAAGTTTTGCCTACACCTGGTCATTCGCGTGGTAGTGTTACATTCTACAACCGAAGCCAAGAAGTGGCATTTACAGGCGACACACTCTTCCGCATGAGCATTGGCAGAACAGATCTTGAAGGCGGAGATTATGAAACTATTCTATCCTCCCTGCATCTTCTTGCCACGACACTTCCACCAGAGACAAAGATTTATCCAGGTCATGGAACTATTTCAACCATTGCAGAAGAACTGGATTACAATCCTTACCTGAAATAAAAAACATGATCCTAAAGAAACTGACCATACTAAACTACAAGAATATCGCTGATGCCTCTCTTGAAATGTCCGAAAAACTAAACTGTTTTCTCGGCCATAACGGAGCGGGAAAGACAAATGTTCTCGATTCGATATATTACCTCTCATTCTGCAAAGGAGCTTTTTCCTCAGCCGATTCGCAGAACATACGCCATGGAGAGCAATTCTTCATGATTGAGGGCGACTATGAAGACGAGAAGGGAGAGAAGGAAAACATCCACTGTGCCATGAAGTTAGGTTCAAAGAAACACTTCAAACGCAACAAGAAAGACTATAAGAAATACTCAAGTCACATCGGACTTATTCCGCTCATCATGCTCTCTCCTTCAGACAGTTACCTCATTGAGGGAGCAAGCGAAGACCGCAGAAAACTGATGGATCTGGCAATATCCCAATGCGACAACACTTACATAGACATCCTCAACAATTACAATAAAGCCCTACAGCAGCGCAACGCTCTTCTGAAGGATGAAGATTGCGACACAGAACTTCTAGCGCTTTGGGAAGAGCAGATGGCACTTTACGGCGAGCAAATCTACGCAAAACGCAACGATTTCATTGAACAACTCACACCTCTCTTCCAGAAATATTATGCTATAATCTCGGAAGATCACGAGCAGGTTGAACTTCATTACAAATCTCATTGCCAGCGAGGACCACTGCTTGAAGTCATCCAACGCGACCGCATGAAGGATCTTGCTGTCGGTTATTCGCTTCATGGCACTCACCGCGACGACATTGAGATGCAGCTTGGTGGTTTCCCGATAAGGCGCGAAGGCAGTCAAGGGCAGAACAAAACCTACGTCATCTCGCTGAAGCTTGCCCAATACACATATTTATATACTCATGGAGCAAAGACGAAGCCTATACTCTTGCTCGACGACATCTTCGACAAACTCGATGCAAACCGTGTAGAAAAGATTGTGCAACTCGTGGCAAGCAATGAGTTCGGACAGATTTTCATCACGGACACTAACAGCGAACGACTGGATAAAATAATCAAACGCCAGGCTTTCGACCACAAGTTGTTCCGAGTGGAAGAAGGAGTGGTGTGTTAACACTAAACACTAAATACTAAACACTAAATCTAGTTACATTAATGACTGATGACTAATGACTGATGACTAATCACTAAATCCAGAAATACTAACTTAAAACCTTATGAAAATATTAAAGACAATTGCTCTCTCTGCACTCGTAGCTGCTCCATTATCGCTTGCAGCCCAGCAGAAACATTCGTCGGGAACAAACTATCTGCTCAATCAAACCATCGATTTGAGCCAGGATTTCACCGACCTTTCCAACATCTATTTCTTTGCCGACAGCATGGAAAGTTTCAATCCATCTACCGGCAAGGGTGAACTGAAATGGGTACGCCGTCAGCTCGTACCACGTCAGGCGTTCAATGCGAACACATATCAGCATAAGCCGATGAAGATGCTCGACTTCCCTGACACTGCTTATCCTGAGAATCCTGTGCTCGGTTTCCAGATTGATCCGGTTAACGACAACACAATCCGACTTCGCATCTACACATCGAATGTCATAAAGGATAATCCTGATGAGGTTATGCTCGCGAAGGAACCTTCGGTAAATCGCAATGCTTGGAAATCACAGCAAACAGCCGATGGCTATATCCTTAAATCGAGCAAGGGTACGCTTGAGATAAAGACTCACCCATGGCGCATCGTTCTTCGCGACAACAAGGGAAAGCTTCTCACTCAATCTCGCGTTTGGAAGGACAACGATTCCACTCAGGTAAAGGTTGGACCTTTCTCTTTCATCAAGCGCGGTTCTGACAACACTCGCTCCATCAACCCAGTATTCTCTCTCCAGCCAGGCGAGAAAATCTTCGGTTGCGGCGAATCGTTCACTCCGCTTAACAAGGTCGGTCAGAAGGTAAACATGTTCGTAACTGACCCTCAAGGACCAGAAACCCCTGACCAGTACAAGCCAATTCCGTTCTATTTCTCAAATCGCGGCTATGGCGTGTTCATCCACACTTCTGCTCCTGTGACTTGCGATTTCGGTCGCTCATACATCGGCGCACAAAAGCTTTTCATGGCTGACGAGACGATGGACATCTTCATTATGCTCGGCGAACCAAAGGACATTCTAGGCGAATATACTTCTCTCGTGGGTCGTCCAGAAATGCCACCACTCTGGTCTTTCGGCACATGGATGAGCCGAATCACTTATTTCTCTGAGGATGAAGGCCGTGAAGTGGCAAACAAGCTTCGTGAGAACAAGATTCCTAGCGATGTAATCCACTTCGACACTGGTTGGTTTGGTGTTGATTGGCAGTGCGACTATGAGTTTGCGAAGGATCGTTTCAAGGATCCACAGAAGATGCTCAAGGACATGGAGAAGCAGGGTTTCCACACTTGTCTCTGGCAGCTTCCTTACTTCACTCCGGGCAACCGCTACTACAACGAGTTGATTGAGAAGGACCTTTATGTTCACAATCAGCAAGGAAGTTCACCTTACGAAGACGCTGTTCTCGACTTCACAAACCCGGAAACCGTGAAGTGGTATCAGGAGAAGCTCGCAGGATTGCTAAAGATTGGCGTTGGCGCTATCAAGGTTGACTTCGGTGAAGGTGCTCCTCTCAATGGCATTTACCACAACGGTCGCGGCGGTCTTTACGAGCATAACATCTATCCACTTCGCTACAACAAGGCTGTTGCTGACATCACAAAGCAGGTAACAGGTAATAATATAATGTGGGCTCGCTCTGCTTGGGCAGGTTCTCAGCGCTATCCATTGCACTGGGGCGGCGATGCCGCTACCACAAATACAGGTATGCTCGGAACAATGCGCTCAATGCTTTCAATCGGACTTAGCGGTTTCTCTTTCTGGAGCCACGACATCGGCGGTTTCGTGACATCATCTCCAGAAAATCTCTTCGGTCGTTGGTTGCCATTCGGTTTCCTCACTTCCCACAGCCGTATCCATGGCGCGCCTCCAACAGAGCCTTGGCTTTATCCAAAGAAGTTCATGAACCTCTATCGTTCAGCAGCAGAGATGAAGTATAAGCTCATGCCTTACGTCTATGCTCAAGCTAAGGATTGTACAGAACGTGGACTTCCTATGATGCGTGCTCTCTTTGTGGAATATCCAGAAGATGCTGGCGCTTGGCTCATTGAAGACGAATATCTCTTCGGAAAGAGCATGCTCGTTGCACCACTTCTCGAGGATGTTAAGAGCCGTGATGTATATCTCCCAGGTGGCAAGAAATGGATTGACTATCAGACAGG
>JAKSLJ010000056.1 GCA_024401275.1 Bacteroidaceae bacterium | reverse complement strand
TTACCCACTTTCCCCACGAGGTACAAAACAACTATCGCATTTCCACACGAGATTTTCTCAAAGATTTTCTTTGTTTTTTGCTCGAAGATTTAGAGCCCCTTGATAAGGGGCGGCTATAATGCAGGGTTACTTCGCCAAGTTTGTTTCTTTTATTTCTTAGCCAGTTTCTTTGAGCTACATATTATCTTGGAGCAATGCTGCTGTCGCGAAAAATGTTTTTTTGTTTACCGTCTCTTCTTTCGCGGTCTGAAAGAATCGTTCTGCGGTCTTGGATGTTGCGGTTTGGCATTTTTCCCATAAAGCTTCGCAATAAGGTCAGCCCTTCCTATTCTCCTCAGCGACTGCTCTATGCTGCGGCGCATCTCCTGTTGATACCAGAAAAAGTACTGTCGCTGCGCCTGCTTGTCCTTCGGCGATTTGGCTGAGAAGACAGGCTCCAAGGTATAAGGATCATAGCCCGTGTACCAAGTCTCGGTGGCTATGGTCATCGGCGTAGGAGTGAAGTCCTGCACCTGTTCCAGTTGGAAGTCCAGCTGCTTTGTTATGCAGGCAAGTTCCGCCATATCCTCCTCCTTACAGCCCGGATGACTGCTTATGAAGTAAGGAATTATCTGCTGGCGCATGTTCTCCTCCTTGTTTATGCGGTCGAAGATGCGCTTAAACTCCTGGAAAAGCTTGAACGACGGCTTGCGCATCAGGTATAGCACACGGTCAGACGTATGCTCCGGCGCCACCTTCAGTCGTCCGCTGACATGGTGCTTTATCAGTTCGCGAGTGTATTCACGAGCCGCCTTGTCTATCTTTTCGTCGCCCGACTGATGCAGCAGTAGGTCGTAGCGCACACCAGAACCGATGAAGCTCTTCTTCACCTCAGGCAACTTATCCACAGCTCGATAGATGTCAAGCAGCGGACCGTGGTCAGTGTTCAGGTTGCGGCAAATCTTTGGATGAACGCACGACGGACGCTTGCATTTCTCGCAGATCTCCTTGTTCTTTCCGCCCATCATATACATGTTTGCCGACGGCGCACCGAGGTCGGAAATATAGCCCTTGAAGTCTGGCATGGACACCACCTTCTTCACCTCCCTCAGTATGCTCTCCTTGCTGCGCGAAGCAATGAACTTACCCTGATGGGCAGAGATGGTGCAGAATGAGCAGCCACCGAAACAGCCGCGATGGATGTTCACCGAGTTGTGAATCATGTCGTAAGCAGGAATGCGCTTGCCCTTGTATTTCGGATGAGGCAGACGAGTGAACGGAAGTTCATAGACGGCGTCGAGTTCCTCCGTAGCCATAGGCGGGTACATCGGATTAACCACGACAACCTTGCCCTCCACTTCCTGCAGCAGTCGCTGACCGTGCATTCTGTTGCATTCCTCCTCTATATGTCGCACATTCTCCGCCTGCGCCTTCTTATTTTTCAAGCACACCTCGTGAGAATGCAGCACTATATCATCTTCTTTTATTCCACCCGGCACATCGCCCTTCTTCCTCAGGAAAACGGTCTGAGGAAGATCAGTTATGTCGGATAGTTTCTCGCCTGCAAGGAGTCTTGCGCAAAGATCTTTGTTCACCTGCTCTCCCATGCCGTAGGTTATCATGTCGGCACCGGAAAGGGTGAGTATTGAAGGCAGAAGTTTGTCCTGCCAATAGTCGTAATGCGAAAGTCGGCGCATGGAAGCCTCTATACCACCAAGCACAACTGGCACATCGGGATAAAGCTCCTTCAGAATCTTTGTATAGACGATGGTAGGGTATTCAGGCCGGCAGTCGTGTCTGCCATCTGGCGAATAGGCATCCTCGCTACGAAGGCGACGGGCAGCGGTGTATTTGTTGACCATGGAGTCCATGCAGCCTGGCGATATACCGAAGAACAGGCGCGGTTTGCCCAACTTCTTGAAGTCGCGGTAGTCGCCGTGCCAGTCAGGCTGCGGTACAATGGCCACGCGCAACCCTTCCCTCTCCAGCACCCTGCCAATGACAGCAGCGCCGAAGCTCGGATGGTCCACATAAGCATCGCCCGAAAAGATAATAACATCTACATAGTCCCAACCTCTCAGGTCGAGCTCTTTCTTTGTCGTAGGAAGGAAATCAGTCAGTTGTGCCATAGCCTTAATCTTTCTTTGAAACCATTTCCCACATTACAATACCGGCAGTGACACTGACATTCATGGAATGCTTCGTGCCGTACTGCGGAATCTCTATGCAGACATCACACTCATCAATGACCGTCTGCTGCACGCCCTTCACCTCATTGCCCATAAAGACAGCATAACTCTTGCCCTCTTCCTTGCGGAAATCATTCAGCATGACCGAACCCTCGCACTGCTCAATGGCGCAGAGCGTATAGCCTTTTCCCTTCAGGTAAGCCACGGCATCAGTCGTCTTCTCGAAGTATTGCCAAGCCACACTCTCCTCCGCACCGAGAGCTGTCTTGTGTATCTCGTTGCTTGGCGGAGTAGCGGTAATGCCACAGAGTAGCACCTCCTCAATGCGGAAAGCGTCGGCAGTACGGAACACACTACCGATATTATACATCGAGCGCACATTGTCCAGAACAACCACCAGCGGCATCTTCTCCGCCTCGTGAAATTCCTCCACGCTGATGCGCTCTATCTCTATTGTCTTTAACTTTCTTGGCATAGGCCTAAGGATATTAAGTAGGTGTGCAAAATGTTTTTTATAATAGTTGTGTTCAATAGTGATGCATATTTAACGCCAAATATAAAGGAGTGTAGTGACTCCTACTCGACTGTTATTTGGTGTTGAAGATGCGCAGTAGGGAGTGCAAGGATTGTATAAATCATTTTGCACACCTACTTATTATACACCGCTGCAAAATTACAAAAATTTCCGTAAACGCCCCGCATCCAACCGCCTATTTCTCCTCCAAACTTGACCACCGCCGATTCCGCTCAAATTACATAGCGTTTTATGGAGGTGCACTGCCACCAGCGCACCAAGGAAGCCCCACCCCCGGCCCCTCCCGAGCAATTACATTTGCTGGGTATAGGAAACGACGCCTCATAGTGTCGTTAAGGGGCGGATTTTACACCCATAATGTAAAAAACTCTATTTACTATCGCATTTAATCAAAAAGTACTAACTTTGCACCAAAGAAACAAATATAGCAAAGCGTTAATCGGATTGCAAGATACGAGACATCCTATAATAGCAAAGGGCGGCGGTTTCACAACCATCGCCCTTTTATTAGGTAATTAATTAAATCATTATAACAGCCGGCGCTTCACAGCGCTTTACAATGGCTATTATGAAAATCTGCTAGGACAAAAGCCCTCGCAGACCTTTATCGTCTATCCATTAACCGATTTCTGTCAAATGGACTTTTATTGTCAAAGCGGGAGAGACGCAACGCCCCTCCCGCTCGTTTGTTCAGTTTACATAGCGGCGAAGATCATGCAAGCTAACCTCGCTGCTAAGATTATGGATTCACATGCTAAGTACAGCAATTAGATGTTCTCAACATTGTCACCTTCAATAACTCCGATGTTTCCTTGATGGAAATCTTCAATGACGGGTGTTTCTCCTCCTATACCTTGTCCAGCATCTTTATTACCGAGATCAACACCTCTTTTTATGATTGGTGAGTTGGCAAGTATGTGTGACTCTACACGAAGCTTATGCTCGAATATTGCAGGAGCTAAATATGTTTTTTTCATTTCTGTATATTCTTTTTTATCTTTCATTGTCAAGAGGCTGTTACACCTCTTGACAACTTAATGATTTATTTTACGATAAACTTCTTACCATTCTTAATATAGAGACCTGGAGCGAGAACACTGTTGTTTACGAGCTGACCGTTGATAGTGTAAACCTTGTTGTCAGCAACCTTGTCAGTACCGCAAACGATTACCACCTTCTCAATACCAGTCACTTCATCATCTCCGAAGATAGAAGCATTGACAGGAGCATAGTTCTTTGTGGTAGTGAAGAAATAGAGGAAATCTTCATAACCTCTGTCTATAATTTCAGGTTCATCTTGACCATCAACCATTTCTGCGGTATAAGGCAACTGTATGTATGCTGTATTCTGGTTTGCTTTACCACCTGCTACATAAGTATCGCCCTGCTTAACACCCTTATAGAATGCATATTCATGCTTCTTAGGACCATTGTTAACGAGAACATAGCTGTAAGGCTTGATTGTACCTTCCTCAAGGATTGGACAGAAAGCGTAAGTGAAGTCCCATTGAGAATCATCAGCCTTTACAGGTACGATTGCATCATCATGAAGAGTACCTGAGATTCTATCAAATCCACGACCATTGAAGATACGCTTAGAGCCTTCAATCTTGATAGCAGGATCCTCATTTACAGTACCAGAAGGCTTGATCATGTATGGATAGTGGTGAACGATACCTGATTGGTCGAATGCAGGTTCTACAACCCAATTGCCTTTTGCATCCCAGTCACCATACTCATCATAGTGTGTTCCTACATAGCCAGTTCCTGCTGTAAGAGCATCACCCATTACAGAGTTGCGGAACTCAAGACGAATCTCCTTAGCTTCTTCATTAGTTTCACGAACCACCTTGCTGAAGCGGCATACCTGAGTCTGAGGACCGAAGATTCTCTGAATCTCTGCTGGAGTCATGTTGAATGGAAGAGAGATTGTGTACCATTCATCCTGCTCGTAAGTAAAATGAATAGTAGAGTTACCCATTGTTGTCATGAACTGGTAAAGACCACGCTTGTCAACAAGACCATTCTCATAAGTTGCAGATGGGTTGTACTGGTCAGCTGTTCTGAGAGCATTACCTTCCCAAGTATAGCCAGCCTGAGAAAGAGCGAAGCCCATTGTCATCTGACTCTGTGAAGGCCAAACCATGTTGTAGCCGTAGTACTTATCCTTTACGCCGAAGTCAACACGGTCATGAACCTGAGCGATACCGTTGTGATCAGGATGATTTAGAATACTATTAATAACAGCAGCAGTCCAACCTGGAACATGATATGTGTTTTCTGCATTACCCTTATGGTACAACTGATCAACAGGGCAAGTCTCGTAAACACGAGTCATATCAATGTAATCCTTCTGATACTCCTTTGGATAGTGGAGAAGACAAGCCAATACACCAGCTACCTGATAGTTGAAACGAGTTGTCTCTGGCTCATATCTGTCGTTATAGAGTACGTCGTTTACTGTATTGTTACACATCTGAGAGTCACCACCAAATGCGAAAGTATGAACGAATGATGGAGCAGGACCATAGAAGTAAACATCCTCGAGCTTAGAGCATGGAGCGAATGCATATTCGTCAATTCTCTGGATATTCTCTGGCATGTTCAATACCTTTACCATCAAATTAGAGAATGCGTAAGCACCAATCTTCTCAACTGAGTTAGGGAGTTCAAGCTTTGTGAGAGCCTTTGTAGGGTTACCAGCCTTGTCAGAGAATGCCTGTTCCTTAATCTCTGTCCATCCTTCCGGAATGATGAGTGTATTAAGTGATACTGGGTTCAAGAGATACAACGCATACATGTTGGATGGAAGCGTAGTATATGAAGGGCTTGGCTTTGGAAGTGAGAGGTATTCAAGCTTGAACAAACGGCTTGACCAATAGTCACCATCATCAACCCAAGAGTTGCTTGGAGCATTATCACCAGCATCGTGAGAAGTAATTTCTTCTGTCATCTGAGCACCGCTCATGTCAAGAGAAGTACATACCTTAGCTGTTGTCCAATCAGAGCTGCTGCTTTCACCAATGAGGTGTACAAGTTCACGAACATCGCTGTTTGCAATGAGACCAGTCACCTTTACACTTGCAGCATCCTTGAGTCCCTGAAGTGTAGCATCACCTACCAATTCAGCATTGCCACCTTCTACAGGATCTGCAGAAATAGCACCAAATGCACCTGGTGAAGGAACGTTTACAGTATATACACCGTTCTCATCAACAGAGATTGTAACCTGAGCAGAAGAATTCTTTACGAGGATACCAACCTTTGCAGTAGCAGTGTTATAGTCTTCTGGGTTATTAGGAACAAGAGTCACAACGAGAGCGAACTGCTCTGCTGGTGCATCTGTACCTACAATAATATCCCACTTCTTGAGATTTTCATCAGCAGTTCCAAGAGTTACACCTGTTGCAGTACCCTCAACATCAAACCCAAGAGTGAAATCCATACATGGTATACCCACATAACCATCTGCAGCAAAATCATAATTCAATGTAGTAGTACCACCTACTCCCTGCTCAAACACCGTTGTTGGAACAGCAAGGTTAAGTTTTGTCTCACCAGGAACAACGGTAATATCCATTTCGCGTGTCCAAGCCTTGTAGTTGCTTACCTTTGGAGAAGTCTCAATAGGAGCAAAAGTAACAGTAATATGAGCAGTACCTACATGGAGACCATGAATATCGCCATTAGAATCGAAAGAAACAAGAGGTTGACCGTTCTTATTCGTGCCAGTTGCAACATAAGATACAGTATAATCTACATCTTTCTCAAGTCCATAACTCTCATTAATACCCAACATATTTTCGCAAAGTTCACCAACATGGATAACATCCTGTGGCTTAACATCTGTTACAGGAAGTTCTTTCTTAGTTACCTTTACTGTGAAAGTAACTGGATCAGTAACATAAGAGCCTGCCTTTGGAGTAAGAGTTACAGTTGCTGTAGAACCAATCTCAGCATCATCTGCTACGGTTACTTCAAGATTAGTATAGTCTGTACCGCCATTTGCGTATGCAACAGTAATCTTGTCATTACCAGAAACTGTAGGAGCCTGGAATTGCGCTGTAGTAGGAGTAAATGCTACTGGAATTACAGTTGTCTTTCCCTGCTGTACATCCTGAGTGCCAGGATTATCA
This sequence comes from Bacteroidaceae bacterium, assembly GCA_024401275.1. Taxonomy (GTDB): domain Bacteria; phylum Bacteroidota; class Bacteroidia; order Bacteroidales; family Bacteroidaceae; genus Prevotella. Next base: position 2,681 of record JAKSLJ010000056.1, on the reverse strand, counting down.
ATAGTCTTAACGAGAGTCTGGTCGTCAACAGTCACATTGAAAGAGACTTCTCTTTCCTCTGTACCCTTTTCAACATAAGGATGTTCAAGAGCCTTAACCCAAACTGCCTTTACGGTTACGGTTGCAGTACCGACACCAGCACCAGCTTTTGGCTTTATAGTCAGCTGTGTCTCATCTTGACTGATTGACAAATCAACAACATCATCACCAGCAGTTACGCTAGCACTCTTTGTCACACCAAATCCATCAACAACAGTTGTTGTCAAGTCACGCGTCTCACCATCTGTAAGAGTAACATCCATTGTTAAATCTGTAGAAGGAGATACTGTGAGCTTTACATCAATAGGGGTTACTGTTACCTCTACAGGATCTGAGATCTTTTCTGTAATAGGATTCCATGTAGCCACACCGCCTGGATATTCCCACATACCGTATTCAGCCTTAATGGAAACATTTGTAGTTCCTGCCTTAATACCAGCAAGTACGAAGCCGTTAGGCTTATTATCCTGAAGAGTAAAATGACCCTTAACAACAGTTTCGTCATCAGAGATTACAGAATAAACAGTTGTTGCGCCAGTGATAGACTCAGACCATATAGCCTGTGGGTAGTCACTTGATTGTGTTGTTTGAACACCAAGAGGTATAGATGTATTTGCGATAGAGCCATTCCAAGTAGCAGTAATTTCTGCTTTAACCTCAACATTAGCTTCAAGAGTTTTAGCTACATAAGAAGCTGCACTACCAGTAGTTGTTGGAGTTACAAGAGCCTTAATTGTAGCATTACCTGCTGCAACAGGAGTAAGAACACCAGTAGCAGCATCAACCTTAATAACGCTTTCGTCAGTAGAAGAGAAAACAACAGTATAGTCATCACCAGCTGCAAAGCCGTCAACATTCACAACGGCTGTACCTGAGTTTCCTACACGAATTGAAGCAGGAACACCAGAAAGAGTTGCAGGGATCTTCTGTTCATCGTTAACGCTGACAGTTATGATTTCTGATTTGTCAACATCACCACTATATGGATTCTTTATTACAAATTGTAATTTAACTACACCTACATTTCGAGGTATTATCTTAACTGTATGTCCTTCTGCACTCCATACAAACGATGGTGTACACTCTACGATGTCCTGACTTGATAAAATATCATCATTTTCATCATAGCACACAAAGCTAAACTGTGAATTGCCTTGTGAAGCAGCAACAGCAGGGCTGGAAACACCAATAATCTTACCCCCTGCATCGTCGGTAAGATTCAACTCAAGTGTTCCTGAAGGAGCTGGTGATAACGTCACCACTCCATCCGCCCACGCCCCAACGCACGTGAGCATCGTCACAATTAATGTGAGTAGAAACTTTTTCATAATTAGTTTGTTTAATTATATTTATTATTTATTGTTTATACCTATTGCAGTTGCTTAAATGTAATTACCTTAACAAAAGACAGATAACATCAGCAAACCTATAATTCTCGATAGGACACAAAAAAAGTGGAACTTCTTAGCTCGTTCCACTACTTGAGGTCTTCGCATTACCCGGAATCATTGAACGAGCAACGGAAATCCCACAACTTGCCTATCTACAAACTAAATCACTCACACCGCACCTTATATACATTATATATATAAGGCGCAGCTGAGTATGTTTATTGATATAAACAACTCGAGGGCGTACCATTGGGCTGTTCTTGACGATTCCTATTTCTTTGAAAGTTGCGAAGTTTCAAGTAGGTCAAGCACTAGCGTAAGTAACGCTCTTTCTATGTCAGTCCCACCTCCAGAAGACATAGAAACCAGGTTTCAAAGTCAACTATTAGCGAAAACTTTTGCAAAATTAAGCATAATTAACAAAACTCTAAACATATTTTGGCAAAAAAGCGCACAAAACCGATGATTTCTTGCGAAAAGGCAAGGACAAAGATATCTCTCCTACAAATCTCACAGATCACCAAAGATAACCTTCTTCAATTTCTTTTATAATTTCTATAAGCCAAACATAATCAGAAGAATAAGTATTTTCAGAATTAACCTGGTAACCATATAGGAGTAGTCCTTGAGTGATCTTTGTGTGGAAACGACGCCCCACAGCGTCGTTAAGAAGCGAATTTTGAAACGCAGCTTATGAACTATATATGCTTTTGCGGCAGTTTATTGGAGAAGAAGCCTCATGGCTTCTTTAAGGGACGATGTTTGTTTTGCAGCGGTTTAACGACGCCATGAGGCGTCGTTTCCAATTCAAAAACTCTAGAAGGGACAATATATATACAATCTCCGTTAACCTACACCAAAGGAAACAACTCAAAACTCCCTACAAAACGAACCAAAATCCAAAGGATTATAACGCGTTTAACTATGATTTTTAATGCGATCTTCCAAAGGACTCCCTCTCACGGATCTGCGGAATGTCTGCGGAATGTAAGGTTTAGTAGGGCGAGGATTTGGCTTTCCCTTCGTCCGCCGAGCTACGCTCAGCGCTTGCGATGCTCTGCCTTTAGTGCAGAGAACCTTCCGAGCCGCGATTCAGGTTTAATTGCGCGACAACGGCTCGGAAATCCTCGCCCTACAAAACCGTCCGGAAACAGAAAACCCTGACATCCAGTGTTGGACATCAGGGTTTCTTCTTGAAGAAGGGCAGCGACCTACTCTCCCACATTGCATTGCAGTACCATCGGCGCGGGC
>JAKSLJ010000055.1 GCA_024401275.1 Bacteroidaceae bacterium | reverse complement strand
CTTCCAAGGATTTGAGGATTCTTCCTCGTAGTAAACCACAGGCTCTGGTTTTTGCTCAAACCTGTTACCACAATTCGTGCAAAACATAACGTCCTCAAGAACCTCTGTTCCACACTTTGGACATTTCTTTCGCTTGGGAAGTGGCTTTCCGCACACTACACAAAACTCGGCGCCTTCCTTTATTTCGGCACCACAACTTGAACATTTCATGATTTCATTTTGATAAATTACAACATACGATATATCAATGCTAAGACTTGATTAAGTACGACAATGTCTATCAATACAATCCCATGTTTTCGTCTATTTCTTTTAAAAAGCCTGTCTTAATATCAAATACGGCCATTTCTTCCGGTGTTAACTTGTCTCTCCCTTTTATCATAAAATCCCTTAGGAACGGACCTACTCCTAACTCCAATTTCTCCTCAGTTGCCAATGATTTATACGCATTCCAAACCTCTTCAAAATCTTCTACAGTCTCAGCTTTTGCAAGCAAATCTCGAACATCTTGGATTCTTTGTTCTTTTGTTTTAAAAATAGAAAATATAGATGAAATGCCACCTGAAGATTTAGATGTTGTCGGTGTATTAGCATATTTCACCGTTCCTGCCAAAACTGCGACTACCATTATTGAGAAAAAGATTTTGTCGCTTACTTTGATTTTAAACTTACTGAGAATAACATTTATCAGACCAGAAACGACACCCGCCACTATGAGAATACCCCATATATTTTTTACAAATAATATCGGAATTAATACGGCAAACAAGAAAGCAGATGCTATACTAATCTTTTGAATATCAAATGATTCAAGTCCTGGCAAGTCAAAATTTTGTGTGTTGATATTAGCATAGTCCTGCTTATCGGATGTATTTTGAAGAGAAACAATTGTTGGTCTTACAGTCTCATTTGAATCTTTCAGCGGTTTAGATTGTTCTAAACTTGCTGGAATTTCAGGCTTTTGAGTTTCTTCTTGATTGATTGAAGGCTTTTCTTTTTCTACGATAACAGGAATAACCTTTTCGCCACAACGAGGACAGAACTTGTCTGTATCACTCAATTGTGTACCACATTTTCCGCAAAACATAGTTTTATTTTGAATAGTACTGGTACGAATTCGTCGCGCCAATACTAATTTAGATTTATGAATTTCGCCTACTCTGTTTTGGCGGATTTTCGGCTTCCTCCGTTATCTTATTTACTGATTAAGATCGTTTGTTGGATCAGGCATACCGTGCTTTGAGCAGATTCTTCTTACAGTTTCAAGAATGTCACGACCAAAATCTTCCATAATTCTGGGAGATATTGTTATACCACATTCATCAGTAGAATCCAAATAAATGTAATTCTTGGTTAATTTTTTGAATACATCTTGATTACTGATAGCACTTTCCAAGTCGCTAAAGAACAACGAGATTTTTTTGTCTTTTTCAAACATATTATGAAATAGCCTCAGAAACCCAATAAGGCGGAAAAAGGTTAGTGTTTGATTTCTCCACATAAACGCGAAACGTAGGCTTCCACCTCTACTTGTCCGCTGTTTGAGGTCGTGAGAAAACCCTTGTTGGTGAACTTGTAGAGTGTCTGCCTACGCCTAGTATGTAGCACATACCTCCGGAAAAAGTGTGCTTTGAGGATAAGAATATCCTCACGCACACACTCCGGGATACAGTTAGTGCATACCCGTAGCAGTCAACTTCCGACATTGTTCATGACCAACAATTGAAATTTCTCACGTTTCAAACAGCCATAGAACAAAGCATCGATGACGCTTCTTGTTATGTAGTGTCCCACCCAACCGCACATCGTTTCAGATGGCACGGCGTAGGTAAGACGCTGCAAAAGTAAATAATTATTTTCTATCTTGCAAATAAATCAAGAAAAAAATCAACACAAGGCCGATGTTTGCGGACACGGCAATAAAAAAACGGCAGATTCTGCCGCTAAATCAAACATCCGTAAGTAAGAATGTCAAGTATAATGGGATGGTCTTCAACGATTTTGCGTTGTAAGTTCATACCTTTCAGACAAGGATTATAATGAAACATTTCCTTCCGAAGGAGAGCGGAAAGAGAATGTGGTTTGGCGGTCTTTGTTGGTAATGAGGAAGTCGGTCTCCCCGATTATATCCATCCCCAAAAGGACATCGTAATCATCGATGTCGTCACAATAAACTTTGTAGTCATGATATAATCTGCCATTGGGGAGTGCGAGAGCGATTTCGTAAATATCCACATCTCTACTACCACCCAATGCCATTACTTTGGTGTTGCCTATTGGAGTTAGTTCCAACGCCTCGGCTACACGAGGTGAGATGTATGTATTCTCAGCTCCCGTGTCCCATGCTGCGATTGGAGTGAAATACTTCATTGTAGGCAGAGAATCTTTCTTGAAGTTCGGAAATACATATGCTTCCGTGATGATGGCCTTGACCTGTGCTTTGTATTCTTTTGTGTATGGTCTCATAGAGCCTTCAGTACGTCTTCAAGATTAGATGTTGGGTGAAATGTATATGGTATGGAAGGATATCCCTCCATAGCCTTACGGTAAAGGCCACAACGCTTTGGCTTTCCGTTGTCTTCAATATGACGAACACTTCCCATATCAATGAAGTCTTCTATTTCGTAATCCTTGAAAGCTTTCATATTAATTTTGAATCTACTTGTTGTAATTTGTGTTTCTGCTGCAAAAGTAAACAATTATTGTCTATCTTGCAAATAAATCGTTAAAAATTAACGCAAGACCGATGTTTTTTTACCTAATACTCCACTTTCTCAAGAAAGAGTCCGTTAGCGGGTACGCTTTCTCCTGCTGCGCATCGCGACTTCTTTTGTAGGACTTCTGCGAACTGGTCGAGGCTCATTCTGCCGCGACCGACTTCAATGAGTGTGCCGACTACGGCGCGAACCATGTTGCGGAGAAATCTGTTTGCTTTTATCTCAAAGTGCCAGCGGGTTTCGCTGTCCTTTACCCAAACGGCGTGAGTGAGATTGCACATCGTGGTCTTCACATCAGAGCCGACCTTGCAGAAAGAGGCAAAGTCCTTCTCTCCGATGAGCATCGCGGCAGCCTGATTCATCTTCTCAAAGTCCAGCTGCCAGTGAATCTGCCATGAGTAGTGGCGGGCAAAGATGTCCTTGCCGGTGCTGATGTAGTAATGATAGAGGCGCGAAGTGGCAGAGAAGCGTGCGTGCATGTCGTCGCTGACAGACTCTATCTTCTGTACGGAGATGTCGCGAGGCAAAAGGCGGTTGAGCTTGTAGCAGACACTCTCCAAGACCTCCCCTAGCCCCTCCACAGGGAGGGGAGAAGACCCCACGAGGGGGAGGGCAGTCTCAAAATGCGCCACCATGTGTCGGGCATGAACGCCTGTGTCCGTACGACCGGCTCCGACAACCTCTATTGGCTGTCGCAGAATAGTGGATAGAGCTTTCTGGAGTTCTTCCTGCACGGTGATTCCGTTAGGCTGAATCTGCCAGCCGTGGTAGTTTGTTCCGTCGTATTGGAAATGAATGAAAAGCCTCATATAATGCAGAATTCAGAATTCAGAATGCAGAATCTAAGTTAATTCAGAATGCAAAATGCAGAATGCAGAATCATTGCCTACCCGATAACACCGCGCAGCCCAATTCTGCATTCTGCATTCATAATTCAGCATTAATTAAATTCTTCCGTGACACTGCTTGTATTTCTTGCCGCTACCGCAAGGACATGGATCGTTGCGTCCAACCTTTGGATCGCGGATGATAGGAATCTTCGGCATGTTCTGAGCACCTTCACGAGTGTCGCGAGAAGCAACCTCACGCTGGATGCGCTGTGCCTCGTCAATGTCGATGTGCTGCTCCACATACTGTGGCTTTGGCTGTGGTACTGGCTCTGGCTCTGGTTCGTTGACCTCTTCCTGACGCACCTCTGGCACAGCTGCACGCATGAGGATAGCGACGATGCGGTCGTTCATCTCGTTGACCATGTTGTCAAAGAGCTTCACACTCTCGAGCTTGAAGATTACGAGTGGGTCCTTCTGCTCGTAAGAAGCGTTCTGAACAGAGTGCTTGAGCTCGTCGAGAGCGCGGAGGTTCTCCTTCCAGCAGTCGTCTATGATGTGAAGCATGATCTGCTTCTCGAATTCCTTGACAATGTTCTTGCAGTTGTTCTCGTAAGCCTCCTTGAGGTCAACGCGGATATTGTAGCCGCGCTTTCCGTCAACAACTGGCACTACGATGAACTTGTACTGGTCGCCCTGATTCTCGTAAACCTGCTTGATGACCGGCATGGCAGTCTCCTGCATCTTGTCTGTACGAGCCTTGAATGCCTCCATAGCCTGCTGGAATGTTTCTTCGCAAAGCTTATCGAGGTTGCCGCTGAGAGCTTCCTCTGCAAACGGACACTCCATGTAGAGAGTCTTGATGAAGAGCTCCTTGCAGCCTTCGTAGTCGTTCTTTGTGATGATGTTCACTACGCGGTCCCAAATGATGTTGGCGATGTCCATGCCGATACGCTCGCCCATGAGAGCGTGGCGACGCTTGTCATAGACTACGGTACGCTGCTTGTTCATCACATCGTCGTATTCGAGCAGACGCTTACGGATACCGAAGTTGTTCTCCTCAACCTTCTTCTGCGCACGCTCGATGGCGTTCGTTACGATAGAAGACTCAATACGCTCGCCCTCCTCAAAGCCGAGACGGTCCATTACGCTTGCAATCTTCTCGGAAGCGAAGAGACGCATCAGCTTGTCTTCGAGAGAAACGTAGAATACGGAAGAACCTGGGTCACCCTGACGTCCGGCACGACCACGGAGCTGACGGTCAACACGGCGGCTTTCGTGGCGCTCAGTACCGATGATGGCAAGACCGCCGGCATCCTTGATTTCCTTAGAGAGCTTGATGTCGGTACCACGACCTGCCATGTTGGTAGCGATGGTAACAGTCTTACCGAAACCAGCCTGGGCAACGATGTCAGCCTCGCTCTGGTGGAGCTTGGCATTCAATACGTTATGCTGTATGCCGCGCATCTTGAGCATACGAGAGAGAAGCTCGGATATTTCAACGGAAGTAGTACCGACGAGTACAGGACGGCCTTCTTCAACCATTGCCTGAACTTCCTCGATTACGGCATTGTACTTCTCGCGGTTTGTCTTATAAACGCGGTCGTCAAGGTCCTTACGAGCGATAGGACGGTTTGTAGGAATCTCAACAACATCGAGCTTGTAGATGTCCCAGAACTCGCCTGCCTCTGTGATGGCTGTACCGGTCATACCAGAGAGCTTGTGGTACATACGGAAGTAGTTCTGGAGAGTGATTGTGGCGAAAGTCTGAGTGGCTTCCTTCACCTTGCAATGCTCCTTTGCCTCAACAGCCTGATGGAGACCGTCGCTCCACTGGCGACCTTCCATGATACGACCTGTCTGTTCATCTACGATCTTGACCTCACCGTTGTCGATGACGTACTCTACGTCCTTCTCAAACATACAGTAAGCCTTGAGAAGCTGACGGATGGTGTGAACGCGTTCGCTCTGAACAGCGTAGTGGTCGAGGAGCTGGTCTTTCTTTGCAAGACGCTCTTCGTCAGAAAGGTCCTTCTCGTTCTCAAGGTCAGAGAGTTCTGTTGTGATGTCAGGAATGACGAAGAGATCCTTCTCGCCGACCTGCTTTGCCATCCAATCAGTACCCTTATCGGTCATCTCGCAAGAATTGAGCTTCTCTTCTACAACGAAGTAGAGTGGCTCAACAGCCTCAGGCATCTTGCGGTTATTGTTCTCCATGTAGTACTCCTCAGTCTTGAGCATACCAGCCTTGATGCCTTCCTCAGAGAGATACTTGATGAGTGGCTTGTTCTTAGGCAGACACTTGTATGAGCGGAAGAGAGAGAGGAAACCAGCGTCGAGAACAGTCTGGTCGTTCTTCTCGCGACCTTCCGTGATGAGTCGCTTAGCCTCTGCAAGATACTCTGTAGCAAGCTTGCGCTGTACGCCAACGAGCTTCTCTACGAGTGGCTGATACTGTTCGAACATCTGGACGTCGCCATTAGGAACAGGACCAGAGATGATGAGCGGAGTACGTGCGTCATCGACGAGAACCGAGTCAACCTCATCGACGATAGCGTAGTTGTGGCGGCGCTGAACGAGAGATTCCGGCTCAGTAGCCATGTTGTCGCGAAGGTAGTCGAAGCCGAACTCGTTGTTTGTACCGAATGTTATGTCAGCCTGATAAGCCTTGCGACGCTCTTCTGAGTTAGGGCGGTGCTTGTCGATACAGTCAACGGAAAGACCATGGAACATATAGAGAGGGCCCATCCACTCAGAGTCACGCTTTGCAAGATAGTCGTTCACGGTAACGACATGAACACCGTTGCCTGTCAAAGCGTTGAGGAAAACTGGGAGAGTGGCTACGAGAGTCTTACCTTCACCGGTTGCCATTTCGGCAATCTTACCCTGGTGGAGAACTGTACCACCGAAGAGCTGCACGTCGTAGTGAACCATATCCCACTTGAGGTCGTTGCCTCCAGCTATCCAATGGTTGTTGTAGATAGCCTTGTCGTCTTCTATGCGGACAAAGTCTTTTGTCTCGGCAAGCTCGCGGTCGAAGTCTGTTGCTGTAACAACAACCTCTTCGTTATGAGCGAAGCGGTTGGCAGTTTCCTTTACGATGGCAAAGGCAACAGGCAGAACCTCGTTGAGTCCCTCTTCGTAGAGTTCGAGAACTTCCTTGTCGAGTTTGTCTATTTCGTTGAAAATAACTTCACGCTCGTCGATAGGAGTATCTTCGATCTTCGCCTTGAGTTCGTCTATCTTGGCGAGTTTCTCAGTGCCCTTATTGCGTACGATGAGAGTGATTTCGTCTTTCTTCGCTCTCAGTTCGTCGTTTGAAAGCGCCTGAATCTCTGGATAGACAGCCTTCACCTGCTCAACAATCGGCTGGATGAGCTTCATGTCGCGTGATGACTTGTCGCCAAAGATTGATTTGATAATGTTGAAAAATCCCATATTTTGTTTTATTTTTTCTTTCTATGTTTAATGTTAAAGCATGGAGCAACTGCCGTGCCATCAAGCGTTTACGGTTTCGTTAAATCGTTCTAACAGCCACTTTTTTTGCTCTATAATAGTCATTTCGCTATTATCAAGCAAGATTGCGTCGTCAGCTTTGCGCAGAGGAGAGACCTCGCGATGTGAGTCTTGGTAATCTCTTTCGCGTACATTATTAAGAATGTCCTGATAGTCTGCTTCCTGGCCTTTAGCCTTCAACTCGTCGTAGCGGCGCTTTGCTCTAACCTCGTCGCTTGCAGTAACGAATATCTTCAGTTCTGCGTCTGGGAAGACTGTTGTGCCGATGTCACGACCGTCCATTACGACGCCTTTGTCCTTGCCCATGCGACGCTGTTGGTCAACCATTGCGGTGCGGATGAATGGCAAGGCAGCTATCTCGCTGACACGAGAAGAAACCTCCATGCCGCGGATTTCGTTTTCAACGACTTCGCCATTCAGGCAAGCTAAAGGTTTTCCTGTCTCAGTGTCAAGCTGGAAGGAGATGTTGATGTTGCCGATGTGGCTTTCCAGTTCGGCAGGAGCAATGTTGTTGCGCATGGCATAGAGCGTACAGCAACGGTACATGGCGCCAGTATCAACATATATGTAGCCAACTTCTTTTGCGAGGTCTTTAGCCATAGTGCTTTTTCCGCAAGAAGAGTGGCCGTCTATTGCTATAGTAATCTTTTTCATTTCCTCGTTTAATCGTTCATTGACATGAAGAACTCAGCGTTATCCCTCGTTCTGTTCATGTTATGTTGTATCATTGTCATTGCTTCGATAGGGTTCATGTCGGCAATGTGCTTGCGAATTATCCACATCTTTCCAAGAGTGTTGTCGTCTTGGAGCAAGTCGTCGCGGCGGGTGCTGGAAGCCACGAGATTAACAGCAGGATAGATGCGCTTGTTGGCAAGAGCACGATCAAGCTGAAGTTCCATGTTGCCGGTTCCCTTGAATTCCTCAAAGATGACTTCGTCCATCTTGGAACCGGTATCAATGAGAGCTGTCGCGATAATAGTCAGCGAACCGCCGTTTTCTATGTTACGCGCTGCACCGAAGAATCGCTTTGGCTTCTGCAGAGCGTTGGCATCAACACCACCGGTAAGAACCTTGCCTGATGCTGGAGCAACGGTGTTGTAAGCGCGGGCGAGTCGGGTGATGGAGTCAAGGAAGATTACCACGTCATGACCGCATTCTACAAGACGCTTTGCCTTCTCAAGAACGAGGTTTGCTATCTTCACGTGCTTCTCTGCAGGCTCGTCGAAAGTGGATGCTACGACCTCCGCGTTTACTGTGCGTGCCATGTCTGTTACTTCCTCTGGTCGCTCGTCTATGAGGAGCATCATGAGGTAGGCTTCAGGATGGTTTGCGGCAATGGCGTTGGCGATATCCTTCATGAGGATGGTCTTACCCGTCTTTGGCTGTGCTACGATGAGTGCGCGTTGGCCCTTACCGATAGGCGAGAAGAGATCGACGATTCGTGTGGATTTATTTGTTGTTCTTGGATTTCCACAGAGAGTGAACTTCTCGTCTGGGAAGAGTGGGGTAAGGTGTTCAAATGGAATTCTGTCGCGAACTTCTTCCGGCTTACGTCCGTTAATGTAATTGATGGATGTAAGGGTGAAGAACTTCTCACCGTCGAACGGTGGACGAACAAGACATTCAATCACGTCGCCAGTCTTCAAACCAAACTGCTTGACATACTGTCCTGCAACATAAACATCGTCAGGAGAAGAAACATAGTAATATTCTGAAGAGCGGAGGAAACCGTATCCGTCAGGCATCATTTCAAGTACGCCACGGATTGAAACGATGTTGTCGAAGTTGTATTCCTTCTTTTCCTGTTTTGCTGGCTCAGCCTTTTGTGCTTCGCGTTCTGCAGGCTTTGCGTCTTTTTGCTCAGCTTGCTGCTTTGAAGGAGTTGACTTTTTCGCCACTGGATCTGGTGCGTAAATGGCTTCTGGTATTGCACCGATTGCACCGAGTTCCTGAAGCAAAGCCTGGTCTTCTGTAGGTATGTCTTGGATGACAATGAAGTCCGTGTCGTCATCAATGTCGATGGATGGCGTGTTAGGCTGGTTATCGTCAGCCTTTTCTTCTGCAGTTTCTTCAGCCTCAGTTACAGACTCTGGTTCAGCAACTGTCTCTTGGTTGCCTTCAATTGGAGTATCTGTTTGAACATCAGTGATTTCTTGACTTGGTGCTTCTGTGCTTTCTGCATTGGAAACTTCAGTGTTCTCTGCATTGGAAACTACAGTGTTCTCTGCATTGGAAACTTCAGTACTTACCTCGCTTGTAGTTGCATTCGCAGTTTCTGAAAGCTTCTTCGCTGCAGCTTCCTGTTCTGCTTTTGCCTTTTGCTGACTCTCCCATGCAGCAATGGCTTCAAGCTCTGCTTTGGACTTGCGTCCGCGATGTGGCTTGAAGAGTAGGGTAGGGTCTTGCAACTCCTCTGCTGGTGCAGCTTTTTGCTCAGCAGGAAGGGCAACTTCTTCTACCGGATTGATATTTCCTTCAGACACGAAGTCTTCGTCGAATAATCCTTTTTGGGAAGCTTCGTCTATCTGTTTCTTTATGGACTTGCGTTTTTCTTTTGAGTCAAGGCTCTCTCCGTCCATACCGGTCACAGTATAGACAGCATCTTTTTTCGCAATGCGTGTACGCTTTCTTTTAGGCGCACTACCGAGAACTTCCTCTGAGGAATTCTCTGGCAATATATCTTTCGTTGACACTATAAATATATAAAAGTTCTGGATATTTTGCGGGCTGTAACTGTTATGCCAAAGGCTGTAAATATTATGCCCTGAATAAGGTTTGGAACAAAGATACGCTCCAAACACGGTGCAAAGTTAATAAAAAAAGTGAAAATAACAATGCAAACCGCAATTATTTTCACTTTTTTTATGAATAATTGTTGATTATTGAACCGAATGTTCTTTAATTCAGAATTCTACATTAAAGATAACCTTCTGCCTTCATTGCCTCGGCTGTTTCCAGAAGTTGTGCATACCACTCTTCGCCGAATCGGCGTTTCAGCGGACCTTCGAGAAATTTGTATATCGGCAGACCAATCTCGCGTCCTTTCTTTACGGCGGTATGGCAAACATCCCATCTGTTGTAGCTCAGTGCAGACATGCCGTTTGAAAGAATCTTTTCTCGGATAGGGTAAAGGGCGCATGATATTGGCTTGATGAAGTCAATCTTGCCTGCTCGCTGTGCCTTCTCAATGGAGCATAGGCAACAGTCGCCGTCGTAGCATGTAAAGACACAATCTTTGCCGTTGACTATGCTCGTCACAAGGTCGCCCTCTTCGTCCACATAAGCTACGCCTTGCTTGTCGATTATGCTTTGAGCTTGTGCTGAAAGGTCTGGCCAAACGGTGTCAAGGGCGTCTTCTATTGCCGCCACTTCTTCCTGTGTTACTGGTGCGCCAGCATCACCTTCAATACAGCATTCGCCTTTGCATTGCGACAGGTCGCAGCAGAAATGCTCCGTGAATATTTCTGTTGAGACAAGAACGTCTCCTACTTCTACTATCATCTATAAGATTTTCCGATTGATTTACGGATTTACAATTTTCAATTTGGCATTCGCCTACGCTTGTGCCAATATTTTCAATTTGCGATTTATCCCTTGACAGCAAGAACCTCAATCTCAACGAGTGCGCCTTTTGGCAGTTTTTCTACAGCTACGGCAGAGCGTGCTGGATAAGGTTGCTGGAAGAACTCTGCATAAACTTCATTCATAGCAGCGAAATCGTCCATGCTATTGAGATAAACGGTTGTCTTTACAACATGAGCGAGGTCTGTTCCTGCTGCTTCAAGAATGTTCTTTGCGTTTGTGAGAGACTGGCGTGTCTGCTCTTTGATGCCGCCTTGGGCAAATTCTCCAGTAGCAGGATCTACCGGAATCTGTCCTGACGCATAAACGAATCCGTTCACTTCAATGGCTTGGCTGTATGGACCAATGGCAGCAGGTGCCTTTTCTGTGTGTATAGCTTTCATTGTTTGTTTTCTTTAGTTTCTTTATATCTGCTGCAAAATTACGATTATTTTTTTGATTTGCAAACTATTTCGGGACTTTTTCTTTTCGCAATAATGAAATAAGGGAATAATGAAATGTGGGAATTATGAAATAAGGCAAGAGTGAAACAAGGAAATAATGAAATAATGGAAATTATGAAATAAGGCAAGAGTGAATAAATACAATAAAGGCTGACGACAATTGCCATCAGCCTTTTATCTTGTGTTGAGCATTTATGGGAAATGCTTTTTCTTTCTGTTTAAAGCAAAGATTAGTCTGCTACGAGAGAGAAACGCTTGAAGTCAACAACTGTGAGCTCCTTGTCTGCAGCCTTGAGGTACTCTGCAACAGTCATAGAACCGTCCATGCAGTACTCCTGGTTGAGGAGACAAGAATCCT
>JAKSLJ010000054.1 GCA_024401275.1 Bacteroidaceae bacterium | reverse complement strand
GTAAGACCACTCTCGCAGAAGCTCTCCTTTATGAGAGCGGGGTGATTAAGCGTCGTGGTTCAGTTGACGCAAAAAACACAGTTAGCGACTACTTCCCTGTTGAGCAGGAGTACGGTTATTCCGTTTTCTCTACTGTTTTCAATGTGGAGTGGCTCGGCAAGAAGTTGAATATCATTGACTGTCCGGGTTCTGACGACTTCGTTGGTGGCGCAATCACAGCCCTCAACGTAACAGACCAGGCGGTTATTCTTATTAATGGACAGTACGGTCCTGAGGTTGGTACTCAGAACAACTTCCGCTACACTGAGAAACTCAAGAAGCCAGTTATCTTCCTCGTTAACCAGCTTGACAAGGAAAACTGCGACTTCGACGCTGTTGTTGCTCAGATGCAGGAAATCTACGGTTCTAAGTGCGTACAGATCCAGTATCCTCTCGAGACAGGTCCTAACTTCAACTCTCTCATCGACGTTCTTCTCATGAAGAAGTACTCTTGGGGACCAGAAGGTGGTGCTCCTACTATCGAGGAAATCCCTGCTGAGGAAATGGATAAGGCTATGGAACTCCACAAGGCTCTCGTAGAGGCTGCTGCCGAGAATGACGAGGCTCTCATGGAGAAGTTCTTCGAAGAGGAAACTCTTACAGAGGACGAGATGCGTGAAGGTATCCGCAAGGGCTTGGTTACTCGCTCTATCTTCCCTGTATTCTGCGTATGTGCAGGCAAGTCTATGGGTGTTCGCCGCTTGATGGAATTCCTCGGCAACGTTGTTCCTTTCGTTTCTGATATGCCAAAGGTACACAACACTCGTGGTGAGGAAGTTACTCCTGATTCAGCTTCTCCTGCTTCTCTCTACTTCTTCAAGACTGGTGTAGAGCCACACATCGGTGAGGTTTCTTACTTCAAGGTAATGCAGGGTAGCGTTAAGCCTGGTGATGACCTCGCTAATGCAGACCGCGGTTCTAAGGAGCGTATCGGTACTCTCTATACTTGTGCTGGTGCTAACCGTCAGCCTGTTGATCAGCTCAACGCTGGTGACATCGGTTGTACAGTGAAGCTCAAGGACGTTAAGACTGGCAACACTCTCAACGCTAAGGAAGTTGAGAACAAGTTCGACTTCATCCGTTATCCAAACTCTAAGTACTCTCGCGCTATCGTTGCAAAGAATGAGGCTGAGACTGAGAAGATGATGACAGCACTCATCAAGATGCGCCAGGAAGACCCAACATGGGTTGTTGAGCAGAGCAAGGAACTCCGTCAGATCCTCGTTCACGGTCAGGGTGAATTCCACCTCCGCACTCTCAAGTGGCGTATGGAGAACAACGAGAAGATCCAGATTGACTATCAGGAGCCTCGCATCCCTTATCGTGAGACTATCACAAAGGTTTCTCGCGCAGACTATCGTCATAAGAAGCAGTCTGGTGGTGCTGGTCAGTTCGGTGAAGTTCACCTCATCGTTGAGCCTTACGCAGAAGGTATGCCTGATCCAACAGTATATCACTTCAACGGTCAGGAGTTCAAGATGAACATCCGTTCACGCGAGGAAATCGACCTCGAATGGGGTGGCAAGCTCGTCTTCATGAACTCTGTTGTCGGTGGTGCTATTGATACTCGTTTCATGCCAGCTATCCTTAAGGGTATCATGGAGCGCATGGAGCAGGGACCTCTCACTGGTTCTTACGCTCGTGACGTTCGCGTTATCGTTTACGATGGTAAGATGCACCCAGTTGACTCTAACGAACTTTCATTCATGCTCGCTGGTCGCCAGGCATTCGCAGAGGCATTCCGCAGCGCAGGTCCTAAGGTTCTTGAGCCAGTTTACGACCTCGAGGTATTCGTGCCATCTGACTATATGGGTGACGTGATGTCTGACCTTCAGGGACGTCGTGCTATGATCATGGGTATGGATTCAGAGGCTGGTTACCAGAAGCTTCAGGCTAAGATTCCATTGAAGGAACTCTCTAACTACTCTATCGCTCTCAGCTCTATCACTGGTGGTCGTGCTTCGTTCACATCAAAGTTCGCTTCTTACGAACTCGTACCTAACGACATCCAGCAGCAGCTCATCGCAGCTCACGATGCTGAAACAGAAGAATAAGCATTATAATTTTCCAAATATTAGAAAGGCGTGGTCGAATGGCTACGCCTTTTTGTTGTCAGTAGCGTTGCCGTAACCGTTGCCTTAAAAAATGCACACACATTCAATTTCAGCCCCTTTTATATTATTAATGATTTTTCATTAATTAAAAAAATATATAATATATGTACGCGAGGACATCTAAACCTAACGCAGATTTTACGGCAACGGTAACGGCAACGCCTTAGGTTACGTTTGGATACGTTTTTGGTTACACTTGGATACGCTTTTGGTTACGGTCATAATATGCAAATTGTAAGCATTTCGGGCATTTTGCTTACATCATGATTTCGGCAAGTCGCTGAGAATTGCGCGGAATGTTTTTACCGCTATTTGTCTGAAAATACGGAAGTCTCGCAAGGCTATTACATTGCTGATAATCAGTGCTTTACGACGTGGAAAACGCAAAACGCGCTCAGGAAAGCCCGATACAGGCCATAAAAGGCAGTCACTTATGAGTAGAAACTCATAGGAAAACGAGTCATAACTCATAGGAATCCATGACGTCTCCCTATGAGTTTTGGAAATTGCGCCAAAATAAGGCTGAAATAAGGGCTTTGAAGCGATATTTTAATGCTGCAGCCAATTATCTGAGCCCAAAATCCAACAATGGCAAAAGTGACATTTTGTAAGCATTTCCGGCTTTTTGCTTACACTGTAAATAGCTGACTGTTAATCAAATACAAATAAAATGCACAAAGGGGTCTGACCCCTTTGTGCTAATATTAGTGTAACCGTTGCCGTAGCCGTTGCCGAAAAATGTGTGGGTTAAGTTACATTGATTAGTATTTCTCTTACTTCGGAATTTTCCATCGGCTTTATTTCCAGATAATTCTTTCCGTAATAAACCCCTTGCAAAACTCGGTCAATGAATCCATGACCGATGGCGATGATGGTCTTTCCGTCATATTCTTTCTTCCATTTCTTCAGGAGAGCTTCCGCGCGTTTTGCCATTGACTCCACGCTCTCTGCATATTTCTCTTCTTGAAGCATGCCTTCCGCAATGGGATGTCCTACCATGGTTGTCCAATCACGTTCGCGAAGCAGAGGTTCTTTTATCAGTTCCACATCGTCACCAAGGGCAATGTGCGCCGTATCAATGCAGCGCTGTAAGTCGCTCGTGATGATGGCGTCGGCTTTTATGCCACGAAGTTTCTCGCCCATGGCTGCCGCTTGCGCCTTTCCCGTCTCTGACAGGCGACCGTAATCAGGCGATTGTCCTTGCAGCATTCTTTGCTCGTTTTCAATGGTTCTGCCATGGCGGCAGAGGTAAAGTGTAATCATTGTGTAACAGTTTTAACGCACATTTTATGATGCACAGTTACGATATTCTTTGCTTTCATATTTTTTTCTGCGTTTTTTTTGCTTATTTTGTGGAAAGTTCGTAATTTTGCCGCATTGGTGGTAAGTTATTTCCCTACCACCTAGAAAACGATGGAAAAGAATGATTTGGAAAAACTTGAACAGCAACCAGTAGAGAAAACTCAACAATCATCTGACGAACTGTCTGATTATGAGCGCTATTGCCGGCAACAGGCTGACGCCTTCTTTGATGAGATTGGCGACGATCGCTGTTTCGGTGATATGGCGGAAGGACAGTTCGTCAGAGGACATTAGTCTTTGTTACCTTATCTTATAACCTTGGTGAATTCAGCCTTTGAGCCTTCTTCTTTTACGACGAGGATGGTGGCGTTTGAAGTGTTGCCCTGGGCATCCTTGCTTTCTACGACGAACTGATAGTTGGTCTTGCCCTCGTTAGAGGCTACGCTGATTGGAGTGCCGAGTGGCATCTGGTAGTCACCGCAAGCTTCGTCGAAGATTTTCTTGTCTTCGTCAGTCAATGGCTGCTGCTCACCGTAGTTTGGCTTTTCGGAAACCTTGCCTTCCTTGACCTTGATGTCGATGAGGAACTGCTCAACCTCTTCCGCAGCCTTTTCCACGCGAGCATTGCGCACGCCGTAGCCGATGAGAGAGTTTGCGTCAAGGAAATTCGCCTTCGGTGCAATCTTCTTCATTTCAGCAACTGTCGTCTCGAGTCCGCCGCTTCCGAAGGTTACGAACGGAATGACCACCTTGCCTTCAAGATTTGCCTGCTTGAGGTAGCTCTGAACCGGCAGAGCCATAGTGCCGAACCATACCGGACAGCCGATGTAGAGAGTGTCATATTTTGCTATGTCGTGAGACATTTGCTTCAGTTCCGGCATTTCGCCAGTTTCCATCTCCTTCTGGCAGCGAGCGATTGTTTCCTCGAAGCTGCTGTCGTACGGATTAACGGCTACGATAGAGTCTATGTCGGCACCGGTTTTCTCCGCGAACAAGTCAGCGACCTTGGCTGTTGTGCCAGTCTGAGAGTAGTAAACTACGAGCGACTTTGTCTGCTTGTTATCCTCCTGTGTTGAATTTACGGTACAAGCTGTCAGCAGCATAGCGGCACCTAATGAAATGATTGTTTTTTGCATAGTTTTTTCTTTTTGAAGTTTTTAAGGGTGTGGAAAAATATGATGCAAAGTTACGATATTATTTGTTTTTTACAACTTTTCTGCGGAATTTTTTGTTTGTTTTACAGAAAGTTTGTACTTTTGCGGCATGAGAAAGCTTAGAACAATAGAAAATGAAAGACTCCTTGTAACCGTTGACGATCACGGTGCGGAGATTGTCTCAATAATAGACAAACAGAACAATCGTGAGTGTGTTTGGACAGGCGATGCTTCATGGTGGAAGCGCCATACTCCGGTTCTTTTCCCGATAGTTGGCTCTATCTGGCACAATACGATGCGTGTCAATGGCGCGGAATACAATATGACGCAGCATGGATTTGCGCGCGACATGGACTTCGAGTGTGTTGCGGAAGAGGCAGATTCGCTCCTTTATTCCCTGAAAAGCAACGAGGATACAAAGGCGAAATATCCGTTTGATTTTGAACTTCAGATTCGTCAGCAGTTGGACGGCAATAAGGTCGTAACTGCCTGGAAGGTAGTGAATTGTGGCGATGTCGTGCTTCCTTTCCAGATAGGCGGTCATCCTGCGTTCATGGTGCCTGATGTTTCGGAAGAATATGACACCACCGGCACAATCCGACTTTCGGGAAGCGGCGATTACGAGCTTACGGAAATCGGTGCGGAAGGTTGCGTGAAGGCGGAATCTGTTTCACTGAAAGGCAATGAGTTCCCGATAAAGCGAGACACTTTTGCCAAGAACGCGCTCATTTTTGAGTCGCCATGTCCGCAGCTTATTGAACTTTTCGACCGCAGTGGAAAGAAGGTCCTGACATTCGATTCTCCTTCGCCATCCCTCGGCATTTGGGCTCCAACAAAGGATGTTCACGCACCTTTCGTCTGCATAGAACCTTGGTGGGGACGCACCGATAGAGTAGGGTATGAAGGGGAGTTTAAGGACAAGGAATACATGAACCTTGTGGCCGTTGGTGAGTCTTTGTCTGGCGCGTGGTCGGTTCTGTTTGAATGATAAGTAATATTTCTATCCGAAGGATATGAAAATCCATAACGAAAATCCTAACTAAAAATCTAAATTAAAATCTTATCATAAGTAACTGTTCAAAATGGATTTTGGAAGTAAATGTCCGAAGATCAAATCAAGATAACCCGTCGAATGACTCGTCGTCTCTCGCTTCGTATTGGAAGAGACGGCGAGATTCGTGTTTCTGCGCCATTGTTTGTGTCTCGGTCGCAGATCATGAAATTCGTGGAGGCTAATGCGGAATGGATAACGAAGGCGAGAGAGCGTGCGCGACAGAATGAGGAAAAGCGGAATGGCTTTTATGACAAACTTCCGCTGAAAACCAAGCAAGAGAAAATGGCAGCTGCCAGTCGGCTTGATGAAATAATCTCTCCCCTGTACGAGAAATATGCAAGGGAGATGGGCATTGCGGCAGATATGCAGTTGGTTTATTCCGCAACAAAATCGAAGTGGGGAAGCTGTTACCCAAAGCGAGGCAAGATTCAGTTCAGCCTTTATCTTCTTCTTTTGCCGGAATGGTGCATCGAGTCCGTCGTCGTTCATGAGCTCTGCCATGTCTTTGAATTGAATCATGGACCTCGTTTTTATGCCCTCATGGATAGGTTTTTTCCGCGATGGAAAGCCGCTCGTGCAACAATCAAGAAAGTGATGAACAGATGAGAATTGCCTGAAAATGGCAGCCAAAAAGCTTGCAAAACGTACAAAATAGCGTTCATTTTGCAAATATGTTCATTTTGCAAACATTATTTTTGCCCGAAAAGTGTAAATTTGCGCACGGTAATAAAAAAGCTGCACAAAAACTAGAAATGAATAAATTTGCGACTTTCCCTGCTCTCCTGCTTTTGGCTATGCTGACGCTTTTCTGTCAGTGCAGCCGAGAAAATCGTATAGAAAATGACGGTTACGGAAATGACTATCCGCAGACCAAAGAAACTTTTGCTGTGATTGACAGTAGCATGAGTTTCATGAACTCTGATCCAGCAAAGTCCCATCGCATAATCGATTCCGTTCGCAACGCAAAATTGATGTCGCCACAGCGTTGCGACTTATTCCATGCCACCGTAATCTTCAATGGCGAAAACAACCCCGATAGCGCTCTTGCCATTTGCAACAGACTGCTTGAAGAAGAGAACTTCGGCGATGACAGTTTCCTTGAAGAAGAAATCTGCGTTCTCGCTTCCAACATCACCTTGGGCGCAAATCGATACCTCGAAACCCTGAAATATGCTGAGCGTGGTATCAAGATCTGCCATGGTCATGAGCTGATGCAAAGCGATGAGGCAGCGCTGATAACTCGCGTCGGTCAGGCGGAGCAAGCGCTAGGTCGTATTGAGCAGGCGAGGAAAACCTACGAAAAGGCACAGCAATTGGTGAAGGACGACAAAACTTTCGGTGGACTTATCGGCAGAATTTCTCTGATGAAGAGGCAAATAGAACTCTATTTCGAAGCACATGATTACGACAACGCCATTGCTGTCTGCCATGAAGTGCTAGACTTGGTGGCTCGTTTCGACCGCGAACCGTCTATCGTGGAACAGCGTCCGGAAACGATGGTGGAGTCGGGTAGTGCCACTCGCGACTTTGCCGATTTCTATGAGAGCCAGATGTTCACCAAGATAGCCCGTGCCTATCGCATGAAGATAGAGGAGAAAATCAGCACCGGAAACGATAAGGCAGATCGCGATTCCTTGAACAAATACCTTGACAAGTGGGATAAGACGGCAACAGCCAATTCACCAGAGAACCTCGCTAACGTAATGCAAGAGCTTTATTTCACGGGAAGGAAAATGCGCTTCAACGAAGCCAAGAATGCCGTTGCCGAGCTCTATAAGAGCGACAGTTTGGTTACCGGCTATATGGAGTATCTCAACCTGCTGGCGGAAGATGCGGCTTCCAACCAAGACTATAAGCAGAGCAATTCCTATCTCAAGAGAGCGCTTGCCCTGAGCGATAGCATCCGCCAGAGGGAAACATTGCGCACGCTTTCCGAGCAGATGGCAATAAACAAGGTGCAGGAATATCAGTTGGCACATCAGGATGCAGAGAATCTCGTAGCCCGCCACAGACTCGCCAATTGGCTGCTCGGCATCATCTTGCTTTTAATGATAGGCGCCGGCACCGTCATCTTCACCCTTAAGCGCAGAAACCGTGAGAAGGAGCTGGAGATAGAAGAAACCAAGCAGGACCTTGTGGAATCGCAAGAAGAAATAAAAGAGCTTGCGCAGCAACTCGAGAAAACAAGGACCGAGCGAACTCACGCCACTGTCGAAGGCATATATGAGCAGATAGTGCGTCTGATGGAAGAGCAGCAGATTTACCTGAATCCGGATTTGGATGTAAAGCTAATGGCAGAGGAACTCAACTCCAGCCGCACGCATATTTCCAACAGCATAAACCGCATGACGGGAAAGCCTTTCCGCCAGTGGCTTTCAGAATACCGACTCGCCGTGTTCGTGAAGTTGCTCGAAGAGAATCCTGAGGTGCCAATACATAAACTCATGGAACAATGCGGTTATAAGGAGCAGTCAACATTCCGCCGTCAGTTCAAGGCTACCTACGGCTTAACGCCTGGCGATTTCAAAAGGGAATTGGACAAACGGAACCAAAAATAATTCAAGTTTTGCATGTTTAATTCGGATTTTAATAAAGATTTTTGTTCGGATTTAGAGCGAAGCGATCCTTCAAAATATCGTCCCTAAGAGCGACCGGGCTGGAGCGTATTTTGGTGAGGATTATAGTTTAAGATTTTAATCCTTACGATAATCCAAAATAAAAATCCATAACGATAAATCATACCTCATACATCAAAAATCATAAATGAAAAAGTTCTATTCAAAACCTACCGTGGAGATCATCCACGCAGAGGCAGTCATCCTTGCCGGCACTACGCAGGGTGACATTTACATCCCAATTGACCCCGAGATTGAGGAAGAAGGTTTCGGAGACTAAGCCTCCTGGAAACGATGTCTCATGGCATCGTTAAACTGGCGCAAAACAAATATCGTGTAAAAATAAAAACAAAATATGAAAAAGATTCTATTATCAATTCTTATGCTGCTTACAGTGACGGCAGCATGGGCAGGAGACGGCGATGGCTCGAAAGACCATCCTTACACTGGCGAGCAGAATGCCACTGAACTGAGGTCAAAGCTCAAGGTAGGCGATTTCCTTGCCTACGATTGTGTAATAAACGATGGAATCGTAACCGTTTACGATGACTCTCTCATGGTTAGGATTGTCCATGACTGCTCAACATGGGCAGTGTGTGATCCAATAGACGACACTCCTTTTTCAATTTACACAGTTGGTAGCGATTACTGCTCTATCTATTCTCCTGAAGACAGAAAAAAACATACGTTCCAGGTTACCGGTTTTATCGAGTTGAAGCCGGAAGAAGACTCCGAGGATAAGATAGCCGTAACAGGCCATTACAGCGGAAAGTACATTTCCGGTGATGGTCCTCATGATGTGTTTAATAAATCGAGTGTATATGTGGAAGACTCGATAAGCAAAATTCGTGTACACGATGTGGCGGAGTTCATGAAAGCCCTCGAAGATTATGGGAAGGACTCAACCAAGGTCATTCAAATCATGAATGATATTGATATGTCAGAACATAAAACATATGTGAGTTTCAGTGCGCAACTCTGCGGTTACTACAACAAGAGATATGAGAATGGTGATTTCACCACCGACAAGGAAGGTAATATTGAGACCTGCACATTCGAACTTTCTGGTCTTACGCAGCCTTTGTTCGCAGAGTGTAATAATGCAAAGATTCGTGGTTTGAAATTTACTGAAGCCGTGTTGTCCGACTTAAATAAAATCAGAACGAACGTGGTATGCAATACTGCAACAGACACGGAGTTTACTGATGTTGCAGTCATTGGATGCAGATACCACGACGAAGCCTTTCTAAAGGGTGTTCCCATTATAGACACGTTCATTGGCATGGTAACAGGAGACCACGCAGGTTTGGTGGCATCAAAAATGAATAACTGTAAGCTGAAAAAAGTGGACGTCATAGGCAGTACACTCTACATGCGTGGTCAGGGAGTGGGCTGTATTGCTGGATATGCAGAAAGAACCACGTTTGAGGACTGTTTTGTAGATGCTTGTAGCACCGTGTATGCGGAAAAAGATACTAAGGCTTATGTCGGTGGACTTGTGGGCGAAAGCGAAAAGTGTAAGTTCATACGTTGTGTCAATATGGCAGCTGTATGCGGCTCAGAGAAAGCGGACAACGTGGGTGGTATTTGCGGAAAGAGCACAAGATGCAGCTTTGAAAATTGCTATAACGGTGGCGTGCTGTCTCAAGTGTCCTTGGATACGTGGGCGAGCACTGCAGTGAAAATGAACTATGACATATATTCTGCGATGAAGTCTTTTTATGGCGTCTTTTCTGCGTTCGAGAAATACAAAACCTGCGTCATGAATGTTCAGATAGCTTTGAGCAATTACAACAACGCTACATGTGGTTTGCTTCTGAATGAAAACTTCGAGTTGTTACAAATTGCGGAGGCTGCGGAATCGGCTGCTTCATTAGCCAGATATACATCTATTGCCTCTGCCGTTTATGCTTTGTATTCAATGACTTTCAAAATCGTGGTAGCTGTGAATGACCCGGACGAGATGGGCGGAATTGCGGCTTCTTCCTTTGGTAGCAAATTCAACCGATGCATGAATGCCGGCAGAATCTATTGTCTTGATGCTTACGCAGGAGGTATTGTAGGCATGGGTAGCGTAGGCTTGGAAAACTCCTTTTGGGATGTTGTGAAAGGAGAGGAAACAATTTGGGTACCAACAGAGATAAATAACTGCATAAATATCGGATATGTGCAAGGCGACGAGCAGACGGGTGGCATAGTGGGCTATCTGGAAAGGGGAGGCCGTATATCCAACTGCTTGAATGTTGGTACAATAGACTGCAATACGAAATCAACAGGTGGTCCTATCTTCGGTGAGGTAGATGACTCGAGCTACACAAACTGTTATGCCATGGCGCATGATACAGAAGACCATCCCGATGGCTTGCAGGATGGCAACAAAGTGTTTCCTGTGAGCTACCGCGATGTCATGAGCGGTCTTGTGGCTTACAAGCTCAACAGCCTCTCCGATACTGCATCTTTCTGCCAGGATGTAGGCAAGCAGCCATATCCTACTTTTTGGGGTAGTAAGGTCGTCAAAGCAAGTGACATACGCAAAGATATTGATCCCATATTCAAGGTTGCAGACTTTAATGCTTTTGTTAATGCGATATACAATCAGTATGCAGATATCGAACTGGGTGGTGACATAGACTTCGGAGGTCACTTCTTCTCTGTATATAACGAAGATACTCCTTTCCGTGGCTCAATTGATGGCAAGGGTAACAGTCTCATGCATATAGGTGAGGCAGCACTTTCTGGTAAAATTGATAACTATGCGCTGATTAAGGTTGCAGAGGGTGCTACGTTCAAGAATCTTCGTCTTGATTCGTGCAATATTAAATTCAAAGACGATGGAGCAGGATTGGTCTATACATCAAAACATTGTAAATACGATAATGTGTACCTTTCTGGATATACAAGTGTCATTGCTAGGCCATCAACTGGTGGTCTTATTTGGGAGTCCCGTGGAGATAGCATAATAAATTGTGGCCTTGAGGGACATTGTACCGTATCGTCAATTCCTGAAATATTAGCCATAGATATCCCTATAACCCCGGTAGGAGGTGTTGCGTATAAGGCTATAGGAAGCACATTCATTGATTGTTACAACAGAGGTGCAGTCAGGGCTCCTTATTCATATGCAGGTGGAATTGTCGCAGAATGCGAAGATAGCAAGTTCATACACTGTGTAAATGAGGGTGTCGTTAACATAGAAAACGGTTCATATAAAATATATTTACACAGTGGTGCAGGTATTGCTGCTGAAGCAACAAACTCTACATTCTACAGGTGTGCAAACCATGGAGCATTCCCAGATAATGTAAAGTATGTCGGAGGCATTGTTGCTTTTGGTGACAAAGTAACCATCAATAGCTGTCTCAACACCAGGAATCTCATCATGCTCATCGACCCGGACAAAATTGGCGCAGTCGTTGGCGGTGGCAGCATCATAGGAGTGGCTACTAATTACAGCTTGGTTGCAAACTGTGCATCTGCAGTATTCAGTGACTTAGGGGACCCGCTCGGAGGAATTACGCGGCCAATAATGGGAATTGGGGAAAACATGGACGCCCGTTCGGGAAACAACTACATGAAGGGCTATGAAACAGGTTCCGGAGACGGTGACTGGGGAATGTATGCTACAGAGTCGGATTTTGACAACGGTAAAGTGTGTTACTGGCTCAACAATGGAATATATAGTAGCGAGAATGCTTGGCAGCAGAATGGTCGCGAACTGACTCTTGATGGTGATGGTTCGTTAGTAACTATTGACGACATTGTTAATGAGGACAGAAGTGATG
>JAKSLJ010000053.1 GCA_024401275.1 Bacteroidaceae bacterium | reverse complement strand
GACCATCAAGGTTGTAGTCGATCTCACCTGGAGCTGGATCCCACTCTACGTTGTCTGTTTCGTCATCAGGAGTAGCTTCAACGAACTCTGCCTTGATAACCTCGCCATCATTACCCTTTGTGAGGTCGAAGATTGTGATGCAATAAGTTACACCTTCCTCAACAGCGAATGTGTAAGCAGCAGTGTAATCAGACCAGTTTGTAACCTTCTTGATTTCACCAGTGTACTGAGGACCGCTAGTGTTTACGAATGGGTCGTACCAACCGTCCTCACCAACATAAAGTTCCTCGTTGCCGTTAGTGATAGTGAGGTTACCATCCTTCTCAGCTGTGAAAGTATAGTGAGTAGCAGAACCTGGAACCTTGCCGTCTGTACCCCAAGTCCATGTTGGAGTTTCGTTGAGGTTGATAGGATTCTCTGTAGTACCAACTTTCTCAGTCATATCTGGCTCAGAGAGAGCAACAGTGAATGAACCAACGCCCTGGCACATGATGTAATACTTCACGCCAGCCTTAGCATTCCAGTAAGAAGAGATAGTGAAGTTGCCGAAGCCTACGCCGAAGTCATCTTCGCCACCTTCGCCGCCTTCGCCACCGCCTACAGGAATCATGTCTGTAGTAAGTTCGTCGCGAATATCAACGGCACCTTCAAGGTCGTTGTACTGATCGTCCATGAGGAAGTTGCCAGTAGAAACGCCGAAGCCACCGCCAGGGTTAGTGCCAGGAGTAGTAGTGAGAGTAATCTTCACGTCTTCAGCAGACTCGAATGTGTAGTAGTTGAACTGACCGCCAGTAACATCAGCGTTCAAGCCGTAAGTCTTGCCGTCCTCGAGAGCAGCAGGAGCTGCGTAAGTACCGTAGAGAATGCCGTCAGCAGCAACATGTTCCGTGATAGATGTTGGATAGAACTGAGGATCGTAGCTGATAGAAACGAAGCCTTCTACGTCGTAAGTCTTCTCTGTATCGAGAGAAGCCATGTCAACAGTGAACTGGTTATAGCAAGAAACTGTACCAGTTTCGTCTGTCATATCGAATGTCTTGGCAACAGGAGTTGTAAGCTTAACGTTTGAAAGCTTCACATACATGTTTACATTCTCTGCAGTAATGTCTGCTACAGTAGCCTTAAGAGGCTCAACAGCAGAACCAGCCTTGAGTTCGCCTACACCATCGAGGTAAGCCATCTCTGGGAGCATGTTGAATTCAGCATATTTACCGAAGAAGCCGCCAGGGATAACATCACCGTTGTTGATGGTTGTGTTAGTGTACTTGCTGTTAGTATCAAAGAGGAGAGCATATCCGCTAGCGTCCTTTACATAGAGGTATTTGCGGTTATGGTAAATTGCAGTAACGTCGTTTGCAACGCTTACGAGAGTATTCTTGTCAAAGCCTTCCTTGCTGCCGAGAGCATTGAACTCTGCGAGGTTAGCAAGACCAAGACCGAATGTGAGGTTAGCAGCTTCAGAAACCTCGCTGCTTTCGCCGTCCTTGTATGCGATTGCCTTGATAGTAGCGTTCTCGCTTACAGTGAATGGCGCAGCATAAGATGTTGAAGCGTCAGAAGGAGCAGTGCCGTCGAGAGTGTAATAGATGGCTGCACCTTCAGTCTCGCAGTTGATAGTAACTGTAACAGGAGCGAAGTTAGTAGTAGCCTCGCTGCTGAGAGTGATAACTGGCTTTGCTACGCTTGCAGCAGCCTTCTCGTAAGTCACCTTGATAGACTTTACATAGAGAGCCTTAGCGTTTTCTGGAGTCTGAGTCCATGTGAGAACTACATTGCCGCCAGTTGCATCGCCTTCGAATGCATAATCAGAGGCAGTAGTGGAAAGAGTCTGCTGTGTGCCAAAAGACTTACCACCTACAGTAACGCTGAGCACAGCATCGCTACCAGTAGCAGTAGAAGAGTTTACCTCAACCTTTGTAATCTTTACAGCCTTTGCGAAAGCATTTGTAGAGATATTGATGGTTGTGAATGGGTTGTTTGCAGTTCCTAACTGCTGGCCCTTGGTAGAATTGCGTGCGAAGTACGGTTGTGTCGCACCTTCCTTGAGTTCAGCGGAAAGGGTCCAATCAACACCATTGATGGATTTAGGACCCTGAACGTTCCATACAGCCTCAAGTGTACCGAATACACCAGAGTCATAAACTGTAGTCTCTGACTGCTGGCTGCCACCAGCAGCGTCCTCGTACTCTACTGTGATAGTCTTCACATAGAGAGCACGTTCAGTAGTCTGAGCCCAAGAAACCACAACATCGCCACTTGCAGAACCAGTGAACTCATAGTCTGTAGGATCTGTTGTGAGAGTCTTTGTACCGAAGCTCTTACCGCCTACGCTTACAGTACATGTAGCCTCTGCAGCAGTGCCGGTAGAGCTGTTTACTGTAACCTTTGTAACGGTCTTTCCGGCGAAGCTGCCAGAAGTGAGTGAGAACTCGGAACATGGATTTGATGTGCTTCCGAACTGTAGAGCCTTGGTTGAACTCCAACCGAAGTAGGCGCCTAAAGTGTCGAAAGCTTTCCACGTGCCGTTGTTTGTCCACGAAACGTCCCCATCATAGGTGCATGTCTGCCCCTTTTGGGTAAAGTCCGTTCGGGTGAATGTTGTGGTGTGGGTTGCCGCACCAACAACATTGCAGAAAGCCATCAAGGCTAAAACTGCTGTGAATAGTTTTTTAATCATTGTTTATTATTAATATTAGAGAAAAAATTTTTTTGCTAGTTTCTGTAGGGCGAGGATTTCCGAGCCGGTAAACAACCGCGTGGAGAACGGCTCGGAAATCCTCGCCCTACAAGTTTTTATTACTTCTTCAAATACTTCTTACCATTGACGATAACGATGCCCTTGGCATTTGCGTTCACCTTCTGACCTTGCAGGTTGTAAGCATTCTGCACTCTGCACTCTGCATTCTGCATTACAGAAATGCCTGCAGCTTCCTTACCAGCGAAGAAGAAGGAAACATTTGTAACTGCATCCTGACGAGTAGCAAGCTGGGTGAAGTCAAACTTGTTGGCGTCTCCGCTGTACATCAATGTGCGTCCAGGGTGTTCGTTGCGGTCGTATGTTACGAAGAACATATAGCCTACAGCCTTGCGTCCGAGGTCGCTTGCAATGGTAAGTTCCATATTGCTGCCAGTATATTCAACTGGTTTGTCAAATGCAATCTCAGTCTTGTTATTAGAAGGAGTGAGCTTCATCTTGCCGTCGAACACGAGTTCGCCTTCAGTGTTAAAGAAGTTGTTCATGCCATTGCTGTCAGTATTGCGAGCATAGATGCGAACAGGAACCTCCATATCTGTAGCAGTAGTGAGGGTAGTGTAGTAGAATGTCACTGCCGACAACTTGTTGCCGCTATTAGCATTGAGTTCCTTTGCAAGATAGATGGTCTGTGAAGCACTGAATGGACTATATATGTCAACCGGAAGTTCTGATGTTACGTTTGAGCCAGACTTGATGTCTGTCCATGCGCCCTTAGGCATTACGTTCACGCTGAACATGTCGGTAGTGTTGTTGCTCAGGTAAGCGTCATCGTCAGTTTCCACCTTGCAGCAGATGTTCATCTTGCCCTCTGTAGAAGGAGTCCACTTGATAGCAACCTCTTCTTTTGCAGCAGGGTCGAGAGACTTGTTGAACTGCTCAGAAGCAAGCACCTTGCCTTCCTCGTCAGTAAGACTTACGGTGTATGACTTCAGCGCGATACCGCCCTTGTTAGTTACCACGGCATTGTATGTCTGCTCAGAGCCAACTACAGGAAGAGTAGTGCCTGTGAGATTTGCGATGGCAGCGTCTATAGGTTGTTCCTCAACGATGTTGATGTTCGTAATCTGTGCAGGAACGCGGTTGCGGAGCTGGAAGCCGATGCAGTAGTCGCCTGATTCCTCTACATGAACAGCTACGGTATGGTTCTTGAACTCTATCATGTTCTCTTCGCCATCCACAACAGCTATCTGCTGAGTCTGTGCCTCGATGGTGTTTGCCTTGCCGAGAGTGATTGTGTAGTTGCAAGGGAAGAGTCCATTGCTACTCATCAATCGGATCGCATAGCCGAGAGAGTAGTATTTGCTTGCGTCGAGATGGATAGGAGCCGAGATGAACCAGTCGTTATTCTTTGCGTTAGGACTGAGCAAGCTTTGCGACATGTACTTCATGAACCAGTCGGCAGTTCCTGCGTAGTTGTTCTCGCGATACCAAGTCTCGCCGTCGTTGTCACCATCGATGATTGTCCAGAGGCGGAAGTCCTCATCATCGGAAAAATTAGATGAATAAGGCACTTCAAGTGCAGTACCAGCCACAACGATGTTAGTCTCTGCCACAATGCCTTCGCCCTTCTGGCTCTTGGCTGTTATCTGATAGCTGTAGCCCTTTGTCTGGCTGATGGTATTGTCTGTAAATGAAGTAGCTGTAATGTCAGTAGCCACCTTCACACCGTCTGGCTGACGAACGATGGAGTAGGTGAGTGCTGAGTTGTCGAACCATCCGTTGTTCTTGCCTACGACAGGCTTCTTCCATGTAATCTGTACATCGTTGTCGTTGCCTGTCTTTGCAGCTTTTGCATCAACAACAGCGCCTGGGAGGTCGGTGCCTACGTATGTAGATGGAGCCACTGCTGGGCGACCTTCTCCTTCAGCAGATACAGGAACGAGTTTGTATGTCACTACACCTTCCTCGACATCAGTGTCGAGATATTCGCCCTCAGAACCTGGTTCAAGGTCATTGAGAGTAGTGACGAGCTTGTCGTTGCGGTAAATCTGTATGCCAATCTTGCCGTTTATCGGTGCGTCGTCATTATCAAGAGAAGGGTTTATCCATGTGAGCGTAGCAGCCTTTATTCCGTTAGCAGCAGGTACCACGAGGAACTCTGCCGGTGCTGCTGGTGCTGTAGTGGATGCTGCGTATGGGTCAGCGTAAAGACCTATAATCTCCGAGTGACCGCCAATGGTTCCCATGTTCTCATTGGCTACGTATTCGTCTGTGAAATAAAAGCGAATGAGCTTGGCATTTGCATTCTGGTCAAAGGAAGTCCAGTACATGTCGCCTGTCTTCTCGTTGAATGTTGCTGACTGGATAGAGAAAGGTGTTATGCCTGTCTCGTCATAGATGTCGCCCACCTTACCATTGCGCTTGTTGATGTCCCAAAGATTACCTCCATTGTCAATGCCATAGAGGTTGCCATCGTTGTCGGCTGCAATGGTCTGAATGCTGATGTTCTTCTGACCGCCCAAGAGAGTTGTCACACCTGTTTCTGGATTGATGGTGTAAAGACCGAGCGTGTAGTCGCCATCGGGAGTGTTTTCAAGCACGTCAAGACCCAAGGCATAGAACTGGTCTGTTGCCTTGTCGTAGGTCATATCTGTAAGAATAAGGCTCGTAGCCTGGTCAATGTAGAGATCATAAGTGGCTACGGTTGAGATTTCGCCTGTGGCAAGATCGATAGCCTTCATGGCGTCGCAAGTGTATTCAGCAGCGCACATCAAGTACATCTTGCCATTGCGGCAAGCAGCTGCGCGAACATTCTCGTCTCCAAGATCATATTCCACCTTGACATTACCAGGATTTGCAACATCAAAGGAAACAATCTTGCATTGAGCTCCGCTTGTGTCATCATAAACTCTCACTCCATAAATTCTCGTAGAGGCTAAGAGTGAAATATTGGCTAACATTAGGAATGTTACCAATAGTGTAAAAAAACGATTCATTTATTAAACAGTTAGTTATTTTAAGTGAAAAATATTATCTTTAAGGGTTTCTCACCTCTGAGATGAGGTTTAACTTTGTAAAGTATTTGTTTTTAGGCTGCAAATATACTAAAAAAGCAACAATATTGTGCATCAACACAGAAAAAACTGACAAATTGTTGAGAAATCTCGGGTATTTGTAACAGAAATGAATAAAAAAATGTAGGGCGAAGATTTCTGAGCCGCAACCATTGATTATTTAATCTTGGAAACGGCTCGGAAATCCTCGCCCTACAATTACTCACCTTAAGGGAGGTTTGGATGGTCTTTACTTAACCAAAACTTTCTTTCCGTTTTTGATTATGATGCCACGGAATGAACCGCTAACCTTCTGACCACTAATATTATAAATGCCATCGTTTGCCTTATCAGTCTTAACATTGCAGATAGCATCAGGAACTTCACCTGCTGCAACGATAAGGATGTCGTCAATAGCAATTGGGATACCGCCTGTACCTATAGCCTCAGAGAGGAAGCGAACCTTACCTCTGGAAGCTCCCTTGAGTGCTGAGAGGGAAACTGCTACCTCGTGCCAACCTTCTTCAGTTGCATCACCAATATTTATGTTTTTGGCTGTTGCGAACTCTGTGCCGTCAGTTGATGTCTGAACCTTGAGAGAGACAGGAGAACCGCCCTGAGCGATGTCGTAAAGCCAGAATGTGAGAACTGGAGCCTCTGCCTCAGAGAAGTCAATATTGCCGGAAGTGAAGGAATCCCACTGGTTGAGATTTCCCCAAGGGCTATAGAAAGCATAAAGCAATCCCTTGCCACTATGTGGATTGACCTGCTTGTCGTTGATGAAAGTGCTCTGGCCAATCTGCCATGCGCCGAAATGACCGTTGTAGTCCTTGCTCCATGTAGAATGCTGGGTAGTTGTGTTGCCCCACTGGTCGAGTGGCACATCAAAGTTCTCAGAGAATGGGAGAGTGGCAGCAGGACCTACAACGATTTCGTTGGAACATGTAGGATAGCCTTCACCGTAAGGACTCGTTGCCGTAATGATGTAAACGAACTTGTTTTCCTCAGCGAACTCAGTCTTGTCGATAACTTGGAACTCCTTGATATTCTTTGCGATAACAACTGCGCTTTCGTCATACTGGTCTGCACCACGCTTAACAGTGTAGGTGATGGCAGACAAGTCGCCCATATCGCCACCATTAAGACCTTCTATTGGAGCTTCCCAAGTAACGACAATGCCGTCGTCTGTGACTTTTGCCAGAATGTTCTGAACTCTGCCTGGCTGGTCTTTGCCGATGAATAAGCCGCAAGTGGCAGGATAGTTGCTACCTGCTGCCGTATAAACAGCTACTGAATATGTGTGGTTGCCATTGGCAGCATTTTCCACTACATACTGCAACTTTGTGCCAGGAACAAGAACTTCCTCTGCATCTTCAACATAGAAGACTTCAGGAAGGAAGCTCATGCCGCTCATTTCGCCGAACTCAACCTTGGTAATAGGCATCTTGAGAGGTTCGCCAAGGCTGTTTGTTGAAGGGATAGTGACCTCGAGAATTACGCAGTAAGGATCGGACGGATCTACTGTGGCTGTGAATTCTCCCGGCTGAAGGTCAGCAGGAAGTTCGCCAACAACGATAGGTTCAGCGTTTGCCCAGTCCATTGCATCGCCAACATAAACCTGCGCCATATAGTCGTAAGTGCCGAAAGCCACGTTCTCGTCAACCCACTTCAGCGCTTCGCCAGCAGCGGGATTCTCGATAGTTCCAATAACCTGGAAACCATCATCCATTGCCGCAGAGCGCATAATCTCTATCTTTGTGATTGGAGCAGAGAGTGGCGCTTTTGAATAGTCGCGGCTGTTCAGCATCTCCGTAGGAGCCGTGAAGGAGATTTCCACATTGTTCTTACCATCTTCCACCACCCATTTCAAGGCGAAGTCCTTGACAGGAGCAGGGATATAGCCCACAGGAAGACCTTCCGCGTTTGCAATGGTGCAAACAAGGGCGAAGAGGGAGAGCACAGCCCCCCTCCAGCTCCCCCCCTTATGGGGGAGGGATTTTAGTATGTTTTGCAGTACGTTTGTCATGCTTATTTTTTTAGAAAAGGTGCACCGAACTCGGTACTCCTGATAATGTCTATAAAGCTAATTACTCCCCTTCCCCATAATCGGGGAGGGGTAAGGGGGGAGAGGCTTTTTTACTTCACAAGAATCTTCTTGCCATCCTTAATGTAAAGGCCTGGCTGGTTCATGTTGAGAACCTTGCGACCTGTGATTGTGTAAATACCGCTCTTGCTGAAGCTAGCGTTTGTCTCAACCATTGGCTTCTGGATGCCTAAAGCAGCATTTTCGATTGCCTCAAGGCTTACAACATAAGAGAAGATGTTTGCGTCCTCGTCAATGCCGAAGCCCATGATGGTTCTGCCGTCCAAAGCGTATGCAGCTGGTACATTTGCACCGAAGGCTGGCATTCCCTTAACTTTATTGAGTTGGTCGTCAACGCAGACGATAGATGTCTCGCCTGCTTTCCATTCGTAACCTACACGGCCGAAGATTCCGTCAACATTTGTGTACATGAGCACAGAACCGTCATTTGAGATAGCGCTTGCAGACAAATTGATTGTCTGACCTTCAAGGATTTCGAGCTTGCCAGTCTTGAGGTTGTAGCGTGCTACCTTTGGCGCAGGAATAGGGTTGTTGAAGTTGCTATCGTCGAATTCCTCCTGGATAGTGAGTGCTACCCACTCGCCGTTTGCACTGAGAGAAGCTGGGCTGAACATCATGTAAGGCTTACCCTTCTTGTAACCATCCTCGAAGAAGTCCTTGCAGATTGGATCGCAATCGTAGCCGCCAGAAGCGTTCTTGCGCCAGATGACTGCTGGCCATGTTGCCTTGTCGTCAACGATATAGCCGAGAAGAACGGAAGCGTCTGCTGACATCCAGCGGACTGCTGCACCATCAACATTGTAGCCCATCTCGCTCTGCTTTGGATAAGAGAGAGTTGTGCACTTCTTGTCCTGCCATACGCAAGGGAATGTAGCGTAATAACCTTCTGTCTGCTCTGCATTTGTCCACTCGAAATAGTAGTAGAAACCACCGATAGTCTTGCCGTCATCTGAGATGCACCAAGCATCAGCGCCCTGAGTGTTTGAGCCTCCATTGTCCTGGAGAACCTCTGACTTGCCGTTAGCGTAAGCAATGAGAGCCTTGCCGCCGTAGCCGAGAGTAGAACCTACTGCCATGCCATCATTATTAATAGCATGGAGAGAGCCTTCCTCGTATTGTGTGAAGTTAGTGAAAGTGTTTGCCTCTGTGTACCAGATGCAAGGAGCTGATGTACTGTAATTTAGACCAGCAACATACTTTGCATTGAGAGACATGCCTTCGCCCATGAGCTGAGTGCTTGTAGTGAAAGGAGTGATGCGGAGTCCAACATCAAAGCGAGTGTCGTCATCGCCTGGATTATCGCTTGGATCATCCTCTGCGTTTGCAGTAAGCTTCACACTGTTTGCGTTGCATACATCCATTGCGTGGAGGTCGCCGCCTGAGAGTGGCTGACGCTTGCTGATGAAGGCAATGATAGAAATATTGTCGCGAACCCATGAGTCTTCGAGAGTAACCTCGAATGTATTCTCGTAAGCAGAAGATGAAGTCCAGTTGATGTTGTCGCCATTGACAGCTGTAGCCACCTTGCGGAGAACATGATTGTGGATGTAGTTTGAAACCCAAGTGCCAAGGTTGAGCTGGCGATACTTGATGCCATCCTCTACAACATAAACGGTGAGTCCGAAGTCCTTAAGCAGGCTGCTTGCCACTTCTCCACCCTTACCGCTAACCTTGATAGTGAGGGTCTTGCCGTCTTCAGAGAGAGACTTCTCGATATTCACAGAAGCGAATGAAGGAAGGCTGTACTGCTCCATAATGTCGAGGAGCTGCTTAGCATATTTATCGTGATTGTTGCTATAGCCGAGACCTGGCGCAATGCCTTCTTCGTCACTGAAATAGAGGCGGTTGAATGTACCTGAAGGGAATGCACCGCAGCCAAGGTATTCCAGCAAATCTTCACATTCCTGAGTGTTGAATGGGTCTTTTGAAGACTGGTTGCCGTGGATGCAAGCTACGGCAATCTTATCGCTTTGATTAAGAAGAGCCTCGATGAGCTGTGCTCCGTAAGGACAGTAAGTACAAGAGTGGGAAGTCATTTCCTCGACGAGGTGCTTCTGGCGTGCTACTACATCAGATGGATAGTAAACAGAGAAGTCTGCTGACACCTTGTCGTCAGAAAGTCCTTCTGTAGGAGCTGCGCCGTTCACCTTCACGAGTTCAGCAGAAATCGTATGGTTGCCACGAGCGATGTCAGCAGGAAGATCCATTGTTCCCATGAAGTACTTAGGGTCGGATGTAATCTGGAAGTTCTTTTCTGTAAGTGTGCCTTCGAGCTTTCCGTCAAGTTTCACAGCAATCTCAAAGCTGTTCACAGTCTTACTACCGAAGTTTGAAGTCTGGAAAGCAAATTCAAGCTGAGAGCCTGCAGCAACAGTATTTGACGCTACGATCATATTCTCAAGGATGACGTCGATGTCAGGGATAGCGGTCATAGTAACAAAACCTTGCACGCTGAGAACTCCATTGTTTGAGAGGTTATAGATGTTCTCGCCCTGGCCAAGGTCTGCAATTACGCAGAAGCCTTCCTCTGAGTCCATATCAACAAGTGAGAGGGGGTATTTATTTTTTGTCTCAACATACTCGAAACCGATAGCGTAGCGGTTGTATTGATTTGAGATAGTGACAGGAGTGTTGAGCTCTACCTTGTTCCAACCAGTGGTGAAAGTCTTTCCGGCAGTGGAAGTCTCTGAAAGCTTAACAATGTAGTCGTCATTGGTAACGCCCATCACGAACACATTATTAATAGTAACAACGTCTGACAATGCGAAACGAATGGCATGGAGATTGCCACCGATAAGTCGCTTTGTGTTTTCGGCAGGAACGATGCCGAAAGCCTTGAAGACAGAACCGTCTTGTGTCAGTGTACCACCATTATCTTCGCTCCATTCGTCTGTAGTATATACACCCATAAGACGCTCGTTCTCAGCGAGTTCAGCCTTCATTCTAGGAGCCTTGTACTTTGAAGCGACTGAGAAACTGCCAAAGTGATTTGGGGCGTTGAAAACATTTTGTGTAGCATGCTTAACTGTACCTATTGGCGCAGTTTTCATCTCTGCAATCTTCTGCGCCTGAACAGCGACGGACATGATTGCAAGAGAGAGAAAAAGAAATAGTTTTTTCATTTTATTTAAGGATGTAGGGCGAGGATTTCCGAGCCGTTACCGAGCATATTGCAGAAGCGGCTCAGAAATCTTCGCCCTACAATTTTGGAATTATATTATTTAACAATCACCTTCTTACCGTTCTTGATAACCAAGCCCTTGGCATTCTCTGCAACGCGCTTGCCGTCGAGAGTGAAGATGCCCTGATGCTTTACGTTGTCAACAGTGATAGTGTTCACTGAACCTGGCTCGCCGTTGATGTATCTTACGGTAACTGTCTTGTCCTTCTGGTTGTTTACATAGATAGTGAAGTCTGCGATACAAGTCTTGCCCGCAAATTCTTCGTCATAGAACCATTCGCAAGCAGTCTCCCTAGTTTCGTTAGCAGCTAAGGTCACAGCTTTTGTAGTGACAGTTTTAGCTTCTTTGTAGTTTGTACACGCTCCACTGAAACACTCTGCGAACTGCGTTCCTGCAGGCAACTCCTTGATGTTTATCTCAAGCTTCACGCTCACAGCAGAAGCGGAAGTGTTGACAAGTTTAGGAGAGTGAAACTCGAGAAAGTCAGGAATGTCTGGAATAACTATCGAAGGATAGATGTCCATTGTGGAACCATTCTCGTAAACATTTCCCTCAGGGTCAGTAAAGTTCACCTGAGCGAAAGAACAAGCGGCAAACATTACTGCCGCGATGAGAGTAAAGATTTTCTTCATATAATATTGTTTTTGTTATTGTCAATTATCCATTATCAATTGTCCATTACCGGCACCTGTATAACCTGCTCCACGCCTTTGTCGTCATAAACGAAGATTACAACGTGCATGTTCTCCAGTTTCCATGTGGAATCCAGGTTGGTCATCCATGAGAAGGTTTGTTCCTCTTCGCCGTAAACTACTTCTTCACCCCAAGGTCCGTTTACTGTTGCGCGGAAAACATGTTGGTGAACATAGTTGCTGTTGAAGCTTCCGTCAGGCATTTTCTGTAGGGCTACGATATCATCTTCAGTAAGCCAAGCCTGTATTTTTGCCTTACGGCCAGAGTTTGCGCGTGATGTAGCATTAATGGTTAGGAAAGGTACTCCCGGGGTGTAGTTTACTGTTGCGCCAATAGTGACATCTGTTGTCTGCTTAAGACTTTCAGCAACGAGAGAACTCCAGTTCTTGTAGTCGTCGGTTGCTGCGCCACGATTGATCTTTGCTACAGGCTGACCTTGCGTATCTTCAAACCAAGCTTTCCAATAATCCTTGCCTGATTCTGTCATCAAGCCATTGTTCTTTGTAGAAAGACCGCCGAAAGGACCGCAGTGAATAGCCACGGCAATGATATTCTCTCCATAGAGGTCTTGTATTTCGTGTATTGCCTCAGCGGCTTTAGGGCAGTTTACGCAGCGCTGACCTGTAAAGTCCTCTATCAGTACATTGCGTGCAGCCTTAGCTGGCTCAACATAAATGAGGCGCTCATCCTCTGCAATGTCTGAACAAGAAGCAAGGAGCAGGAGCAAAAGAGAGCCTAACCAAGCCTTCCCAAAGGGAAGGATGTTAAAGTGTTTTGTAGTCATTATTATAATTTACAAATTTACAGATTTACAAATTACAGATTCACAATCTACAGATTTACAATTTTCTAATTTATTACCCATATTGCCCCCAACCG
>JAKSLJ010000052.1 GCA_024401275.1 Bacteroidaceae bacterium | reverse complement strand
CCACAGCAACCTCCTTCTCACCCTCATCACCACTCTTCCTCTTCTCACTAACCACCACAACATCTTCCATCTCATCATCAAACTCCATACCCTTCAATTCCTCTCTTACCTCCATCATAATCTTACCGAGGAGGTTCTCACCCCAC
Organism: Bacteroidaceae bacterium; assembly: GCA_024401275.1. GTDB lineage: Bacteria > Bacteroidota > Bacteroidia > Bacteroidales > Bacteroidaceae > Prevotella. The sequence continues at coordinate 12,687 of JAKSLJ010000052.1, read as the reverse complement.
TCATCCATCTTATTCATCACATCCTTGTCACTCTTACAGATACCAATACCCCAGATGCGGTCCATCGGATTGCTCTCTGCAATCAACCTATCACCAGTCTGAAGGAGCAACTCACGAAGGTCCCAGTTCTGAGAGAACTTTGCCATGACAGCTCTCTTCACAACCTTCATCTTAACACCATCCCACTTCTCAGCATCGAAGTTCTTCACCTCTCTGCCGAGATGCTTCATCTCCACAGGGTCCTTAGAGTTCATCACCTTGTTGAAAGTCTCGAAGTCACGGAATATAAGAGCCTTCTGTGCCATCATGAACTGCTCAACGCAGTTGAATGTATTACCATTCACCTTGAACTCACGAACATAATGGTTAGAGAACTCACCATTAACATTCTTAACTCCGTAAAAAAACACAACATTCTTCTTTTCCATAACTTTAAAACTTTTTATTTGGTTAGACACTTTGTTTATACTATAATTGTTGAAAAAGTAAACAGAAAATATGTAAAAAATACACAAACATTTTCTTCTTTACATATTTATTAGTCCACTTTTGACCTCTTTTAGAAGTCTTTTCATACATAAATAATATGGAGAATAGAACGCAGAGGTATCGTGTAAGATACTTGTGTTTAGCCTTTTAACTACATCAAATCATCCAAAATTTGGCGCAAAAGGGCGGCAAAGGTATAACTATTTTTGTTAATACCAAAACTTTTTGCGTATTTTTTACAAACATTTTGCATTTTTTCTGAAAATAGTATTAACTTTGCAGCCGAGAAATCACTTTTCCTCTTAAATAATAATAGTCAATAACTATCAGAATTTCAAAATGAATCTTGATTTTTTTGATAATTCTTGTTCCCTAAAAAATCAGTTTTCTGGTCACTTTTTGAGGACAACAATTGCCAACAATGGACAGAAATTTCAAATAATTCTTGTTTATTATTGATAATTATTGTTCCCCAAAAAATCAGTTTTCTGGTTACTTTTTAAATTTTAAAAAATAGCCTGAAAGGCTTATAGCTCTTAGCCCAACGGCAAGCGAAGCGGCGCCTTGGGTATTGGAATCACAATGCGAAGATACGCCCTGCAAGGGCAAAAGCATAAAAAGCCTATATAAAGCGCTTTTGCCTTTTCAAGGCGCATTCCCATGCCAACATATACCCCAAGGCGCCGCTTCGCTTGCCATTGGGCTATGTGCAGTAAGCCTTTCAGGCTATATTAACAGGTCAACAAAACTTATTAAAACCATTTTTCTGGTTACTTTTTTCAATATGGAAAATAAAGAAGAACTGAAATATTGCTACAAATATCCGCACGCAGCATTGACTGCCGACTGCGTAATCTTCGGATTTGACGGAAAGAAACTCAACATCCTCCTCATTGAGCGCGGTATCTATCCCTACAAAGGTTGCTGGGCATTTCCTGGCGGTTTCATGAACATGGACGAAACAATGGAACAATGTGCCAAGCGTGAACTGAAGGAAGAAACTGGTCTTGAAGACGCTTTCATCGAGCAGTTTCATGTCTTCTCCGGTGTCACTCGCGATCCACGAGAGCGTGTCGTTACCTGTGCCTTCCTCGCACTCGTGAATCTTCAAGAGGTAAGAGGAGGCGACGATGCTGCAGAGGCAAAATGGTTTCCGCTCGACCAGACGCCGCCACTTGCCTTCGACCACGACCATATTCTCCGCGTGGCACTGAAGCATCTGAAGGAGAAAATCCATTTCGAACCTATCGGCTTCGAGCTTCTGCCAGAGGAATTCACCATGACGCAACTGCAGACGCTCTATGAAGCAATCCTTGAAGTGCAGTTCGACCGCCGCAACTTCGCCAAGAAGTTCCTTAAGTTCGAGCTCATCTATCCATTAGAGAAAGACAAGAAGGAAGGCAGCAATCGTCAGGTCATTTATTATAAGTTCAACAAGGAGAAGTACGACGAGCTGAAGAGCAAGGGCTTTAGACTTGAGTTCTGATAGATGGTTTTTGTAAATTTTCGCGGATAATTTTGCAGATTCCAAATATAGTTGTATATTTGCAGCCGAATAAATAAGACAAAGACAGAAAACTTATCATGATAAGAGTCTTCATAAGTAGTGTACAACGTGAGTTTGCCGAGGAGCGTCAGCTACTCTGCAAATATCTCCGTGAGGACGCATTGCTCGGCAAGTTCTTCGTTCCTTTCATCTTCGAAGAACTGCCAGCCATCAACCTCTCAGCTCCCGAAGCATATCTTACCGAAGCCTCTACCTCCGATATCTATCTTGGACTCTACGGTCGTGATTACGGCTATGAAGATGCGGAAGGCATATCTCCTACAGAAAGAGAATTTGACACTGCGACCGAAAACAGCCGCCATCGTATAGTCTTCATAAAGCGATGCGACGAACGCCATCCAAAGGAGCAGAGTTTCATCCATAAGGTAGAGCAGGATGTTGTCCGCAAGTCTTTTGCCGACTATGACGAACTGCGTACTGCCGTTTATGCAGCACTCATCCGTTTCCTTGAAGAAAAAGAGTATCTGCGTCTGCTTCCGTGGGATGCATCAATCTGCCATTACGCAAAGTTGGACGATATTGACGAAGACAAAGTGGATGAATTTGTTGCTGTTGCAAGAAAGCACAGAAACTTTGTACTGTCAATAGGATTGCCTACTGAAACGGTATTGAAACATCTTAATCTCATTGACGATAGCAATAGAATAACGAATGCGGCATTGATGCTTTTCGGTAAAAAGCCACAGCGTTTCAGCATGACAAGTGAAGTGAAATGCATGCAGTTCTATGGAACGAAGGTAGAGAAGCCTGTACCTTCGTATCAGGTATTCAAAGGAGACGTCTTCCAACTTGTTGATCAGGCAACGAACTTCGTAATGAGTCGTGTTGACACATGGGTTGGCTCACACAATCAAACCAATACTGCGGCTGCACCATCTCGTCCCGAGCTTCCCATCGATGCGGTACACGAGGCAATATGTAATGCCGTTGCGCATCGTGATTATACAAATAATGGAAGTGTTCAAGTCATGTTATTCCAAGACAGACTTGAAGTTTGGAACCCAGGCATATTGCCATACGGCTTGACAATACCACAACTGGAAGAGCCTCATAAGTCCCAGCCACGCAATCCTCTCATTGCTGAACCGATGTTCTTGAAAGGCTACATTGAGAAAGCTGGTACAGGAACAGAAGACATCATCAGCAAGTGCGAGAACTATGGACTCGAAAGACCCGTTTTCCGTCAAGATTCCGACTTCAAGGTCACTTTATGGAGAAAGCAAGTGATACAGAAAAACGATGAAGTGATACTGAAAACGGACGAAGTGATAGAGAAAACACCACAAGTGACCCAGAAAAACGGTGAAGTGATACTGAAAACCGATGAAGTGATACTGAAAACCGATGAAGTGTCCCAGAAAAACGGTGAAGTGATACTGAAAACGGACGAAGTGACCCAGAAAAGAATAGAAGTGGACCACAAAATTGAGCAACTGTCACAGAAAGCCGTGCAACTGTCACAGAAACTGTCACAGAAAACCATAGAGAGTGTTCTATATAGCATTTATAATGATGCGTATATATCAGCACCGACAATGGCAAAGCTTGCAGGAACATCTATACCTACAGTTAAACGTTACCTCGGTTTCCTCACTGATAACGGTTTTATCTCTCATATCGGTCCTGACAAGGGAGGATACAGAGTCATCAACTGGTCAAAACTCACATTAAAATAAATAAAGGAATTAGAAAATCATATATAAACGTCTCCCCCATGACTCAACCTACTCCTACATACACCCATCTGTCTTACGCTGCTGCAAGCGTAATGGCTTTGTGTGCTGGTACGGAATTTAGGGGGGGGGGTAAACAGCTTATTATCAATAACTTATATATTATGCGCCTGCTATAGGTACTCTTATGAGTGCTTATAGCAGGCGCTTTTCGTGTGTAAATAATAACTCATTAATCATAATAAAAAAAACAAAAACATTATGAAAACAAAATTGTTAAGAACATTCGTTGCTCTGTTGCTGACTACGTTGGCAACTGCAACTGCGTGGGCGGCTGATACGGAACCGCCAACGATTAGCAACAAGACTCTTAGAGTCGTTGAAGTGACTGACCATAGCATTAGAATTGAATGGACTCTGGCTACAGACAATTTTACTCCTCAAAATCAATTGTGGTATACCCCAAAGATTAAGAGAGTCGGTGATTCCGATTATTGGGATAAAGGCGGAGGCCGATTGGGCAAGGATTTTTCATTGTTTGAAGTCCTTGAACCAAATACAGAGTATGAATGTTCTGTTAAAGTTAATGACAATTCTGGTAATGAGTCGTATTATACCTCACTTATTGTAAAAACACTACCCGACACAGAGCCCCCAACAGTGTTGCATCCAAATATTACCGTATACTATTTGTCTGGTGGAGTCGAACTTGAGTTGAATTCAGCAACAGATAATTTTACAAAATGGTACAATCTTAAATATTCAGTATGGTATAAAAAAGATGGTGATGGTGATTACAAAAATGTTGCTACAAATCTTTCTCCTTCGTATTCGAGTTACTCCTATTTTAAAATAGAGAATCTTACAGAAGGAACATATACCTTTATGGTAGAAGTACAAGATGAGGTGGGTAATATTGCACGATATAATACGGTTTCAGATTACATCAATGCTCAAGCTCCAACCATTTATGATTCTTATGTGCGTGTGGAAAATATAGGAAGAGTAGGAGCTACGTTTGTAATGAATAGCGCAACAGATGATGATACACCTCAAGAGGATTTGATTTATAGAATTCACATGAGAAAGCATGGTTCGGGTGAGTCATTTAATGAGAAATATATAGTTAAGGATACTGAAGGAGTAAAAAATGGCATAGTTCGATTCAATGTAGTTACCCTTGATCAAAATACTAAATATGATTACCGTGTCTCGGTAGAAGACAAATATAAAAATATTGCGTATTACGATGAAGGAACCCTCAAAACTTATCCATATGACTACGAGAAGGACAAGGAAGCTCCAACTCTATCAAACAAGACACTAACCGTTTCCGATGCTACTGACAAATCTCTTAGGCTCAACTGGACAAAGGCAAAGGATAATCTGTTTGACGATGAAGACTTGTCTTATACGGTTGCTTATAAACTGCCGTCAGATGCTCGCTATTCAAGAGATGGTGTAGAGCAAGGAAATAACATAAGCTCAAGCCTTGTTACTGGGCTCAGCCCAAACACGACTTACGAATTCTGTGTAACTGTAAAGGACAGAGTGGGTAACACTTCTACTTACGACATCCTTACCTACACTACATCTAACGCTCAGGACAGGACTGCGCCAACCATTTCGAACAAGACAGTTACTGCAACTGGTGTTACTTACGGCAGCGTGACTCTCACATGGAACAAGGCTATGGACAACGTCACCAAGCAGGAGAACCTGCAATACTCTGTCTATTGTGATGGCGTATTGTGCAAGAAGATGAAGGCCGAGACTTCCTACATCGTTGGCGACCTCAAGCCTTCAACAAAATACACATTCGAGGTTCGCGTGGAAGACGAAGCAGGCAACGTGAGCAAGTACAACACCGTTCAGGCTACTACAACGGCTAAGCCTGTAGAGGTAATGAAGTATCCAATACTCATTGAGTATAAGCAGATAACATCCGAGAATGCCAACGACTTCTGGGGTGATGGCGGCTCTATCAAATATGATCCAACAACAAAGACGCTGACACTCGCATGGGTAGATTTGATGAGTGATGATGATGCCATTTGTATCTACGATAACATAACTATCAAGCTCATCGGCCAGAACACCGTCAAGGGTTCTATCTATGCTGACTATACCGGGGATTTGGCATTCACTGGCGAGGGTTCAATAAACGTGAAGGGGGAAAATCCTCTCTATGGCTGGCTTTCATCTCTTGTATTAAAGGATGGATGCACCGTAGAACTCGATGCAACAGGCTACGATAGCCCAGGATTAGGATTGGATGATTGTCTGCTTGGTGTTGATCACTCAACACTGAAAGTAAAGGGCGGTAAGGGTAACCGTTCCATCCGTGCCGTCACCACATTCTGGATGGATGGCTGTGAGTTCTTGTCAAACCACAGCTACGACAAGGTGAGATATATGTTCCTCGATGCTAACGGTAAGGAGGCTACTGATGAAATCATCATCGGTCCTAAAATTGTAAAGGACCCTGTGCTTGTAAACGATGAAATAGAGGTGGAAGGTGTGACAGAAGATGGCGCTCTGCTCTCATGGATACCAGCAACTGACGACAATACTCCGCAGTCAGATCTTGTTTACACTCTTTACACAATGAGAAGATATGGTGACTCCGACTATTCTTTCTATAAGGACGGAAGAAACCTCACTTCGTGCAAACTCTACAATCTGAAACCTAATACAGAATATTATGCACAGGTTCGTGTGGCAGACAAGGATGGTAACCTTACTTTCTATAAGGAGACTTCGTTCAAGACACTTCCAGAGTCAGACAAGATTGCTCCAACCGTTTCAAACGGCAGTATCAACGTCACAGACGTTACATACAGCAGCGCATCAATATCATGGGCTAAGGCAAGCGACAACCGCACAGCACAGAGCAAGCTGTACTATCTTGCCGGATACAAGAAATCGTCAGAGCCAGAATCAGGCTTGCAGCTTAATGTGTATAATGCTGTAGCCAGCGGAAACGACATGACAAGCTGCACGATAGATAACCTTGAGCCAGAAACATCATACGACTTCTACGTTGTTGTGTACGACGACGCAAGCAATGGTGCTGCCTACACAAAGAAAACCGTCGTTACCAAGGAACTCCCTGACGAGACTGCTCCTACGTTGGGCGAGATGATGATCAGCGTGGACGATGTTACAGAGAAGAGCATCACGATGTCTTGGAGTCCTGCTACCGACGACCGCACTCCGCAGGATAAGCTTATCTACACCATAGAATCCAAGAAGGCAGGTGAATCTGTATGGAATGCAAACTACGCAGGCAATGCTAACTCATACACTATCGAAGGTCTCACAAAGGGAACAGACTACGAAATCCGCATATCTGTTGCTGACGAGGCTGGCAATGTTACAAGCTACGGTGAGTTTACGGTGTCAACGCTCTCAGGTCAAACCGCAATCGACAACGCGACCGTCGATAAGGAAGCTGACGACGTGATGTACACCACTGCTGGTGTTCGCGTAGAGAAGAACTACCGCGGCATCGTCATCAAGAATGGCAAGAAGGTGATGGTTAAGAAATAATCCTCGCCCTACATCGGAGGTGCGCTGCCCTCAGCGCACCTTCCTAAGCTGTGCCAAAGGTCAATTGCTTACTCCGTAAACTTACGATAGAACAGCCTTGAAGCAATCGTAGTTCTCGCTTTTGCCATAGACAGCAAACTCCACATCGTCAAAATAGCCAGTCATCTTGCTTAGCTCATCGCGGAAGATTCGTGAAACCTGTTCAGGATCATTGCGATAGGCTCCACATCCCCATGCGCCGAGAATCAATCGGCGGTAGCCATACTTTGCTGCTACTTGCAGAATGCCGCGAATGCGCGACTGGAGCAACTGTTCCAGCTCATCGTCATCGACGTTGAAGCCATACTCTCCAATCAGGCGAGGTGCTGCTGCGGAGAGTACTGCGCAGGTCATGCTTGGCTCGATGTATTCGCCGTCGGATGTCTTGATGATCTCAACGTTCGGCGAGAGCAGCATGTAGTTTGAGCTTGCGTCGGGAGCGTTCCTGCGATTATAGTCGTAGAGTTTTCTGCCCTCTTCACTAGTCAAGGAGAGATAAAGCGAGGAACGGCGGCAGAGATCTTCTTCCTGTGCACGAGCTCCTTTCCGGACTCCACCGCCAGGATTCCAACCGCTCATGAAATTGAGCACGAGACAACCTTCGCCCATGCCGAGGGCAGCACCGAAACTGTCGTTTCTGGTTACTTCTATATTGCACGGTCCAGTCTTCTCAGGAAGGTTTATGCCATCAACCGTCATCGGGTTGAGGGCTATGCACTCGCGAACATCTTCAAGAGAGAGTTCGCCTTCGTTGTTCTTGAAGAATTCAATCGTGTCTTCAAAGATTTCTATTGGGTCGGTCATAAGATTTCTATTTTTTGATGTATGATTTATGATTGGGGCTGCGCGAGGGACTTTAAGCTGACGCTTCAAGCACTGGGGCTGATTATCTATTGACGATTTAGCATGGCGATGGTCTTTTCGTCGAACGTGCCGCCATAGAAGGTCTTTATCACGTCGTAGAAGATTGAATCGCCTTTCTGCTCTGGATTCATCTGCCTTGAAGCGCACCAGAAGAGAGTCATTGAGGAGCGGAGCTTCAGGGCATCTATCCCACTTCCCATGATGCGCATGATGTCGCCACCTCGATGAGAGAGTACGGCTTCGGTAATCTCCTTCAGTCGTTTGTAGAGAATAGGATTGGCAAGATACTGCTTTGCCTCCTCGATGTTTGAGATGGCATAGAGCTTTGCCATCGGGCTGTGGCCGAACCCCAGCTGCGGGAAAATGTACCAGATCCAATGACCGGTCTTCTCCCCGCGCTTCATTTCCTGAAGCGCGCGAGCGTAGGAATTGTACTCGTCCTGTGCATTGATAAAGCGTTGAAGATTGTATTTAGGAGTATTGTTTGTCATAGTAGTTTTAGTTTTGTCGTCTTATGATTTCGGAGTTCTTGCTGTAGGGCGAGGATTTGGCTTTCCCTTCGGCCGCCGAGCTGAACCTTCCGAGCCGTTTCGCGCAATAATGCCTGAATCGCGGCTCAGTAAACTTCGCCCTACAATTAGCGCTTATAAATGTATTCATGCTCTTTACAAAGGTATATTTTCATCGGCTTGCCCTTCCTGAATTGATGATCGCACATAAGACATTCAGGATTCTTGCAATGAGGAGCTTTTGAGTAGCCGTGCAAGAACTCATGAACCATCACCATGATGAACTCATTGCCTTTTGCTCTATAGTCAGAAACGATTGAATTGTTTCCACCAATCGGAGTAAGTCCTCTGATGCCGTAATTGTCATATCCGTGAATCTTGTAGCTGATGTCCTTGTGCGTCAATCCGAAGATATACTTGTCTTTCGGCGTTTTGAGATGCTTCAGCAACACATTGGCAAGATAGCGATTTCTCGGCTTGTAGTAAGCATCTTTCGGCAGTGATTTGCCAGGCAGAACTTCGAAATGCCACTTCATGGAAGGGAATATCTTTGACATTGCCGGCTCTAGTTCCTTAGTTACCTTCGCTGCCTCTTTCTCGGTGAAGTTGTCGAACGGTTGCAGATAGACGGTCAGTTTGTTGGAGGCTTGATTAGCCTCGGGAACAGTGGCTTCGGATTTCTTGTCTTTACGGGCAGGAGTATTGTCGCCATCTGTTTTTGCTGTTGTATCGTTGTTACAACTGAGGATAAAACAAGCGACGAAAAGCATTGCGATAAATCTTAGTGGTTTCATAATTGTTTTTTTGGGGTGTTTTCTTTTATAGATACGACGAACTTCTAAATGTTAACAATGTTTGTGTATTTTTTCTGATTTTTTTTCTAATTTTTTGGCGAAGCTTTTTCATTAATATTATGTTAGCCATCCGTTGGTAGTGCAAAAGAAGCACCAGCGGATGACATTTTTGTGTATATGGGATTAATTAATCCACTTACCAATGCAGTTTTTGGGACAAAAGTTTGGCGGATAATTATTAAATTACTATCTTTGCCCCGAAAAAGTAATTAACTTGCAAAAATGTGGCAAGGGACGCTTCTCTTTCACACAAATCCTTTAACCTACGACACAGGTATGAACAATGACATTGTAACAACCATCCGTGAATATTTCAAGACCAAGCCGATAGAGAAGGCATGGATATTCGGCAGTTTCTCTCGTGGCGAGGAAACGGCAGAAAGTGATGTTGACATTCTTGTGACTCTTGTTCCAGGCACAAGAATGGGTTTGGCATGGTTTGGTATGATTTGCGACCTTGAAGAACTCACAGGGCGCAGCGTTGACCTTGTCATGGACGGCGACCTTTTGCCATTTGCTACAGAGAGTGCTAACCGCGATAAAATCTTAGTCTATGAGAGAGCCGCTTAAAGACATGATAAGACTCCAGCATATAAAGGAGGCAATAGAAAGAATAAGCACTTTCGTTGAAGGCTATACGGAGCAGACCCTCAATGAGGACTTGCGCACTAAACATGCTGTAGCCTATAATATTCAAATAGTAGGCGAAGCTGTTTATAAACTGACAAAAGAGTTTAAAACGGCTCACCAAGAAACTCCATGGGCTCTAATAGAGAAGATGCGCCACATTCTTGTTCACGACTATTATCAGGTGAATATGCAAATTATGTGGGATGTCATTACTAATGACCTCCCTGCTCTGAAAGTGCAGGTAGAAGGGTATTTGGAAGAATAGGAGTATTCAAAAAGTGTAATTTTGCAGACGTATAAACATACACTGTGAACCTCCAAAAACATGATTATGAAGAAACTCTTTCTATTCGTTCTGATGGCGATTTTCTCTACTGCGGCAATGGCACAGATTATGTTGTCAGAAGAAGGAGATACTATTGCTATAGATGAGAACTTCACAAATATCGAAGACAAACCATGGTATATCCAAAACAATGGTGTTGTCACATACGAAAGGATAACTGCCGAAAAGTTAGCCATGTACGAAGATGAGCTTTTCACTTCAACTAAAACTAGGTTAGGAGATTATATTGTCTTCGCAGATGTTTTCGATAACTACGAGGATAAATGGCCATTGGCTTTTCGTTGCTATGTTACGGCACAATGCTGCATCAATCTGATTCAGGAATCTTCAAAAAACGCCGTTGATACCACCCTAACGACGCTGTATCACGCTTTATCTACTAAAATCAGGTCCTACACACAAAGGTATATCGAACGGGATAGTGCGTTATTCTTCTCTCAATTGGACAGCGTATGTGCCACCCTCGACCGTATGGATTATCTTGGCGACATCTACTCTGATTCCGATTTTGACTTTGTTGACCGAGACGAGGTGAAACGGAATATTGAGAAAGAGAAAAAGAATATTTCTGTCATGAAATATCGTTCTTTCAATATACCAGACCAACGCCGGGCAATACGCAGGTTTCTCAGTGCATGTCATAAGAGCAAAAGGGACAGGCTATCGTTGGCAAAGGCTGCAAAGCCACATATATCTCAGGCATACACCTATGATTTCGACAAGACTACAAATATTTTCCTTACGCCGACATATTGGGAAGGATGGGATGCCTACGATTACGATCACACATGTGTTTTCCAAATCGATGACTTCGACTATCTGGTGATACTGTATCCAGAGGATATCAAGGATATGGATAAGATAAAAGAACCCATTGCAGGGAAAATGTTCGTGGTAAAAGTATGCCACCCAACAAATGCCAATGGATGGCGAGTAAACATGGTATATACCATTGAGGAATACCAAGAAATAATTGATTCAAGACCATCTTTCACGGAATTTATGGAAAAAGCTATGCGCAGTTGGAAGAAATAACTATATGTATAAAAAATCCAGACCCTGCAAAGCGTAGCAAAGTCTGGATTTATTATGAGTGCATGATCTTACTTCTCTTCAGCAGCGTCCTCTGCATCTGTAGGAGCAACAGAGTCCGCGTTGAGAGTGTCGTTGCCGAGAGAGTCATCTACGACAGTTGTTGAGTCGTCTGGGTTTGTACCTGGCTTGTTGCCGTCGAAACAAGATGTCATTGACATTGAGAGAGCTGCGAATGCTACGAGAGCGAATACTAACTTTTTCATTTTCTTTACTGTTTTTTAATCGTTAATACTATTGCCGAATTTGCCACCCCGTGAACCTTTCCGGCATCGTGAATTGTTTTTGGTTTTCAGTTATTGATACGATGAACTCAAAAACGTTAACAACCTTTTTTGAAAAATTCAGGAAATAATCTCTTTTTTCAAAAATAAATAGTAATTTTGCATCACCAAATCACAAAAAATGCAAGAAATAGAACCGGAATACTACGAAGACGAACTCTATGGCGAACGTCTGCTTATTAGTACTCATGCTGATCAAAATGAACTGCAGAGTAACATACGCGCAGCTCGTGCCATCTTGAATTCATTTGATGACGTAGTTATTGAGATTAATCCACATAGCATTTCCTTTGGACACAAGAATCCAGAATATACTATCTGCAATCAATTGGGTGACCGTAAAGGCATCATGGGAGAAAAGGGAGTCACCGCAGGATTCAAGTCTGCCAAGAAACAAGGGTGTAAAGTGGTCGTTATTGATTTGGACGAGCACATTATGCAAGTAAGGGCTTTTGAATTGTCTAAATACATTTCAAGAAGAAAGAAAGATTTTGACAATATGGCAATTACAGATTGCTACATTGTTTTCTGTGGCAACGCTGTGAGGGTAAACGCAAGTAGGCAGACACGACGGGAGATTGAAGAAATGATAAAAATATTAATGCCGTAAACTCCGAAAGGAACTTACGGCATTATATTGAATGACGGTTGCGGAGCTTATCGCCTATATGCAACTCTCATCATTTTCTGCTGCAAAGTTAGATATTCTTTTATAAATAACAAAATTTTTGACACGAAAAAAGCAATCATAGACTAATTTTCTAACCAGAATCGTTTAATCCGTGCTT
>JAKSLJ010000051.1 GCA_024401275.1 Bacteroidaceae bacterium | reverse complement strand
TCAGTGTTCTTGTACATCTTCGGAACAATCTGCATGCTTCCGTCGCCAAGATACAACATGGCGTCTGCCGGTATCTCGCTAATGCCTACAGGAACGAGGGCTATCATGTTGTCGAGATTATTGAAATAAGCAGTAGCCGAAGCCGTAAGCTTGTTGCTGCGGTATTCCAATCCGAAGGAATAATAGTTGCTCGTCTGTGCCTTGAGGTTTGTGTTGCCCATATAATAATATGTGCTTGAACCCATGGAGCGAAGGTAGTGGTAGTTCAGTTCCTTCGGCGTTGGTGACTTGAATCCCTGACTCCATCCGGCACGCACGCGGAAATCGCCGAGTGACGCCATTGCGCTGAGCTTCGGAGTAGCACGGAAACCGAAAGCTGCGTTCTGATTGAGTCGCAAGCCTGCCGTGATGTTAAGCCATGTGAGCGGGTTTATCTCGTCTTGGGCATAAAGGGCTGCCGTCCAGTCGCTTGCATCTGCATCCTTCACTCTTAGCGGAGCTTCCAGATAGTCGTAACGATATTCCGCGCCACCAGTCAGGGTGTTCATCGTTCCAAGGTAGAAAACGCCCTTTGCCGCTGCCATGACTCTCTGCTGATTGCTTTGCAGACTTATGTCGCCAGGGTAATAAGGATAGTCGTGTTCCAACTTACCATTATAATAGATGTCACCATAAACCTTATCCGTGTAGTTGTAGAAATAGGCATGCTTGTTCCAATCCACGTCCATTGTCACGACATCCTGTCCGCGGTCTTTCTTCGCCAACAGCCACTTTCCTCCCAACGATGCGCTGGCATTCTTGTACATCAAGTCGTAGCCGTTCTGCACGATGGAAGCACGCTGAGCCTCGTGAGGGCGCATGATATCCTTTTTGTAATAGGAACCTTCAGCGTAAAGCTCAAGCGGTTTTATTGGTTTCCATGTGAGCCTTTCTGCCACCTGCCAGTTGAGGTGTTTGTTCGAAGTCTTGTTCTTGCTGTCCGTAATCACTTGTGCTTCGGCATATTCGTTGGTGGTGTTTTGCCAACCGCTTGATGTCTGAAGTTGGAAATTAGTGTATGACTGCAACTTGCCGAAAGCTATGCCCACGCCATTGTGTTGACGGAAGTCGTAATCCATACCACCGCCCGAAGCAAATCGTGAGGTGTTATCAAGGAGGATGGTCTCAGTGTCATGCTTTTTCGTAATGATATTCACTACACCCGCTATTGCGTCGCTGCCATAAAGAGCCGATTGCGCACCCTTCACAATCTCGATGCGCTCTATGTTGTGAGGGTCGATGAGCGAGAGGTCGTTCTCGCCGCCATTGTCGCCATGCAGACGCTTGCCGTCAACAAGAATCAGTATATAGTTGTTGCCGAGGCCGTTTAGTTGCATCTGGCTTCCCATGTCCCCCTCGTTGAAGGCGAACGAAGCCGTAAGACCACCGAGAATATCCTCGATGCTCTTGCCCGCGTAGCTCTCAATCATCTTGCGCGTGATGACCTCTGTCTGTACAGGAGCGTTCTTCAGCAGATGCTTTGTGCCGGTACCTGTCACTACAACCTCGTTGAGCGTGACGGTCTTATCCTCTTGTGCCATAGCACATAAGGAAGTCCAACACAGCATAGCTGTGAAGCCGATAATATGTAAGAATTTGCTTGTTTGCATAAGTAGATAACTCCTATCCTGGGAGTTTGGTATCACTTAATTGGACGTGGTAGGTCTTCTGGCTTCCCAAGAGCCAACGCCTTCCCGAAAGGACTCCGAGCTTGCTCGCCTGAGCACCTACGGAGCGCAAGAATGCGTAATGCGTAATGTATAATTACGACGTTTCAGTGGCATGAAAATATTGGCTCTACAAAAGGGTTACAGCTGCAGGAACAGCTCAGGTATTTCACCTGATTCCCTTGCACATGAGTGGTATCATGTTACCAAATCCGCTGCAAAATTACTACTTTTTACTTAAAAACCACTTCTCATAAGTGTTTTTTATGTCACCATTAACACTTTTTAACAATACAAAAGCTGACGATTGCTTTTTGTGTGTGATTATTTCTTCCATCTTCGTAGGAGGAAAAGTAAAATATAGACGTAAAAACTCCTCATCGAGCATTTGTGCCTGATGAGGAGTTAACATTTTTAAAGTTATTACTACTATCGTTACATACAATCCTGAAGGGATTCCGCTGCTATATCATAGCCAAAAGTGCCATTGCCTTTATCTTCAAGCAATCTTTCAGGCCAAAGTATCAAAGGCTAGGTAATAAAGCACGAATCTCCGACTACGTTTTTGTAATCGGAGTTCTTTTTTTAGCTTTTTCTATTATTGTAAAATAATTATCAATTCAGAACTGTCTGCGACGCGGCTCTCAATTAGGAGAAGCGTATGGTAATGTTTGTTCCTTTCTATGGATCGGTTTGTTAATACAAACCAAGCATGATGAGGATGGAAATAATTGGATTCATAGTTGTATAATTCTAAAGTTGTTAATAATTCTATTTATTTGTTTTTTTTGACTCTTCCGCATTCCGTGGAACGGTTTGTTAACAAAAACCAAACATGATGAGGATGGAAATAATTGTATCCATAGTTGTATAATTTTAAAGTTGTTAATAATTCTGTTTATTATGATGTGATACCATCTTTTTAGCACTACTACAATTAAAACATGCAATCCTGAATTGCTTCTGCTACTTCATCATATTTAAAAGTGCCATTGCCATTATCTTTAAGCAATTCCTCAGGATAGTAGGAACCAGAAAGAACTGTAAAATGAGTTGCTAACTTACCCACGAACTTGCCATCCGCACCAAACTTTGCCTTGAACATATTTCCACCATGCTGCATAGTGAATTTTTCGTTTGCTGGCATAGCTGAAATGACGATCTTGATATCTGCCTTCGGTGTTACCTTAACTTCGGCATTACTGATTCCTTTCTGGCCATCAATCTCTGCAAATACATACTCATAGTAGGTCATGTTGCCATTTGAAGTGCGTGTTACATCTGCTTGACCATTAGCTTTTGTAAGAGCAACTTCCTTTGACTTGTCACCGCTATGAAGGACAACTGTTACGTCAAACATATCGAGGATATTTTCTGAAAGGACAGCTCCGTATGCTGAAGTCATTTCCTGATTATTAGATGGCGTCACAGTATGAATTTCTGTTGGGATTGGTACGTATGGATCATCATCTGTGTTGTTGCAAGATGTGAAACCTGCTACTGAGAAAACTGCTACTGTTGCGAACATGATTTTTGAAAGAAACTTTTTCATAATGTTTTTGAGTTTTTAAAGTGTTAATGTTTTAGTTTGAGTTTTGGTTTGATTGTCATTTTTGTTTTTGACACTGCAAAGGTAGAGTGTTTTTAAAAGGTATCGCAAACAATTCATGAAATGGTTTCGGACAAATCGTGAAGTTCACAGCATGTACTTACTTTTCACGGAATGTACGTAGAAAAGGCTTGAATAAAACAAAAAAAGCACCTGAGGAATCCCCAGGTACTTCTCATTATATCCAATAGTCAGGCATAGGCTTCCCCTTGTTTATCTCCTGACTCCTCAACTTCATATCAGCCTTCTTTTTGGCCTGATAATCGAGATAACGCTGATCCGTAGCTTCTGTCCATTCAAGATTGTCTGAAGCAAAGTTCTTCCAGTCAAGGTCTCGATGTAAGATGACTGGCTCTTGGAGGTCAGCATCATCACCCTGAATGTAGCCAGCCCATTTCATCACGTCATCTATACTGATTCGTTTTCCATTCTTATAGCTCTAGGATGGTACAGAGAGATAAGGATCAGTGCAAGTCTCCAAGTCCATGTCCGGGTCATAAAACGAATCACTGGTAGCCACGATTTCCTTACCTTTCTTTATGACTCCGTTCTTCTCGACAGTATAACGGATGCCACCGAGGTCAATCTTTACCTCATCGGAAGTTGCATGTTGATAATGGTAAGGAACCCACTGAAGGTTTTGCTTTGAACAATTCTCCTTATTACCATCCTTGAAAGAGATAACGTACAGTTTACCGTCTTTCGGGTATCGAGGACCGAAACATACCATAACGGCTTCTGCTACAGAGATTCTTCGTCCGCTAGCATTCTGGACATACTTATTACCATTATCATCTGTCTTGATGGTTCGTGGTTTAATACATCCATTCTCTCCATCTATACCAGCCCTAGTTCCATCAGAGGATATCCAAATCTTGCCATTAAGATAACAGCGATAGATTTTTCCGTAGATAGTTTTTTCTTTTACCATAATCTTTATTTAGTTTTACGAGATTTTATAATTATTGTCTTTCCATTCTTTGCTGCATATGAGACCAATCCTCGATATGCATCCACCCTTTCCCTACGCCTTGGCTGAAGGAGCAGCATCTCATGGAGGGTTATGGTAAATTCTTCAAAGTAGCCATATTTGTTCTCTAGAAGCTTAAGCTCCTCTGCAAAAGGCGTTTTTTGGTGGTGTGGTATTTCTTCTTTTTTCAGGGGGTGTGTATTCTTCTGTAGCAGAGTTGTAGGCTGACCAAAGAAGGTGTCGTAAAGATTCTGTATTAAGTTCATTGCCATCTTTTTTTAATTATGATTTATCATCAACAATAAGGAATGGCGATGGGGTGAATCGCGTTTTTAACGTTTGGAAGAAATTATAAAGTCTTCAGTTTTATTTTTGTGAAATTAAAATTGAATGAAGAGTATTGTATATTTCAGTCCTCTTGCGTTTACTATTGAAAACATTTGTAAAACTTAAATACAGACCTCGGGCATCCAGAAATGACTGATTGTAGCGAAGCGGAGAGAAGGAAATGGAAGGAGGGTTAGGTGGGCGAGGTCTGGGGGATTGTATTGAAGGAAATTGCAGGGAGAGGTAATTTCATTTCTGTAGAGTTTCCATTACTCATTTATCAGAAAAGAATTGAAAGGAAATACAATAACAGAATTCCTTGCTGCAAGCGAGGAATTTAATGAATCTCTTGTAGTGAGCCTAGGCGAGCTATGAGAGATGAGTTGTCCATAGGTCAATTCAGTCAGGAAAAACAGAATAATCAATTATCTTTCTGAAAGAGGCTTGCTTTTCCGAGAGCTCGCCACCAAGCGAGTGACGGGAAGGGAAAGCGGGACTCTCAGAAAGAAAAATGAGAGGTCCTTCAGAAGACGAGCGAAGCGAGGATTTTGAGTGGTTGATTGGCCAGATGCTATTGTAGGTATATTGCCAAGAAATAACCCACATGTTCCGCTACGCTCCACTATCCATTACTGTAATATTGGCAAAATGTGAGTATACTTTTCTTATTTCTCCATATCCATTTACCACAATACTAATACCCATCATAAGCTCAGAGCCATGCTTCGCAATGTCTCTTCACATTCTCATTTCACTACAAAGAACCCCTTCTCGCACTGGCTCGAAGTGAACCTTCTCCGATCATTCCGAATATATTCTTTGTCCATACATCCTCTTCGGAATCTCTTCCCTTGCCCATCCTTGATGGATGTTCAGGGGATTCCGAGAGAGTATGGCAAAGCTGGACTAAAAATAAATGTCAATTTTTTCTATATATATAATGGAAAATACTGATTTTTACAAAAAAAACTGACATTTTGCAGATACAATCCCCTCTTTTCCTAATTACTGAAATAAAATATATAAATATGATTAAAAGATTACAATTACCTATTGGGGAAGAGTATTATTATCTTCCTGTTAATTTTGATGATCAACTAAGAAACATATCTAGCGGAAAGTTGATAGTGAACAAGAAGGTCTGTGGCTGTGGAATGACAGAGGTGTATCTTCGTAATGACCAATCGATGCTCATGCTCAGTCCACGAAAAGAACTACTGGATTGTAAAGTGCACAGTCTACTCAGATACTATGATGAAAGTTCTGGTACAGTTTGTAGCAGAGAAAGGATTTATCCTCTTCATTACTTTGAAAAAAGGATGGTCACACATGGACGGTCAATGAAAGTTGAAGATAAAATGTATACCATTAACAGACTGCATGACTATCTTGACCAACTCAATGGTAGACCTCCTAAAATTATGACCACATACGATTCTTTCATGTTGGCAAAGAATGAACTTGAGAGTCTCGGAATCCTGAAAGATTGTGTCATTCCTGTGGATGAATTTGCAAATACTCTCAGTGATGCTTCATTCAAAGGAAGAGTGGAGTTGAACATGATGAAAACACTAAATGGTATGGATAATCATATTGTGTTCATCTCTGCAACTCCCATTCTGAACTACATTCTTGAAAACATTCCAGAATTAAGTAATATCCCTTATGTAGATCTAGTTTGGCCGGAATCAAAACTGATACATGTTGAAGTGATTCAGAGCCACATGACTAGTATTGCATCGGAGGTAGAAAGTATTGTGAATAAGTACATGAAAAGTTCCCAAGACCCTACTCGGCGATATTTTGATGTTATGGAAATAAATGGCAATCGAATATATAGCCGTGAAGGAGTTTTCTTCATAAATGACGTATCTGCCATTTGTAATATTATTCAGCGATGTGACCTTACACCCGAAAACACACTTGTTGCATGTGCGAATGAGGCTGACAATAAGAAAAAACTGGATGCCTTAGGAAAAGGCTTTAAAATAGAGCACATAAAGAAAGAACATGAGTGCAACAAAACTTTCACTTTTGTTACTAAGCATTGTTTTGAGGGGGTCGATTTCTACAGTCTATCAAGTTCAACATTCATTTTTGCAAATCCGAATGCTCTTAACCTAAATCTTGACATGGCTATAGATCTCCCACAGATAATTGGCAGATGCAGGACACAACAGAATCCATTTCGTAATCGTGTCTGGTTTTACCACAAGTATACGGACAAAAAGACTGTGGAAGCTGCTGAACAAAAGATAATGGAGAAGAAGAAAAATACGGATAACTTATTGACCCAGGACCTAACGAGTCCTATCATGACTGCATTCATCAAAGATACTCAACAAAAAGTGAAATACTCTTATTGCTATCTTGATGTAATAGAGAATAATGGCATTGAAACAGTTGAAGCCAATCCATATGCCTACTATTCAGAAGTGCGTGCTTTGGAGATAAAAAAGGATCAATACAAGAATATAGATGCTATATGTTTCAATCTGAGAGACAATCACATGATACCGATTACTCCTTTCTCAGATGGCTCTGAACCCTTGGTAAAACAATTTTTTGAAGAGTTTTTCAAAGATAATAATTTCCAAAGAAGGATGACAGTATATGTTGCTTTCAGAGAAAATTATCCTCAGTTTAGATCTGAGATTGTTGCAAGGTATGGCATGCTTAAGTATGAGGATTATTACGAGATAATCGTGGCCAACAACTATTCACCCCGCAGTTTTATTTGCTCTGAGTTGGAGAAAGAATTACAGGCGAGACGCTCGGTAGCTAATATATCTACAGTTTTTCAAAGGCAAGTAATCATCCACAAACCATACACCACCATAGAACTTAAAAGTATGCTTCAGGATATATACGATAGTCTTGGGGTGAAATGGATTGCCAAGGCTACTGATATAACCAACGAAAATAAAGGTATCATTAAATCCCTTCCATTGTCAATTAATAAGAAGAGAATAACCATGCCTGATGGATCCAGGAAAGAGGTATATGTGTTTTCATAATGCCCCAAAACACCATTAATCTCGCTACAAATCCTTATTATTGTTATGAAAAATTTAATGAAAGACAAGTACTTCTTCACTAACCTAAGTGATTCAGAGGTTGTTTATGTAGAGGAATGTGCATCTGATGCGTACGACTCCAGAGATCCATCGCACACTGCCAAAGTCGCATACTTTGATGGCATGAGCATCGTGGATAATGTTGGCGGTTGGCAGGACGACATACAGCATATTTTCGCTATTACCAAGGATGGCTTTATAGTCTGTATGGAAGATTATTATTCTCAATATGGTGCATACGACATAGCCAAAAGACAACAATTCCGTGACGCTATCGCAAACCTTATGCCTCATGACGAATACGCATCCGTAAGCGAATAGGTCTTACTCTCGATTGTATTGTACTTCCATAATTCTTCTCTGTTGCCATAGATATCTTATGGCAGAACCAGCTCTTCGTGAGGTGTTTTTTCTTCTCTTCAAAATCCCCCAAGAATCTCAGAAGCCGTCAAATCCTAAGATATGTATGAATACAAATATATACAGTTAAACTATGGGGATGAATAGAAGCAACGGTCAGATGTATGAGTTCGTGAGTCATACATGGAATCCAATCAAAGGCGAGTGTTTTCACGATTGTGCATATTGTTATATGAAGACGATTGATCACATATTTCATCGTGTTGGGCTTATTCGTTTGGCGACAGATGAGTGTCGTACTAACCTAGGCAAAGGGAACTTCGTATTCGTGGGAAGTTCAACTGACATGTGGGCTAGAAATATTCCCGACCAATGGATAGTGCAAGTGCTGGATTACTGTGAAAAATTTGACAATCGCTATCTTTGGCAGAGTAAGGATCCTTCGAGATTCGTTCAGTTTGTAGAACATCCAGTTATGAGAAAATCATTTCTATGTACGACACTTGAAACTGATGAGTGGTTGCCAGATATAATGAATAACAGTCCGCATCCAGAGCAACGTGTCAAGGCTATGGCACAACTGGCCTCAATGGGAGCACCGATATACATTACGATTGAACCGATTATGAAATTTAACCTTAATCATTTCGTCAGTATGATTCGTGCAACCAATCCTATACAAGTAAACATTGGTCGTGCAAAAGCCCAATACCATTTGCCAGAACCCTCAGAAGATGATGTACAGGCATTGATAACGGAATTGTCAACGTTTACAAAGGTGCATGTGAAATCAAATGCTTCAACATACTGGAACTTGCAGATACCTTAAGGTATAGATAGAACGAGTATATGCAGTAATAGTTCAATTTGACACCTATTACACCACCTCTTCGTGAGGTGGTTTCTTTTCTGTGCCCTTCAAAAAAGAGCCTACCCCGTTATGAGAGTAGGCTCCTTCATGCTAGATAGATGTATAAGAATCTAATATAGATTTTATCAGAATTCATCCTTTATCTTATCCATTTGTTCCCCAATAGCTGTGTCAACGAGCTTGGCATATCTACTTGTCATTCGAGTGTTAGTGTGTCCCATCATCTTAGAGATCACTTCAATGCTGATGTTATTAGCTAAAGTAACTGTACTAGCGAAGGTATGACGAGATGTGTGGAAAGTGACACGCTTATTAATACCACAGAGAACGGCGATATCCTTAAGATTTTCGTTAACATCTGTTGCATCTTGAATCGGCATTATCATATCTCCTGGCCAGTCCTTATACTTCTCCAGGAGTAATTTTGCCATTGGAAGAAGAGGTATGCGCGATAGAACTCCTGTCTTGACACGCTTCTTCTTAATCCAGATTCGCCCTTCCGAGTCTGTTTCTAGATGTTCCTTACGAAGGGTCTTGATGTCAATGTAAGCCAGACCAGTGAAGCAACCAAAGAGAAAAGCGTCTCTCGTGCGTTCAAATCTCTTTATAGGAGTGTCAAAGTTGATGATCTTACGAAGTTCTACATCATTAAGAAAATCTATCTCGACCTTTTCACGCTCTACTTTATATACTTGAAGTGGATTGTACTGAATATGACCGTTAGCGACAGCTATATTCATTAACTGCTTCAGGAACTTCAAATGCTTAGCGCATGAGTTCTGTCTATTATTCTTAACTGATAGAAGAAATGAGTGAAAGCCTTGGATGAAGCCTATCTTAACCTCGTGCAGATAGATGTCCTTGCGATGGAGTTTATCCTTCATGTATTCTTTTATGTATCGGCCTGTCAAGTCGTTGTCGTCATAAGTGTCCTTTACGATTGTCTTTCCAATCAACGGCTTGCGCATCTCCTGGTACTCATTAAAGATTTGCAGAAGCGTTTTCTTGTTAATAGCTTCTACATGATCATTAACGGCATCCTTGAGCAGAGAGGGGGTAATCATGAAGCCCTTCTCCATAAGTTCAATCTCCTTCTGGAAGATTTTGTTACGCAACTGATAAAGGTACTCGTTGATAAGATTTGCCTTTTCTGATTTACCTTTTACCAATTGTTTCTTCTCATCCCATTCAGACAATTTGATTCTCTTGCCTGTAGAATAAGATGTACGTTCGCCGTTGACAGATACCCATGCTTCTATCGGCGACTCTCCATTTTTGTCTTTTCTTGCCTTTTTTATCAAGAAATAGACATTAGTGCAATGTTTTTCCATTGTTTTGTTTTTTAAGACAAGCTATCAGTCTTAAATTCAGCCGATTAGAGCGTTTCTGCAACCACTTTTTTGAAAAAATCAAATGTGGCTGCAATATGGCTGCAGATTTTACTCCAAAAATATGGAATTTTTGCACAATCTACAATTGCTGAAAATGGTAGGAGAAGAGCTAAGATTTTTTACTAATTCCACATCATTAGCTTACCATCATCAGCACCATATAAACAAAAAAATCTCCTGCAACCATTACGATTACAGGAGAATTGTATAAAGTTGTAACTAATTGATTATCAGTTATTACTTCTTGTTGAGGGCGAGGTCAACGTTTACGGCGCAAGCTACAGAGCAACCTACCATTGGGTTGTTACCGATACCGAGGAAGCCCATCATCTCAACGTGTGCAGGAACTGATGAAGAACCAGCGAACTGAGCGTCTGAGTGCATACGGCCGAGAGTATCAGTCATACCGTAAGAAGCAGGACCAGCAGCCATGTTATCTGGGTGAAGTGTACGACCTGTACCACCACCAGAAGCTACTGAGAAGTATGGCTTACCAGCGCGAGTACGCTCCTTCTTGTATGTACCAGCTGTTGGGTGCTGGAAACGAGTTGGGTTAGTAGAGTTACCTGTGATAGATACGTCTACGTCTTCCTTCCACATGATAGCAACACCTTCGCGAACGTCGTCAGCACCATAGCAGTTTACAGCTGCACGAGGGCCGTTAGAGTAAGCTGTGCGCTTAACCTCCTTGAGCTCGCCTGTGAAGTAGTCGAACTGTGTCTGTACGTATGTGAAGCCGTTGATACGAGAGATGATCATAGCTGCGTCCTTACCAAGACCGTTGAGGATACAACGGAGAGGCTTGTCTGCAGGTCTTGACTTGTTAGCCATCTGTGCGATCTTGATAGCACCCTCAGCAGCAGCGAATGACTCGTGGCCAGCGAGGAATGCGAAACACTTAGTATCTTCCTGGAGAAGACGAGCAGCGAGCTCACCGTGGCCGATACCTACCTTACGGTCGTCAGCAACAGAACCAGGAATACAGAATGACTGGAGACCTTCGCCGATGTAGTTAGCTGCCTCAACAGCGTCCTTAGCACCTTCCTTGAGAGCGATGGCAGTACCTACTACGTAAGCCCACTTTGCGTTCTCAAAGCAGATCATCTGAGTTTCCTCACATGTCACGTATGGATCGAGACCTGCCTTGTCGCAGATTTCGTTAGCTTCTTCGATTGACTTAATGCCGTGCTTCTCGAGACAAGCGAGAATCTGAGGCATACGGCGATCCTGTGATTCGAATTTTACTTCTCTAATCATATTATGTCCTCCTTAATCTTTACGTGGATCAATAGACTTAACAGCACCGTCTTCTTCCTTTGTACGGCCGTAAGTACCTGTAACACTCTTGAGAGCTTCGTCAGCTGGAACACCCTTCTTGATAGCGTCCATGAACTTGCCCATGTGAACGAACTCGTAACCGCAAACCTGGTCGTCAGCATCGAGATACATCTTTGTGATGTAACCCTCTGTGAGCTGGAGGTAACGAGTGCCCTTAACCTTAGTACCGTAGAGAGTACCTGTCTGTGAGATAAGACCCTTACCGAGGTCCTCAAGACCAGCGCCGATCATAAGACCGCCCTCTGAGAAAGCTGACTGTGTACGACCGTAAACGATCTGGAGGAAGAGCTCGCGCATAGCTGTGTTGATAGCGTCGCAAACGAGGTCTGTGTTGAGAGCCTCAAGGATTGTCTTGCCAGGGAGGATTTCAGAAGCCATAGCTGCTGAGTGTGTCATACCTGAACAACCGATTGTTTCTACGAGACACTCTTCGATAACGCCTTCCTTCACGTTGAGAGTGAGCTTACATGCACCCTGCTGAGGAGCACACCAGCCGATACCGTGAGTAAGACCTGAGATGTCTTTGATTTCTTTTGCCTGCACCCACTTACCCTCTTCTGGGATTGGAGCAGGTCCATGGTTTGGGCCCTTAGCCACACAACACATGTTCTGAACTTCGTGTGAATATACCATAACTAGTTTTAGGTTTATAGTTTTTAGTTTTTAGTAATTTTTTACGCGGCAAAGTTAAGAAAATATACCAAGTTTTTGGTATTTTGGCTTAATTTTTTTCAATATTGGCTTGATTTTTTCTCGTTTTATATTCATTTTGCAATATAAAATGAACGATTTTCGTTATTTATTATATAATTATGTGTAACTTTGCACGCGAAAATTACATCAAGGAAATATGAAAATAGGAGATAAAGTTTCATTCCTGAACGAAGTCGGAGGCGGAATAGTCTCTGGATTTCAGTCGGGCAACATAGTTCTTGTGGAGGACGAAGACGGTTTCGAAATCCCGATGCGCATGAGCGAGGTGGTTGTGGTACAGAACGAATCGTACGACAAAAAGCCGAAATACTACAACCAGCCGAAGAATGAAGACAAAGCTGCCAAGCCTGTTGCAAAGAGCGTGAAGGCTGCCCTAAGTGAAGCGGATGAAAACGAAGCCGATCTTGCAGCCGAGATCATAGAGCCTGCCGACCTGCCTATAACCTTTATGGCTGAACCGGAAGAGCGCAAGGGTGGCGACAAGCTTTACGCATACCTCGCCTTCGTGCCACTAAACGGAACAGACTTCGGCAACCAGCGCTTTGCCGTTTTCTACATTAACGACAGCAACTACTACCAGCAGTTTGCCATCTCCATTCGCGAGAATGCCGGCTGCCATCTGCATAAGACTGGACTTGTGGAGCCTAACACATCCATTCTGCTTGAGGAACTTTCGCTTACCGACCTCAACGACCGCGAGCGACTTCTCGTGCAGATGATTTCCTTCAAGCAGGGAAAGTCCTTCATGCGTCGTCCTGTGGTGGACGTGGAGCTTCGTATAGACGGAAGGAAATTCTATAAGGTTACCTCATTCGTGGAGAACGATTTCTTCGACGAGAACGCCATGCTTCTGCCTATCGTAGAAGACGACCGCGTGGCTGAGCCTGAGATGCAGCTGGGTAATGGAGTAGGGCAGAAGATAAAGGAAGCCATGATGGGAGCTGTTTCCTCAAAGGATGACGACGGCAAGGCTATCGAGGCTGTGCGCACAAAGACCGTTGGCAACGAGGAGATAATCATAGTTGACCTTCATGCGCACGAGATTATCGACTCTACTACCGGCATGAAGCCAGTCGAGATTCTGAACTACCAGAAGGACTACTTCAACAAGATAATGAAGAAGTACCAGAACAAGCAGGGGCAGAAGATTGTCTTCATCCACGGCAAGGGCGAAGGCGTGCTTCGTGCTGCCATAATAAACGACCTGACCTACCGCTACAAGCGTTGCAAGTATCAGGACGCTTCGTTCCAGGAATACGGCTTTGGTGCTACTCAGGTAACGATAAGATAACCCCCGATAAGGGATAAGATGAGACTCACATAATGCGAAAGATAACCACACTTTTCCTCCTTCTGCTAGGCCTCTGCGCTAATGCTCAGGAGAGCCAAACGGCATACGATTTCCTTCGTGTGCCACAGTCGGCTCATGCTACGGCTCTCGGAGGCGACAACATAAGTACGGTGGAAGACGATCCGTCGCTCGTGTTCAACAATCCTGCGCTTCTCTCCTCCGTTAGCGACAAGACCTTGGGCATCAACGTGATGACCTACATGCAAGGAGCCGTCATAGGCGGAGCTTCCTTCACTCGTGCCGTTAACGACAAGGCTTCATGGGGAGTCATGGCGCAGTATGTGAACTATGGCAAGATGAAGCACACGACTGCCGACAACACCATCCTCGGCGAGTTTTCCGCCAACGACCTTGCCCTCGAAGGCGTTCTTTCATACCAGCTTACGGAGAAACTCGTGGGCGGTATTACGGCTAAGGCAATAGGCTCGTTCATAGGCGATTACAACTCCCTTGCTGTTGGAGTTGACCTCGGTCTCAACTACTACGATTCCGAAAAGAACTTCAGCCTTTCTGCCGTAGCGAAGAACCTTGGTGGACAGCTTAAGGCTTACGACGACGTTTACGACAAGATGCCGATGGACCTTCAGGTGGGTGTTACGAAGAAGTTCGCCAACATGCCTTTCCGCCTGAATGCCACGATGGTCGGTTTGACCGATTGGGATTATTCCTTCTTGGACCATTGTGTCTTCGGCGTTGATCTTCTCCTCGGTCAGTCGTTCTATGTAAGCGGAGGTTACAATTGCCGCCGCGCCCACGACATGAAGATTCAGACTTCCGATGAGGACAAGGGCAGCAGCCATGGCGCAGGTCTCAGCCTTGGCGCAGGTCTCAACCTAGAGCGCTTCAAGCTGAACATCGGTTGGGCGAAATATCATGTCAGCTCAAATTCCCTCGTCTGCAATTTGGCGTTTACGCTATAAAAATCCGTAAATTGTAAATCCGTAAATTGTAAATCCGTAAATTGTAAATCCGTAA
>JAKSLJ010000050.1 GCA_024401275.1 Bacteroidaceae bacterium | reverse complement strand
CCATGTTCCACATATTCCCCAAGAGATTAATAAAAATAACAAATTCTTCAAGATTGTCTGTAGCTCAAAGAAACTGGCTAAGAAATAAAAGAAACTAATGTAGCGAAGTAACCCTGCATTATAGCCGCCCCTTATCAAGGGGCTCTAAATCTTCGAGCAAAAACAAAAGAAAATCTTTGAGAAAGGTGGTGATGGCTCTGATGAATTGCTTTTTTTCTTTAGCCCGAGAATCCCATAGCGTAAGTGGGAAACTCTTTCTTCTATAGAATCTATAGGGGACTGTAATGCCCCTCGTCAGCAAGGTCGAGGAGCTCAACGTCCTCCTTCGCGTTACCGTAAACAGTAAGATTGTAAGTGCGCTTGTCTGGGAAAAGTTCCAAGAGACGGCGCACTTTTTCCATTCCTGCACATAGCGGCGACTTGAAGCGACCGGAGAGACGACCCTGGTAAATGTCCAGAGTCGTGCTGATGATCTGCACCTGAGGATAGTCTTTCAGGTATTCGCGCACTAGAGGCTCGAAGTTTGACGTGACAACAACCACCTGTTCGCCCTTGCCGATGGCATTGTCCATCAGTTGCATCATGTCTGGGCGAAGCAGATGCTTGTTCTTCTTCGCGGAAAACTCGCAGAGGGAAGTGAACTTTTCCTCTGCCCACAACTCAAAGAATCTGCCAAAAAGTTGCTCCTTCATCCTGCCCTTGTTCTTCATTCCGAGGGCATAGAGCAGCAGGGCTGGCGATTCTTTCAGCATGTTTAATGCCATAGACTGCCAACCTCCAGCATCAATAAGAAGCTGGAGGAAGGTATTTCGCGATGTCAGTGTTCCGTCAAAATTGAAGCAAATCATACAAACTGTCTATTATCGCTGCAAATTTATACGAAAGTTACGGAATGCGCAAACTTCCGTGCTATAAAAATGGCAATCATTCCGATATATTGATGAATCTCGGTTGAAAAGGGCAGAAAAGACACATGTCTTTCACCGGCAAATGATTTGTCCGCCATAGGGAAACGAGTTGTGTTCTTACAAGAAACGAAAAATTTTCTTATAAGAAAAATATTTTTTTCTTATAAGAAATTGGAAATTTTCTTGTAAGAAAATGGGGCGTTAGGCGCGGTCAAATATATAGTTTCCTAAAGGCTGGCGTAATATTACAGAGGGAGTAGTCGCCATGCATTTGCCAAGGCTTCAGAGGCACTTGTGTTTGGAGTCTGAGGTTTGCGAAGTCTCAACTGTACAGCCTTGCGACTGACATTCTGCTTGATATTGTCGCTCATATGTCCGAGGTTGAGTCTAGCGTAGTTTTCCTGAATCTCCTTAAGCAGATAGTATGTGAAGAGTCCGTGACCTTCTTCCATGAATCCCTGGGCGGTTTCATTGCTCTGTGCTGCCGAGAATACCACGATATTGCCGGTGCTCAGCGTTCCTTCTTCAACAGGAATCTCAACGGCGCGTAGCCCTTCGTTCAGTCCCTTGCTGTCGCGAGTGATACCGCTGAAACAGGCATCCAGGAACACCGTTGTCTGGGCAAAGGCAAGATTTCCGAGCTGTGCATAGAAGTCGTCGAGCGAGATTCCCTTCTGCGGCATTGTTCCGCGAATGTCGGTAGGCAGTATATAGGACTTTGCCTTTGGACCGTTTATGTCAGGCACGCCGTGTCCTGCATAATAGACAATGAGTTTGCAGGCATCACGGTTTCGTATGGTTTTAAGCCACTCCATTTCTTCGCCTATGATCATTTCCTTGGTAGCGTCTTCACTGATATGAATGTGTTCGGCTGGAATGCCGAGCGCCTTCTCGCAATATGAACGGAAGATGCGGGCATCGTGGATGGCGTAAGGTACGCTTGGCACGAAACGGTAGTTCTGATTGCCTATGATGAGGGCGTAAGTGTCGTTACGGGTTTCTGTCGCATAAGGAATGATGCTGTCCACCTCGGATGTGGCATAGTCGTAGTCTGCGTTATCCACGGCGTTGTTGCTCTGGCTGTTATACCTTTCGATGGCTGCGCGGGCTATTCCGAAGGTTCGGCTGTTGCCCACATTGATATAGGCAGGCAGTCGGATGATCTCGCCATTGTAGAGGGCATGCTGAGTTTTGCCGTTCACTTTAACCTCCCTTGCAAAGACATACTGACCTATGGACGCAGTCGGGCTGATCTCTATGCCGTGTATTCCGGGGCAATTGATGAAAGCCTGGTCCTCAACGCGGCATTGGTCAGGAATCTTGACAGATGTGATGGAAGGACAATTTGCGAAGGCAATTGTCTCGATCTTTGACAGCTGGGAAGGAAGTGAAATGGTGCGTAGGCGCGAGCAATTGATGAATGCTCCCCAGCCGATTTCCCTGATGGTTGTACTTTCAAACACCACTTCGGTAAGTTCCTTGCAGTCGGCAAAGGCGCATGACCCGATGCGTGAGATGCCATATCCGATGACCACCGACTTGACAGGCAGTCCTCTCTTTGTCCATGGTGCAACCTCATTGAGGTCGTAGTCCTTCATCGGCACATAGCCGGCAGCTTTGGGGCTAGTGGAAACAGTAAGCGTTTTTCCGTCGAATGTCCACAGCACGTCGGTGCCGCAAGTGCCTTGAACGGTTTGTGCGGACACCCCAAGTACGGTGATGATGGTCGTGAGGGCGATAAAGATAAGCTTTTTCATGACTCTGTATGGAGTTTATTTATGAGGTTATGTCCTGAATTGGATATAAATACGATTGTATGAGTTGCTGAACCTGTTCTTTTCCTTTCCGAACTTATTGTCTGTCGGCTGATAGTCAAAGCTTCCGGTGCGGTGCTCATATCCGATGCCGATGCCTTTCCACATGAGAGTGACGCCGAAATTGTTTACCCAGTTGTGTCCCCAGCTGATGCGCTTATTAGTAATCTTTGCCTGTGGGCTCATATCGATGTTTTCGTCGTTTGACATATTAATGCCTGAAACGCTATAGCCGATATGATAATAAAGCTGCATGCGAAGATGGGCCAGACTGCTGGCATTGAGGGAAACAAATGGAGCTACGGTGACTGACGGTCCGAGAGTCATTGCATAGGTGAATTCCGTCTTTTCGGTTCCCCATGCCGAACAGTAGCCGCCTTTAGGATATGTCTCTATGCTGTTGTATGTATAGCCTGGCTCTGCTTTGTAATGGTTTAAGGTCAGGTCTAACCAGCTATAGTCAAGGCATATGTCCACCGTGTTGGCGATAGGTCTTTTCAGGATGCGATAGTTGAGACCAGACTGTAGTGCAAAGCCCCAGTCGCTCTTGAAGGTCTGCTCTTTTTGGTTAGCTTCGTTCTCCGTCATGATC
Source organism: Bacteroidaceae bacterium (assembly GCA_024401275.1). Lineage (GTDB taxonomy): Bacteria > Bacteroidota > Bacteroidia > Bacteroidales > Bacteroidaceae > Prevotella. The sequence continues at coordinate 13,835 of JAKSLJ010000050.1, read as the reverse complement.
TTTCCGTCAGACTTAAGGGTTGCATTGCTGTAACTGATGTTGAAGAAGTATCGGCGCTTCCATACATCGGTAATGTGGTTCTCAACGGTGTTGGTCTTTAGAACCTTCTGCTGAGTGTCAATGATGTCTTTGAGAGTTGTTACCTCAGAACTGTCTTCTTCAAGATCATATACTACATCTTCAACTTGCGCCATGGCTGGTGTACATGCCAGCAGGGCAATAGTGGCTAAAAGTGATTTTATCTTCATGTTGTAATGTTTTTTAGCTTTTGTTTTTTTGCTTTTTAGTTTTTGACAATAGTTATCCAGCGTGAGCGATCGACAACTACGTCCTTATCCTTGATGCGTAACTTGCGGAGCCACTTCTCGAAGTCGTTTGTACTAAGAGAGTTGGGATGTTTGTGGTCGCCGGTGATGTCATTGCATTTCGTAAACTGGTTGGGCGAGTAGATAAGGACTACATTATCCATTTCGGTGTCAGCCTTTGTGGTCATGATGTATCCTGTACGTGCCTCCGGGTCGGTGTTGCCGTCAAAAAACACATATTGTTCGCCAGCTTTGACCTTGTGGTAGCCAGTGCCATTGCTTCTGTACGGAAGTAGGCATGATGCGCTCTCGCTTGTGGAGTCGAGAATGTAAATTGCCAGGTATCCGTCAGCGGGAGATCTGAATTTGATGTAAATGTGGCTTCCTTGTCTGAATACGTTACTCTCATGGCTATCGGTTGTCCCTCCGCAGAGAATCTTCCATTCAAAATCTGGGTGTGACTGCTTGATTTCCCTTGCTTCTCCCCAGACTTCAGCGGTGAAAGTAAGATTTCCATTCTCGTAGGAAGCAGTGACAGAAGGTTGGCGCGTATCGCTGATCCATTCAGCTCGGGAACTTATCGTAACCTCTTCGACGAAGTTTTCTATGACTTTCCCGTTGATGCTGGCATCGGTCATGTTCGTGCTTGCACTTATCAGTTCGGGAAACTTCTCCTTTATGGCTTCGTTGCGTGCATGCCTGATGCAGTTTTGCTTCACTTCAAAGAGCGTAATCTGCTCGTTTTCACCAATGGTGTAAGAGTATTTTCCATGCACCTTTTCTTGCCTCTGCGCGCTTGTCGGAATGCAAATGGACATCAGAAGCAGGATGGATGCTATCTTTAGATGAATGTGTCTTGGCATTTATTTTGTTTCCTTTCCTATTTTAGTGGTATCAAGGTTGCTCCTTTGGCTGCTTCTTCTTCCATTTCCTTTCCTACGGGAGCATGTATGTATGTGGCATCGCAAACCACGAAGTTCTTTTCTCCGAGCTTGTAATAGCTGCCAGCAACCTCTTCATTGAAGTGTACGGCAGCGGCAAGGTGTCCCGGGTAATACACCAAGATGCACTCCAGCCCAAGCAAGTCGCGCACCAAGCGTGTGAACAAGACTGAGCGATCCTCGCAGTCGCAGTATGGATAATAGATACTTTCCTCTGCAAAGAAGGTGCGGTCGCCTCCCCACAAATCTTCATCGTTGCCATAGGTGAGTCCAGTCTGCACGATGTTCAGCAAACGGCTTACAGCATCATACTCGGATAGATTCTCCAGTTGTGACTGCAACTGTGGGTAGATGTCTGCCTTGAGGTCGGGGTCCAACGGAGCGTTTGCGTACAATAGCCAGCGGTTCAAGGCAGAACCATCAGATGATGCTGCCGGATATGAGTCGTAGAAATCGATGATGCTGCGATTGATTGCGGCTGTGAACTGAAAGTCAGGATAGTCGGCAGCGGCTATGGTGCGTTTTTCCTTCTCTGTGACTTTCATGTGCATGCTTTCGCTGATTTGCAATGACAATTGCTGCTCATTTGGAAATGCAGCCTTGCAGATGCTGATGGTCTGCGGAACTTCCTTCACGGGATAGAATCGCGTATTGTCAATCATGAAGAAAGGATGTCCGTACAGGACGTAGTCGGTAGCAATAAGCAGTGAGAGCGTATTGTTGTCGTCGCAGGCAAAGCGCATCTTGTATCCCGACTGGTAGTACAGATAACCCATGAGAAGCACAGCCTCGTTAGTGTCTGCGCCACAAAACTGTTCAGTGATGCTTTTCAGCATCTCGAGATAAGCCCAGTCGCAAAGCTTGTATTCCTTGCGAAGCTTTAGGCAATCGTAGAGGAGATTGTCGTATTCCTGACCGGAGAAATGCTTCAGTGCCGTGGCTACCATGTCGGGATTGATCTTTCCGAGATTTACTCGTTTTGTCTCGTCAAGTCTCACGGAAAGTTCGTTGCCGAAGAAGATGAAAGGCATTTCAGCAAACTCCTTTTCTGCGAGAGGGATCTCCACTTCCTTGATTTCCTCAACAGGTTTTGGCTGCTCGGTCTTTGGGTGTTTTCCTTCGCCATTTACGATCTGAATAGCCTTCTGCTCCCTATTCTCTACCTGTGGGGAATATTTTTGCGCATCGAAGATGACGGGTTCAAAACGTGGTTCTATAGGACGGAGTATAGGGGGCTCCTTTCCGCACTTTTCCCACGTTTCGCGCACAAAGCTGAGATACCTGTCGTTGCACTCCTCACGGAAGGAATTGAACTTGGTTTGTGTCTGTTTCTTGAAATTATTGAAGCGTTCGGCAAATGTCGATCCTTTTTTCTGGGAAGTGGATGTGCTGATGGAATCCTGCTTCCTTGTGACAACTGCAAAGTCAGTGTATCGCTTGTTGGTGGTGAGTCCCTTGTTTGTAAGTTGCTTCTTTACGTATGCTACATATTTTTCCGTCAAGGCAGAGACGGAGTTTCCCTTGTCAGAGCATAATTGCCTGATGGATCCCTTTCCCGCCTGAGATATGGTGATGCGCTTTTTGCCCTGCTCGTCAAGAAGTTCGAGTTTTCCTCCGTATGGGATGCTGACCATGGTAGAGGCTGTGAGTCGGGTGTTGACATCTACGTTTTTATTGCCACTGGAGGTAGAATATGTTACTTTTCCTATTACATGGTATGCCACAAGATCCTGGGCTTTGACACCCATGACGGCAAGTAGCATAATGATAATTGCAATACAATGTCTTTTGCTTCTCATTGTGTTATATTAGTAACTGTTTACAATCTGACGCCTTTCAGGAATTTGTATTTGTCTCTTTTGGAATTTATGTATTCCTTGATGGAAGCATACAGACTGCGTGATGTCTCCAGAAAGGCAATGGCAGACAATGCCCATCCAAGGTTGATGCTTATGTTGAAAATGGCAAAGACAAAGAAACTTATTCCAATGAATACGGATGTGAAGAGAAATGTCAGGATGTTCAGGATATAAGTGGAACCGACAACATGCTTTACGAAAAGGTTGCTGGAAGACCTTGTGCGTTTGATGTAAAGCGACTGGAGCACTTGCACAAAGAAAATGATAAGCAGTGAGATTATACAGAATGGCACAAACTGCAAGTCGTGTATCTCCTTACTCAAGATAATGCTTTGAAGGGCATAAGCCTGAAGCTCTGTTCCTGAGATCTTTCCCAGTGGCGTCCAGTGCAGGTCGTTCACGGAGTTCATGGCACCGAAAAGCACGATGCGATCTTCTATCAATTCCGGATGCGACGCAATCTCCTTTGGCTGGAGCACATGGAAATGTGTCTTGGAAAAGTTTATGTTTATGTCGCTAGAGCTGTCGGCAGTGACGATGGTTGAGTCTGCATATAGGTTTGCCAACTGCGTTACGAACGATGGCACTTGCTTCCCCTGGTATGTTTCGGAAACAGGAGCCTTTCTTTTCATGCTGTCGTACAGAGTGCGCTTGAAGTTGATGGTACCTTCGGTGATGTCTGTCAGTTCTGCAAAGAAAGAGCGCTTGGCGTTTGACCATCCCACACTGTCGTTCTCCCAATCGGTCATCGCCTCGGCAAAGACAATGTTCTTGTACGTGCTGGCGGCGTCTATGATGGCTTCGTTTCCCTCCAAGTCCTCGCCAATGGATTCAAACAGGCAGTCAACCCCGATAACCTTTGGATGCTGTTTCTCTATGTCCGCAAGCGTTTGGGCTATGTCAGCGCGTTTTATCACGTTGGTCATGTCAACGATGGTTATTACCATGCTGCTATCGGGATTGTCCTCGCCCTGGATTTCGTAATAAATGTCAGTGAAGGAAAACTCCTCTATCGTCCTTTTCAAAGGGTCGAGAGGTTTTGCCTTCACGGTGACGAACGCAAAGATTCCCACTATGGCAACTGCAAGAAAGGTGACACAGATATGCCTGAGCAAAGTGCTCGTTCGCTCCTTGTTCCGTTCCTTTCTGCCATTAACGCCACTATTCTTTTCCATAGAACTATGCCCTCAAGGTGTTTATTTGCCAAGAAGTTCCTGCAACTTCTGCTTTATCTCGGCTCTGTCTTGTTCAAACATGTCAAGAAGTGCCTGCTTGGCAATCTTGCCATCGTAGCTTACGATGACCATTGCTTCTGTCTTATTGTCAACTTCACGATAGATGTCAAGAATCACGTCTGTCTTGCCCAGGTTCTGCTGGAAAAGAGTCTGGCTCGTATCTACCATCTTTGCTACGGTCTCAACTTCACCTTCACTCAATTCGATGTTCGAGTCTGTCACTTCCGTAAGACCTGCTATCTCTGCCTTCATCTGTGTGACAATGTCAACTCTCGCACGGGCAAGAGCCTGCTTTCTTGCCACTCCATAGCTTGAAGACGATGCCGTAGAGCGACCTATGATATACTGTGGAAAGTTTTTCTCAAGAAGATGTGATTTGATGTAAACATCCGTAAGTTGCTGTTCGATGGTGAGTGAGCCGGCAGCCGCCTTCCATCCTTGCTTTTTCAGTTCTTTTGCCTGCTTCTTTGCCTGCTTCATGGCTTTTGACTTAATAGCGTCCTCAGCGAGCTTCAGGTTTTCCTTACGCTCCTTCACCAATTCTTCCTGTGACTTCTTGAGAACCTCTTCTACCTTGCCCTGTGCAAAAGTGGTTGCAGAGCATGTAAGAGCCATAATTGCAATAATAAGTATTTTTTTCATAAATCATTGTAGGTTAGTGTTATCGAATGCAAATATATATACATATATATAATTGTGCAAATTCCTTTAACGATTTTTTCAAAACATCTATTTTTTTTTGATGAATAATAAAAATCATCTTCTTCAGGATATTCGGGGCTCAAACCTGCATGGTGAATCCTGATTCAATATAAAAATATGAAACGATAAGTAGGTGTGCAAAATGATTTATACTATCCTTGCACTCCCTACTGCGCATCTTCAACACCAAATAACAGCCGAGTAGGAGTCACTACACTCCTTTATATTTGGCGTTAAATATGCATCACTATTGAACACAACTATTATAAAAAACATTTTGCACACCTACTTAAGTAAGTGAACACAATTATTTTTATAATAAGCACGCGGACTATGTTCTGATTTTTATTAATCTCTTGGGGAATGTGTGGAATATGGGGAAATTTTAACATTGTATAGTTTCTCCATATTCCTCACTTTCCCCAAGAGGTACAAAAAACTATCGTATTTCCCCACGAGATCTTCTCAAAGATAATAGGGGGCTCAAACCTACATGGTAAATAAAAATAAAGTCCCGCAAGTTCTTGGCTTGCGGGACTTTTACAATCCGTTTTTCAGAAGAAGATGGGCAGGTCGTAGCAGCTGGCTATGGAATCTTCCAGTTCCTCCAATTCGTCTAACGCATAGGAATCATCTTTAAGTTTCTGGTCACGCTTTGCATCTCCTTGGATGCCAGGCTTTGGCTTAGTGTCTATAAGAATGCTCCAAACAGCGAGAGTATGTTCCGTTGAAATATGTCTGACGATGACCGTTGGGGATATATATTTCTTCTTCATACCTTTACTTCTTGAGCATTTTCTTTCCGTTTATTATCACTATGCCTTTCGTGCCTTGTGGTATGCGTATGCCACTGACATTATGGCGAATAGCCTCACCACCCTCTATGCGGATGCCCTCAATGCCTGTGGCATCGTCAAGACCGATGACTGCAATCTTTGCCTCAGAGACAGAGCCTTCTACAAACAGTGGAACCTCGTCCATGTCGATGTAGGCACGGTTGCCAACGATAGAGCAGCCTGGACCACACTTCACGAGCTTGTTGTTGGAAAGCAGATAAAGACCTTCCGCTACTTCGCAGTCTTCGAAACTTCCCACAAGACCGTTATTAGAAAGAGCTTCATCAACAGCCTCGCCAGAGTAGATGACCTTCAGTTCGCTGCCTGATGCGAGGAAAATGTATGGCTTGCCCGCTTCCATATCGCTTACTTTCTCAAGCACGAGTGTCTTTAGATTACCCGATTCGTCCACGCGCTTGCCGGCAATGCTGAAGATAGTGGCGCCAGTGATGTTATCAGCTGTAGCACCCTTAGGCAAGCAGACCGTTCCGTAACGACCTTCGGTAGTGGCGCGAGTATAACAGAATAGCTCATCACAAACATCGCAGATACCGTCTGCGTTATCATCAACATGTTCATCGTCAGGGCAGACGATGACGAAGTCGGCTGACATCTGCTCAGGGCTTATCACTCTGCCCTTTGCGTCAGCCAGCATGGCATGGAGCGTATGCTTGCCGTTGGCGAGATGTTCTACGCTGAGTTCTGTTTCGCTGACGTCCATAAGGTTGCGTTCAGCATCATCGTCGAACCAATAGTATAACTGGTGGGCACTGAAGTCAATGTTGAGGAAGAACTGGGTACGCACAGGGCAAGGCATTCCGTTGCTGTCAATGAGTTGGAAATGAACAGCATGAATGCCGTTCGTAAGTTCAGAGCAATCAATATCGCCACTTGTATAAGCCGACTTCACCTTCTGCTGGTCAAACCAGTAGTTGATGCCAGAATAGGCAGACGAAGGCGTCATGTTCGCGTTTATCACAAGGAAAGCTTGCGAGCGAACAGGCGAGAGCGTTCCGTCGGTTCCCTCCAACTGGAGGTGGACGAAGTGGATACCGGTAGAAAGTCCTTCTGTGCTTATCTCGTTGCCTTGAAGAGTGGAGCGAGTCTTCTGCTGGTCGAACCAGTAGCTTATCTTGCTATAGTCAGACGAAGGTAGCTGCGTTTCGTTCATCACCAGGAATGCTTGCGAGCGCACTGGCGTGAGCATTCCGTCCGCGTCAATAATCTGGAAGTGGACGAAATGAACACCGGTGGTCAATGCCGAGCAGTCAATCTCAGAGCCAGAGAGCGTTTGCATCACCTTCTGCTGGTCGAACCAGTATTGCACTGAGTTCTGTCCCCATGAGATGGATGTGGCGATGAATAGGGTTAATATCAAAGAATAAAATCTATGCATAAGCGGGGGCATTTATTCTGTTGTGCTGACAGAAACAGCGAGTTTGCCATCCACAGCCTTTTCTGCCACGTCGAAAGTTATGAAGCGAGGGTAAGTTGTCGTAGGGTCATAAGGCAAAGATCCACCGTGAATGCCCAGCTGAGTGCCGTCGGTGCCTAAGATTGCTGCTGCAGACTCTGTCAGTTCAAATGTGTCGTCTGCATAAACGTTGTTAGTCGCGGTCTTGAATACCGATGTCAGCGGCATATATTGCGATGCCGTAGCTGTGTGTTCTGGGATAATCTTTGGCATATCTTCCAATACACCAGTTACGATGCAGTTCTCAAGGGTTGGTGGCACAATAAAAGATCCATTTACCGCACCAGAATTAGTGACGATTACTGAGTTGCGAGCGAAGAATGTTACTTTCTGATCTATTGGCATATAGAGAACGCAGTTTGTGAAAGAGAAGTTGTGCTGGTTGTAATAACCATACTGTAACTTTGCCACCACGCTGTTGATGAAGTTTGCCTCAGAATCCTGCAAGAAGGTAGTAAATTCCTTTATCTTACACTGAATGACATTAAGTTTCTTTACTACGCCTTCCCTTCGGTTAGTCTCAAGAGTCCAGAGAGAATTCATATTGCACTTGCTGATAAGAATGTCTTCATTCGTAACAGAGCCACTAAATTTTATTGGCTTTTGGCAGTCAAATCCTTCAATGCTCAGTGTTGGAGTTCCGTCTGCCGCAGGCTTTTCAATAGAGATGTCCGTATCGATGATTGTGGCATTCTCGCCCTCACATCCATTTCCACGCAAAGTGATGCCCTTGTTATTGATATTTGCACCGTGGAATATGCCAGGAGAAAAGGTAAGGAGGTCGCCGTTTTGAGCTGCATTGACTGCCGTCTGGAAAGCATCAATACCATAATACGCTGTTGTGGTTTCGCCATGAGTGACTGTGACAACCAACTGTGCTTGTGCCATCATGCCCAATGAAACGAGGCACATGGCGAGAAGAGAGAATAGTTTTTTCATGTTATTTATTGTGTTTGTTGATTTTGCGTTTTTCGGTTTATCTCTTGCAAAGGTACTAATATAATAGCGAATGCCGCCTAACACATTAGGCAATACGACTAACAATCTGTAAAAAGTTACTAACAAATCGTATGGAATGCTGAGAATCAGACACATAGAAAATCAAAAAGAAGGGCGTAACAGCAGGGATTTTTGTTTGTTTTTGTAATTTTGCACCTTGAAAAAAGAGGACCCACATAACCTCTTACCTCTCTCTGCAGGCATGACGGAAACTCTATTACTACAAACCGTGTTCAGCATACTGCCTTGCGCTGTATGTCTGTTTTGGCTTATCTGCCTTTCCATGTTCCTTGGCATGGCCATGGTATCACTAAAGCTGTGGGAACTGCAGTCGCTCGCCCTGCCATTGGTTCTTATTCTCCTTTGCCAGGTTGTTCTTTTGGCCCTCTTCGCTTACTTTATAGCCTATTGGCTGTTGGGCAGAAGCTATGACGCAGCGGTCCTTGTTGCCGGCATCTGTGGCTTCGGACTCGGTGCCACTCCGAATGCCATGGCAAACATGAGCGCCGTATGCCATAAATACTGCTATACGATAAAGCCATTCCTGCTGATTCCTATTGTAGGAGGAATGTTCAATGATGTCATAAACACAGGAATCATCACCATGTTCCTTAACCTTGTAGGAGGGTGAGGGGAGAGGCTGTTCTCTAATTCATAAAGAAAAATAGCGCCGCACCTTTCGTACGACGCTACTTTGTTTTTCAAAAAATGGGCAGACCGTAGCTGCTGGCTATGGAATCTTCCAGTTCTTCCAACTCGTATAGCGCGTCAGAGTCGTCTTTGACTTTCGAATCTCGCTTTGCATCTCCTTGGATGTCAGGCTTTGGCTTAGTGTCTATAAGAATGCTCCAAACAGCGAGAGGGTGTTCCGTTGAAATATATCTGACAATGACCGTTGGGGATATATATTTCTTCTTCATACTTTACTTCTTGAGCATTTTCTTTCCGTTTATTATCACTATGCCTTTCGTGCCTTGTGGTATGCGTATGCCACTGACATTATGGCGAATAGCTTCACCGCCTTCTATGCGGATGCCCTCAATGCCTGTGGCATCGTCAAGGCCGATTACAGCCATCTTTGCCTCAGAGACAGAGCCTTCAACATACTGCGGTACCTCGTCCATGTTGATGTAGGCACGGTTGCCAGCGATAGAGCAGCCTGAACCACACTTCACGAGCTTGTTATTGGAAAGCAGATAAAGGCCTTCCGCTACTTCGCAGTATTCGAAACTTCCCACAAGACCGTTATCAGAAAGAGCTTCATCGACAGCCTCGCCAGAGTAGATGACCTTCAGTTCGCTGCCTGACGCAAGGAAGATGTATGGCTTGCCCGCCTCCATATCGCTCACTTTCTCGAGCACGAGTGTCTTTAGATTACCCGATTCGTCCACACGCTTGCCGGCAATACTGAAGATTGTGGCGCCAGTGATGTTGGCAGCTGTAGCACCTTTAGGCAAGCAGACCGTTCCGTAACGACCTTCGGTAGTGGCGCGAGTATAAGAAAGTACATCTTCCCACACAGCGTAAAGAGTTGTCTCGCCCTCGTCATAGATTACTCCATCCTTATGAACGAACAATTCGCCAGAAGCGTAATCGACGCTACCGCCTTCCGTCGCACTCCATCCTAAGAATATAGAACCAGACTTAACTGGAACCACAGACGAAACCGCAACATCACCATAGTTTGCAGAAGTTGGAGCCACCGTGCTTCCATTCGCTCCAGTACTATAGTTTATGGTTACATTGTTTGAAATAGCCTTAAGACCGACTTGCAAGATGCAACCATCATTATCGCCAGTAGAACCTTTGATGACAGAATAGCAGCTTACGCGTACATAATCAGTATTGGCAGGAACAACAACAGAAGAAGTCTTGTCATGTATAACGTAATCGGTTGTATTAGGCCATTCATGATCTTTGTTGGTAAAGTGCACTTTGCTGCCAATCAAAACGCCATTCTCATCGTAGAATCTGAATTCAATACCAGCATAGTCTCCTTGGGTTTTATAGTACGACAATGTACCATATACATCTACATTGAGGTTACCTGTCTGAGGCACGAAGTTATCGAGGCGGATATCCTGATAGATATAGCCATGTGAATTGCTTGCACCATGGAAAACAACTCGCTGCGCATTGAAATCGGTTGTATGATCCCCTTCATAACTTGTAGAATAGCCTTTCATCAGAGCATCTGCAACCATTTTGGTGTATGACACACCGTCCACTACTCCGTTCTTCTGCTTCCAACCATCAAGAGCAGGATTCTCACCATTCTTAACAAGGTTTTCGCCATAAGCCAAATCAACGGCTTCACCAATAATGCCTATTGTCACATCATGGGTTATGATAGAACTCCAACGATTATTGGTGTCGCAGAAACGAATGCTCAGATTATGGTCACCGAGAGACAGGTTATCTACATTTATAAGTTCGTTCAGTTCAAGATTCTTCACCTCTGGATCAAGCGATGTGGTAACTACTGTTGAGAAGTCATTGTCAAACCAATACTGATAAGAAGCTATGTTTGCTGAATTATAAACGGTTTGGTCAATCTTGAAAAAAGTGTGACTGAGAATGGAACTCCAATTTCCTTCTGTGTCCTTGACTCTGAATTTGAGGGAGTGAACTCCATCGGGAATATTTGGAATATCAATCGTAGGATTAATCGTAGTCGTGCCTTCTGGAACAGATTGTGTGATAGCCGCAGCATCATTCTTGTCAAACCAATACTGATAACAAACAATCTTAGAACTGCTAAAGTTGTCTGCATTCAGTTTCACAAAAGCATGTTTCATTATTGAACTCCATCTACCATATGTATCAACGGCACGGAAGTACATTGTATGCGCACCATCCGCCAAAGCAGAGGCATCAATGGTAGGAGAAACGACTGTTGTGCCAGCCTCCACAACTACCATCACCGCATTGGCATCATCCCGATCAAACCAATACTGATAGGCAGCAATGTATGTTTGCTTAGGAATTGATGATTGCGCATTGGCAGTTACGATACTGCAAATGCACAAAAATAACAGAATTATTCTTCTCATAATGCACTATATATTACTGAGCACTTACTTTAATGTTCAGCAGCAACTTGCCCTCTGAGTTGGTCTTTGTGCCAGATGTATTGCTCATGATGTGAGGATTTGAAGGCATAACATCCTCGTTCCATGGGAAGAGACCACCATAGAGACCTACCTCAGTGTCATCTGTGCCGACATAAGTTGTAGGTTCGTTAAGATGGTAGTTTTTGTCAAATGTGAAATTATCGTCATCATAATCAACAAATATCTCAGCATCCTTACCTGTACCTACACAATAGTTATCAACTTCAGAGCCAAGATATGTTATATTTTTTTTCATGGTATTATCACCAGAATACCAACCACCATAGCCACCAGAACTTAATGTAAAGATATTATTCTCTACGACACATGCTGTTGCTACCAGACCAAAAGAATAACTATTAAAATCATCACCAACACCCCTTCTACGGAATATGTTATTCTTTATGGTATTCTCACGGCATCTGTGTAAGCCATTGTGAATATAGTTATTGGAAATAACGCAACCTGTTGAAAGTTGGGTAGCACGATCCATTCTACATGTATCACCCAATCGTACTGCACCCCAAACAATATTGTTGTACATAAGGAGATTGTGAGAAAGTCTTGCTTCAACTTCTCCTACATGACAATATCTGATAGTTACATTTTCTGCGCTATTAAGTCTTATGGCATTAGCTTTTATGCCTTCGATGTGGCTCTCAGTTCCAGCTGCATTTACATAAATCGTAGCTAATTGAGAAATTCCTGTAACTTCGGTATTGTTTGGATTTACACCTGTTCCATAGATTTTAAGTTTCTTCTCTACGGTAAGGTCGCCATACGAACCACCAGAGAGGTAGAGTACATCTCCATCTACAGCCTGAGCGTATGCCTGAGCCAACGACTGACCTCCATAAAAGATAGTTGATGCTCCTTCATGTTCGAGTGCAACACTCTGTGCACTCATCGTGATTGCAAATATCGCCATCAGCGATAACAAAAATAGTTTTTTCATGTTATTTATTGTGTTTATTGATTTTGCGTTTTTCGGTTTATCTCTTGCAAAGATACTAATATAATAACGAATGCAGCCTAACACATTAGGCAATACGACTAACAATCTGTAAAAAGTTACTAACAAATCGTAAGGAATGCTGAGAATCAGACACATAGAAAATCAAAAAGAAGGGTGTAACAGCAGGGATTTTTGTTTATTTTTGTAACTTTGCACCGTCAAAAGTCTCTTTACGACCTCTCCAAAAGGGGAGTAGAAGGAGCAAAAAACACGATACAAGCATGACGGAGACTCAATTATTACACACCGTGTTCAGCATACTGCCTTGCGCTGTATGTATGTTTTGGCTTATCTGCTTTCTTGTTCAAAGCAACAGAAACGACACGCCGAAGCGCTACTTCATGGGCTACATCGCCACATGCGTAGTGCTGTATTTCTGCCATGCCCTGTTTTTTACCATCGGCATTTCGCACGCTATGGAATGTCTTTGGACACTCTGCTCGCTCTCTGTCTATCCACTGTTCTATGGCTACCTCTGCCGACTGACATCAAGCAGTTTCAAGATTACTAAGCTACTGCCATGGCTCTTGCCCGGAATCGTGGTGGCACTGGCAAAATATCTGTTTCCCGAAGCAGGAATGGACAGGGTAAGGGTTGCCGTTTTTGCCTGTCAGATCATCGGCGTATGCTATTTCGGCATCAGGAAACTCAAGGCCTTTGACAGAGAATTACAATCCGTATATGCCGATACGGAAGGTCGCGATACTACTGCCGTGCATCACCTGCTAATCGCAATAATCACCGTAAGCATCCTCGCTGGTGTAGCGAACTCAGTAGGCAAGCAGTTCTTTGGCGAGAGTCTGTGGCTGCTCGCCCCAATATCGTTGAGCTTTTCCGCGCTGCTTTTCGCTCTAAGCTATCTCTGCTTCAACAGAGATTTCACAATTGACAACATCAGCGCCGACGAGGAAGAAGGGGTGGAGCCGGAGGTGGCAGACGCGCAGGAGCAGACGGAGCAGATAGGCAAGCGTTTTGAGGAACTGATGATAGCCCAGCGCTATTTCATCAGGAAAGACCTTAAGATAGACGACCTAGTGAAGGAAATCGGCTCCAACCGCACCTATGTGTCGAACTACATCAATCGCACTTACCACTGCTCATTCTCCGAATATACCAACAATCTGCGAATCGAGTATGCCAAGACGCTGCTGGCAAGCTCTGCCAAGGGGACAAAGCTTTCGCAGATAGCAGAGGAAGCCGGCTTTGCCAGCGAGCAGTCCTTCTACCGCAATTTCAAGAAATTCGTCGGCATGACACCTATAGAATGGGCAAAAGACAATTTGTAGTCTAAAAGATTTTCTTTTGTTTTTTGCTCGAAGATTTAGAGCCCCTTGATAAGGGGCGGCTATAATGCAG